>JAVVVD010000051.1:0-501 GCA_036652795.1 Clostridia bacterium | reverse complement strand
AATATTCATGCTTTGTCATTTTCTTCGTCCCCCTTTATGAATGAATAGGCAGCCATCATGCTGTCCCAGCCCTCCAAGAATTCCTTAATTTTACTTATACCCACATCTGTCAAGCGATAGTATTTTCGGAGCCTGCCGTTGTGCTCCACGGAATAAACCGTGACGCAGCCGCCGGATTCCAGCCGTTTCAGTATGGGGTAAAGCGTGGATTCGGAGACTTCCATAAACGGCGACAGGTCCTTTATGAGCTTGTAGCCATAGGCGTCCTCATGACGCATGGCGGCAAGCACGCAAATTTCCAAAACGCCGCGTTTCAATTGTGCATCCATGTCAATACCACCTTTCACGTCGTACTATACACCGCATAGTATACTGTGTCAAGAGGTATATGAAAATTGCCGCCCAAAGTGGGCGGCTGGGGGGCGCAACAGGTTGCGAACATCCGCCAGTGTGCGCACTGGCAAGACCCAAAACACCATTTCTCTTTTTGCGAAAAGAGAA
>JAVVVD010000050.1:0-502 GCA_036652795.1 Clostridia bacterium | reverse complement strand
CTACTCCATTTTGATATTCTCCTTTTTTCTCTATTTTACCCCCTGTCCGATTTGTTTTGGTACTCTTTATTGTAGCCCTAACACAACGATTTTGACGACGTTGCCGAGCGGGTGAGAAAGATGAACCTGAAGGAAGGTTCCCACATCAACGTGACGGGCCACTTCGATATGTGAGCCTGTCAGGCATGATACCCCAGCATTTTCGGGTAATAGCCAAATGTAGTGTTGAAATCATCCAAACAAGGTTACATTGTGGTCTCCTTTCGTATTTCGGCGTTGATTCCGCCGTGGCATACAAAAGCAGCCCCCTGTTGGAGTCCTGCTTATGCGCAAGGATAGGATGAGCTGAAACAAAAAAAGCGCCCAAAGGCAATATGCTCATGAACGCTGATGATACTTGGAAACTGTGCCTTCCTAGAGTAACAGCTTGGATACTTTATGGCGTAATTATACCATTGCCAGCGTCATCTGCCAATACAACCTTGAAACGCGCTTTACTCCA
>JAVVVD010000049.1:0-511 GCA_036652795.1 Clostridia bacterium | reverse complement strand
CAATGCTCATATCGAATAAAATAGATGTGAGGTGACATCATGGCAACGGTCTACCAGAAAAATGCTACCGTTTTCAAAGCCCTCTGCGACGAAAACCGCCTGCAGATTTTAGAGCAGCTCCAAACCGGCGAAAAGTGCGCCTGCAAGCTGCTAGACAGCCTGCAAATCGGTCAGTCCACCCTGTCGCACCATATGCGGATTCTCTGCGCCTCCGGCATTGTAACGGGACGGCGGGAGGGCAAGTGGACCCACTACTCCATCAGTCCGGAGGGGCGAGCCTACGCCCAGACGCTGCTTGCAGCGCTCACCGCCACGAAAGAGGAGTGCTCATGAGTATCTGGCTCTTTTTTCAGGACCAAATTCTGGGCATGAAGTGGCTCAATACCCTCATCGGCGGCCTTTTGTCCGCTGTGGGGCTGGATTTAACCTCGCTCTGGGGGCGCAGTCTGCAATTTTTTCTCTACGATACAATCAAAATTTTCGTCCTGCTCTCCTTTTTAATCTGCCTCAT
>JAVVVD010000048.1:0-512 GCA_036652795.1 Clostridia bacterium | reverse complement strand
AGGGCGCGTAATAATTCATCTGCTGGAAAAGACCTCAGGCGAGATCTACTTTAACGGTAAGGAGATATCCTGCGTAAACGGAGATGGGCTTAAGGAGCTACGCGGCAAGATGCAGATGATATTCCAGGATCCATATTCCTCGTTGGACCCCAAGATGACGGTTTCCGATATAATCGGGGAGCCGCTCAAAATATTTGAAAAGAACATCTCCCGCAATGATTACGAAAAGTACATCAAGGAGGCCATGGATACCGTGGGCCTTGAAAAGCGCACCAAATATTCCTACCCACACGAGCTGGATGGAGGAAGGCGTCAGAGGATAGGCATCGCTCGCGCGCTTATACTTGGGCCGGAATTCATCGTATGCGATGAGCCAGTTTCTGCGCTGGACGTTTCGATTCAGGCGCAGGTATTGAACCTTATGCAGGATTTGCAGAAGGAACATGGCTTTGCATATATGTTCATCACCCACAACCTTTCGGTAGTGAAGCATATATCCAACGATATCGCCG
>JAVVVD010000047.1:0-517 GCA_036652795.1 Clostridia bacterium | reverse complement strand
ATCTATGACATCTGCCGTCCTTATTCCGCTATCAATATCGAGCTTTATTCTTTTTACTAAGGAATTTTCATCTGCAACTAGAGAGAAGGATTTCCCAACACCCATTGTGCCACTTATCATAACTAATGTTTTCAACTATTTCACCTCGTAAAATATAAAATACACGTTACCATTCAAAAATCCCGCACTACCACACAATGCGCGCCATTGCTTCAACCCTCATTTCATCCATCAATATTATGAGAGATGGATTGATATTTGAGAGATGCGGTGCTATACTAATGCCGTAACAAATATCGTATAGGAGGAAGCTATGGAAAACAAAAGCCCACCCTTTGACATAACACCGGATATGATAAGTGATATTGCGGATATCGCGCAGCTGGTTGGCAAAACCGGTGGCACCTCCGGTCTAAACGCAAGCCCTGTTCTTCGGCGGGCAAATCGAATTCGAACCATTCACGCTTCCTTGGCAATCGAACAAAACACGCTTAGCCTTGAACAAGTGACTGCACTT
>JAVVVD010000046.1:0-518 GCA_036652795.1 Clostridia bacterium | reverse complement strand
CTTCTTGATATGGTGACGGAGCAGGATGTAATAAAAGCTCACAAGCTTGCGTAAAAAGGATAGTAGCCGAACGATAAACGTTCGACTACTTAGGCAAAAAATGCCCTTCTGCCGATGACATTTTTTACTACGAATTCTTTTAGTAGTCCGATAATTGTAGATGTGAGCCTGTTTTTTATAGGGGGATTTGAACTAACACGCTAACTGCATATGCTCATAAAGTACAGGAATAAAGACGCACCTCATTTATGCGATAGCACATTTCCACAAGTTCTTTTTTTCTTGATAGTGGAGCATCAAATATAAGTTCCTCAGGACCATAAATCTTGCCAATAGGAGCCTGCCTAAGCAATTCCCTACAATTTTCTCCATGTACATAACACCGAATCCACGTCTGAGACTCGTCTAATGCAAATCCTACTGTATGATAAAATGAGTTGGCTGCGATATCGTCCTGCGTCCACAATTCACAATAGCGAACGCCATTTTGTATAAGCTCTGTTTTTGCGTATTCCCAA
>JAVVVD010000045.1:0-522 GCA_036652795.1 Clostridia bacterium | reverse complement strand
CATGACGTGGACGCAGTCGTTGATGCCTGCAAGCAGGACGGACTGGTTGCCCAGGGGGATACCGGCATCAGCCAGCATTTCGCAGGCGGCTTTTGCTTCAACGGTAATCTCGTTGGAGTGGTTGAAGTGGGTGTTCAGCCAGATGGGGTGGTACTTCTTAATCATGTTGCACAGCTCGGGGGTAATGCGCTGGGGGCACACGACGGGAGTACGGGAACCCAGGCGGACGATTTCCACATGGTCGATGGCGCGGAGCTTCTTGAAGATGTACTCCAGCATTTCGTCGGAGAGCATCAGCACGTCGCCGCCGGAGAGGAGGACGTCGCGGACTTCCTTGTGGTCACGGACGTAGTCGATGCACTTGTCAATCTGCTCGGTGGCAACGCTGGCATCATGCTGGCCGGCGAAACGACGACGGGTGCAGTGACGGCAGTACATGGAGCACTGGTCAGTGGTCAGCAGCAGGACACGGTCGGGATAACGGTGAGTCAGGCCGGGGACGGGGGAGTCGGCATCCTCATG
>JAVVVD010000044.1:0-538 GCA_036652795.1 Clostridia bacterium | reverse complement strand
CAACTGAAATTCCTGAAAATGTCTGTGTGTTCATTTATGATGGGGCTCATAAGGAATAAATCAGTTAGTTTGCAATCAAACGAAGGAGATGTCAGCGATGAAATTAAACGCCATTATTAATTCAAACTGGGTCACCGTCTTATTCCTAATAGTTGGTGCTGCCTTCTTCCTTTTGGGAGTGTGGCGCGAAGAATATACGATTGTGATGGAAAAGGCCATCAACATCTGTCTGGAGTGTGTGGGAATTGGATAAAAAGAAAAAATACTCCGAGCGATTCCGTCACTTAGTTCAGGTGCTCTGGATGGTGATTACCAACAGCTATCTCATTGGATTTGTCCGTGGAAAAATCTATCAAGGCGGCATCAAAAACGTCTGCGTGCCGGGCATGAATTGCTATTCCTGTCCCGGTGCGGTGGGCGCCTGTCCCATCGGAGCATTGCAGGCAACCATCGGCAGCTATGAGTATAAGTTTGCCTTTTATGTGGCTGGGTTTATGATATTGGTCGGCACCTTCGTGGGACGGTTCGTCTGCGGCTG
>JAVVVD010000043.1:288-554 GCA_036652795.1 Clostridia bacterium | reverse complement strand
CGCTCCCAATATAGTCAAGCAAAAAGCACTCCGGAAAAATGCGAGAACTTTATGCAAAAACTCCTGAAAAATATGAAATTAGAACCTGTGCAAACCCGCATGGTTGCTGGGTTTTGAAGTGTGCTACTACCAAAAACATCGGAGTATTTCGAATCAGCCCCGTTATGACCACTTCGATACTTCTCCATATTTAGTTTTACACCCTTGAAAATCAATTGAAAATCAGGGTAAGGCAAGCAAAAGAATGTAGAAATTTCGGAACTATG
>JAVVVD010000043.1:0-278 GCA_036652795.1 Clostridia bacterium | reverse complement strand
AGGAAATCGGTGTTCACAGCTGACCAAGGCGGGCGAACATTTCGAGCAATGCCTATTCTTGTCGCGCTGTCACTTCTCCATATACAGAAAAAGGTGCACGGAAATTCCGATGCACCTTAGAATACAACATTTGCACTAAATTGTCAACCACAAACCGAGGCAAGAAGCATTGGGTCGTTGGTCATATGGGGCATAATTCGAGGGATATACTCGGTAATCACTCGCGCAATAAGGTTGTGGCCTTTTTCGTTTGGATGAATTCCGTCATCGCAAAGATA
>JAVVVD010000042.1:0-562 GCA_036652795.1 Clostridia bacterium | reverse complement strand
ATTGTTATTTAGCGGATCATGCTTATGGTGAACAACTAGCAAAAGCTTTGAATTTGGATATGAATAAAGTCATTGAATTAGCGAATATGTCAACGGCAGAACGGATGAAGGCAACGGCTTTAAGCGAATAGGATTAAGAACTGCGTTTCACGATGGTGAGACGCTTTTTTTATTAATTGTTTTAGACAAAGAAAAAAGCCATCAACACATTGGTTAATGGCTATTCTTATTGAATGGTGGTTCCGGTCGGAATCGAACCAACGACACAGGGATTTTCAGTCCCTTGCTCTACCGACTGAGCTACGAAACCACTTGGTTGCGGGGGAAGGATTTGAACCAACGGCCTCCGGGTTATGAGCCCGACGAGCTACCAGACTGCTCTACCCCGCGATGTGTATAACGCGACAAGTTTTCAATGTTGCTAGTAAATAAAATTGGCGGAGGAACTGGGATTCGAACCCAGGCGCCAGTTTCCCGACCTACCGGTTTTCAAGACCGGACCCTTCAACCACTTGGGTATTCCTCCATATTGCGCATCGCCTATTGAATTTCACCTATAAAA
>JAVVVD010000041.1:0-568 GCA_036652795.1 Clostridia bacterium | reverse complement strand
CCCCAAAAAAATGTATAGCAAACCAACAAATCCCAATTTCTAACAATGAATAAATATTGACCTTCATCACAGAATAGTTTATAATTATTATGTAATTGTTCGCAAAAATAAATCAGCACAAAAAAGGAAAAAAATCATGAGTAGCGTAAACACAGTCCTGGCAAGAAATACGGAAAATGCACCACAAAGCTCCCTCTGTTCTCAAACTGTTGCCTTCTCCCATTACAACAACCTTTCGGCTCAATTGCCCATCGACCCCAAGTCGGGTAAAATCATCGCCGGCGGTGTTAAGGAGCAGGCGGAGCAGTGCTTCAAAAACATCAAGGAAATTGTTTCGAGCATCGGTCATGTTATGAACGATATCGTCAGAATTACAGTATTCGTCAAGAATATCAAGGATATTGACGTAATAAATGAGGTTTACAAAACCTTCTTTACAAGCTATGTTCCCTCACGAACCCTTGTGGCGGTTGCCGCCCTGCCCATGAACGCTTTGGTGCAGGTCGAAGCTCTGCTTTCAAACGGCGAAGGCACAATTCCCAACGCACCTCAGGCTGGTGACCTCATC
>JAVVVD010000040.1:0-574 GCA_036652795.1 Clostridia bacterium | reverse complement strand
CGCAGAACAGCAATAAAACTGCCAATTGATCTTCGTTCCATGATGAGTCCTCCTTGTTCGGTGATTTGCTTTTCTGTGTACATTCTACCGTTTCGACAAAGAGAATACCACCCTCAAGCCATGGATTTACTCTCGTAATACGAGAAAGAGAGCTTAACGCACGAAAATATTCCCGAATGCTATTATTATAACGAATGTAAATATAATAATCAATTAGGTTATTGCCGGATGTATTACCGGCAACATACAAACGCCTCCCGAAACGAATAATTTCGAATACTTTGTATCAAGCCTCTGCACTCTGTTGGCTTGGCCGTCCTCCTGCATTACTTTGATGCCGCGGGCGGGGCGGCTTTATCAAGACGCCACTGCCGAAGCAGTGCTGCGCATTGCACCAACAGCACCACAAGCAGTACCAGTCGGATGTAATCCCCGCAGACAACAATTAAAGAAGAAAGCGTTTGATTGAACTGCTCGTGCCCTTGTGGCGGTAAGAGAATATAGCGGAGAATTCCATTCTGTGCAAATCCCAAGCCCACCAGCAGCAAAAAATCAGCCAACGCAAATATAATGT
>JAVVVD010000039.1:0-589 GCA_036652795.1 Clostridia bacterium | reverse complement strand
CTCTAATATAAGCAAAAAGAAAGACACGAACTTCCGATTTGGAATTTCGTGTCTTTGTTTTGCCAGCTTCGTCAATAACCGATACCTCAAATTTATTCGGAACAGGTATTTTATCTACTGCTATTACTGTTTCATTATTGTATTGTATAGGCTTCCCTTTGCTTTCAATAAATAAAGAGCCAAACTCTTCCATATTTAACACCTACGCTATAAATAAGAATTATTCAAGAAGCCTTGCACATTGCAAACAAATGCCATCGTCATTCAACTTCAGCGGCTGAAAGTACCGCTTTATGTTGTTTGCCGCGACAGAATCCTCCCCACCAATGTGTTCCGGCATATCGGGCTTGTATCCCTTTGTGTGGCAAACAGAACACTCGTTTATCCACTTGTTCAATTTCGGATATGTTTTCAAGTATTGCTCTGCAGTTCCATGATATCCCAAGCCATTTCACCATCCTATATATTTTCAAATTCCAATTTATCGCTCAGTTAGATTATATAAATAATCTTTACCCTATCATATCACAAACAAAACAAAAAGCACACGATTTCTCGTGTGCTTTTTCTGGTGCGCCTGAAGGGAGTC
>JAVVVD010000038.1:0-592 GCA_036652795.1 Clostridia bacterium | reverse complement strand
GACCAAACCGAAGGGAAGTGCTCCTTGAAAAAGCCAGCTCTCCGCCGTTAGACCCTGATAGGTGTCCGTGGGGTAGAGAATCAGGGGGAGAGACACCATCCATAAAACGACCACTAGGCTCATCACTTTTTCGCACAGTGAGACAGCGGAGTGCTTGAAGCGTTCCACATTGGGGCCAGCCATTTCATCGTCCGACACCGCGAGAAACGCGCCGTTAATCCAGACAGCCTGACAGAGCACCGCCGCTAAGTAGAACACCGACCCCAGAAGAAAGCCCAAATAAGCGCGGTGAAAGCCAAAATTGCATATCAAGGCGGTGAGAAGACCCACCTTAGCCAGACCCACGGCCAGCCGAAAATTTCAGCGAGGACGGGAATCAGGGACAAATCCGGCGCGCCCTCCTCCCGTTCCCAGCGGCTGATTGACTTATCCGACACATGGAGCCTCTCCGCCAAATCCTTCTGCGTAAGCCCGTTCGCCTTGCGTAGCGCGGCGATAAAGCTGCCCATTGTTTTTCGTTCCATCTCGTTCACTCCTTGTTGGGTGATGTTGTTTTGCTACGCTCATTCTACCATCTCGACAGGGAGAATAC
>JAVVVD010000037.1:0-604 GCA_036652795.1 Clostridia bacterium | reverse complement strand
GCATAGTCTTCGTCAGCAGGATACAGCCAAGAAGCTGTGCCCATATGCTGGAACGCAACAACGCCGTCCATGATAGCAACAGTGTATAAGCCTGCATATTTGTTGTCTTCATCCATATCAAGATAGAGCACGCCGTTTACCGGATAGTTGTTGTCGCCATCGTTCTCTTCAGTCGTGAACGCAACCAGATGCAATCTGTCCGCAGTAACTACTGTGAAAACACCCGCTATAGCAGCAAGACTGGTTATAGCACTAGTTTCCGTATGGACATCTCTACCATCATGAATCACGACATAGTCCTTGCCGCCCCTGGTGATTGTAAGGCCTTCCCTATGGATGTCGTCGCCAAGACCAGCCTTGGAATACACGGCGGTAACCTTAACGTCCTTGGTCTCCTTAGCGGTAAGGGTTATGAAGAAATCAAGTATCTGAGCCTTACCATCGGGATCCTTTGTAAAGGCATCATAGACGCTAGCACCATCGTTAAATTCGGGAAGCACAGGTGCGGTTGCTAAAGTAGTGGCAGGGAGATCATTGCCATCAACACCAATATCTTTATCGAGAACGTTGGTTACGGTAACCTTAAGCTCATCATCTTTCGGAT
>JAVVVD010000036.1:0-604 GCA_036652795.1 Clostridia bacterium | reverse complement strand
CCTTTGCCGCCGCTACGATGGCGGAGGCCAGCGGGTGTTCAGAGGGAGCCTCCAGAGAGGCGGCAAGCTGCAGCAGTGCGGCTTTTGTGACGTTTTCAGCGGGACAAATATCGGTGACAACGGGCTTTCCCTCGGTGACGGTGCCGGTTTTATCCAGCACCACCGTGTGGATGGTGTGGAGGGTTTCCAGAGCCTCGGCGGACTTGACTAAAATGCCGTTTTCCGCCCCCCTGCCGGTACCCACCATCACCGCCACCGGCGTTGCCAGCCCCAGTGCGCAGGGGCAGGAGATGACCAGCACCGCCACGGCGGAGGTGAGGGCGAATTCGGCGGAATATCCGGCAATCAGCCAGACGGCGGCGGTGACAATCGCAATGCCAATCACCACCGGCACAAAGACCCCCGCCACCCGGTCAGCCAGCTTGGAAATGGGCGCTTTGGAGGAGGATGCCTCCTCTACAAGGGCAATCATCTGGGACAGGGTGGTGTCGCTACCCACCCGCAAAGCCTTTACAATCAGCGCACCGGAGCCGTTTACCGAGGCGGCAATCACCCGGTCTCCCGCTGCTTTTTCAACGGGCATACTCTCGCCAGTGAGTGCGGA
>JAVVVD010000035.1:0-621 GCA_036652795.1 Clostridia bacterium | reverse complement strand
GTTTGTGTCAATATAGTCCCATATTTTTTGATATTCCTGCTCGTTTCTTATGATATGGTCGTGAAATGACCGTTGCCATATTGAAAATCCGATTTCTTTGGTAACCAATGTTTTAAATGATTTTATCAATTGCGAAATTGATTGCCCTGTAGGGGACGATGCCCACATCGTCCCGTTATCCGCCCACATCGTCCCATTTTCACGTTCATCAATAACGATAATCATATGTATGTGATTTGGCATAATCACACATTTGTTTATTCCAATAATTCCGTTCATGTATTTTTGGGCAACCATTCCATATTGCGATAATTTAATATACGGGACGATGTGGGCATCGTCCCCTACAATAATTTCGCCTAATAATTCACGTCTGTCTTTTACGCATATCGTCACAAAATATGCACCGTGCGAGGAATAATCGTATCCCTCTAACCGTGTTTTCTTACGTTTGTGTAATTCCATATTACCACCACCAATGTATAAATTTCAAATTTTCCGGAAATATTCATTATACGGGACGAGCAAAATACAAACAACCTTTTCCAAAGTATACCATGCTTTTGCAACAAGGAAAAGACCTGTTTCCCACTTTGGCATTGCAAAAATAAAAATGCCAAG
>JAVVVD010000034.1:0-628 GCA_036652795.1 Clostridia bacterium | reverse complement strand
AATCGGAAATTCCAACTTCTGCCCCAGCATGATGTCCGCCAAACGATCAGTCAAATCATCCACCAATTCGGTAAATTCCTGACGATAGGAGTCCTTGACCTGCTTGGTCTGACGACGTGCTTCCGTACGGGACATGTTGTGGGTATTGGGATCCTTGGCATATTCAATGCGGACATCCATCACGATACCGCCCTTGCCGCTGGAGACCACCAAACTGGAATCCTTGACATCCGCCGCCTTGTCACCAAAAATGGCATGCAGCAAACGCTCTTCCGGCGCCAACTCAGTTTCACTCTTTGGCGTAACCTTGCCCACCAGAATATCGCCGGGCTGCACTTCCGCACCCAAACGAACCACTCCGTCGGCACCCAAATTACGCAAAGCATCTTCACTGACATTCGGAATATCACGGGTTATTTCTTCCGGCCCCAACTTGGTGTCACGGCTGGTGATTTCAAATTCTTCCACGTGAATACTGGTAAAGATATCATCCTTTACCGCCCGCTCGCAGAGTACGATAGCATCTTCAAAGTTGTACCCGCACCACGGCATAAAGGCAACCAGAACGTTTTTACCCAAACCAAGTTCACCCAACTGGGTGGAGGCGCCGTCGGCAATAACATCACCG
>JAVVVD010000033.1:0-653 GCA_036652795.1 Clostridia bacterium | reverse complement strand
CACCTCTGTCAGCATTGTTTGCTCGGCTGGGGTGAGATAGGACACCTCCACGGCGGTGGTGAACGCCATGTTGCCGTTGTCCACCATGTCCAAAAGTGGCGGTTCGAGGGCGGTGAGACGGATAAAGCGAGTAACTTCCATCCGATTAATGCCTGCGTCTCTTGCGACGACATCACGCGCTTGCAACTTCGGCACAAGTTGTGCCGAAGTTAAATCTGTTCGTTTTCCCTGCCTTTTCATTGCATCCAGCTTCATTTTATAGGCAAAGGCTTTCTCGCTGGGCAAGATGGTTTCACGCTGTAAATTGCTGTCTACCATCACCAAAATGGCGGCATCGTCGTCCATGTCCCGCACAACTGCTGGTATCTCGGTTTTGCCTGCCAGCATACTGGCGTGATGACGGCGGTGTCCGGCGACGATTTCAAAGTTGCCGTCATCCTTGGGGCGCACCAGAATAGGCACCAACACGCCGTAATCCCGGATGCTGTCCACGGTTTCCTGCATCTTTTCATCGTCCAGCACCTTAAATGGGTGGTTGGGGAAGGGCACCAGCTTGTCCAGCGGTAGGCTTTGGATGCGCTCCTGGGTGTCCGCTAAACGCTCGGCGTCATTTTTGAATAGATCATCGTACTTGGCAATCTGAATGTTTTTCG
>JAVVVD010000032.1:276-667 GCA_036652795.1 Clostridia bacterium | reverse complement strand
CTCCTCACCGTCAACGCCATCGATGGCAGCGTAATCGACCCGCAGAAGGGGTATTGAGCTATGAAAAAGCTTTTGATTATCATGCTTGCCGCCCTGCTTTTGCTCACCGCCTGCCAAAAAACGCCGGAGGTGGATATCGTCATACAAAAGGATATGGAGCAGATGCTGGAAAAAGCGGAAGCCACAGAATCGATTGATAACGAACCCGCCGCGCTGCCTCTCAGAGAGCGCCTTGGTGCGCCGGAGCGATACGCTCGTGAGTTTAGCGACCACGATGGTGCACTGTATGTGAACGTGGACGCGAGAGTTGATCTGCCCGATGCAAACAATATGCCCATATTCCGTGTGGCTTGCGCTGATTTCGAGCAAAGCACCGTAACCGCCCTCTTTC
>JAVVVD010000032.1:0-266 GCA_036652795.1 Clostridia bacterium | reverse complement strand
GTGCGCGCACGGGATTTTACGCAGGACGAGGTATATCATTTCTTTTCGTTGTTTTGCGGAGATACGCCCATGTATCTGGTACAGGACGTTCTCACAAAAGCCCAAATAGAGGAATTAATCGTAACGATACGACGGGATGCGGTGGAACTTCGCGCTTCGGGAGATGAAGGCGATCTCTCCACGGCGGAGTATTATGAAAGCATATCCATCCCCGCCCTTGAAAAGCTGTATGAAATTGCACCCCAAGCCGTTGATATCAACGTCAC
>JAVVVD010000031.1:0-683 GCA_036652795.1 Clostridia bacterium | reverse complement strand
GCACATCCTCCAGATTGTCGATGAGGGCAAAGAGGAGCAGGGCATTTTTGTCCAGCTGCCAAGTCTCCAAATCGGTAAGGGGGCGGATGGTGTCTTGAATTAAGCTAAGCTCCACGCCCCGTTCATCTTCGCCTGTTTGTAAGGCGAAAAACTGGTAGGTAAGGCTGTCCGGAAATTCAAGCAGACCGATGAGCTTCCCCACGGCGGAGTTATCGCCCACATACTCCGTTCGGGCGTCCCAAAGGGCTTGTGCGGCGTCCAACTCCGCCGGTTTTTCCTTGGGATTCGCCATCAGTCCCACCCCGATAGCCACAACAGCAATGACAGAAACGACGATCACCCAAAAGGCGGGCTTTTTGTAATTCAGCACATTTTTCACTCTTTCTTTCGTGTCTCCCTCGCCAAAGGCAAGGGGTGTGGCGTGTATCATACCTTTAGCTGTTCCAAAGCGCAGGAGCGACTGGGAATATTCCGCGCGAATGTCCGTATCCATCTGTTTCATCACAGCTTCATCGCAGGAGCGTTCCATATCCTTGCCGGAAACGATAAAGGCAAGCCACGCAAGTGGGTTGAACCAGTGGAGGGTTAACGCGGCAAAGCCGAGTATTCGGGTCACATGGTCAAATCGTCTGATGTGGCACAGCTCATGGGCTGTGATAAATTCCTTTTCCGTAGCCGAAAGT
>JAVVVD010000030.1:0-696 GCA_036652795.1 Clostridia bacterium | reverse complement strand
AACGCTATGCTCTCCGGCTTCCAGTCCGGCGAACTGCAGTTCATCGAGGATATGCCCGTTGACGAAATTGCCACCCTGCTCAAGGACGGCAAGCTGAACATCGTGGACTACATCGGCGACTACTACGTCTGCTTCCAGAACCAGAAGGCACCGTTTGACAACGCTCTGGTCCGTAAGGCATTCTCCCTGGTCATCGACCGTAACTACATCGTCGAAAAAATCACCCAGACCGGCCAGGTTCCCGCCACCGGCTTTGTCCCCGCTGGCGTCTATGACGCACAGGGCGGCGGCTTTGACGACTTCCGTACCGTTGGTACCGATTACTGGGATGCGTCCGCCGATGCCTACAAGGCAAACTGCGACGAAGCCCGCGCACTGCTGGCAGAAGCCGGCTATCCCAATGGCGAAGGCTTCCCCGTTGTAGAGTATCTGTACAACACCTCTGACGCCCATAAGGCTGTCGGCGAGGCTCTGCAGGAAATGTGGAAGCAGGAGCTGGGCGTTACCGTCACCCTGAACAATCAGGAGTGGAACACCTTCCTCCAGACCCGTAAGGACGGCAACTACGACATCGCTCGTAACGGCTGGATTGCTGACTACAACGATCCCATGTCCTTCCTGGATATGTGGATCACCGGCGGCGGCAACAACGACGCCCAGTACAACAACCCCGCTTATGACGAACTGATTAACGCT
>JAVVVD010000029.1:0-702 GCA_036652795.1 Clostridia bacterium | reverse complement strand
GCCGTGCACGAAAGCGGCAATATTTACACCTCCCCAAGCATCACATCTCCCTTTGTCATGGGGCTGTTTTCCCCGAAAATCTACCTGCCCGCCAGCCTCACAGCCCGGGAAAGGGACTATATTCTGCTCCACGAGCAGACCCACATCAAACGCCTTGACCATGCCGTCAAGCTATTTTGCTTTTTCGTTTTGTGTGTCCACTGGTTCAACCCGCTGGTGTGGGTGGCGTTCTTTTTGTGCGGGCGGGATATGGAGCTCTCCTGCGACGAGGCGGTCATCAAAAAGCTGGGGAGCGACGTGAAAAAAGACTACTCCACCTCCCTTTTGACCCTTGCCACCGGCAGAAGAATTGTGGGCGGCACGCCCCTCGCCTTTGGCGAAGGGGACACGAAAAGCCGCATCAAAAATGTGCTGAATTACAAAAAGCCCGCCTTTTGGGTGGTGGCGGTCGCGCTGGTGGCCGTTGTGGTAATCGGCATCGGTCTGGCGGCAAACCAAAAGCCGAGCCGCCACTTTGCAAAGACCGGGACGCAGCTCTCCGACCTGCAGCCGGAGAACATTACGGGGCATATTGCTGAAATTACAAAGGTGGATGCTGGTGCGCTGGAACTGACGAATGACGATTTTGGACTCCTCGTTTCCTCCAATTTTTCCTGGGTCCGCAACGAAGCGATCCGCTTTGTATTTTCCAATCAGCGGAAT
>JAVVVD010000028.1:0-712 GCA_036652795.1 Clostridia bacterium | reverse complement strand
GAATTAGTAGATCGTTGCAGCGACTATAACACAGTTCTCGGAAAGCTTAACGGTCAATTAGGTGCTGAAGGGCGCGCATTAGTAAAAACTATGGTTATGCTTAAAGAAAAAGATGAGGTTATAAGCGATGAAGATGACGAAACCAAAAATGAAAGTGAATGATATTTTTGATGCATGCCTTAGTAATATGCACGAGAAAAATCAGGGTATATTTTGTTTCTTTCTTCTCCATTTTGATCTTCTCCTTTTTTCTCTATTTTACCTCCTGTCCGATTTGTTTTGGTACTCTTTATTGTAGCCGTAACAGTCAGATGATTGAGAGCCTTATCGGTCAAGGAATTACCGTTCACATTCTCAACCTTGGCATTATGGACAACACGCCGACAGGAAAGCTCATGGTTACTATGCTACTTGCCTTTGCTGAATTTGAACACGACCAAATTATTGATAGGTTATCCACCGGCAAAGCTGTTGCAAAATTACATGGCAAACGGACAGATGGTAGATACAAGAAATGCCCTACTGATTTTGAAACATTCCTGAAATTACAACAGCAAGGCAAAATCACAGTCAACGATGCTTGCACTCAGATGGGGATTTGCCGAACAACGTGGTATAAACTATCAAACGAATGTGCCACAGCATAAATTGTGTTGATTATCAATCTTATTTGTGCTATAACCAATACACCAAGGAACAGAGGTGTCTAACA
>JAVVVD010000027.1:0-727 GCA_036652795.1 Clostridia bacterium | reverse complement strand
GATCGATGATAAGTCACGGTTGATTTTGGACGAGTTGAAACCGGTTTGCATCCATAACGAGTATGCTAATTTGGATTTGAATGCGGCAAACGATCCTGTTGTTGCTTCAGCATTGAACCACCTGTCGGTAAGCGTCATGTGCATCATAAGGGTTATCGACTCAATCGCTTATTGGTATAATGAGCGCGGAACTAATGGTTATATAAGCTTTCTACGGGAATTCTTCAGAACATGACGACAAGATGATTCCCCATCATAATAAATTCTGCGGGAATGGCGGAATTGGCAGACGCGCACGGTTCAGGTCCGTGTGCTGGCAACAGCATGCAGGTTCAAGTCCTGTTTCCCGCACCATCGCTCAAGGCTCTATTTATAAGGCTTTGAGCGATTTTTTTATGTTCAAATACAGACGGCAGACGAATAACCTTAGCGAGTGGTTTGTTTGTCTATTGCGTATAAAACCACTTGCGTTTATTTATGCAATAGTTACAGCTCAAAAGTTTTCAAGGTGATACGTCTGCCAGTGGTTTATACCGCAAATGCTTTCTCGGTAATCTCGCCGTTTTCATCGTAGAAATCAATATGTCTGCGAAATTCCGCTTTAAGATTTATAGTGATGTCCAGCATTTTATCCTTCGCGGTTATTACAATTTCATCAACCAGCATCCGAAGATTGGTGTCACCGATTGCGCCGTCCTCTACAATCTGTTCAATTAAATCGGTACTG
>JAVVVD010000026.1:0-739 GCA_036652795.1 Clostridia bacterium | reverse complement strand
CCGTTTCAAGATGGGGATAGAGATATCCGAAGAACTACGATATGAGGAATAGCACACAGCCTGCGCTGCCTACGGGTGGCGCAGGCTTTTTTGTTTACTCAGTTCCCGAAATAGGCTATTTACCTTGGATTTTTGTTGGATGCCCAAAATATCTATATTGTACGAAAAGCACAAACAGTGCAAATACGAACTATTTCTTCTTTGTGAAGAACGTGTTCGGATTTGTTATAGGAATACCGGGGAAGGTGTAACGCCATCCCCGGTTTTCTTTTTTATATATTTTTTGGTTCGCCGCTATCCGTTTTTAGTTTTTCAAGTTTTGAGGATGCAATCAGTAGCTTCGAGGAAGTCACCAGCAGTATTGAAGCAGCAATAGAATAAGCCCCTCCGGCTCAGGAGGGGAACCCACAGCCTCTTCTATATGCCACCTTGAAAACTAAGCATAAGGTATGATAATGATTACAAGAGAAAGCGACCACATTGAGGTTGACGAGCATTTCAGCACAACGAAAAAACCCAGACAACGTCTGGGTTTTTAGGCGATATAT
The DNA here is from genome assembly GCA_036652795.1 of Clostridia bacterium. Taxonomy (GTDB): domain Bacteria; phylum Bacillota; class Clostridia; order Christensenellales; family CAG-138; genus JAVVVD01. Next base: position 191 of record JAVVVD010000026.1, on the reverse strand, counting down.
CTAAACCGATACATCATGGTGTGCTTTTCGTACAATATAGATATTTTGGACATTCAATAAAAATCAAGGTAAATAGCCTGTTTCCGGAACTGGGTAAACAAAAAAGCCCGCGCCACCCGTAGGTAGCGCAGGCCGTATGCTATTCCTCATATCGTAGTTCTTCGGCTATCTCTATACCCATCTTGAAACGA
>JAVVVD010000025.1:282-807 GCA_036652795.1 Clostridia bacterium | reverse complement strand
GTCGTCCTCTTTTTTGCCGCAGGCAGTTAAGCCCCCCGCAAGCACCAGAACAGCCAGAAAAACGGAAAGAATTTTTTTCATAAAGCGCTCCCCCATCATATTATTATTTTGCCATATTTTACACCGAATATTTCTCCTATAATAAACCCAAGCGCCAAATTTGTAAAGACCGCCGGTGTCCTCCGCTGATTTTGCTTTACATTTTACAAAATCTTGCTATAATGAATAGATATCTAAACTGTAAGCACGCTTTAATATGCGCCTGTAGCTCAGCTGGATAGAGTATCAGACTCCGACTCTGAGGGTCGTGCGTTCGAATCGCATCAGGCGTACCACGAAAATTAGGTTAAAGCAAATGCTGGAATGCATCTGTTTTAACCTAATTTTTTGTTATAATCCCAATTGTTAGATAAAACACCCGTAGGGGACGAATACCGCATCGTCCCCTACATCGAATTATCGGCGTTTAAAAAGTGGTTTTAGTATATTCTTACATTTACGCGAAGTCTGCCTTTGCGGGTTTCG
>JAVVVD010000025.1:0-272 GCA_036652795.1 Clostridia bacterium | reverse complement strand
CCAAAAATTTAAGCACCTCCTCCGTTAATGAATTACAGAGGGGGTGTTTAATTACTCATTTATTCCATTCAACTTGTCAATATGTTTTGTTGCTTTTTTCGTGTAAACCATCATATCCCAAAGTGTAATACACTTTGGGATATGATGGCATTTGATGACCTTTTTTTAGTGTTAGCAAATCAGATTCAGATTCTAATGCGATATTAATAAAATTCAACAAATCATCTGAATTGATTTTATTTAAATCACTCTTGAAAATATTTGATAATGTT
>JAVVVD010000024.1:0-821 GCA_036652795.1 Clostridia bacterium | reverse complement strand
CCTTTTTCAAGCGGAGGATAGCGGCGAAAAAGTACAGGAAATCGCACTATCTGACCTGTTTCCCTTTCAAAATCATCCATTCAAGGTGCTTGACGATGAAACGATGCGCGATACCGCAGAAAGCATCCAAAGATATGGTGTTCTTGTTCCCGGCATTGCCAGACCACGCACCGATGGTGCAGGAAACCCCTGCGGTGGCTATGAACTGATTGCCGGACATAGGCGCAAGCGTGGTTCGGAGCTTGCTGGAAAAGATACCATGCCCATTATTGTGCGTGATTTGGATGATGACGAAAGCACAATCATCATGGTGGATTCCAACCTTCAGCGTGAAAATCTCTTGCCGAGTGAAAAGGCATGGGCTTACAAGATGAAGCTGGACGCTATAAAAAGGCAAGGAACGCGAACAGATTTAACTTCTGCCCAAGTTGGGCAGAAGTCTCAAGTATCCGTTGAAATTGTGGCTGAAGAAGCCGGTGAAAGCCGAAATCAGGTAAAGCGATTTATCCGTTTAACCGAACTTCTCCCCGCTTTGCTGCAAATGGTGGACGATAAAAAACTGGCATTTAACCCCGCCGTAGAGCTGTCCTATCTCACACAGGACGAGCAAAAGTGGCTGATAAAAGCGATGAACGATTTAGAGACTTTCCCCTCTCTTGCACAAGCCGGACGGCTGAAAAAGTACAGTCAGGATGGGAATTTAAACGAAGCGGTCATTGATGCCATTTTGACGGAAGAACACACGGCTTCGGTGCAAGTAACCCTAAAAGGCGACCAATTAAAACGGTATTTTCCGCAAAACTACACGCAAAAACAGGTTG
>JAVVVD010000023.1:0-827 GCA_036652795.1 Clostridia bacterium | reverse complement strand
AGCGTACCTGTCTGGCTTTGAGGGTTTGCCGGAGATAGGGAGGCAGGTCACGGACATCACTGCAATAGAGCAGGTCGTTTTGGTCAAAGCTGTCATAGATGGATTCGCCTCCCGAGGAAAGCTGCCAATTCTGCATATTGGCGAGCTCCGAACGAATACCATGGTTGCACCATTCGTAGATGGCGCCGGTGGTAAGACCCTCTGTATCGTTTTCAAAGACGGTGACGCGATTGACATGATATTCCTGCCCAATGGCGGCAAGTGCCATGTTGACGCTTACATCAAAGTCTTTTGAGGTGTACAGCAGCTCAAAAATCTGCGTTTCCAAGCTGTAGGTCTTCCGGAGATTTTGGCGTTCTTCCTCACTTGGTTTGATTTGTTCAATGGGATAGCCGGCTGCGTCGCCTTCCTGATACAGGACAAATTGATCCTTGCCGTTTTTCTTTGCCTGATAGAGGGCTGCATCCGCTTTTTGATAGGCGGTTTCAAAGGTATCGCCGCTCTTGCCAAGCATGATAATGCCAATACTGCAAGAGATTTTATAAGTTCCGTTTTCTCCCGCATAGTTTTGCCGAAACACTTCGGATAGCTCCGTTCCCTTTTTCAGCACATTGCTGATATTGGATACGTTCTTCATAAGGACGGCAAATTCATCGCCGCCAATGCGCCCCACAATATCATCGTCTCGGAATGCGGTCTTGAGCTTTGCCGCAATGTCAATCAGCACCAGATCGCCAAACGCGTGGCCCAAGCTGTCGTTAATTCCCTTGAAATTATCAATGTCTAAAATCATCAGGGCGTGTTTGCCGGTGGTATTCTCCTGCAAG
>JAVVVD010000022.1:0-843 GCA_036652795.1 Clostridia bacterium | reverse complement strand
ATTTCGATAAAAAAACAAGAGAAGAATTACTTAGCATAAGAGATAATGAGAAAGAGATAGAAGATAGATTTTATAAGAACCTAGAGTTTGGAACAGCAGGACTTAGAGGGATAATAGCAGCGGGAACTAACAGAATTAATGTTTATACAGTAAGAAGAGCAACTTTTGGTTTAGCAAATTACATATTAAAAAACACTACAGAAGAAGAAAAAAATAGAGGTGTAGTTATAGCTCATGATAATAGATTTATGTCAAGAGAGTTTTGTATAGAATCAGCAAATACATTAGCAGGTTGTGGAATAAAAACTTATATATTTGATGGACTTAGAACTACACCAGAACTTTCTTTTGCAGTTAGAAACTTAAACTGTATAGCAGGTATAGTAATAACAGCAAGCCATAATCCACCAGAATACAATGGATATAAAGTTTACTGGGAAGACGGAGCACAAGTTATGCCAGAAATAGCAAATGCTATAACTGATGAGATTAATCAAATAGAAGATTATTCTACAATACCTGTATTAACTGATGAAAATAAAGATTTAGTAATTTTATTAGGAGATAATCAAGATACTGAGTTTATAGAAAAAGTAAAATCACAAGTTATAAGAAAAGAATTAATAAAATCAGTTGGAAAAGAATTTAAAATAGTTTATACGCCTCTTTGTGGTACAGGCAATGTTCCAGTAAGAAGAGTATTAAAAGAAGCTGGATTTAAACATGTTCTATCTGTACAAGAAGAAGAAAATCCAGATCCAAACTTTGCAGGTATAGAATATCCAAATCCAGAAGATCAAAGAGCATTAGCTAGAGGAATAGAGCTTGCTAAATGTGAAGGTG
>JAVVVD010000021.1:0-1031 GCA_036652795.1 Clostridia bacterium | reverse complement strand
AGAGGTCTGCAAAACCTTCATCCCCGGTCCGATTCCGGGTGGCGCCTCCACCATGATGTATCGGTTTAGATATATCGACAAAAAACCCAGACATCGTCTGGGTTTTTTCGTTCTCCAAGCGTGTTCGCGCCGCGAACGGTTTACCGTGGATCCTGGATCCCCGGTAAATCGTAATATACATCGTCTGAAACGTAGATAGTTAGGCATTTTGGGGGGGAATGAACGTATTATCGCATGTTAGTTTTCGTACTATACAAGAGAAAAACCAAATTATAAAAATCCCCATAACGCCTATGTTTTTTGAGTGTATATTACGATTCCTGAAAAACTTAGGGTAGATCCTAATTCTTTCAAAAATCGTAACAACGGCCAGCGCGACGCGTCAGGCACTTCCACAAAGCCTAGAAAAAAGTAAAACCTAACAAGGCGCATTTGAAATACATGATAAATGACAACTCCATTGTTGCCTGTAAAAAAGCGCGTTTCGTGATGGATCGAGGCTTCTACTCGGCGGAGAATCTCCAATTTCTCACCCAGGAGGGGCAAGACTCCTCAATCCCGCTACGAAAACCCTACGCGACAGCTTTCAACTCTTGGAGGTTGAAAACCTTCTGGACGATTTTGTATAGTACAATTTCGTGGGGAGGTAGGATACATGAACGGAATTATTGGCATAAACAAATGTGTGATTATGCCTAAATCACATACATATGATTATTCCTCCCGCGGTGCATATTTTATGACAATCTGTGTAAAAGACAGACATGAATTGTTAGGTAAAAATATTGTAGGGGACGCTGCCCACATCGTCCCCTACGGCAGCCCCCTGCGCGGTTTACATAACATGCCTAAAATCGTCCCGAATATCCTGACAAAAGAACAGTGGGTGATTTTAGCTTTCATATCCGCTGGTTTTCCCATCTTTTCTGTTGTTTACAATTTCTCGGTTGAAACTATTACTTTAATATGTCAAGCTTCTCTGCATATTTAGCGAATAAAACTTTTAAAAAATAGGCCGATTAACGACGCCA
>JAVVVD010000020.1:631-1204 GCA_036652795.1 Clostridia bacterium | reverse complement strand
GGGTTATTGCAGCAATGCCGCCGCATCGGGTTATAACAGCAATGCCGCCGCATCGGGTTATAGGAGCACTGCCGCCGCATCGGGTGATTGCAGCACTGCCGTAGTAACCGGCAACAGGGCTATCGCATCGGCACATGGCAAGGACTGCATAGCAATAGGATGGGGGGGAGAATGCAAGGCCATGGGTGCCAAAGGAGCATGGCTTGTATTATCGGAGCATTACGCGGCCAAAGACGGAATAAAGGCTGCTGTAATGGTCTATGTGGATGGCAAAACAATAATGCCAGATACTCTTTATCAGCTTGTAGACGGCAAAGTTAAGGAGGCAAAAAATGAATAAGGTAATTCTTATCGGCAATCTAACGCGTGATCCTGAGGTGCGTACTACAGGCAGTGGAACAAACGTATGCTCGTTTACGATTGCTGTTAACCGCAAATTCTCAAATCAGGCGGGTGAAAAGGTCACGGATTATTTTAATATCGTGGCATGGCGGCAGCTAGGCGAGCTGCGTGGTCTGTGGTAATCCCGTACCCTTGAAATACGCCAATGCGCATTATATCCCCCGATCCAAG
>JAVVVD010000020.1:0-621 GCA_036652795.1 Clostridia bacterium | reverse complement strand
TAAGATCTGCGTAGTAGGTGAACTCCAAAACCGCAGTTATGAAGCCAAGGATGGCACAAAACGCACCGTGACTGAAATAATCGCTGACGATATTGAGTTCCTCACTCCGCGGCAAGAAAGTGATTCCGTATTGCCTGATGTGAGCGAATTTGCGGATGTATACGAGGATAATTTACCGTTTTGATTGCAATAGCTGATTAAGTGGGGTGGACACCGCCATCCGAAAGGGACAAGATGAAATACCTGAAAGTCTTTACAGATTTTGCGGCGACATTAGAACCTCTTAGCGAAGCGGAGATAGGGCGGCTTTTCATGGCTATGCTTAAATACGCAGAGACAAGCGAGCTTCCTGACCTACGAGGCAACGAGAGAATTATATGGCCGACAGCAAAGTTACATATTGACCGTGAGGCTGTTTTTTTGGATAAACAAAAACAAAACGGTACACAGGGCGGCAGACCTAAAACCCAACCAAACCCAAACGAACCCATAGAAACCCAAATAAGCCAAAAAGACAAAGACAAAGACAAATACAAAGACAATGACAGTATTACGACATATTATAGCGCGGTAATCAATTATCTAAATCAGGTTTGCGGCACAGCGTACAAGGCATCGTCC
>JAVVVD010000019.1:0-1314 GCA_036652795.1 Clostridia bacterium | reverse complement strand
TACGCCGCCCAAAATGCGAAGTCAACACAATCTCACATGATATTTGATGTTTTGTGTTGTTTTTCAAGGTTCCAAATGTTGGTTTGTGAGTATTTACAGTTTTGACCACTGAAATCTGTGCAAAAAAACAACCGCCCCCCATCCCGTGGGATGGAGGGCGGTTGTATGTAACCTGTTAGGTGATTCAGCTTTACAGCTTATTCGTAGACCAGGTCAGAAATCATGGGATCGGAGAGGTTCTCGGAGTTGTACCACTTTGCGCCGGTGTCCACGATGGGGCTTGCAGCGGCCTTGCCGGCCAGTGCGTCAACAGCCAGAGAAACAGCCTTGTAGCCGATCTGGTACGGATCCTGAGTCACAGAACCGAGGAACCACTGATTCTGAACAGCGGTGCGCTGGGTCTTGCCGGCGTCGAAGCCGATTGCGATGATGCTCTTGAACTTGCCGTTTTCCTTGTTGAAGTCGTTACCATCGTTGGAAGCTGCCAGGATACCACCGGCGGCGTTCTCGTTGGAACCATAGATAGCGACGGGGGTCTGGCCCAGAAGAGCCTCAGCGCCGGACTTCATGTCGGTGGCGGAGGTGGTAGCGGTGACGTTCACGTTGATGATGAGCTTGGCAGCAGCGGCGTCCTTGGCATACTTGTCGTGGCCAATGACCTTCGCGTTGTCAGCACCAACCAGTTCCACCAGCTTGTCAACGAAGCCGGAGGTACGGGAGATGATGGACTCGGAAGTAGCATCCTGAGAGAGGACGGCTACGGTGATGGGCTTATCAGCAGTAGCGGCTTCCAGAGCGGCCTTGAAGCTGGGCTCATCAAAGAGGTGCTGAGCTGCCAGACCAGCAGCAGTGGCGTTGTCGGTGGAAGCGGTTGCATAGATGGAGCCCTCGGGAGCATTGGGCACGCCGGAGTCAAAGCCGACGACGGGGATACCGGCCTTCTGCATGGCATTGAGCTGCTCCTTGACGGACTCTGTATCCAGAGCGGCAAGGCAGACGGCTTTGGGCTTTTTGTCCATTGCAGACTTCAGCATATCAACCTGGATTGCGATGTCAGACTCGGTGGGAGGGCCATCAAAAGTGATTTCAACATTGAAATCCTTGGCTGCCTGCTCGGCACCCTTCTTAACGACCTGCCAGAACTGATGCTGGAAGCCCTTGGAGACAACAGCGATATAGGGTTTTTCGGTGGTGGGCTGATCGGTGACAGCGGTGTCGCTGGGGCTTACCTCGGGGGGAGCCTTCGGTGCGCAGCCTACCAGAGAAAGTGCGAGAGCAGATGCCAGAGCAAGAGCAAGTAACTTTTTCTTCATG
>JAVVVD010000018.1:268-1431 GCA_036652795.1 Clostridia bacterium | reverse complement strand
TGTCGGTATAGTAGGGCAAGTATTCTGTAATCAGCGGCCTTGGCCCTACCACGCTCATGTCGCCTTTCAGCATATTCCATGCCTCGGGGAGTTCATCGAGGCTTGTACTTCTCAGCAGCTTTCCGAACTTTGTCAGCCGCACTTCATCGGGGAGCAAATTGCCGTTTTCGTCTTTTGCGTCCGTCATGGTGCGGAATTTATAGAGCGTAAAAATCTTCTCGTGGAGCCCCGGGCGCTCCTGTTTGAAAATCACCGGACTGCCCAGCTTTACCCGCACCAGAATCGCAATAATGGCGTAGAGCCAGCAGAACACAATCATGGCGGCCAACGCGCAAATAATGTCTAAAACTCTCTTAAAATACTTTCGATACACAATTTCACGCTCCAAACACGCCCCGAATGACGCCAATAATCCGCGCCATATCCTCTGGCGTGTTTTTAATATCGCTGGGCAGGCACAGACCGCAGTCGAAAATCTCTCCACCCACAGAGGCGCTGTCCTCCCGTAGGGTGATAAAATCGCAGTCCGCAAACACCGGCTGCAGATGCATGGGCTTCCAGATGGGGCGGCATTCGATGTTCTCAGCCGCCAGCGCCGCCATCACCCGGGCAGGCTTTACGCCGCTTTTCGCCGGGTCAATGGTCATGCAGGAGAGCCAGAAGTTGGGCTCACTCCACGCCAGATAGGGATTCATAGCGATGGCGGAAATATCCGCAAACGCAGCCTTGTAAGTCTCATAAATCTTCTTTTTCAGCGCCCGGTGCTGGTCAATATGTAGCAGTTGCCCCCGCCCGATGCCCGCCACGATGTTGCTCATGCGGTAGTTGTAGCCGATTTCCTTGTGCTCGTACCAGGGGAATGGCTCCCGGGATTGGGTGGACCAAAACCGCGCCTTTTGGATGGCGGCCTCGTCGTCAGACAGTAGCATCCCGCCGCCGGAACTGGTGATAATCTTGTTGCCGTTGAAGGAAATGGCATTGTACTGCCCAAAGGTGCCGGTCTGCTGACCTCGATAGGTGGCGGACAGGCTCTCGGCGGCGTCCTCAATGAAAATCGCGCCGTGGGCATCGCAGATGCCGCGAATTTCGTCCAGCTTCGCCGGTGTGCCGTAGAGATTGGCGCAGATGACGCATTTACAGTCGGGATACTTCTCAAAGGCCTT
>JAVVVD010000018.1:0-258 GCA_036652795.1 Clostridia bacterium | reverse complement strand
TTTTGGATCCAGAGTCCATGTATCGGTTTCGCTGTCGATGAACACCTGACGACCGCCCTCATAGGAGACGGGATTCACCGTGGCGGAAAAGGTCAGGTCGGAGCAGAACACCGGGTCGCCGGGTTTCACCCCCGCCAGCTTGATGGCCAGATGGAGCGCCGAGGTACCGGAAACCAGCGCCGCCGCATGGTTTACGCCAATGTACGCCGCCATTTCCCGCTCAAAGCCGTCCACATTGGCACCCAGAGGGGCAATCCA
>JAVVVD010000017.1:0-1710 GCA_036652795.1 Clostridia bacterium | reverse complement strand
GGCAGAGCGGTAATAACGGCAACGGCTACAGACGGCAGCGGAAAGAGCGCGAGATGCACAATAGAAGTGGTAAAACAGGTTACGCAGATAAGCATAGACGGAGCAGGGCATGAGGTGGCGGCAGGCAGGAACGTGCAGCTTACGGCAAATGTAACGCCATATGACGCAACGAATAAGCGCGTAATGTGGAGCAGCAGCGATAATAGCATAGCCACGGTGAGCAGCAATGGCAGGGTAAACGCAAGGAATGTAGATGGCATTAAAACGGTAACGATAAGCGCAACGGCAATGGACGGCTGCGGCGCAAAGGGCACATGGGAACTGAAAGTGACGCCCATAGCGCAGACGGTTGTGATAGAGCGTAAAGGACAGGATGTAATAAACCAAACGCTGGGGATAGACCTTGCGGCCGAAGATAAGACGATACAGCTTACTAGCAGCATAATGCCAGCTGACGCAAGCCAGGGAGTTAGATGGCAAAGCTCATCGCCGCGGGTGGCCACGGTGGATAGCAATGGATTGATAACGGGCATAGCGCGCGGAACGGCAACGATAACGGCTACGGCAACGGATGGAAGCAATCGCAGGAGCACGGTGCGGATAAATGTAGCTACGATGGTAAAGGGAATAACCGTTAGCGGCAGCGATGAGGTGGCGGCAGGCAGGAATGTGCAGCTTACGGCAAATGTAACGCCATATGACGCAACGAATAAGCGCGTAATGTGGAGCAGCAGCGATAATAGCATAGCCACGGTGAGCAGCAACGGCAGGGTAAACGCAAGGAACGTAGATGGCACTAAAACGGTAACGATAAGCGCAACGGCAATGGACGGCAGCGGAGTAAGCGCGAGCAAGATAATAACGGTGACACCCATAGCGCAGACGGTTGTGATAGAGCGTAACGGACAGGATGTAATAAACCAAACGCTGGGGATAGACCTTGCGTCCGAAGATAAGACGATAAAGCTTACTAGCAGCATAGCGCCAGCTGATGCAAGCCAGGGAGTTAGATGGCAAAGCTCATCGCCGCGGGTGGCTACGGTGGATGGCAATGGATTGATAACGGGCATAGCGCGCGGAACGGCGACGATAACGGCTACGGCAACGGATGGTAGCAATCGCAGGAGCACGGTGCGGATAAATGTAGCTACGATGGTAAAGGGAATAACCGTTAGCGGTAGCGATGAGGTGGCGGCAGGCAGGAATGTGCAGCTTACGGCAAATGTAACGCCATATGATGCAACGAATAAGCGCGTAATGTGGAGCAGCAGCGATAATAGCATAGCTACGGTGAGCAGCAACGGCAGGGTAAACGCAAGGAACGTAGATGACATTAAAACGGTAACGATAAGCGCAACGGCAATGGACGGCAGCGGAGTAAGCGCGAGCAAGACGATAACGGTTAAGGCGGCGGCAAGGGATGTGTCAATAAGTCATAAAAATACTGAGGTTGAATATCAAATGCTGCCAATTGATGCGGGAAGCGTGTTGCAGCTTGCGGGAAGCGTATTGCCAGAGGCGGCAAGCCAGGAAGTGACGTGGAGAAGCTCGTCGCCGCGGGTGGCCACGGTGAATGATGATGGAACTGTGAAGGGCATAGCGCGCGGAACGGCATACATCTATTGCACATCGGCGGATGGCACGGCGCGCAAAACATATGTGAGGGTAAACGTTACATATTGATGCGGTAAAGCCAATGTATCTGTGGGC
>JAVVVD010000016.1:0-5205 GCA_036652795.1 Clostridia bacterium | reverse complement strand
TATTACTTGCGTTTACTTTTCCTTCTTCGTTTGCACTATACAGTTTTCAAGGTGCGTTTGCCGCTCTCGTTTGTGTGTCAGTAGCGACAACTTGTTCATAATAACAAAATGTTACCCGCTTGTCAACCGCTTTTTTGTAATTTCTTTGACAAATTATTTTATCACCTTAGCATATGCCCCAAATGCTTGTTCTATCTGATTTTTAGTTCATTAATTCACCTATCAACTTATTCAGCGAGGCAATCAGTTCGACAAGATTTTCATCCACCTTTTTCTCGCTTTGCGCACTCGCGCCAGCATACAGCTTCAGCTTTGGCTCCGTGCCAGACGGACGGATGCACACCCACGCGCCATCCTCCAGCGCATACATCAATACGTCAAAGCCGCTCATGCCTATATCGCACATATGGCCTTTACGGATTGTTATATGAGATGAGCGCAGCAGATCATCCGCAGCAATCACCGCGATGCCGCCCAGCTCCTTAGGTGGCATATCTCTTAGTCTCTGCATCACACGGGCTATCCGCTCTAGCCCTTGCTTGCCATAAAGCGCATATGATTTTACGCTCTCCTTGTGGTAGCCATATTCATTATACATGGAATATAGTACATCACACAATGTTCTTCCTCTTTCCATATAATAGGCGCACGCCTCTGCGAGCAGCATGGCCGCGCACACCGCGTCCTTATCACGCGATACCGTTCCTGCAAGAAAGCCAAAGCTTTCCTCAAAGCCAAACAGGAATGTGTGCTTGCCAGTACGCTCACACTCGTCTATTTTTTCTGATATGAACCTAAAGCCCGTGGGCACATAGTCCAGCTGCACCCCAAAGCGCTCGCATATCGTATCAGCCATACGGGTTGATACAAGCGATTTTACCACCAATCCATTTTCAGGCAGCGTACCATTCTCCCGTTTTGACGAAAGTATGTAGTGTAGCAGCAGGCAGCCTATCTGATTACCCGTAAGCACATGAAAGCACCCGGCACCATCCCGCACCGCCGCACCAAGCCTGTCCGCATCAGGGTCCGTGGCAAGTATTACGTTTGCCCCTTCACGTTCCGCCAATGCTATAGCCAGCGTAAACGCATCCGGATCCTCCGGATTCGGTGCCTTCACCGTAGGAAAGCGACCGTCCGGCTCTGCTTGTTGCGCCACTGTATTTAAGCCTGTTACTCCAACGCGGTGCAGCAGCGTCTGCACCGGCACGCGCCCGCTGCCATGCAGCGGTGTGTATACAAGCTTTAGCTCAGCGCCTTTTTTAAGCAACATACCAGGATGAAGCAGCAGTTTTTGCGTCTGCATATAATATGCTTCGTCGGTTTCATCCCCTATATACTTAAGAAGTCCGGCTTCCTGTGCTGCATTCTCATCCATTGCGCACGTATCAAAGTAGTCGGCCAAGCGAATACTTTCCAATATGGCGTTCGCCTGCTCTGGCGCCACTTGCCCTCCGTGCTCCCCATATACCTTATAACCATTGTATTCTGGTGGATTATGGCTTGCGGTTATCACAACGCCAGCAATGCAACCCCAATGTCTAATCGCAAATGAAAGCTGAGGCACTGAATGTAGCGTATCAAAAACATATGCCTTTATACCGTAGCTGCACAGCACCAATGCCGTTTCTTTTGCAAATTCAGCGGACATATGGCGTGAATCATACGCTATCGCCACGCCACGCCCCGCCGCGCCCTCAAGCGTGCGCAGATGCCGCGCAAGGCCGGCGGTAGCCCGGCGCACCACATATATATTCATGCGGTTTGTTCCTGCACCTATTATTCCCCTCAGGCCCGCCGTCCCAAATTCCAGTTCATTATAGAAGCGCTCCTCTATTTCATCCTGTTTACCCTTGATCTGCTCAAGCTCCGCCGCAAGTGCAGCATCCTTAGCCAGGTTTACCCATCTTTGATATTCATCATTATATGAATACATATATTTAAAACTCCTTTTCAGCCGCTTTGCCCATTACGTCTTTGATTTCACCGGATGGTATCAACTCGCCTCTTACCATTGAGTATGCCTCGTTGCCACCTATTATTATGTGGTCATGCATTGTAATGCCTATAGGCGTCAGCGCAGTGAGCACCGTTTTTGTGGTTTCCACATCCGCGCGAGATGGCGAAGCATCGCCCGAAGGATGGTTATGTGTAAGTATTACGCTGCTTGCGCCATGGCGCAGCGCGCACTCCACAGCCACGCGCGGATACACAACCGTTTCATTCAGCGTACCAATGCCTATTCTATCGCTGTGGATCACCTTGCGGCGCTTATCCAGCGATATTACGTACATCGTCTCGTATTTTTCACCTGCCAGCAGCGCCCGGCAAAAGCTCATCGCCTGCATCGGCGTATTAAGTCTGGCCGATTCATGCTTTGCACCCGTCCCCTGTGCAAGTTCGCCCGCAAGAGAGAGCAATACAGCCGCATTTTCACCCATGCCAGGCACAGCTGCAAGGTCGCTTATGTTTGCCGCAAGCACACTGCCCAATGTTCCATATCTTTTAAGCAGATCATGTGCCAGCGGGTTTGTATCCCTGCGCGGCAATGCAAAAGTCAATAAAAGCTCCAATATCTGATGCTCATGCATTCCACGTATGCCATTGTCGACATACGTTCGGCGCAGCCGCTCCCTATGTCCTGCATGGGGTGCTTCGGCGGCGACAGGCTTGGTTGCGTGTGCTTTTGCAGCTATATTCGTTTGTTTATCATTCATCTGTACGCCCTGATCGTTTATAGGCTTATCTATCATTCATCTGCACACCTTGATCGTTTATAGGCTTATTTATCGCTCATATTGTAATTATAGGAAATATAAGGCGGCATGTACAGCAAAAATTTAAATATGTATAGCCAAAAACCCGCCTTTGGATTATAATAGCTGCTATGAAAACTGAACGCCGTTATAAAAAGGGCATAAGCCCGATAAAAATTCTCCCGCTTGGCTTTTTGTCCATAATACTACTTGGTACGGCATTGCTGATGATACCCGCAGCCTCCTACGAAAAGACAACGCTATTCCAGGCTTTTTTTACCGCCACCTCCGCATCCTGCGTGACGGGGCTCGTTGTTGTTGATACAGGTGTGCACTTTACCCCATTTGGTCAGGCAATCGTGTTGCTGCTGATACAGCTGGGCGGACTTGGCTTTATGACGGTGGCCTCACTGTTGTTTTCCATGATGGGAAAGCAGATATCCCTCAGAAAGCGCATGACAATTGCGGAGGGGCTGGGGCAGGATCATCTTCAGGGAGTAATCAAGCTTGGCCTAAACGCAATAAAGCTGACCGTGTCCATCGAACTGGTCGGCGCTGCGCTGCTTGCCATCCGCTTTATCCCGCAGTATGGTCTGGGGCGTGGAATATGGTTTTCTGTATTTCACAGCATATCCGCTTTCTGCAATGCAGGGTTTGATCTCATTGGCGGCTATGTTTCACTTGTTCCATACGCGGACGATCCGCTTGTGTGCCTTACAATCTGTGGCCTTATCATAGCCGGTGGTCTCGGTTTTGCGGTGCTTACCAATATCGGTGAAAGGCGCCGTTTCCGTGATTTACGGCTGCACACAAAGATTGTGCTATGCACCACCTTAATTCTTATATTGGCAGGCACGGGATTATTCTATTTGTTCGAATGCAACAACCCAAAGACAATGGAGTCTATGGGCGTACCTCAGCGACTGCTTGCTTCCTTCTTCCAATCCGTAACCTGCCGTACGGCGGGCTTTAATTCGATAGACCAATACGGTATGAACGATGCGAGCAAGCTGCTTTCATGCATACTTATGTTTATCGGCGGTTCCCCTGCCGGTACAGCCGGAGGTATCAAAACCAGTACATTTGCGGTGTTGTTTTTGACCATGCGCGCGTTAATACGCGGCCGTTCAGATACCGAAGCATTCGGCCGCAGACTGCCCACATCCTCCACGCGGCGTTCCCTCTGCATATTTATGATAGGGCTGTGCTGCGCGGTGGCCGCATCCATGGTCGTCTCCCTTGCGGAAACAGGCGGTAATTTTATCGACCATATATTTGAAATACTTTCCGCCCTCGGCACAGTTGGCTTGTCCGCAGGCGTAACAGCGTCCGCCGGTACGCTTACGCGCCTTATACTCTGTGGCCTTATGTATATTGGCCGCGTGGGTATGCTTACGTTGGCGCTTTCGCTCACCAGGGATGATGGCTCTGCAATCCGTTATCCCGAGGGCAATATAATTGTAGGTTAAGAATACGAGAGGTAATAACAATGAGTAAAAGTTTTGCGGTAATAGGTCTTGGAAGATTCGGAACCAGCGTGGCTAAAACGCTTTGCGCCCTTGGGCACGAGGTGCTTGCCGTGGATATCAGTTCTGCGCACGTTGCGGCAGTTAAGGATGACGTTACGCACGCCGTACAGGCCAATACCACTGACGAGCGTGCGCTGAGCCAGCTTGGCATACGCAATTTTGATTGCGTAGTCGTCAGCGTTGGCGATGATATTCGCTCATCCATACTTACAACAGTGCTCTGCAAGGAGCTTGGTGCCAAGTTCGTTATAGCCAAAGCCAGCGATAATCTCCATGCTAAGCTGCTCACCAAAACCGGTGCAGATAAGGTAGTCCTGCCCGAATATGAAGGTGGCATACGCCTTGCGCGCTCGCTTGTGAGTGGCGGTATACTCGATTATCTCGAGCTTTCCGATGAATACAGCATACATGAGGCACGCATTCCGCTGCAGTGGATAAACAAATCACTCACGCAGATAAACGTGCGCCGCGAGTATGGCGCTTCCGTAATTGCTATCCGCCGCGGCAAGGATATCATAGTATCACTCAACCCCAGTGAGCCCATGCAGGAAGGTGACATCCTGGTTATTATCGGCGCTAACACCGCCCTTGAGCGCATCGCAGTGCTTAAATCATAACATTGACAAACACCACACACACGCCCTATAATAATTGATGCTATATGCTTCCCCTGTTTAGGCGGATAAGCACATCCGCCTTTTAGTCAGTGAGTTAAACTGCAAAAGCCCCATACCCGTTTTCATGGCTCAGCAGGGTAGAGCGTCCGCCTCCTAAGGTGGAGGACGTACAGCCGCCTTGAACCACACAACTTAATACCTGTCTCCGTAGCTCAGCAGGATAGAGCGTTCGCCTCCTAAGCGAAAGGCCGCGCGTTCGAATCGCGCCGGGGACGCCACGAAGCCCCAGTTATGGGGCTTTTT
>JAVVVD010000015.1:7688-7973 GCA_036652795.1 Clostridia bacterium | reverse complement strand
AGTTCCAGTGTGGCCGATCAGCCTCTCAGCTCGGCTACCCATCGTTGACTAGGTGGGCCTTTACCCCGCCTACTATCTAATGGGACGCGAACCCCTCCCAAAGCGATAAATCTTTGACCTCTCAGCCATGTGGCTATGTGGTCTTATGTGGTATTAGCACCGATTTCTCGACGTTATCCCGCTCTTTGGGTCAGGTTGTTCACGCGTTACTCACCCGTTCGCCACTAAAATATCCGTCCGAAAACAAATATCTCCGTTCGACTTGCATGTGTTAGGCACGACGCC
>JAVVVD010000015.1:0-7678 GCA_036652795.1 Clostridia bacterium | reverse complement strand
TTCGTCCTGAGCCAGGATCAAACTCTTGAGTTCAATTCCTGCCGCTACATCTCTGTAGCCGCTCATTTCTTCTTCTTTGTGTGACCCTTTCAGGTCACCGCCGGTCGTCTCTTTATTACTTGCGTTTACTTTTCCTTCTTCGTTTGCACTATACAGTTTTCAAGGTGCGTTTGCCGCTCTCGTTTGTGTGCTTGTTGTTCTCGCTTGAGACAGCTTACATATAATAACAGACCCTATTATGCTTGTCAACCGCTTTTTTAAACTTTTTTATACTTTTATGCAATTTGCGAATATACGTCATAAGAGTTATAATATCTATCGGATATTTTCACACTTCCTTTAGTCTTAAAATCGGAGGAAAGCTATGATAAACAGCCCTATTGGCGTATTTGATTCCGGCCTTGGCGGCGCCAGTGTTTTAAAAGAAGCGCTGCTAATGCTGCCAACTGAAAACTATATCTATTATGGTGACAATCTCAACGCACCCTATGGTGATAAAAATGAAGAGGAGATAACCGCCCTAACCTCCCATTGTGCAGAGTATCTTGTTAAGCGGGGCGTAAAGGCGATACTGCTTGCCTGCAATACCGCTACAGCCACATGCATACACCAGATACGCAAATCCACCGGAGTACCTGTAATAAGCATTGAGCCCGCCATAAAACCGGCCTGTGCGCAGCCTGGAAACGGAAAGATACTTATGATGGCTACGCTTGCCACCACGCGTCTTGAGCGTTATCTTGATCTGAAACGCCGTATGCCGGATCCAGAGCGTGTTATCAACGTACCATGCCCCGGCCTTGTTAACAGAATAGAGCAGGGTATATTCGCATGTGATGCATTTGATGATCTGCTGGATGCATTTATTGGCGGATTTACCGGACAGCAGATAGATGGCATCGTGCTCGGCTGCACTCATTATGTATTTATCAAAGATGCCATCGCGCGCTATGCCCGGCGCAACTTTGCCGGTAACCATACATTATATGATGGCAATTCCGCAACAGTTCACCAGCTTGGGCATGTGCTTGATGAGCTTGGCATAGCTAATCCATCAGGGGACGCATCGGTTGAATTCCACACCAGCGGCAAGTATTCAATATATAAGCCACTATTTGACATGCTGCTAAAAAGTTAAGCTCTACACAATTATGTGCCATTACTCGCCCACGCCATTTATTTTATGATAATCTTTTTTAGCGGGCGAACCTCATCTATTGCCCCGCCGCCCAAGCATGCTTCGCCATCATAGAATACCACCCACTGTCCTGGTGTTACCGCTCTTTGTGGTGTTTTAAAATCAACGGTACAGCCATTGCTATGCATTGTAACATTTACCGGTTGGTCACTTTGGCGGTATCTGAACTTTGCCGTACACTGGAATTCCTGCGCAGGAGCGCAGCCTGATATAAAGTTAATCTGCGATGCTGTCAATGCGGTTGAATATAGTTCATCATGTTCGCCCTGTTGCACTATAAGCAGATTGCGTTGCATATCCTTGCCTATCACAAACCAGCTCTCGCCGCTACCATCTTTTGAGCCGCCTATTCCCAGCCCACGCCGCTGACCAAGCGTATAGTACATAAGCCCGTCATGTTTGCCAACTATATGCCCATTTATATCTATCATGTCACCCGGACAGGCCGGAAGGTATTGCATCAAAAACTGTTTGAAATTCCGCTCGCCTATGAAACAAACTCCAGTAGAATCCTTTTTATATGCGGTGGATAGCCCTGCCTCCGCCGCTAAATTACGCAGTATGCCTTTTTGCATATCACCCACTGGGAATATCACTCGCTCAAGCTGCCTGCTAGTTAGGCCTGCAAGAAAATATGTTTGATCCTTATCTGCGTCCAGCGCGCGCAGCAAACGAATGCCATTTTTCTTGTCCAACCTTGCATAATGCCCTGTTGCCAGTGCTGTCGCATCCAATCCAATAGCAAAATCCAAAAAAGCCTTGAACTTAATTTCACAGTTGCACAACACATCAGGATTTGGCGTGCGCCCTGCCCTGTATTCATCAAGAAAATACGAAAATACCCTTTCGCGGTACTCCTTGGAAAAATTTACCGTATAATACGGTATATCTATACTGTCACATACGCGCCGTACATCCTCATAATCCAACGTTGCCGTGCACACCCCATCTTCATCGTTCTCTTCCCAGTTCTTCATGAACACGCCAACCACATCATATCCTTGCCGCTTCAAGAGCAAAGCGGCTACGGAAGAATCCACGCCGCCGGACATGCCAACTATTATTCTATTTTTATCCGCGCTTACTGATAATTGTTCCATTTTTAGCCATCCGCCATTATTCCTGGATTTCGCAAAAGGGCATTGCCAAGATATATGTCATCAATCATTCCCAGCTTTTTGCCATTTTCCAGCATCCATACCCTTTTCACACCCGGAAGCTCTGTAAGCGTGTTTACCACGCTATATATGAACATCCGCTCTATCTTATCCTTTGGTAGACTGGATTCGCCGGTATCAAGCATATTCAATAGTTTGTTTTTGAAGCCATCACTCCAGTTTACCACTGCTATGTCGTCCGTCACATATACATCAAGCGCATCTGCTTCGCTAAATAGCGGAAACATCACTCCTGGTTTAGCTGGACCTTTGAAAAATTCTGCCAGCCTTTTCTTCGCATCATAAACATCAAAGCCCGGCATAGCTCGCGGCACACGGTACAGCAGCGTCCCTTCCGCATCCGGATATGCGATGTATGCATAGTGTCCAACGTAGTTTTTAAAATCCTCTCTGGTAAAATAATCACCATCATACAGCGGTGTAATCGTTCCATCGCTCTCGCGCAGGCTTATCCTTACACCCTGCACATTCGGAATATATCCCGTAAGCGTCATCGTTATTGCGCCGCACATAAGCCGCTCGTCATATTGCTGTTCCGGCCGGTCAAATACCACGCTTATAACGCTTTCATCATCATTTTCACTTGGTTCCGATGTCGGCAGTTGCTTTTTTTCAACATCCGTCACACCTGTATCGTGCACCTGCGGTTCCTCAGCAAACGTCAAGTCATCCGGCATCACTGATTCCAGGTTTTGATCCGCGTTACTTTCCATAAGCTCTGTAACAAGCAGCTTTACAAGCTCATCCCTTGATGTGCCTGCATTGTAATTCAAGTCAACATTGTTGGCAATCAGCAATCTGTTGCCGACATCCGCAAAATATAGCGTGACATTGCGCGTAACGTAGCTATCCTCATACGAAATGCCAACCTGATTTAGCATTTCGTATTCGTGGCGCACATTGTTTAGGTAAACCTCAAGAGATTCTGATATTGGAACAGCCACGCCTATGGCATTGCCGTCATACCCCGGCTCCATTCCGTTATAATACAAATTTATAGATGGAATGCCTTCCACCGCATACAATGTTGCCGCCACAGCAGCCCTTGCCGTAAGCCATTCGCTGGCTACAAGTACATTTTGACCGCTAATATATACATTGCACACATTGCCCGATAGTTCTATCCTATCCAGCTTTACCCCTTGTGGCATGCTTGGCGTAAATTTTTCAGGTGAATCAGGCCCTGCTATCAACGCCTCTATAACCGACGCGGGGCGGCTTGAATCCACGCTGCACACCACTGTGCGCCGCTCGGGTGTAAGCAATTTGCCATATTCGGATACAAAAAATAGCGATGCCTCAAACGAGCTGTGTTCTGTCGGCACAGCCGGTGGCATCGCATCGCTTAATGTAAGCTGCGGCGGATATTCGTTATTATTTGTTATGCAGCCCGCCATGCAAGCACACATTATCAGCAACACGGGCACAGCGGCAAACTTGCTTTTTTTCATAGCAGACCTTCCAGTATATCTCTAAATGCATCGTAGCACACTTTGTAAATATCTCCGTCGCGGATCATTTGCATCTCGCAGTTGACGGTTTCTTCGCGCTCGTTTTCGAGCTGCAATCTAAGTGTAACATTTATATTGTTAATTCCAGAATCGGCATCTACGCTGCTGCTAATTATCTCATGGCTGGTAATAGTGCCAATCGCCCGCATCTGCGCTTCAAAGTTTGCAAAGGTAGGCTTGTGCGTACCATCATTCGCCCCTTCGGCAAACAGCATATAGGCTGCTTCATATTCTCCGCTCTCCATATGCCGCAGCATACAATCTAATATACGAGCAGGATCGGCAATTATCTCCTGATAAAATCCCATCGGTTCCAGTAAATTGCTGCCCGCATCCGTCTGCACCGGCATTCCCAGCGTCGTCCGTTCTAGTCTCACGCCCGTACCAGATCCATCCACGTCCACAAGGAATTGCACACGTACGCTTGTGCTGTATCCAGTTATGGCGTTTATTATCGAATATACACCAAGCCTGCGCTGGGTTTTAAGCTCATCTTGCGCCTCGGCTACCATATTGTCGTATTCATCCTGATTGATAGTACCTTTATCCAAAGCAATCTGTGCTTCATCCGTTACCTCGGTGAGTTTAGTTTCATCAAGGAAATCAGCAGAAAGCGTTATATAGAGTATATCGCCATCAAGCGACACATTCACAATTGAAATTCCGCTGGCAAACGGCATGCTTACATTGTTTGAAAGTGGTGGAACGCCTTCAAGCAAAGTGCGTATTATCGCATTTTCAGCACGCTCATTGGCACGTACGCGCACATTGCGCTTAATGCTCACAAGGTAATTTTCGTTTGTAAGTCTGTAATACAACGCCACGTTCAAATCCTTAGATACGCCTTCCTCCGGGTCTATCTGTGGAAGCTGCTCGTTTATGCTGTCTTCTTTTATATTGATTTCAGAGCATCCGCACAACGTAGCCATGCACATCAGCATCGCCAGAATTATGGCTATTCTTTTGCGCGCATTAATCCTTGTCTCCATCTATTCAACCTCCATGCTTATAGGGAGCCGCACCGTAAACGTACTGCCTACCCCCACTTCGCTTGCAAGTTCAATGCTTCCGCCATGCAGCGCTATCGTTTTTTCAACTATTGCCAGCCCCAGGCCCGTACCACCTGTGCCGCGTGAACGCGCCTTATCAACACGGTAAAACCGTTCAAATACATGCTGCTGGGCTTCCGGCGGTATTCCAATGCCTGTATCCATCACCCTTAGCACCGTTTCATCGTCCTCCACGCTCAGGCTTACCTTAACCTCACCTTTATCTGTATACTTTATGGCATTCTCAATCAGGTTCACAATCGCCTGCTCAATTCTGAGTTCATCCGCCTTCACATTTACCGGTGCAAGATCGGTTGTCAATTTTATTCCTTTTTTATCGGCAAGCGGCTTTACCCTTACCGCCACCCTTGCCACCATGCCACCAAGCTCCACCGTCACAAGCTTTAGCTCCGAATCAATCACATCGTCCTGCACCAGGCGCAATAGATCCGTCACTATCCTTGACAACCTATCCATCTCATGATTCACATCTGAAAAGAACTCGCGCATCACCGCAGGATCAGCTTTTTCGTCATATAATATTGATTCTGACAGCAGCTTCATCGTGGACAGTGGCGTTTTAAGCTCATGTGAAGCATTGGCTATAAACTCATCCCTTACCCTATCATGATCCTCGATGCGTTCGCTCATACGGTTAAATGCATTGCCAAGTTCGGCTATCTCGCCACCGCCCTTAACTTCTACCTTTACGCCATATCCTTGCTTTCCCATCCTGCGTATAGCGCCTGTAAGCTCAACTATTGGTTTTGTAAGCCAGCCAGATAGCAAAAAACTTATTACCCCCATCACCACAATAACTGCAGTAAAGACTGCCGTTATCTGTTTTAACACACCGCGCACACTATTTTCAACATCCTGTATCAGCGATGAAAACAATAGCACCCCTATATATACTCCGTCCGCGGTTATTGGAGCGGTGTAATAAACTGCCCACACTGTCTCTTCACCCATTGCCAGCAATCCATTTTGCTCTTGCGTGCGAACAATGTGATGAAATCCATATGAAGAAGCCTTGCCACCTATTAGCACATCCCGCACCTCACGGTATGGAAGGCAAAAACCATTCTGCTGAGACGCTGAGTCCAGTTGTACCACAGAATCCGTGTCCAATACCAATACGCGGCCGCCCATTGTTTGCGCCCGCTTAGAAATCAATTTGTATATTGCTTCCGTATCATTGTTCTCCAGCTCCGGCACTATCTCCAGCGCCAGCCGCGTAGTGCTCTGCAGTTGTGCCTTTGTGCGTTGGGATACCAGGAATTCCTCCATCAGCACAGACACAACCCTGCTTATTGCCACCAGCGCCACCACCGTGACAAGCAGATATATCAGCACCATACGTGCGCGTACCGAACCGAATATTCTACTCCGCAAAGTAATATCCAACTCCCCACTTAGTCAATATATACGTAGGATTTGCAGGATCAGGCTCAATCTTCTCGCGCAGTCGGCGTATATGTACGTCAACCGTGCGGAAATCGCCCAGATAATCAAAACCCCAGATGGTTTCAAGCAGTCCGTCCCGCGTAAATACCTTGCCTGGATTGCTCATAAACAGCTTTAGCAGGTCAAATTCCTTTACCGTCAGATTGGCCGGCACACCATTTGCCACCACACTGCGGCTGCCAATATTTATTGAAAGTCCGTTAATGCTTATTTCAAGCTTTACCGAGCCCTTATCCGCCATGCGGCGCAGTATTGTTTTTATGCGTGCCTTTACCTCCAAAATGTTGAAAGGCTTGGTCATATAATCGTCCGCACCGTATTCAAGCCCCAATATCTTGTCCATATCTTCGCCTTTGGCCGTAATCATGATTATTGGCACGTTGCTCTGCTCACGCACAGCTTGGCATACCTCTATGCCCGACATTTTCGGCAGCATAACATCCAACAATATCATGTCATAACTGCCTGCAAGTGCTTTTTTAAGAGCCTGCTCGCCATCCTCTGCGGTATCAATCTCATATGAATCCTGTTCAAGGGCAAATTTAAGCCCTTTGAGTATTAACGGTTCGTCGTCAACAAGCAGTATGCGTTTTGCCATATTACCCTCCCAGCGTGCGCGATGCTCAGATTTATCTACATTTGTTCATAGTATAGCACAGATTTTCTAACATTGGAATTGGGCACTTTTTCAAAACCGAAAATCATAGTGCTACATTATCCGCCGCATATACCGTTAAATACGCATTGCAATTTGCATCCGCATATTGTATAATTTCCATTGCGCAGGCAACATATTAGTGCAACTTATATGTTTTAGTGCTTTGGTGAATCATTTATTTTGCTAATTGACTCCCATTGTGATTCATATTTCATGGCTGTGTTTTGCTCTGCAATATCGCGCATTTAAATATGGAGAGGTATCGAAGTGGTCATAACGGGGCTGACTCGAAATCAGTTTGCGCGCAAGCGCACGTGGGTTCGAATCCCACCCTCTCCGCCATAAAGACCTGATTTCCCACCAAGGGGAAGTTAGGTCTTTTTCTATACTCAAATTGATGTTATACTTGACTGGAAATTATTTATATAACAGGAGGTAGGCGTATGACTGAAAATTCAATAGCATATTGTGGATTAGTTTGTAGCTTTTGCTGTACTGATGGAAAATGCAGTTGTAAATCAGAAAACAATTGTGGGAAAAGGCTGTCCCCACAGGGGTGTTACCAGTATGATTGTTGCACTGCGAAAGGTATAAAAGGCTGTTGGGAATGCTCTGAC
>JAVVVD010000014.1:0-9411 GCA_036652795.1 Clostridia bacterium | reverse complement strand
GCCCCCGCCCCGCGCACCTACGGCGCCCAACCCGCCTATGGCGATGGCGCAAAGCGCACCTATGGCGATAAACCAGCCTACGGCGATGGCGCAAAGCGCACCTATGGCGATAAGCCAGCCTACGGCGATGGCGCAAAGCGCACATATGGCGATAAGCCCGCCTATGACAGAAAGCCATATGCCCCGCATGAAAATCGCGAACCGGCACCCGCCCCTGTTGCGCTTGCTGTGCCGGCATCGCAAATACCCGAAGATGAGCTTCCGTATATCATAATGGGCCGAAATGCGGTTCGCGAGGCCATAAAGAGTGGCCGCAGCATAGATCGTATATTGGTATCCACCGAACAGGATGGTTCGCTGCGCGAGGTTGTAAATCTTGCGCGGGATCAGAACCTACAGATACGCGAAATTGACAGGCGACAGTTGGACGAGCTGTGCATGCCGTTCGGTCACGGCACAAAGACAGGCAACCACCAAGGCATAGTAGCGCAGGTACCTGGCGTTGAATACTGCGAGCTGGGCGATATATTGGATGCTGCCAAGGCAAAGAACGAACCGCCGTTTGTAATACTGCTAGACGGCATAGAGGATCCGCATAACCTTGGCTCAATTATCCGCAGCGCTGTATGCGCGGGCGCGCATGGCGTAGTTATACCCAAGCGCAGATCAGTATCCGTTACTGCGGCAGTTTGCAAGGCCAGCGCCGGCGCAACCGAATACATGAAGGTAGCTAAGGTAGCTAATCTGGCGGGCGCTATGGATCGCCTTAAGAATGACGGCATATGGATGGCAGGCGCAGATATGACCGGCCAGCCAATGGGCGGTGCAAAGCTTAAGGGCGCGCTTGGGCTTGTGATAGGCGGCGAAGGCGCCGGACTTAGCAAGCTGATAAAGGATAAATGCGATTTTCTCGTATCAATACCGCTGTGCGGAGAAATAGATTCGCTAAACGCTGCGGTGGCTGCCGCAATACTTATGTTTGAAAAGAAACGGCAGGATACATAACATTGGAACAAGCAGGTTCTACCCTTGCTCAGCTTTCTGACGAGGAACTTGTAGTCCGTTCGCGGTATGGTGAAATTGAACAGAGCTCCGAAGCTTCGGAGCTGCTGTGCGAGCGCTATAAAAACATAGTGCGTATGAAGGCGCGCCCGTATTTTCTGATGGGAGCGGATCATGAAGATCTGGTTCAGGAAGGTATGATAGGACTGTATAAGGCCATCCGCGATTATGACGATGGCCACGGCGCGTCATTTCGCTCCTTTGCCGAGATGTGCATATTGCGGCAGATAATCACCGCGATAAAATCCGCCACCCGCCAGAAGCATGCGCCGCTTAACACCTATGTTTCGCTATACCGCCCTATGTATGATGAGGATGCAGACCGTACGCTGATGGATGTGTTCACGCTTAGTACGGATGATCCTGAGGATACATTCATAGGCAAGGAATCACTAAACGATATCGCGCACTACATGAACGCTCTGCTCTCCCCGCTTGAAAAGCGTGTAGTATACCTTTTTTTAGATGGTAAATCCTATCAGGAGATATCCACTGAGCTGGGCCGCGGCACCAAAACGGTTGACAATGCGCTCCAGCGCGTTAAGCACAAGCTGGAACAATATGTGCGCTAATACGGTAATTTCTTTAAAAACTAACACAAGTTTAGGGATTGTGTAATGATTTCCTAACACATCTGGTGAAAATATGGTGTATACTAAGCATGCAAGTGAAACATGGCAATGGCGCTGACCCCTTTCAGTACCAAATCGTGTTCGAATGGCTCCTCAGCAATGAAGGGCCATTTTTTTGCGCTCAATACATATAACAGGGCGCGGGATTGACTCCCGCGCCCTGTGTTGTATTGCCTATTGATCTAATTACATATCGCCCAGCTTTTTATAATAATCGAACTTATCCTTTGCCTCCTGCTCGGCGCGTACAAACAGCTCCTCTGCGGCATCGGGGAATGTCTTTAGCAGGGACGCATAACGCACTTCGCCCATTATGAAGTCGCGATATGAGCTCTTGGCTTCCTTGCTGTCCAGTGTGAATGGATTCTTGCCCTGATCCGCCAGTACGGGGTTATATCTGTACAGCGGCCAATAGCCAGCCTCAACAGCCTTCTTGGCTTCAGCCTGGGATTTACCCATGTTGATACCGTGATTGATGCAAGGGGCATAGGCAATTATCAGAGACGGGCCTGGATAAGCCTCTGCTTCAGTGATCGCCTTGATAAGCTGATTCTGGTTTGCGCCCATGCAGACCTTGGCAACATACACATAGCCATAGCTCATGGCCATCATGCCCAGATCCTTCTTCTTGGTACGCTTGCCGGCCGCGGCAAACTTGGCAACTGAACCAGTCGGGGTTGCTTTGCTGGACTGTCCGCCGGTGTTGCTGTATACCTCAGTATCAATTACCAGCACATTCACGTCCTCGCCCATTGCCAACACGTGATCCAATCCACCATAGCCGATGTCGTATGCCCAGCCATCGCCGCCAAACACCCAAATGGACTTTTTGACCATCAGGTCGCCCATGCTTGCTATCTCGCGGCACAGTTCATCGCAATCGCAGCCGCAGTCCTTGCAGGAATTGACCAGCGCCAGCAGCGACTCAGCAGCCTTTTTGCTGCCCTCGGCGTCATCCATATTATTTAGCCAATTGTCGCACACCGATTTGTTTGCATCGTCCAATTCATTCCTCAGGGCTTTAACCAGATCGGCCAGCTTGTTACGGCGATGCGAGGTGGCTAGGTTCATGCCAAATCCAAACTCCGCGTTATCCTCAAACAGCGAGTTTGCCCATGCCGGGCCGTGACCCTTCTCGTTTACCGTGTATGGGCATGTAGGTGCACTGCCGCCATAGATTGAGCTGCATCCTGTGGCGTTGGCTATTATCATGCGATCGCCATAAAGCTGTGTTATCAATTTGATATATGGTGTTTCGCCGCAGCCTGCGCATGCGCCGGAGAACTCGAATAGCGGCTGAAGGAATTGGCTGCCCTTGATTGTGGCATGGTTAAGTGTCACATCGCGCTTAGGCAGTTTTTCTGCAGCATTCCAGTTTGCTTCTTCCGCAGCGACAACAGTATGCATAGGAACCATCTTAAGTGCCTTTTCCTTAGCGGGGCAAACATCCGCACAGTTACCGCAGCCGGTACAATCCAGCGGCGAAAGCTGCATACGGAAGTTGTAGCCCTCAAGCTCCTTGCCTATAGCGGGCTTTGTTACAAATGTAGCAGGCAGCTTGTCTCCCTGCTTTGTAAGCACCGGCCTTATGCAGGCATGCGGGCACACCAGAGAGCACTGGTTGCACTGGATGCAGTTTTCGCTTATCCATGCCGGCACATCCACCGCGATACCGCGTTTTTCATATTTTGTGGTGCCTGTAGGAACGAAGCCGTCAGGGCTGAGCGCTGAAACGGGCAGTTTATCGCCATTTTGTGCCAGCACCGGCTTGATGAAGTCGTGGAAATATTTATCGTCCGTGGTGGCCACTGGGGCTGCGCCCTCCGTTGTGGTTGCCCAAGAAGCCGGATAGTGGATTTCTTCTATTCCGCCGGCGCCTGCATCTATGGCCGCATAGTTCTTCTTAACGACCTCGTCACCCTTCTTGGAGTATGATTTCTTAGCGGCAGCCTTCATAAATTCGATGGCGTCGTCGGCAGAAATCACGTTTGCAAGCTTAAAGAAGGCGGCCTGCATTATTGTATTGATGCGGTTGCCCATGCCAACTTCCTTAGCGATTTTGATAGCGTCTATGTTATAGAAGCGCAGCTTAGCACGCGCAATGGCGTTCTTCATGGACGCGGGAAGTTCTTTTTCCATGTCCTGCATCGTCCACTCGGAGTTAAGCAGGAACACGCCACCCTCTTTTATGCCGTCAGCAACGTCATAGCGGGTAACATAGGATGGGTTATGGCAAGCCACAAAGTCCGCCTGGTCGATGAGATATGGGGACTGTATTGGCCTTTTGCCAAAGCGCAGATGAGATACTGTGAGTCCGCCGGACTTTTTGGAGTCGTAAGCGAAGTATCCCTGCGCATACATATCGGTATGGTCGCCGATTATCTTGATGGAGTTCTTGTTTGCGCCAACGGTTCCATCAGAGCCAAGTCCGTAGAACTTGCAAGCAATTGTTCCCTCGGGTGCGGCATTTACCAGCTCGCCCAGCTCCAATGAGGTATTGGTTACATCGTCCAATATGCCAACTGTAAAGTGGTTTTTGGGCGCCTTAGCCGACAGGTTATCATAAACCGCCTTTACCATGGTGGGGGTGAATTCCTTTGAGCCAAGGCCGTAACGTCCGCCAACCACAGTGATACCGGTTATGCCATTTTCGCTCAGTGCCGTGAGCACATCCTGATAGAGAGGTTCGCCAAGGGAGCCTGGCTCCTTTGTACGATCCAGCACAACTATCTTCTTAACGCTCTTTGGCAGCGCCTCAATCAGCTTATCCGCCGCAAACGGACGATACAGGCGCACCTTGATAAGGCCCAGTTTTTCTCCCTTGGAGTTAAGGTAATTTATGGTTTCCTCTGCCGCATCAGCTCCGCTGCCCATTAGTATAAGCACCTTCTGTGCATCGGGTGCGCCAACATAGTCAAACAGATGATATGCACGTCCTGTGATCTTGGCAACCTCGTCCATATAGTTCTGAACCACGTCGGGAATCGCCGCATAGTATTTGTTGGCAGCTTCACGACCCTGGAAGTAGATATCCGGATTCTGTGCAGTGCCCGCCTGATGGGGATGCTCGGGGTTAAGGGCGCGCTCACGAAAACGCTTTACAGCCTCGAAGTCGCACAGCTTTGCCATGTCGGCATAATCTATAGACTCAATCTTCTGAACCTCATGGGAGGTGCGGAAGCCATCGAAGAAATGAACAAAGGGAATGCTGCTATGTATAGCTGACAGATGCGTAACCAACGCGAGATCCATAACCTCCTGCACCGATGCAGACGACAGCATAGCAAAGCCTGTTTGCCTTGTTCCCATAACGTCGCTATGATCACCAAATATTGACAGTGAATGAGCCGCCAAAGCACGTGCGCTCACATGGAATACGCCAGGCAGCATCTCGCCCGATATCTTATACATATTGGGGATCATCAGCAGCAGACCCTGGGATGCCGTAAAGGTTGTGGTCAGTGCGCCTGCCGAAAGTGAACCGTGCACCGCGCCTGCGGCGCCGCCCTCGGACTGCATCTCCGCGATGCGTACCTTCTGACCAAACAGGTTGGTTCTGCCATTGGCAGCCCAGTCGTCGGCCACCTCCGCCATTGGAGAGGAAGGGGTGATGGGGTATATCGCCGCCACATCGGAAAACGCGTATGCTACATGCGCGGCAGCGGTATTACCATCGATCGTCATTTTCGCCATTGTTGATTGTCCTCCTAATTAAAACATGCTCTCACATATTTATTATTTGCATTCCACTACAGATACTATTATATAATCGGCTATATCGGGTGTCAAGGAAGCGCACCCGAATATACAAAGCGTTTACTTGATTTAGCGGTATCAGCTTATGATTTGATGAATATAAACAATGTATACAAATTATTAATTTGTATAAAAATCACGCTATATAGCGAATATACCGTTGCATAAAACCATGTTATATATTATGATATCTCTAAGTTAATCATTGATTTATTTTGATTTGCGTAAATTATTTTTAAGGAGATTATAGATATGCCCGCAAAAATGAAGATTAGGTCCGCATACAACACCTTACCCTCCGCTGAGCGCAAGGTAGCGGACTTTATATTGCAAAACCCCGAAAAAGCCTCTCTCATGGTGATAAATGAGATAGCCGATGCATCCGGTGTTTCTGTTCCCTCAGTTACCCGCCTTGCAAAAAAGCTTGGCTACGATGGATTTCTTGATTTTCGTGTAGCTCTTGCCTCCGGCAGTGCTTCGCTGGATTCTCTCAAAAGCGATCCCATACGCCCTGAGGATGCTGACGCTGTTGTAATAGAAAAAACCTTCCTCGCCTCAATGCGCGCGCTGGAAGATACGCTCAAAGCCACCGACCGTGTGCAGCTTTCGCTGCTTGCCTCTAAGATTACGCAGGCCAAGCGCATATTTGTGTTGGGTGTGGGTAGCTCCGCTCAACTATCGCAGGATCTTGTATTTCAGCTTAACTTCATGGGCTATGATGCCGTATGCGTATCAGACCCTGTAGTAATGGAGATGTACAGCCGCCGCTTCACCGATAAGGACGTGCTTATCGGCGTATCCCGCACCGGCCGCACCAAGGTAATACTCGATACCCTCAAGGAGGCAAAGCGCCACGGCACATACTGTGCGTTTATGAGCAACTTCGTCAATTCACCCGCGACGCAGGTAGCTGATTCATTTTTCTGCACCTGCCGCGTGGATGATATAAAGCAGATACTCAACCGCGAATCCAACCTTGCTATGTATGCGCTGACGGCAGCGCTGCTTGTGTTGGTAGCTCGCAAAACCGGGTATGAGGAAGACTGACACGCTCAGCCCTTAAAATATGAAAATTTTTGAAGATTACCATACGCATACAAATTACAGCCATGGCACGGGTACACCGGAGCAAAATGTATGTGCCGCCATTGAGAAGGGTCTTTCGCGCATCGCCATAACCGAGCATTCGGGCGGACACTATTTGTTTGGTGTACGCGGCGAAAAGTTGTGCGCACTGCGCCGCGAGGTAGACAGGCTTGCTTCGCGCTATGCTAACGACATCGACGTGCTGTTTGGCATGGAATGCAATCTTACTGCATTTGGCGAATGCGACGCGCCTGAGCGTGCATCATGCGATGTGCTGCTGCTGGCCTACCACAAGGGTGTGTGGCCGCATGACGGCCTTGCGCTCTCGTGCGCAATGGAAGCGATGCATCTGCGCAAGGCAAATCCCAAGATTGTGGCACAGGCGCTGCTTGCGGCCGCAGATAAATACAAGATAGACATATTTTCGCATCCGTGCCTGTATGTGGCCTGCGATATGGATATTCTCAGCCGGGGCGCGGCGCAGCTTGGCGTAGCAATCGAGCTTAACGGCTCACGCCTTTCTATGAGCGATGAACAGATACTTACCGCTGCCGGCAACGGCGCAAAGCTGATTATAAACAGTGATGCGCACCGGCCGGAACGGGTTGGCGAGGGCGAGTGCGCGCTTACCGCGGCACACCGCTGTGCAATTGAGGATAAAATCGTCAATATAAGATAGCTAAAAAGTACAAATGGCGGCCTGATCGGCCGCCATTTTCGTATTATATATCCGCTATATAAGCACCTGCAAATCGTTTTCCTTTCGCTGGTTTATACAACCGTTGAGATACTCCGGCACAACTGTGGTCATATCCTGCCGCAAGCAAAATTCTACATCCGATCCCATTCCCAGGCTCACAAGGTGTGAATAGTGATGTGTGGTGGAAAGATCTGCTACGCCTTCCTTCCAGTCCGCATAGAGCAGTGAGCATATAAGCGTCATATCCGATGGAGTGATCGGAACATCGGCATAACGGCTAATAGCATCTATTATGGAGCCTGCCGCGCACAGATCGTCCGCTGAGTCCATTCCATCCGTACCGGCGCATAGTATTATTATGTCATCTCCATATTCCAACGCGCGCTTTGCCACCGAAGTGCGATTTATCATACCACCAATAAGCACATGCTTGGCATTTTGCACGGCGTTGATGGCCGCGGTGCCGTTGGTAGTGCTGATTATCACATTTTTGCCCCACACCACACGTGGTATGAATTCCTCTGGGGAATTGCCCAAAGCAAAGCCGGGCATTTTTCTACCGCCGCGTTCGCCTGCAAGCACGCACTCATGCGTGCCAAGCTTCATTGAAAGCGCAGTTGCCGTGCCTGGCTCCAGCGCCGGAA
This sequence comes from Clostridia bacterium, assembly GCA_036652795.1. Lineage (GTDB taxonomy): Bacteria > Bacillota > Clostridia > Christensenellales > CAG-138 > JAVVVD01. Next base: position 1,531 of record JAVVVD010000014.1, on the reverse strand, counting down.
TCACCTTTGCCGCGCCGTTTTTAATGGCCCATATTATACTGCTGCTTGCGCGCAGTACATCTACAACTATTACCGTTCGTTCAAGCAGTCCGCTCCTTGGCAGTTTTTGTATTGTTGAACAGGTTTCTAAGCGTATACTATCTTTTCCCAAAATATTAGCCCTCTCTTTAGCATATGCCGCCAGAGCATCATGCTTTGACTAAGCTTATTGATTCTACCAAAGCTCACTGCAAATATCAACAGCGCAATTTTGAATTATTAGCTTAATAATACTGATTTTATGCAATTACCATGTATATCCTAGCTTAATTTGATCCCATTACGATGGCGGCAATCATCAGCGAAGCCGCAGCGCCCACCGCGCCTGAGATTAGCGCCACAGGCACGCAATGGCGCGTTTTTGTTATTTTAACAGATCCGAAATACAGTGCGATAGTGTAGAATATCGTTTCAGTCGAGCCAAGCATTATGCTGGCCGCATAGCCAAGGTGTGAATCCGTACCATATGCCTTATACACATCCGCAAGCAGCCCCATTGCCGCACTGCCCGAAAAAGGGCGCAGCACAAACAGCGCAACAAGCTCAGGCGGCATCCCTACAGCTTTAAATACCGGGGCCGCAAGCGATGTGATAAACTCCATCGCGCCGCTCCCTCTGAGCACCCGCATGGCTATAAGCATCGCAGCCATATACGGCACTATGCGCGCAAGCAGCGGAAGCGCCTCCGCCGCACCCGATACGAACGCATCGTAGATATCAACTTTTTTATACAGCCCGTACAGCACGAGCAGCAATATCAGCGCTGGCATTATATAGTTCATGGGTTTTTAGTCCGCGAAAACCGCACAAATAGCTTACACGCCACAATGGCCGAAGCAAATGCAAATATTGACGCAATAAACGTGGGTACAACCACGCAATATGCGTCAGCCGAGCCTGAAGCAACGCGCAGTGCAATCACTGAAGTAGGCAACAGCTCCAGTGCGGCTGAGTTGAGCGATAGGAACATGCACATATCATCAGTAGCTGTTCCCTTTTTTCTGTTGCTTTTTTCCAATTCACGCATGGCCGCAAGCCCAAATGGCGTTGCTGCGCTGCCCATGCCGAAGAAGTTGGCCGCAAGGTTAAGCGTAATCGGCGCCACCGCATCCTGTGAAGCACGAAACAGTCTGTGGAGCATCGGCTGCACCGCCTGTGACAGGCTTTTTATCAGCCCCGCGCGCTCCGCTATTTTCATAAGCCCCATCCACAGCATGTATGCACCCGCCAAAGACAGGCATAACGATACTGCCTCGCCGGCGCCGGCCGCCATATCATCCACCAATCCCGCCGGATTATCCCCTATGCAGCCAAATACCAGCGCAAGCACCAGCATACCGCCCCAAAGCCATTTCATCATGTATACCGCACCACCATTGCTTCTATATGGCTTATATGTATGCATATTGCATACGCTCAATGCGTGGTGGTCATATATGCATATGCAAAGAGGACGCCCGCATTGGACGTCCTCATGTGTGGATTATATACG
>JAVVVD010000013.1:0-25734 GCA_036652795.1 Clostridia bacterium | reverse complement strand
CGGATGGCACGGCGCGCAAAACATATGTGAGGGTAAACGTTACATATTGATGCGGTAAAGCCAATGTATCTGTGGGCCGCCCTTAAATGGGTGGCCCTTTGTGCTGCTAAACTTGACTTTTAAATACCTGCATTATATGATTGTATAGTTGTAAAATCGCGGTGTAAACCGATGGAGGATATTATAAATGGCAGAGAGATATGATCATGATACCATCGAACTCAAATGGCAAAAAATATGGGAAGATGCGCATTGCTTTGAAGCAAGCGATGACCATTCAAAGCCCAAGTTCTTTCCACTAATAGAGTTCCCGTACCCAAGTGGACAGGGATTGCACGTGGGGCATCCGCGACCATTTACGGCCATGGATATTATCGCCCGCAAAAAACGCATGGAGGGCTATAACGTATTGTATCCAATGGGATATGATGCGTTTGGTTTGCCGACTGAGAATTATGCCATAAAAACTGGTATTCACCCTAAAAAGGTGACAGAGCAGAACGTTGCGCGCTTCCGCAGCCAACTTAAACGGCTGGGCTATTCATTTGATTGGTCGCGCGAGATAAATACCACAGATCCATCCTACTATAAGTGGACGCAGTGGATATTCCTTAAACTGTATGAGAAGGGGCTTGCCTATAAGGCGGAAATCCCAATAAACTTTTGCACCTCATGCAAGGTGGGCCTTGCAAATGAAGAGGTTGTGGACGGCGTTTGCGAACGCTGTGGCGGCCCTGTGGTGCAAAAAGTACGCAGCCAATGGATGCTCAAAATTACCGAATATGCACAGCGCCTGATAGATGATCTTGACGGGCTGGATTTTATAGACCGTGTAAAGACGCAGCAGCGTAACTGGATAGGACGTAGCGAAGGTGCTGAGGTAAGCTTCAAACTGGATGGGATGGATGAGGAACTGCTAATATATACCACCCGTGCGGATACGCTTTTTGGTGTAACATATATGGTAATATCACCGGAACATCCGATAATCGAAAAACTGCGCGACAGGATAGAGAATATAACCAAGATAGACGAATATCGTGCCGCATCAGCGCGCAAGAGCGATTTTGAGCGCAGTGAGCTGGCTCACGATAAGACTGGAACACAGCTGATGGGCGTTATGGCGGTTAATCCGGCAAACGGCGCACGTATACCTGTGTTTGTATCAGATTATGTGCTGATGACCTATGGAACAGGGGCTATAATGGCGGTTCCAGGCCATGATACGCGAGACTGGGCATTTGCTAAGGCATTTGATTTGCCTATTATTGAGGTCGTTGCGGGCGGCAACGTAGAGGAAGCCGCTTATACGGACTGTGATAAGGGCAAACTGATAAACTCAGGTTTTCTTAACGGCATGGAGGTGGCGGATGCCATACCTGCCATGATAGCGTGGCTGGAAGAAAAGGGCATAGGCCATAAAAAAGTGAACTTTAAACTGCGCGATTGGGTATTTACTCGCCAGCGCTATTGGGGGGAGCCAATACCGCTTGTGCATTGCGATAAATGTGGTTGGGTACCGCTGCCATACGATCAACTTCCCTTGGTGCTGCCTGAGCTTGACGATTTTTCACCCACGGACGATGGTAGCTCGTGCCTTGCGCGCGCGGATGAATGGTTGCATACCGTCTGTCCAAAGTGTGGCGGCCCTGCTATGCGCGAGGCGGACACAATGCCAAACTGGGCGGGTAGCAGCTGGTATTACCTGCGTTATACAGATCCAAACAACGACAAGGCGCTTGCAGACCCTGAGGCGCTTAAATACTGGATGCCTGTGGATTGGTATAACGGTGGAATGGAGCATACTACGCTGCATCTGCTGTACTCACGCTTCTGGCACAAGTTCCTGTATGATATAGGCGTGGTGCCAACTTCAGAGCCGTATCAAAAGCGCACAAGCCACGGCATGGTGCTGGGCGAAAACGGGGATAAGATGAGTAAGTCACGCGGAAACGTGGTAAACCCCGATGATTATATCAAGTCATCCGGAGCGGACGCGTTTCGCATGTATATAATGTTCATGGGCGCGTTTGACCAGCCCATCCCATGGAATACGCAGGGGACGCAGGGTTGCCGCAGATTCCTTGAGCGCGTATGGCGCTTGCAGGATATGCTTGCCGATGAAACCGGAATACGGGAAGAACTCAAGGCTTCGGTGCATAGCACGATTAAGAAGGTATCCGAGGATTATGAGCGCATGAAGTTCAACACCGCTATCGCTGCAATGATGTCGCTGGTGAATGACTTTTACGCAAAGGGCAATGTTACCCGCGATGAACTGCACGTGCTGCTTGCGCTGCTTGCACCGGTGTCCCCGCATATAGCGGAGGAAATGAATGAACTTACGGGTGGTACTGTGCCGCTGTATTTGACCAAATGGCCTGAGTATGACGAGGCAGCGCTGGTTCGATCCAGCGTTGAATACGGCGTGCAGCTAAATGGCAAGCTGCGTACGCGCATCGAGCTTCCATCCAGCATGACAACGGATGAAATACAAAAGGCTGCGTTAGAGTGCGCGGATGTTAAGCCATTTATAGATGGCAAATCAATTAAAAAAGTAATTGTAGTGCGCAATATAGTCAACATAGTGATTGGCTGATACGCAGATATAAAAAACCCATTGGCGCATTGATGCGCCGATGGGTTTTTGAGATAATGTACGGGTGCGTGGCGAGGAGAAAAATATGGCGCCTTATGAATATATGCTAATGGCGTTGCAACAGGCGCAAGCGGCGGCGAATGCGGATGAGGTGCCTGTGGGTGCTGTGCTTGTTTGTGGCAGCGAGGTGATAGCGCGCGCACATAACTGCATGGAGGCACAACAGGATGCGAGTTGCCATGCGGAGCTTATCGCCATGCGTGAGGGCATGAAAAAATTGGGTACGTGGCGGCTTAGCGACTGTACGCTGTATGTTACATTGGAGCCATGCGCAATGTGTGCCGGCGCGGCGATAAACGCGCATTTAGGCGGCATTGTATTTGGTGCATATGATGAACGGATGGGCTGCTGCGCAAGCGCTACTGACATCATGCGCGGTTTAGGTTATGAGGTGAAAACGGTAGGCGGAGTGATGGAGCAGGAATGCGCACAGCTTTTAAGCGATTATTTTGCGCGCAAGCGCGGATGAAATTTTACCAATAAATAGACGATAGCGGCCTGATAATCAGGTCGCTATCTTTGCTTAGGGGGGGTAATCATTCTTAAGGTTCGCCTTGCCCTGACCGAGCTTGGCACGAGGGAGAAAACATAATCTTATCGCAGTTCCTTTGCTCGTTATTATAATAGCCTAAAATTATGACGTACAAACGTATAATCCGTTTATATTTTGTGAACAAATGCTGGAATATATTGCCGGGGAAATACGGCACAAGCTGGAGTAGAGCTGCTTATAAATAAAATATATGTCAGAATAAACCACGGCCGCCATTTTGGCGGCCGTGTATATCATGCGGAATTATCAGCCCTTTAGCATTTCCAATGCGACAGCTGCAACCCTCTGCGCCGTCATACCGAACTCAGAAAACAGTCTGCCGGCAGGTGCAGACGCTCCAAAATGATCTATTGAAACCACTTTGCCGTCAAGACCGGTGAATCTGTCCCAACCAAAGGATGTGCCGGCCTCTACTGCAACGCGCTTTGTTATGCTGCGGGGGAAAACGCTTTCACGGTATTCCTTGTCCTGTTGCTCAAATAGCTCAACGCAGGGCATGGACACAAGGCGTGCCGTATAACCCTGAACTGATAGGATATCTGCTGCCTTGTATATAAGCTCAACCTCAGAGCCTGTAGCGATCAAAATCACATCAGGGCCGCCCTTGGGCTCGCGCAGGATATAACCGCCACGCATAGCTGCGATGCCGGTTTCTGCGTATTGGGGAAGGTTTTGCCTTGTGAGAGCAAAAGCGGAGGGCATGCGGCTTTGCAGCGCGGCAATATAACATGCAGCTGTTTCCTTTGCATCGGCAGGGCGGAATGTAAGCGTGCCCGGTATGGCGCGCAATGAGGCAAGCTGCTCTATTGGTTGATGAGTTGGGCCATCCTCGCCAACACCGATGCTATCATGCGTAAGTATATACATAACGGGCAGCTTCATAAGCGCCGCAAGCCGTATAGCGGGCTTCAGATAATCCATAAAGACGAGGAATGTTGCACAATATGGCCGTATACCGCCGTAAAGCGCCATGCCGTTGCAAGCTGCCGCCATTGCAAATTCACGCACACCGAAGTGGATGTTAGCGCCATCATAGCTGTTTGGCTCAAAATATCCACGACCCTTCATCTCGGTTTTGTTTGATGGGGCAAGGTCAGCGCTTCCGCCGAACATATTTGGCAAATATGCGCACAGCTTATTGAGACAATCTCCGCCGGTGGCGCGGGTTGCTTTGGGACCCTCAGCCTGCCACAGGCTTTTGTCATTTAAAAGCTTCTCGGGCAGCTTATCATCATGCCATGCCTGCCACTGTGCGTATAGCTCAGGATAGGCGGCCTTGTAGCTGATCATCATATCATCGTATTGCTGCTGCATGGCGGCAAAGTGCGACAGCATGGCAGCAAAGTGGGCGGCAACATCCTCTGGCACGGTGAATTCATCATATTCCCAACCTAGGGCTTGCTTCATGGCCAATATGTTCTCTGCACCCAGCGGTTCGCCATGTGCGCTGGATTTGCCCTGCTTGGGAGTTCCGTGTGCTATGTCAGTGTGGACGATAATAAGCGAGGGCTTGCAGTTTTCGGCTTTGGCAGCAGAGAGTGCCATGTCTATGGCGTCAATATCCTCGCCATCTTCCACCTGCTGCACATGCCAGCCGTAAGCGCTAAAACGTGCGGCAACATCCTCGGTAAAGGTGATGTCAGTGCTGCCCTCTATTGTTATGCGATTGCTGTCATATAGAGCGATGAGCTTACCAAGCTTCATCGTACCCGCAAGGGAAGCGGCCTCGCTTGCCACGCCCTCCATCATGCAGCCATCGCCCATTAAAACATAGGTGTAATTGTCAACTACCGGATAACCATCACGGTTAAAAACAGCGGCCAAATGCGCTTGCGCCATCGCCATACCGGTAGCCATGGCGATGCCCTGGCCAAGCGGCCCACTGGTGGCCTCAACGCCGGCTGTGTGCATGTATTCAGGATGCCCCGGGGTCTTGCTACCCCACTGGCGAAACTCCTTAATATCATCCATAGAGAGCTCGTAGCCAAACAGATGTAGCAGACTATACAGCAGCATGGAGGCATGTCCTGCGCTTAGCACAAACCTATCGCGTCCAGCCCAATTTGGATCTTTAGGGTTATGACGCATTTGTCTCCATAGGGCATACGCCATTGGGGAAGCGCCTATAGCCAATCCGGGATGGCCGCTGTTTGCTTTCTGTACGGCATCTGCTGTGAGCACACGCATCGTGGAAATTGCTTTGCTGTCAATAAGATTCATAAGATTAATTCTCCTTATGTAAATATCATCGATTAAAATATCATATTTAAATCATATCATATTATATCGGCAGATAAAAGTAAAAAGGCACAAACACGAAAACAACAGGCAAACTATATCACTGATAAGCAGATTGTTTGTTGCAGAGTTGATCTATATCTAAAAGCACCGCATTGCTGATAAAAATTGGCAAATCAGCAATGCTATGCTTAACGGGATCATATTGATTAGAAGAAGATCAATTAAGATCCTGGATGTTCATTTTATCAAGCTGCTTTTTTCTGCGGATTTTTTCTTTGCAGGCAAAGTAGATTGCAAGCAAGATAATCGTAGGAATATTTGTTACGATAAATGAACCTGCTATCATGCTAAAGACATCCCAAGCAGACATAGAATCCATTACTGCAACACTGAATATGCTGAGTAATGAAAATAAAAATGTGATTAAAGGCAGGATTAACCCCAATATTTTGTTTTCCTTTTTTGATAGGAAAATTTGAAGCAGAACTCCGCCAACACAGATTATCAGAATAATAATGAGCGATGTAATAGCCGCAATATGCATTTAGATTTCCTCCTTATGGATCTTTTTGTATTCTCCAATGAGAACTTTTGCAGTTTCAAAGTCCAATTTTTCATTTACAGCAAGTCGCTTAATCAGTGAAACGTATGGTTCGCTTTCCACATCGTCGCTGATTTTTATCTTTTGAATTAATCTGTCCAGGCGCAACCTTACGGTGGGATAGGTAACTTCGTATTGATTTGCGATTTCTTTTAACGACCCAGATGCCAATAGGAACTTTTTAATAAAAGATACATCTTCATCATCCAGATTGGTCATCCATACAGGAACAATTTCAGTTGCCATGGTGAAGCCTCCTTTAATAATATTGATTATATACTTCAATATTATTAAAGTCAATATTAAGGTTTATATTAAATAAAAATGATAGTATTAGAGCTGTGATAATGGAGAAGAACCGTACTCCATTCTTTCCCTAGCGTAATGCAGTGAATATGGGCCATTGCGAGCAAGCCATCACTTCCTAGCGAAGGGCTTCTTTCATGGATTAATATTTGCGAGCCATATCATATTTTACATATCATGCTGTGTTCTTCATGTTCTGTTTGTCCGTTGAACTGCTATATTTTGCAAAGCTTGCTCTATGTCTGTAATAATAGTATTTCTCATGTGCCTGTCAAACAAAAAATACAGCAAAGGCGCATCATAAAGCGCAGGAAAACCGGACGAGATTGCTGCCAAAGCCTATGGCACAAGAAAGCCGCAGGGCACATGGTATGCATCCTGCGGCAAATCTTAAAACATGTTTACCGGATAGGCTAAAGCCATCCGAGTAATGAGTGGTATTAAACCAAGCCCTGAGCGATCATGGCGTCTGCGACTTTCATGAAGCCTGCGATGTTGGCGCCGGTAACCAGGTTATAACCGAGGTTATACTTGGCGGCCGCATCAGCGCTGGCCTTATGGATGTTGACCATGATGGTCTTAAGCTGCTTGTCAACCTCTTCGGCAGACCAGCTCAAACGCTCGGCGTTCTGGCTCATTTCCAATGCGCTGGTGGCAACACCGCCGGCGTTAACAGCCTTGCTGGGGGCAACGATGAGGCCCTTGGACTGAAGGAAGGAAAGAGCTTCGTTAGTGGTGGGCATGTTGGCAACTTCGATGAAGTACTTGGTGCCGTTCTTAAGGATAAGCTCGGCCTGCTTCATGTCGATTTCGTTCTGGTATGCGCAAGGCATACAGATGTCGGCCTTCTGCATCCATGGCTTCTCGCCAGCTATGAACTTTGCGCCAAACTTGTCGGCATAGTCCTTGACCTTGTTGCGGCCGGAGTTACGCATTTCGACCATGTAGTTGATCTTTTCAGTGGTAACAACGCCATCGGCATCGTAGATATAACCATCAGGACCAGCCAGAGTGATTACCTTGCCGCCAAGCTCAGCAACCTTCTGCGCCACACCCCAAGCTACGTTGCCGAAGCCGGAGATTGCAACAGTCTTGCCCTTGATTGAATCCTTCTCATGCTTGAGAACTTCTTCAAGATAATACACCGCACCAAAGCCGGTAGCCTCGGGACGGATGCGGCTTCCGCCGTATGAGAAACCCTTGCCGGTAAGCACGCCGTTTTCGTATGTGCCGCGGATGCGCTTATACTGACCAAACAGGTAACCAATCTCACGGCCGCCAACGCCGATATCGCCAGCGGGAACGTCGATGCTTGGGCCGATGTGGCGCTGCAGCTCGGTCATGAAGGCCTGGCAGAAACGCATGATTTCAGCGTCGCTCTTGCCGTTGGGATCAAAATCGCTGCCGCCCTTACCACCGCCGATAGGCAGGGACGTAAGGCTATTCTTAAAGGTCTGCTCGAAGCCAAGGAATTTCATTACTGAAAGATTGACGTGGGGGGCAAATCTGAGACCGCCTTTGTAAGGTCCAATGGCGCTGTTAAACTGCACCCTGAATCCACGGTTAACGTTTACCTGGCCAGCGTCATCCATCCAGGTGACACGGAACTCGATAACCCTTTCAGGCTCGACCATACGCTCAAGCAAACCCATTTTCTGATATTCGGGATGCTCATTTACAACGAGTTCAAGGGACTTAAAGACCTCTTCAACGGTTTGAAGAAATTCTGGTTCACCTGCATCACGCTTCTTGACCTTTTCAAGTACTTCCTGGATATACGCGTTCATTTCATTACCTCCACACGGTATTTGTATAATATTTGCGGATTATCGAAGCGAATCCGATATGCGCCGCTATGCCTATCATAGTGTTCTGACAGAATTATGTCAATATAAATTGGGTATTCAAATTGCATACCCAATAAATATATTTTATACATGACCAATATTAATTTTTAAAACACATCAAAGCCTAAAAAGCAGATCCTCATACGTGGGAAAAGGCCAGTATGCTTTTGCAGTTATGACTTCCAGCTTATCAGCAGCCTCGCGCAGCTCGCTCATCACAGGGAGCACATGGGTTTTGCAGGCAATTCCGGCGCCAAGCATTCCATCAGCGGCTTTCACTATATCAAGCGCAGAATCCAGCGCGATGCCGGCAGCATATACTTTATCCGAAAGCCCACACAGCCGTTCGAGAAGCCCTGACTCAGGTAGCGTACTCAGCTTGAGGGAGGATTTTGACGCTATGGTATCCGCAAGCTCCTTTTGATATGCAAATACGGATGGAAGTATATCACGATGGCTCATCTCAAGCATGGTTTTTGCCTCAATTGAGATAACCTTTACATAGTTTTCCAGCGATACGTCATAGCGGGAGCGTATCTCGCGCTCAGTAAATATTCCGTGCCGGGTGAACAGATCGATATTCTTCTTATCGATAAAGCAGGGAAGCGCATCAACCGTTGTGGGCAATGCTACAAGTCCGCGCGCCTTTGCCTCTGCCGCCCATTCTTCGCTGTAGCCGTTACCGGAATACAGTATGCGCTTATGCTCATGCAGCGTGCGGCGCAACAGCTTCAGCGTGGCTGAGCGCATATCGTCATCCTTGCCTTCAAGCTCATCGGCAAATTCGCCAAGCGCTTGAGCCACGATGGTGTTGAGCACGGTATTGGTATCCGCTATGGATTGGCCGGAGCCAAGCATGCGAAATTCGAATTTGTTGCCTGTGAATGCAAGAGGGGATGTGCGGTTGCGGTCCGTAGTGTCTATGCGCAGACGCGGAACCACAGACGCTCCGCTCTCGAGCATACGCGCAGTGCTACAGGCATAATCGTCATCATTCTCTATGGATGAAAGCAATCCCGTAAGATCTTCGCCCATAAATATAGAAACCACAGCGGGTGGAGCTTCCTGCCCGCCAAGGCGGCAATCATTGCTGGCGCTGGCTACGCATACGCGAAGCAGATCGGAATATTCGTCTACAGCCTTTATCACGGCGCAGATGAACAACAAAAATTGCAGATCATCCTGCGGGGACTTGCCAGGGTGCAAAAGGTTGACACCAGTATCAGTGGAAAGCGACCAGTTGTTGTGCTTGCCACTGCCGTTAAGGCGCATAAAAGGCTTTTCATGCAACAAACAGACAAGATCGTGCTTGAGGGCGATTTTTTTCATAAGCTCCATGGTGAGCTGATTGTGATCCGTGGCGGTATTTGCGTCCGTATATATGGGCGCAAGCTCATACTGCCCGGGGGCGACCTCCTTATGCTCGGTTTTGGCATATACTCCAAGCCGCCATAGCTCGCGGTTTAGCTCCCGCATAAAATCAGACACGCGCGGCTGTATTGTGCCATAGTAATGGTCGTCCAACTCCTGACCCTTTGGCGGCTTTGCGCCAAATAGAGTGCGGGAACAAAACAGCAGATCGCGCCGCTTATCAAATAGTGATTTCTCAACAAGAAAATACTCCTGCTCGGAGCCAACGCATGGGATAACACGGTTAACATCGTTGTGCCCGAACAGGCGCAGTATACGGCAGGACTCGCGGCTGATAAGATCCATGGAACGCAGCAAGGGGGTTTTTTTGTCCAGCGCATCGCCAGAATATGAGCAGAACACCGTTGGGATATATAGTACATGATCCTTAATAAAAGCATAGCTTGTAGGATCCCATGCGGTATAGCCTCGGGCTTCAAAGGTGGGGCGCAGACCGCCGGAGGGGAAGCTGCTGGCATCCGGCTCGCCCATGATCAGCTCTTTGCCGGAAAACTCAGATGTAGCCGCGCCGCCTTCAATTGGGGATATAAATGAATCGTGCTTTTCAGCTGTGACGCCGGTAAGCGGCTGAAACCAATGGGTATAGTGAGTGGCCCCCTTCTCTATCGCCCAGTCCTTCATGGCGGAGGCGACTATACCAGCTGTGTGGGGGGCAAGTGGCAGACTTTTACGTATGGTATCCTTTAGGGAATTATATATCTCCTCCGGAAGCCTCTGCTTCATAACCTGATCGTTAAATACCATTTCACCGAAATGATCTGCTATATCAAACATAAGGGATACTCTCCTAAAATTAAAATCACACATAACGCACAATTCCAGTACCGATGCTGGAATCAGCGTAAAAACAATTATCCAATTATATTACTACAATATATAACATGTCAATCTGGCGTATAGTCCCAGTGGGATTTAGGGCTATCATATGCTGCCACGAAGAAAATATATCGTAACGGCCACACACTCGCGCAGATAATCATTTGGCGTTACATACCATACACCGGGCGCACCATATCCGTGCGCATCAATACCGAGCGAGCGGGCCACGGCACGGGAACGGAACACGTGAAACTGTGTGGTGATAAACGCCACAGAGGCATCCTTGCAGCACGCTTCATCTATCAGAGCCATGCTGAATGTGAAGTTTTCATAGGTGCTGCTCGATGCATCCTCAATCAATATCCGCGCAGGGTCGGCGCCGTGCGCCACAAGATAGCGCTGCATGGCCGTTCCCTCAGGCAGATCCTCGCCGGGGCCTTGACCGCCTGAAACGACAACCAGCGTTTCAGGAAATTCATCCATATACTCAAGCGCCATATCCAGCCTGTTTTTAAGCGTAAGCGATACGCGCGAGCCGCGCACACCGCAGCCAAGCACAATCAGCGCATCCGCACGCTGCGGCTTATCGTTGCCGGCGTTGTAGATGACAAGGCTTAATACGAGAATAAACAGCGTAAATGCGCAATAAAGCACGATGAGGGCATACTTAACAAATGAGCCAAAGCCGCCTGAAGCAAACCATGCGCAAAGCGGAGTGTAGAATAGCCCAATTATAAGCAGTGGAGTTCCGACTATGGCAGGCAACACCGTGCCCAAATGTCCGTTGGAAAGTGAGCTTACAAATATAGTATCCAATATCAGCAGCATTCCGACAAGAATGAGAAATAATCTAAAAGCCATTTTCATTGCATATTATCCCCTGTGGTATTATCATGCACACTCCATTCGACAGGGACGGAATTTTTTGGAGTAACATTGGACGCGTACACGCCAAGCATTACCATCGCTGTGCCAACACCCTGCAAAAAAGAGAATTTTTCACCAAGTATAATCACGCCGGACAATACCGCGATTATGGTGCTAAGGCCGGCAAACGAGGATGCGCGTGTTGCGCCGAGAAGCTCTATGCTGCGGTTTACCATGAAAAAACCTACAATAGAGCAGCAAATTCCAAGATATATTAGCCCAATTAGGAATTTAATGTTGTTGAATGGGGCAGTAAGAAATTCAACCACCGTGCCATTAAACCCATGAAACACAAATGCCGATACCGTGAAAATAAATGCGCCACAGCCCATCATAACATAGGTTTTTTCCATGCTGGTGAAACCATCTGCCTTGCGGGAGAATACGACATAGAAGCTGTCTGACAACATGGCGAGCACAAGCAGAAGATATCCGGCTATATTGAGGGATGCAGAAAGCCCTTTTGCGAGACCAACGAGTACCACACCCAAAACGGAGATGATAATGCCGATTGCTTGCAGCTTTGTGGGTTTTTCCTTAAGCATACGGGTGGCCAGCAGCAGCGTTACAATTGGGATGCACGCCATCACCGTTCCACTTTCGGACGCGGTGGTGAGCTTTATCCCCATCGTTTCACCAGAAAAATACAGTATTGGCTGAAACAGCGCCATAAGCAGCACGGGCCATATCCGTTTGCCGCGTAGGTTTATCTTGATAAGCCCTGTCAGTGCGCATATACTCATAGTCGCAAAAGCAATGGTGAAGCGCCATGCCAGCAAAGTTACAGGAGCCACCTCATCCACACCAAGCTTAACGGCTATAAAGCTGAAGCCAAACAGTGCGGATGCGATAAGCTGGTATATAATTCCTAATGTTTGTTGTTTTTTCATGAACCATAGTATAACACGTATTATGAGCATTTTGTGACGTATATTACGTAAATATTGTAAACCATTTTATTTGATGGTAAAATTATACGCGATACACATTGGAGGTATATAGATGAGCATAATAGACAAGCTGCTTGGCAATACGGCCGAGGCACAGATACGCAAGCTAAAACCAATGCTGGCAAGGATAAATGCGCTTGAGGATGCGACGCACGTGCTTTCGAGCGAAGCGCTGCGCGCCAAGACGGATGAATTCAAACAGCGGCTGCAAGATGGCGAGACGCTGGATAATCTTATTCCGGAGAGCTTCGCGGTGGTGAGAGAAGCGGCACAGCGCACGATAGGTCAGCGTCATTTCGATGTGCAGCTGCTGGGCGGCATAGTGCTGCATCAGGGTCGTATAGCAGAGATGAAGACAGGTGAAGGCAAAACGATAACCGAAACACTGCCTGCATATCTCAATGCGCTTACGGGCCATGGTGTGCACATAGTTACGGTGAATGATTACCTTGCCAAGCGCGATGCGCAGTGGATGGGTAAGATATACAGATTCCTAGGCCTTACCGTGGGCTGTGTGGTGCATGAGCTGGACAACGACGAGCGCCGCGCCGCCTATGCGTGCGACATAACCTATGGCACAAACAACGAGTTCGGCTTTGACTATCTGCGCGATAACATGGTGGTATACCGCGAACAGATGGTTCAGCGCGAGTTGAATTATGCCATTGTGGACGAGGTGGACTCAATACTTATCGATGAGGCTAGGACGCCGCTGATAATATCAGGCGCAGGTGAAAAATCAACAGATATGTATGCTGTGGCGGATAAGTTCGTGCGCAAGCTCACCCGCGGTGAGAACATCGAAAAAAAGAGCAAAACCGAGATGATGATGGGTGAAGAACAGCCTGAGAGTGGCGATTATATGGCGGACATAAAGGCCCGTACGGTTGCACTTACGGCTGAAGGAATGCACAAGACGGAGCAGTTCTTCAATGTTGAGGATGTTTCGGCGGTGGAAAATACCGAGCTTAACCACTACGTGCTACAGGCGCTCAAGGCACATGCGTTGTTTACAAGGGATAAGGATTATGTTGTGCAGGAGGGCCAGGTACTAATAGTTGACGAGTTCACAGGCCGCCTTATGCTGGGCAGACGCTACTCAGACGGACTGCATCAGGCGCTGGAGGCGAAGGAAGGCGTAAAGATAGAGCGCGAAAATAAGACGCTTGCAACAATCACGTTCCAGAATTATTTCCGCATGTTCAAAAAACTTGCGGGCATGACGGGAACCGCAAAAACAGAGGAGATGGAGTTTCAATCCATATACGACCTTGACGTTGTTGAAATACCCACAAACATGCCCTGCGGCCGCACAGACAATAACGACGTTGTGTATTCTACCGAGAAAGGTAAGCTGACGGCAGTGGTCAACGAGATATGCCAGATACACGCAACGGGGCAGCCGATACTGGTGGGCACAATTTCAGTGGAAAAGAGTGAGCTGCTTTCATCCATGCTCAGCCGCTGTGGGATAAAGCATGAGGTGCTAAACGCCAAGATGCACGCTAAGGAAGCAGAAATAGTAGCGCAGGCTGGCAAATTTGGCAATGTGACAATAGCTACAAACATGGCCGGCCGCGGTACTGATATACTGCTGGGCGGCAATCCTGAGTTTATGGCGCGGCGCGAGTTGCGGCAAAACGGTATGGAAGAAGCAATGATTGAAGAAGCGACCGGCCATGCCGAAACATGCGATGCAGAGATATTACAGGCGCGCAAGCTGTATGCTCAGACATATGAAAAGCATAAGCGCGATACGGACGAGGAACATAATAAGGTTGTTGCGGTGGGCGGACTGCATATAATCGGCACAGAGCGGCATGAATCACGCCGTATTGACAATCAGCTGCGAGGCCGCGCAGGCAGGCAGGGCGACCCTGGCTCTACGCGCTTTTATGTATCGATGCAGGATGAGTTGATGCAGAGATTTGGCGGAGAGCGTATACGCGAGCTTATGAGCAGGCTTAGCCCTGAGGACGATATACCAATAGATGTGGGCATAATCACGAAGCAGATAGAGAACGCACAAAAGCGGGTGGAGAGCTTTAACTTTGATATACGTAAGAACGTGCTGCAATATGATGACGTGATGAACAAGCAGCGTGAGCTTATATACGGTGAACGCCGTAGAGTGCTGATGGGTGAAAACATCCATGACTTTGTCATGCAGATGATAGATGAAACAGTTGCCCAACGTATGGCGCTATATTGTCCGTCCGGATCAAAAGCGCAGGAATGGGATATAAATGGGCTTGCCGCAGAGCTTATGCAGATAACGGGAGAAGACATGCGCGCACAGCTTAAGAATTTAGACAAGCATGATGAACTTGTAGCGGCGGTGAATGAGCGCATAGGCGAAATCTACGCGTTGCGCGAGCAAACCGTAAATACAGCCGAGCTGGGTATAGATATGCGCGAGATAGAGCGTATGATGCTGCTTAAGGCGGTGGATTCGCATTGGATGGATCATATAGACAGCATGGATCAGCTGCGCCAGGGAATTGGATTACAGGCAATAGGCCAGCGCGACCCTGTGATTGCCTACCGCAATGCGGGATTTGACATGTTTGACGAGATGGTGGCCGGGATACGCGAACGCACAGTGCGTACGCTGTTCCATGTGTCGGTAAAGGCGACTCCAGTACGGCGCGAGCAGCTTGCAAAGCCGGTAGAAACATCTGGGGACACTAAACCGCAGCCAAAGCGGGTGACAGGCAAGCTCGGCCGTAACGATCCATGCCCATGCGGAAGCGGTAAAAAATATAAAAATTGTTGTGGCAAGGACGATTGACTTGGCAATCTGACGGAATATGGTTTGCATAACGGTTTACAAACACGGCAGATAGGATTATAAATATAATTAGTAACGTTGAAGGACATTTAAAATAAACCGATAGAGAAGGATGTGAAGAAAGTGATTCAATTAGATGAAATCAGGCAAGAGCTTGCCACCACGATCGAAACGCTGAAAAAGGCAGGTGAGTCCCTTTAACCTGGCTTCATTGAAGAAGGAAAGGGAAACTCTGGAAGAACAGATGGGCGTGGATGGATTTTGGGATGATGTCGATAACGCCAACAAGGTAAACCAACGAATAAAGGTAATAACATCCAAGCTGGAAAAATATGCCAAGCTTGTGCGCCGCGGCGATGATGTGAGTACGCTGATGCAGATGGCAGAGGAGGAAAACGACGAGAGCCTTATTAAAGAAATAACATCAGAATTTGGATCGTTTGATTCCGCAGTGCAGGCGCTTAAGCTTGAAACGCTGCTAAAGGGCGAGTATGACGATAACAATGCCGTACTTTCACTCCATGCGGGGGCGGGCGGCACTGAAGCACAGGACTGGGTGCAATTGCTATACAGGATGTATACGCGCTATTGTGATAAGAGGGGCTACACAGTAAAAGAGCTTGACCTTTTGGATGGCGATGAGGCGGGCATAAAGAGCGTGACATTTGAGGTGGATGGGGACAACGCCTACGGATATCTCAAAGCGGAAAAGGGTGTGCATAGGTTGGTACGCATGTCGCCATTTGATTCTTCGGGAAGACGGCACACATCGTTTGCCTCGTTGGACGTTACACCGATATTTGATGATGATTCAGGTATAGAGATAGACCCGGACGATCTGCGCGTGGATACTTACCGCAGCAGCGGTGCAGGCGGACAGCATGTAAACAAGACTAGCTCCGCAATACGTATAACTCATCTACCAACAAACACTGTTGTGCAATGCCAGAACGAACGAAGTCAGCTCCAAAACAAAGAAACGGCTATGCGCATGCTGCGCGGCAAGCTGATTGAGCTTCAAGAGCGCGAGCGTGTGAACCAGATGGCTAACATAAAGGGTGAGATGAAGAGGATAGAGTGGGGCAGTCAAATACGTTCCTATGTTTTTCAACCGTACACGATGGTTAAAGATCACCGTACAGGCGAAGAAAACGGGAACATACAGGCCGTTATGGACGGTGAACTGGACGCATTTATAAATGCGTATTTGGTGCAATCATGATTAATAAAAAATGCTTTGCAAGCGATAACTGCGCCTCGGTACACGAGGCGGTGATGAAAAAACTGATTGAGGTAAATATTGGTCATGCGGACTCCTATGGCGATGATGAATACTCTCAAAGCGTATTGCGCCGCCTTGAAACGCTGTGCGGCGGCGGGAAGGCGTACTTTGTGCTCTCAGGCACAGGCGCAAACGCGGCCTGCCTCAATGCCATGTGCCCGAGCTGGGGTGCAGTGATATGCACTGACCTCGCGCATATCAACTGCGATGAAACGGGAGCGCCGGAGCATCTTACTGGCGCAAAGCTGTTTGCGCTGCGAGGAGATAAGAACAATAAGCTTACGCCGGATATTGTTCGCCCACTACTTAGCAAGATTGGCGATCAGCATTACAGCCAGCCAACAGTGATATCAATTACGCAGTGTACTGAAACGGGAACCGTATATACCGTGGATGAGGTTAAAAAACTGGCGCAGCTTGCCCACGATAACAGGATGCTTCTACATATGGATGGGGCGCGCCTTGCCAACGCAATTGCGTACCTGGGATGCAGCGTGAAGGAAATGACAAGCGGCGCGGGTGTGGATGCGCTTTCATTCGGATTGAGCAAAAATGGTGGCATGATAGGCGAGGCGGTAATATGCTTTGCAAATCTTCCGCAATTTCTGTTTGTACGAAAAAGCTGCACGCAGCTTGTGTCGAAAAACCGCTATATCGCGGCACAATTTGACGCAATGCTGGAAAATGATCTTTGGATTTCCTGCGCAAAGCACGCAAACGCTATGGCCAAGCGTCTCGCTGATGGGCTGTGTGCGCTACGTGGTGTGAGTTGCCCAAGCCCCACAGAGGGAAACGAAGTGTTTGTGAAGCTTCCGCATGATGCGATTGAACCGCTGCGTGAGTTTATGGCGTTCCATGATGCGGATGAGGGTGTGGATACGGTACGGCTTGTAGCCGCGTTTGATACCACTGCGGATGAGGTGGACGCATTTATAGCTAAGGCACGGGAACTGATCGTGAATTAACAGGTTAAAATGATATGTTGAGTTAAAAAAGCCTGGCCTATAGCGGTCAGGCTTTTGTGCGTAAGATAATTCACATAAAGCGCAAACTGGATACAGGCTACAGCTTTATCAATTGAAGCCGAATGCAGTGCCACTGGCTGACGCGGTGTTGGCTGCAAGATCCGGAATGGTAAGCTCCTTCATATTTACGACGAATGACTTGGTATCATAAGGTTCAAGTTGAGCGTTGCGCGTGAAGTTCCATACGCCGAGCAGTGCGCCGCTCTTATCGTAAAAGCCAACATACAGCATATTCATAGAGCACTCATTGCCGGAAAGATTCCTGAGTGTGCCACTGAGCGTGGTAAAGTCAGGGTAATTGTCTGCAAGGTATATGTTCTCAACCTCAAGGTCATAGCGATCCTGCGCGCTTGCGGCACAGGTGAGATTTGCACTAAGCGTGGCGGGAGTGCCTGGGGTAAGCGAAGAATCCTTGAGCCATAGCACAACGAACGCGCTTTTACCGGGCATAACTATGTCATACTGGGCTAACATAGGCGTAAAATCATACGATATGCTGCGAGCACCCACGGAAAAATCAAATGTGGCTGAGGTGAGCGTAACAGGTGTATCGCCTGTATTTGTATATTCGGCTGCACCATAGATGGTAACGCCCTCAGCACCATCAAACACATATGCAACCGTACCGGTTACCTCAACAAAAGCACCGGATTTGGCCGCAGGCGCACTGCTTTGAATATCAGTGGCTGTGGGAACAACGGTCTGCTGCGTACCATCGGAGGTGAGCACGTCTACCACCTTGGCGCTCTTTTTATTGCAGCCAAGGCTAAGGCACAGCGGTAATATTAAAATCAAAGAGAGTATCTTTTTCATGTGTAAATTATATCACAGCTTATTAAAACCGTCTATAATACCACGGCAGCCCGCCATTTAAATTAACAATACGGCAATAATTAAATCGCGTATTTATATTATGGCAAAGTGTGGTAGAATAATTAGATGATTTGGGGATGCGCGGCATAGGACAATATGGCCGCTTGAAAGCTTAAACATTATTTCGGAGGTGTATCCAATGGCGAAAAAGACGGTAGAAGACATTGACGTGCGTGGCAAAAGAGTACTGGTGCGTGTGGACTACAACGTGCCTCTCAATGAGAATGGTGAGGTTGCGGACGATAAGAGGATTACCGCATCGTTTCCAACGGTGAATTATCTGCTGGAGCATGGCGCGAGAGTAATACTCTGCTCGCATTTAGGCAGGCCAAAGGGCGAGGTAAAGCCGGAATTCTCAATGAAGCCGGTAGCGAAGCGCCTTGAGGAGCTGCTAAGCGGCACGCCTATCCGCTTTGTATCTGACTGCATAGGCGAGGAAGCAAAGCGCGCAGCTAACGAGCTGAAGGACGGCGAGATATTGCTGCTTGAAAATCTGCGATTCCATAAAGAAGAAGAAAAGAATGATCCGACTTTTGCAAAGGCACTTGCGGATCTGGCTGAAATATACGTATCCGATGCGTTTGGAACAGTACACAGGGCGCATGCATCCACGGCGGGCGTGGCGGCGTACCTGCCTGCCGTTGCGGGTTTCCTTATAGGCAAGGAGCTTTCAATAATGGGCGAAGCGCTGGAAAATCCGCAGCGTCCGTTTGTGGCGATACTGGGCGGCGCAAAGGTGGCGGATAAGATAGGCGTAATCAAAAACCTGCTTTCAAAGTGCGACAGCCTGATAATCGGCGGCGGTATGGCATATACCTTTTTTAAGGCACAGGGCTGGGGTATAGGCAATTCGTTGTTGGATGCGGACAGCATTGACCTTGCAAACGAGCTTATGGCGGAAGCGAAGCAGCGCGGAGTTAAGCTGCTGCTACCGGTGGATACTGTTGTAGCTGAGCGCTTTGCTGAGGATGCTAAGTATAAAACAGTTAAATCAGATGCCATACCGGATGGATGGCAAGGCTTGGATATAGGCGAGCAGGCCTGTAAAACATTCCATGATGAGATTGTAAAAGCAAAAACGGTGATATGGAATGGTCCTATGGGCGTGTTTGAATTTGCTGAGTTCGCAAAAGGCACGGCGGCGGTAGCGGCGGCCTGCGCGCAGTGCGGTGGTGTTACGATAATAGGCGGCGGCGATTCCGCATCGGCGGTGAAAAAGCTGGGCTTTGCAAAGCAGATGACACACATATCCACCGGCGGCGGAGCAAGTCTGGAGTTTTTGGAGGGTAAGATACTTCCTGGTGTGGCAGCGCTTAACGACAAATGAGCTTTAAGGAGAGAAATGCTATGCGTAGACCCATAATCGCCGGAAATTGGAAGATGAACATGACGCCGGATGAGGCAAAAAAACTGATGGACGAGCTTATACCGCTGCTAGCAGGAGCAAAATGCGACGTGGTGGTATGCCCACCATTTGTTGACCTTGATATCGTATTGACAATGACAAAGGGAAGCAACATAATGGTTGGCGCGCAAAATGTGCATTGGGCTGAAAAAGGCGCATATACGGGCGAGATAAGCGCGGCTATGCTAAAGAGCATAGGCGTTACATATGCGATAATTGGCCATAGCGAGCGCCGTGAGTATTTTGGCGAAACGGATGAAACCGTGAATGCGCGCGCCAAAGCGGCCATAGACGGCGGAATAATTCCAATCATCTGTGTGGGCGAAAGCCTCGCTCAGCGTGAAGCAAACGAAACGGAGCGCGTGGTAATGCGCCAGGTTGAAAAGGCGCTTTCGGGCATAAGTGCGCAACAGGTCGCGCGGCTGGTGATAGCATATGAGCCGATATGGGCTATAGGCACAGGTAAAACCGCAAGCAGCGAGCAGGCAAATGAGACTGTAGGCGTTATAAGAAGCTGCGTACTCGCATTGTATGGCGAACAGACTGCGCAGAGCGTGCGCATACAGTACGGTGGAAGTATGAATCCAAAGAATGCTGCGGAGCTGATGGCAATGGATGAGATAGATGGCGGGCTTATAGGTGGGGCGAGCTTAAAGGCGGCGGATTTTTCTAAAGTGGTGAACTATTAAAATGAAACAGCTTACTGCATTGATGATACTGGACGGGTTTGGCTGCGGCGAAGAAAACAAAGGCAACGCCATAAGCGTATGCGGTGCAAAGAACATAAACTCGCTCATGCAGCGCTATGCGCATACCACGATTGGCGCGTCGGGCGAGGATGTGGGGCTGCCGGATGGACAGATGGGCAACTCTGAGGTGGGGCATCTAAACATAGGCGCAGGGCGTATTGTGTATCAGGAGCTGACGCGCATAACAAAATCCATCCGCGATGGCGACTTTTTTACCAAAGAGGAGTTCCTGGGAGCGGTACAAAACTGCAAGGCGCACGGCAGCGCATTGCATCTGATGGGACTTTGCAGCAACGGCGGAGTACATAGCCATCTGACGCATCTGTATGCGCTGGTTAAACTTGCTAAGGATAACGGACTTACAAGGGTGTATGTGCACTGCTTTATGGACGGGCGTGATGTGCCGCCTGAAAGCGGGAAAGGGTTTATAAGCGAGCTTAAGGCGAAGCTGAATGAACTGGGCTGCGGCAGCATAGCAACCGTGATGGGGCGCTATTATGCCATGGATCGTGATAACCGCTTTGAACGGCTTGAAAAAGCGTATGCAGCGCTGGCGTATGGTGAAGGCATTTATGCAGAGGATCCAGAGCAAGCGATGCAAGCCTCCTATGATGCTGGCGTGACGGATGAATTCGTA
Source organism: Clostridia bacterium (assembly GCA_036652795.1). Taxonomy (GTDB): domain Bacteria; phylum Bacillota; class Clostridia; order Christensenellales; family CAG-138; genus JAVVVD01. Next base: position 4,638 of record JAVVVD010000013.1, on the reverse strand, counting down.
ATGCCGGTGATAATAGGCAATGCGGACAAGCCAACGGCGGTAATCTCAAAAAATGACAGCGTTATATTCTATAACTTCCGCCCTGATAGGGCGCGTGAGATTACCCGTGCCTTGCTACTTGAGGAATTCGACGGCTTTAAACGCAAAAACGGCGTATTCCCACTGTATTATGTATCCATGACGCAGTATGATAAGGTTTTTGGCAATCTGCTGCATGTGGCGTTCAAGCCTGAATCAATGCAAAACACGCTGGGTGAATATCTTGCAAGCTGTGGTAAAACACAGCTGCGCATAGCGGAAACCGAGAAATATGCGCATGTGACATTCTTCTTTAACGGCGGCGTTGAAGCTCCAAACGAAGGTGAGGACAGGGTGCTGATACAATCGCCCAAGGTAGCCACATATGATCTTAAGCCGCAGATGAGTGCGTACGAAGTGACAGATGAGGCAATAGCGCGCATAAACAGCGGCAAATACGATGTGATGATACTAAATTTTGCCAATCCTGATATGGTAGGCCATACGGGCGTTATGCAGGCGGCGGTTGAGGCGGTACGCGTTGCGGACGAGTGTGCGGGCAGGGTGGTGGAGGCTGTTGTCAAGCTGGCCGGCCGCGTGATAGTAACGGCAGATCATGGCAACTGTGAGCAGATGTATGACGCTGATGGCGTAACGCCGTTTACAGCGCATACAACAAACCGTGTGCCATTGATACTGGTGGATGACACACTGAAAAACGTTAAACTTAGGGATAATGGATGTCTATGCGATATAGCGCCTACATTGCTGATGCTGATGGGACTGAGCAAACCGGCAGAGATGACGGGGAGCAGCCTGATTTGCGAATAAAATTTCGAAGAATATGGCATTTTGCTTGCGCTTTAACATATCGCATGATATAATGTCGCTTGCAGTCATTTAGGAGGTAGTATACATAATGGATGTTTTGAGGATAATCCTTAATGTAATTATGATCGTTAGCGCTGTCATGTTGATAGCCGTTGTGCTGATGCAGCAGACCAAGAGCTCCGGCCTTGGCGGTGCATTCGGCGGTGATACCCAATCCTTCACCGCTCGCGGCAAGGCTGCCAGCAGGGAGGCCAAACTCCAGAAGATCACCGTTATCACAGCCATCGTGATGGGCGTACTTGCCATAGCGATAATGATAATCGGTTGATTGACACTATGTTTGAAACCACGGTGTGCTGCGAGTTCGTAGCGCACCGTTTTTTCTTTTGGCACGGATGTTAAAGCGAAGCGACGGACAGACTGTAAAGTGAATTATAAAAGCAAAAAAGGAAGATGAGAAAAGGAACTATATGGAAAACAGGATAATTGAGGCGCTCCGGCGAGAGGGAAAACCGACCGAACCGGATACCCTTATAGCAATATTTGAAGAAAAGGACAAGGCTGCGCTGGCAATTTCACGTATGCTGGCAGACGGCAGATTGTTACTCACACGCAAACGTAAGCTTGCTTTGCCGGAGCAGACAGGGCTGGTTTACGGGCGCATACAGGGGAATGCGCGCGGGTTCGCGTTTTTTCTGCCAGAGGATGGCAGAGGGGATATGTTTATTCCGGCGGATGCTATGCATGGCGCCATGCACGGCGATAAGGTATGGGTGCGCCAAACAGAGCAGGTAAGCCGGGGAGGAAACCCGGAGGCTGAGGTGTCACTTATAGCGTTGCGCGCCCAAAGTAAAATAGTTGGTGCATTTGAACAAAATGAACAGGGTGGCTTTGTTGTGCCGGACGACCCCAAGCTATATATGGATGTTTTGATAAGGCAGGGGGATGCAGGTGCTGCCAAGACGGGCGACAAGGTAGTTGCGCTGATAATTTCATACCCAGACGGACGCAGGCCGCTTACTGGCAAGATAACAGAGGTGCTTGGCAACAAACAGGAGGCCGGTACGGACATACTTTCGGTAATACGGAGGCTGGATCTGCCGGATAGCTTTACAAAAGCGTCAATTAAACTTGCTAAATCGCTTAATATACCGGTGGACGCGGATAGCATCGCCCGTAGGGAGGATATGCGCGGCATACTGACAATAACGATCGATGGCGAGGATGCAAGGGACCTTGATGATGCGATATCGCTGAGCGTACTCAAAAATGGCAACTTCCTGCTGGGCGTACATATCGCGGATGTAAGCGAATACGTTGCGGAAAAAACGCCACTTGATAAGGATGCATACGAGCGGGGAACAAGCGTATACTTTCCAGATCGCGTGCTGCCAATGCTGCCAAAGGAGATAAGCAACGGCGTATGCTCGCTCAATGCGGGTGAGGATAAACTTACGCTATCCTGCATGATGGAGATAGATGCATCCGGTAAGGTGGTGCGCCGCCGTATAGCTGAAACTGTGATAAAAACAGCATATCGGATGACATATGAGGATGTTAATGCTATGTTCTCCGGCGATGCAGCGCTCAAAGAAAAATATGCTGAAATAATGCCTATGCTTGCGCAGATGCGCACGCTTATGGAAGTGCTAAATGCGCGTAGAGTTAAGCGCGGCAGCATAGATTTTGACTTGGATGAGGCCAAAATAGTGCTGGACAAGGATGGAAAGCCAACAGAGATTGCTATATATGAGCGAGGCGTGTCTAACCGCATGATAGAGGAATTCATGCTGATAGCAAACGAGACTGTGGCGCAGCATGTGCGTGATCTTGAGATGCCGTTTATGTATCGTGTGCATGAAACGCCGGACAAGGAAAAGCTGACAAATTTGAACACATTCCTTGGCACTATGGGCTACGGACTTAAAAACCTAAATAATGTGCGCCCGTCAACGCTACAGCGCGTGCTGATAAGCTGCAGGGGCACAAAGGAAGAAAATATCATATGCCGCGTCACGCTGCGCTCGCTTAAACGCGCGCGCTACTGCGAGAGCTGCCTGGGTCACTTTGGCCTTGCGGCGGATAGCTACTGTCACTTTACATCGCCTATACGCAGGTATCCGGATCTCGTTGTGCATAGAATATTAAAGGAGTTGCTGCACGGCGAACTGAATACAAAGCGTGCGGAGAACTGGACGGAGCGGTTGCCCGAGATGGCGCGTCATTGCTCAGATAGAGAGCAGGTGGCCACGGAGGCGGAGCGCGCGGCGGACGATTTAAAAAAGTGCGAGTATATGCAAGCCCGTATAGGGAATGTGGAAACGGGACTTATTTCCGGGGTAATACAATACGGTTTTTTCGTACAGCTGAGCAACACGGTGGAGGGTATGGTGCGCGTAGCCTCCATTAAGGACGATTTTTACACCTGCGATGAAAAAAATTATCGCTTTGTAGGACGCTCCAACGGCCGCGTGTTCCGGCTCGGCGATGAAGTACAGGTAAAGATTGCAGGGGTTGACATTGAAAGCGCGAATGTGGACTTTGAATTATATGACACCGGCAAAAATAATGCGCAAGCACCAAATACAAGCGTAAAAAAAACCGGCCGTAGGCCTGCAAAAAAAAAGCCTGTGCCGGTTGAAAAAAACGGAGCGAAATGATACGATACCATATACTGATATTATTGATGGCAAGGGGGGATATGTTTGCCTGTTACCCGTGGCACAAAGCCAGTCGCGCAGAACCGGAAAGCGCGGCATGAATACTTTATAGAGGATACATGCGAGTGCGGGTTGGTGCTTGTTGGCACTGAGGTTAAAAGCATTCGCGCGGGCAAGATTAACCTCAAGGACTCATACGCACAAGTGAAAAATGGTGAAGCATTCGTGATTGGAATGCATATAAGCCCGTATGAGCAGGGAAATATATTCAACCGCGACCCTTTCCGCCAGCGCAAGCTGCTACTGCACAAGCGCGAAATACTCAAGCTTCAGGCGCTTTCGCAGGCAGACGGCTATAGCCTTATCCCGCTTAGCATGTATATCAGAGATGGCAAGGTAAAGCTGGAGCTTGCTGTTGCCAAGGGTAAAAAACTATATGATAAGCGAAATGATATCGCGGAGCGGGATGCAAAGCGTGATATGGAGCGCAAGTTCAAAGATATGCAATGATTTTGCAATTTTGCCATGATATTTTGAGCGCAATGTGATAAAATCATAAAGATGAATAGCGTCGGTTAAGTATTGCCTTTTGCGGCAATTGCGCGTGTGCGCGGCAAGAGGGCGCGTAAATGGTTTCGACGGGGATCGTGGAGGCCGGATAAGCGAGCCGAAGACCCGAACTTCGATAAAAGCGGGAAAAATTAATTTAACTGACAATAGCAAACTAGCTATCGCTGCTTAACTAGCAGCGCGTTCGCCCGCAGCTTCCCACGGCGGCGGATACGGGCGTCATCAATGTGGGGAACCAGCCTGGCAAAGCTTTGAACCGGGTGGGATTTATGAAGCTACCAAAGCGCGGACCTTGCTGACGGGGGTCGTGTAGAGGGAATTTTAAATCATCAGCTACGCTCGTAGAAAATCCCGCGGACAGGTTTTCGGACAGGAGTTCGACTCTCCTCGCGTCCACCAAACAGTGCAAATCCGAACTATTTCTTCTTCGTGAAGAACGTGTTCGGATTTGTTATAGAAATACCGGGGAAGGTGTAATGCCATCCCCGGTTTTCTTTTTTATATATTTTTTGATTCGCCGCTATCCGTTTTTAGCTTTTCAAGAGCTTTTTTCAGCGCA
>JAVVVD010000012.1:0-37366 GCA_036652795.1 Clostridia bacterium | reverse complement strand
GTGAACGTGGCCGGCATCGTGATGATCGCTATAGCGATCGTTGCAGGCGCTGCTGTTGTTATCCGCAAGGTTCGTGCGTAATTTTACGCAAGGCTTTTGCTTAAAAGCAACATAAGCTAATTTTTAAAAACAGCCTTATTAGGCACAATAAGTATAAAAAAGCCCCCCACAAGGGGGCTTTTTGCGGTGCATCGCAACATTTATTACGGAATATTAATAAATCGCTTGACAACCGTAATGGCTGATGTTAACATAATAAAGATGAAAACTATCGATAATGGCTTGCCATTGTCATAAGCGGGGCGTGCCCCCGCACACTTGCAAAACCGGACCGGCCAGCTTGGCCGCTCCACAAAATATGAAAGGGGAATTAATTAAAATGAAAAAGACAATCGCAATCGCACTGGCATTCGTGATGGTATTCGCAATTGCCGCCACCGCGTTCGCGGGCATCGGCTTTGGCGCCGTTACCACACCTAAGGGACCTGATGTTAAGGTCGCTGTAACACTGTATGATATCGGTGAGGACGATGCGGGCAATCCCATGCTCGTCAAGCATCCCAGCACCAAGGGCATACTGGCCGGCTATGACTTGGTAGCCATCGTGGCAGTAACAATTCCCGCCAAGTATGAAACGATCAATGATGCACTCAAGGTCACTGTAACCAACATTGAAGGCGTCGAGCCGGAAATGGATTCACTGGCTCTCGTCCCCCAGGCTCTGCTGGTTAATGCTGACAATGTTGGCACATGGGAAGCTTCAAAACAAGATATGTTGGATATGAACAAGCCAAGCAAGACTACAACCTACGAATACCTTTTCGAGTTCACCGCTAAGGCGACAAAGGACGTAAAGGTTACCGCCGTGTATTCCAAGGCTGGTCTTACCGACGACATCCATGATGAAGGTCTTACAATCAACAGGGGCGGCAAGGATTATGTTGTGCTCCATGAGGTTATGGGTGGTGGCGATGTTACAGACATGGCTGCTGCAACGGATGCTTTCGTTGTAATAAACGGTGATGAATATGTTACATTCACCACTGAAAAGAACGATGGCGACAACAACTATCCGGTAAACGGCGTGTTCTATTTTGACGGCAGAACTCCTTTCACTGTTGCTATCATGGACGGCGTTGTTGCATTCCGGCCTGAGAAATCAACTTCTTGGCTGTATCCAGCTGACGACGGATATGCAGCGCTTAAGAAGGGCTTTGACGGCATCATGAATGCCCTTGGCTTCTCCATGACAGCCGGCAAGTTCGGCGTACTCAATGACGCTGGCTTCGAGGCAATGGCCGGTTCAGTTTCCGCTGTTAAGGCTTCCGGCACATTCTATGCTTACACACAGACCCTCACCGTTCCAGGCACCGCCAAGGTACCTGATACAGGCGACGTGAACGTGGCCGGCATCGTGATGATCGCTATAGCGATCGTTGCAGGCGCTGCTGTTGTTATCCGCAAGGTTCGTGCGTAATTTTACGCAAGGCTTTTGCTTAAAAGCAACATAAGCTAATTTTTAAAAACAGCCTTATTAGGCACAATAAGTATAAAAAAGCCCCCGCAAGGGGGCTTTTTTGCTGCCGCAAATGGGATATTCTTTCAATAGCAAGCGTTTTGTTATATACTGAATTAACGGATAAAAATGAATGGATCAGATATATGGATGGCTTTTTAAGGGCGTTTAATATGCTTGCGCAGCACAATAGCGAGCTATGGCAGATAATAGGCGTTACGCTTAGTATGTCTGCGTTAAGCACGGCATTTTCGGCCGTGATAGGCGTGCCGCTTGGCATAGTTATGGGCATGAGAAATTTTTGCGGCAAGCGGCTTTTGATGCGCCTGGTAAACACGTTTATGGGTCTGCCGCCGGTAGTGGTAGGGCTTGCGGTGTTTCTGCTGCTTTCACGCAGCGGGCCGTTCGGGGGGTTGCGCTTGCTCTACAGCGTGCCGGCAATGGTTATAGCGCAGGTGTTGCTGATAACGCCTGTTATGGTTGGTCTTACCGCGTCCATAGTGGCGGCGCGGGCGCCGGCAGTGCGGGAAACGGCGCTGGGCATGGGAATGCGGCGCATTTCGCTGCTTGTAAACATGCTGCATGAATGCCGTGGGCAGATATTTTCGGTGCTGTTCACGGGCTTTGGCCGCGCAATATCAGAGGTTGGGGCGGTGTCGTTGGTGGGCGGCAATGTGCAGTACAAAACCCGCGTAATGACCACTGCAATAATGCTGGAAACAAACAGAGGCAACTTTGAATTTGCAATAGCGCTGGGTGCGGTGTTGCTGCTAGTTTCATTTATGATAAACTCGTTGGCGCTTACTCTGGCAGAGCGTGGGCAGGCGGGAAGTGCGCCGCGGGGAGGAGGATAAAGGGATGAAGCTACAGTATGCTGTGCCTGGATCTGGCGATATTATAAAGATAAAAGGCCTTAGCAAAACCTATGGTGGGCGTGAGGTGCTAAGCATTGATTCACTGACGCTGCGGCAGGGCAGAAAATACGCGGTAATAGGCCCTAACGGATCTGGCAAAAGCACGCTTATAAGGATTATTGCCGGGGTGATACAGGCGGATAATGGCCAAGTGGAAATAGGCACGCAGAAGCACACAATAGGCTATATGCCGCAAACGCCTTACGCGTTTGCGCGCACTGTGCAAAAAAATGTTATGCTTGCATTGGAGGGTGAAGCGGATGCGGCGGCGATGGCCTTGCGCGCGCTAAAGCGTGTGGGAATGGGTGAGCTTAGCCAATCGCGCGGCAACAGGCTTTCGGGCGGAGAAACGCAGCGCATGGCGTTTGCAAGGATGATCGCCAAGCCGCGCATACTGCTGCTATTGGACGAACCAACCGCAGCGGCGGATCTCACGGGTGAAGAGCTTATGGAGCAGACACTGCTTGAGTATGCTAAAAGCACGGGCTGTACGCTGCTGTTTTCTACGCATTCACCCAAGCAGGCGCTGCATTGCGCGGATGAATTGATCGTGCTTTGCGATGGGCGTGTGGTGGAGAAGGGTGATGCTAAAGCGGTGATATACGCGCCGCACAATATGGATGCGCAGCGCTTCCTTGCGAATTGGAGATTGTGATATGCTTAGTGTAAAAACACCGCTGGAAACATTGGATATAATAATGGCGCATTTCGGCGCACGCAGGATGGATGAGGAGTGTGTGCCGCTGAGCGAGGCGCTGGATAGGTCGCTTGCGCGAGATGTGACGGCAAACGAATTTGTGCCGGATTTTAACAGGTCAACGGTGGATGGTTATGCCGTGATTGCCGCCGATACGTTTGGTTGCGCAGAAAGCACACCGGCGCTGATAAGCTGCATAGGCGAGGTGGAGATGGGTCAAGCGCCAAAGGGTGGTATAGCGGCGGGTGAGTGCATGTATGTGCCAACGGGCGGCGAGCTGCCACGTGGTGCGGATGCTATGGTGATGCTGGAATACGTTGAGGACTATGGCGACATGCTGGGGATACTTAAAAGCAGCCCACCGGGTGCAAACGTGATATTTCGCGGCGATGATGTGGCTCCAGGACAGATAGTCTATAAGGCGGGCAAGCGGCTTGCCGCAAAGGATATAGGTACGCTTGCTGCGCTTGGATGCGCGCAGGTGTATGTGAGGCGAAAGCCAAGGGTTGCGATAATCGCCACAGGGGATGAGCTTGTGCCGGTTGAAAGCAGTGCGTCAGGCGCTACAGTGCGGGATGTGAACAGCCACGAGCTTAGCGCGGGCGTGTCTGCGGTGGGTGGCGAAGCGTGGCGGCTGGGCATAGTTGAGGATGACTACGCAAGGCTGGTTACCGCGATAGGCGTTGCCGTGCAAGGCGCGGACGTGGTGCTTATATCTGGTGGAAGCTCGGTTGGCACGCGGGATGCGACAGCCAGGGCGATTGCGGATCTTGGAAAGCTGCTGCTGCATGGGGTGGCGATGAAGCCGGGCAAGCCAACAATAATAGGAGAGATAGACGCAAAGCCGGTGTTCGGCCTGCCGGGGCATCCTATGGCGGCATACTTTATATTCCATATATTCGTACGCCCGCTGATAGCTTCGCTGATGGGCCAGCCCAGCGAGGACAGGTGCATAATGGCCGCGCTGGAATGTGCCGTGCCATCCAACCATGGCCGCGAGGAATGTGTACCGGTAAGGCTACGGCGGACCGGTGATGGGTATACCGCAGTGCCTGTTATGGGCAAATCCGGACTTATCACAACGCTTTGCGCCGCGGATGGGTATGTGCGAATACCACGAGACGCGGAGGGTGTGTCCTGCGGGGATATAGTAGAGGTTTGGCTGTTTTGAGGGGACGCATATGAAATATGAATATCTCACAAATATACCGCTGGATAAGGCGCGGCGGGAGTATATTGCCTTTTTAGACGCGGCCGGTATGAAGCACAGTACGCAGACAATCCGCGTAACCGATGCGCTCTCCCGCGTTAATGCCTGCGCAATATACGCAAAGCTTTGTTCGCCACACTATAACGCGTGCGCGATGGACGGCATAGCTTTGCGCGCTCAAGTGACGTTTGGGGCAACCGAAACCACACCTGTGACACTAAATGAGAGACAATTTATTCGGGTGGATACGGGCGACCCACTGCCGGATGGCTGCGATGCAGTGATAATGATAGAGGATGTAGTAGATAATGGGGATGGTATAACGCTATTTTGTGCGGCGGCGCCTTGGCAGCATATACGCCAGATTGGTGAGGATATATCACAGGGCGATATGCTGCTGCCATCGTTTACCAAGATAACACCGGCGGCAATGGGCGCTATGCTGGCTGGCGGGGTGCTTGAGATATTGGCGGTAAAGCGCCCGATAGTTGGCATAATCCCGACGGGGGATGAGGTTGTTGCCCCAAGCGAGCATCCCAACAGAGGAGATGTGATGGAGTTTAACTCCGTTATATTCTCAGGCATGATACAGGACTGGGGCGGCATTGCAAAAACCTATCCGATAGCAAGGGATAAAAAAGCGGATATGCAGGCGGCATTAAGGCAGGCGGCGGCAGAGTGTGACGCGGTGCTGCTATGCGCGGGAACCAGCGCTGGCAGGGACGATTATACCGCGCAGATAATGGCGGAGCTGGGCGATGTGTGCTGCCATGGTATTGCGATAAAGCCGGGAAAGCCAGCAGTGCTGGGCGGCATAGGCAATATACCTGTGCTGGGGATACCGGGTTACCCGGTATCCGGGATAATAGTGCTTGAGCAGCTGTTTAAACCGGTGATGGAACGCCTTACATGTGACGCTTCGCTGCTGGAAGAAAAAAGCGTGCCGGTGACAATGTCGCGCAGGCTAAATTCGTCGTTGAAATATCAGGAGTTCGTCAGGGCGCGTCTTGTGACAACGGAAAACGGATTTTCAGCCGTGCCGCTTAACCGTGGGGCGGGCGTGGTTACAAGCTTTGTAAAGGCGGACTGCATATTGAATATACCGCAGAATGCTGAGGGTGCAGACGAGGGCGGTAGCGTAAAAGCGACGCTGCTTGTGGATGAAGGCAAGCTGCGCCGCAGCATAAGCATAGTAGGCAGCCATGATCCGTTGATAGATGAGGCGGCGGATCTGCTAAGGCAGTGCAGGCGGGATCTCACGGTTGCGTCTTCGCATGTTGGCAGCATGGGCGGCATAATGGCGATAAAACGAGGCGAAGCGCAGCTCGCGGGGGTGCATCTGCTGGATGAAGTTACGGGTGAATACAACAAAAGCTATATACGAAGATACTTTCCGCATGGCGGTGCCGTGCTGATAGAATGTGTGCAGCGGGTACAGGGATTGATGGTTAAGGCAGGTAACCCAAAGGGCATAAATGATTTTTCGGATATGACAAGGGAGGGTATATCATATGTAAACCGGCAGCGCGGCTCAGGCACAAGGATACTGTGCGATTATATTATCAGGAGCATTGGCATTGACGCCGCCGCAATATATGGATATGCGCGCGAAGAATTTACGCATACCGCTGTAGCGGCGCAGATAGCGGGGGATGCCGATGCGGGGCTGGGGATATATTCTGCCGCCAAAATATACGATCTGGATTTTATACCAATATGCCTTGAACAGTATGACATACTGGCTGCACAGAGCGCGATGGATTCAGAGGGCGTGCGTGAGTTTATAGAGATATTAAAAAGCGATGCATTTAAAGCAAGATTAACGGCATTAGGCGGCTATACCCTCAGCGAGCCGGGTCGGATAAGGAAATGCTGACGGCCATCATATGGGATATGTGGGGAAGATAGCTATGTGCGAGATAACGAAGCTGGTCATAGCCCCGACAAAGGGGAGCAGACTGAGCGTAGTGCGGCTGACACTGACAGAGCAGGGCATAGATGGAGATTGCCATGCAGGCAGGCAGATCAGCCTTGTTTCAGGCGAAGCTGTGTATGCAATGCGGGACTTTGCCGGCAACTGCGCACAGCGCTTTTTTGCAAATATAGTTACGCTTGGCATGGACTATGCGCAGATAAAAGAAGGAATGCATCTGCACATTGAAGATGCTGTTTTGCAGGTGACATCCGTAGGGAAGCGCTGCCATGATATATGTAAAATGCGTGCAAGCAGCGATGAATGCCCACTAAGACGGGGCTGCGCATTTGCAAATGTGGTACATGGTGGCACAATAGGCGTAGGAAGTAGCGTAAGCGAGAGCAGCTTATGATAGATCACGCGCTTGTGGCGTTAGGCTACGGAAAAAGGGGTAAAGTATGGCAAAAAGTATGCAAATAGGCTCGGTAGCTAGGGCGCTAGCATTGCTGGACTGCCTTGCACAATCAGGCGGGCCGCTTCCACTAAAGGAACTCTCAAGCCGGATGGGTATGCCTAAGAGTACGCTGCATGGGTTGCTTTCAACGATGCGTGAATACCGTGTGGTTGCTCAGGATGAATATGGCCGATACCGCCTTGGCGCGCACCTGCTGGAGCTGAGTAGTGCCATAATACGGCAGAGCGACGTTGTGGGCATCGCTAAGCCGCTTTTGCAATCAATAAGCCGCGAGGTGGAGGAATCCGCGTGCGTGTGTGTATTGGATGGGGATTATGTGCTGGTGCTGGATAGTGTGGCGGCGATGAACCCAATGCGGGTAATGACAGATGCGGGTATGCGCTTACCGCTGCATGCGTCCGCGCCGGGCAAAGCGATACTTGCGAAGCTGCCTGAGGATGAAGCGTTGCGGCTTATTAGGCTTTGTGGGCTTGCCGCATATACGCCACATACAATAACGGATATAAAGGCGATTGTGGCGGAGAGATTGCACATACAGGAGATGGGCTATGCCATAGACAACGGCGAACTGCGCGTGGGAATGCGCGCTGTTGCTGCGGCCATAAGCGGGCCTGACGGTAAATATAGCTATGCCATAGCGGTTACGGGCATGTTTCGCAAGATAACCGATGAAACATTTCAAACGGCGCAAGCGTTGGTGGTAGAGGCGGCGCAAACGATAAGCAAACGGATAAGCGGTGAATGAGCTGCTTATCCATTTTAATTATAGTGGGTTATAATGGGCTTTGCGCGGGTAAGGACGCATACCTTACGTGGGGTTGCACAGCATTGCCGCTGCCGTATGGGATTTGCAAACGCCTAATAGCGATGCTACCTTGCACACTCCGATGCGGTGCCGCACAGCATATCAATGCCATGCCACAGCGCGGGGAGTATCGACTCAAGACATTCACACACGGCTGTTGGACTGCCTGGAAGGTTGATTATCAGTGTGCCCTTGCGTATACCTGAAACGGCGCGGCTTAGCATTGCACGGTCGGTAATTTCCATTGAGGCGGCGCGCATAGCCTCGGGTATGCCGGGACAAAGGCGTTCGCAAATGTCCAGCGTGGCTTCGGGCGTTATATCGCGTGGGGAAAAGCCGGTGCCGCCGGTGGTGAATATCACATCCGCAAGGCCGCCATCGCATATGCGGCGCATCGCGGCGGAAAGCGCCGTACGTTCATCCGCTATTACCTCATAGCAAACTACCTCGGCCATATCACGGCAGGCTTCTTCTATTTCGGGGCCGCTTTTATCCTCGCGCAGACCCATAGCCCCCTTATCACTTGCGGTTATTATAGCAACTCTGTACACGGTTTAATTATCCTTCCTTCTTTATATCACGCAGATGTTTTCCAGTTGCGCTGTTTTTCAACTTCATTATTTCAGCCATTATGGCAAGCGCAATCTCCTCAGGTGTTTCACCGCCGATATCCAGCCCTATGGGCGTATATACGGATTCAAGCTCCTGGGGGGATATACCACGCGAGGCAAGCGCTTTAAACAATGTATCAATTTTAATATGGCTGCCTATCATGCCGATATATGCGGCATGTTTTTGTAGTGCAGCATATAGCGCAGTTCCATCATGCGCGTGGGCAAAGGTGGCGATAACAAAGTAGGAGCCGGGCACGGTGTCCAACTGCGCTATTGCGGATTCAAAGTCATCCACCTTAACAAAGCGGTCTGCAAGGGCAACCTTATCCGCGATAAGCGCTTCATCACGGTTATCCACCAGTGTAACAAAAAAACCAAGAAATTGCGCTAGGCGGATCAGCGCGCCGCCAACGTGCCCCGCCCCGCACATCACAAGCTGAGGCTTGTGCGTAAACACCTCTATCAGCACGCTAACGCTGCCACCGCATATCATGCCAAGGTTTTTGTTTTCGGCAGCAAGGTCATATTCGCGGTATGCGTTTGCACCGCTTGATATGCACTCCATCGCGTCGCGTGTGGACGCACGCTCGAGTGCGCCGCCGCCTATAGTGCCTACGGCTGTGCCATCGGCATATACAAGCATTTTTCCGCTGGAGCGAGGTGTGGAGCCGCCGGTTTTAACAATAGTTATGGTTGCATAATCCATGTTGGTGCCTTGCGCCTTAAGTTGCTCATTCAAAATATCAAGATTGGACATTGCGGCCTCCAGATGAGTTATTTTACTTTTATTATAGTATAAAAGATTGCAACAGTAAACAATCCCACAAAAGCTGTAAAGATCGCTTGCGACTTTTGCGGGATTTAGAGTATGCCCAAATAAAGCGGTGTCAGTTCATTGTAAAGAAAAGCTGTTCGCCATATTCAACAACACCATACGCATTTATCAGCTCAGCGGCTTTGTCGGAGCGCATCCATTCGATAAAAGCATTTGCGCCGTCTATATTTGTTTCCGGCCACGCTTGAGGGCTGACGGCGATAAGTGAGTATGTGTTCATCATCTCATCGGATTTTTCAAGGAGCAGCTTTAGCGTGCTGTGCAGATTGTGGGATAAATATGTGGCCTTATCCGTAAGCACATATGCTTGGCTTTCGCTGGCAATGTTGATGCAGGCACCCATGCCTGCGCCGGCGGAAACGTACCATTTATCGCTTTGTGGCTTAGGTTCAAGGCCGCAAGCGGCCCATATCTTTAGCTCAGCCTTATGGGTGCCCGAATCGTCACCGCGGGAGATAAAGGAAGCGCCACTCGTGGAGATTGCTTTGAACGCATCGGAAGCCCTTGTTAAGTCGGCTATTCCGGCAGGATCCTGCGCAGGGCCGACGATTACAAAATAATTAAACATGAACGGGATACGCTCCACGCCAAAGCCGGCGGCGATGAATTCCTCCTCTGAGCCCTTAGCATGAACCAGCAGGCAATCTGCATCGCCGGTTTCGCCTTTTTTGATGGCCGCACCCGTGCCCGCCGAGGTGATCTCCAGTATATAGCCGGTATCCGCCTCAAAGAAGGGCTGCAAATAAGGCAGCAGACCGGAATCGTTAACCGAAGTTGTTGTAGATAGACGGATGAGTTTATTTTGAGGTGTGGGCACTGGTGTGACATTCGTTATTGAGGTATCCGAGGCAATAGTTGAATTGTCAACAGGAGGAACTGGTGCACAGGCGATAAGTGACAGTGCAATGAGCGCCACTAGCAGCGTGCAAAGGACTTTGTTTAGTCTTTTCATAGGTGAGATTCTCCTTTTTAAGATGGATGTAAGCGCCATATTCGGGTACATAGCCTTGGTATTTGTGTATATAGACGCCATAACGTATCCGCTGCATATTGTTATATATACAAAAGGATTATATAATGACCAATATACAGCATTCTAACAGATATAAGTTAAATTTTACAATAAGGGGATATGAAAATATGCACATGCTCAAGGGCTATATGGGAAAGGTGCTGCTGATTAACCTTGCCGCGCAGACGCAGAGCGATTACCCTTGGACGGACGCGGACAGGATAAAGACGATAGGCGGCAAAATAATGGCGGCCGAGATATTGCGCCGCCATATACGAAGCGATATGAGCGCGTTTGATGATGATAATTGGCTGGTGGTCAGTACCGGACCGCTCACCGGCTGCGGCTGCCCAAGCACATCGCGCTTCAACATATCCACAATATCACCACTTACGGGGATAGTTACCTCATCAAATTGCGGAGGAAACTTTGGCATACAGCTAAAGAAGGCAGGCTATGATGCGCTGATTATTACAGGCAAGGCCAATGAGCATACGTGGGTTGAGATAACCGAGGATGCGGTAACGTTCCATAATGCGGACGAACTGTGGGGAAGCACCACAAGCCAGGCGCAAGAAAAGCTGGGCGGCAGGAGCGGCAAACTTGTGATAGGCCCAGCGGGCGAGAACAAGGTGCGCTATGCAGCGGTAATAAGCAATGAGCGCTGTGCGGGGCGCGGAGGTGTGGGCGCAGTATTTGGGGATAAAAATCTTAAGGCCGTCACCGCATTGGGAAATAAAAGCGCGCCGGTATATTCGCGCGACAAGCTAAAAATACTTAATAAAAAATGGACGGCACAGTTAAGAAGCCATCCGCTTACCGGTGGGCAGCTACCTAAATTGGGCACAGCTGGGCTGATAGCGCCTATGCAAGCGCACAGTATATTGGCTACAAAAAACTTTTCGGATGGCAGATTCGATGGATTTGAGGGCGTATCAGGCGAAGAACTTGCGGAAAAATATTTGGTAAAGAACACGGGCTGCACCTCGTGCGTGATCCAGTGCACACGCCAGGTTCGCCTGGATGGCAAGGTGATAAAGGGGCCTGAATTGGAAACGCTGGGCCTACTGGGGCCTAACATACTCAATAATGATATGCAAGCTATATTCCGATGGAACTATGAACTGGATGAGCTGGGAATGGATACGATATCAACTGCGGGAAGTATTGCGTTTGCAATGGAGCTGAATGAAAAGGGCATGTGGGATTGCGACCTGGTGTTTGGAAAGACGGATAATATAAGCGCAACAATAGCAGATATAGCATATAGGCGTGGCATAGGCAACGAGCTTGCAGACGGCAGCAGAAGCCTTAGCAAAAAATACGGCGGCGTTGAGTTTGCTATAAACTCAAAGGGCATGGAGCTTGCCGCTTATGAACCGCGTGGAGCCGTTGGACAGGGGCTTGGGTATGCTACCGCAAACCGCGGCGGCTGTCATCTTAATGCCGGCTATCTGGTCGTAGCAGAGGGCTTGGGACTTGATATAGATTCAACTACTCCACATGCCAAGGCGGCACTTACGATAATGTTTCAAAATTTGATGGAGGGTATATCTGCCTGCGGAAGCTGCTTGTTTACATCATATGCGGTGCTGCCGGCTAAGATTGCAGGGAATCCGGGCAGCTTGCTTACGCGTATAGTCAACGCGGCGTTCACACGCATAGGGCCTATAGTAGGTCTGCTGGATCGGTTTCCTGGGATAGCAGCCGTAAACCTACCGCTTGTACGCCATTCAAAGGCGTTGCAGCTTGCAACGGGTATGCATATGACACTTGGCAGGCTGCTAAGGGCAGGCGAGCGTGGATATAACATAGAGCGCCTATGCAACATCACATTGGGACAAACGGCGGACGCTGACAGTCTGCCAAAGCGGCTGACAACACAGGGGCAAACGACGGGCATACATAAACAGCCTGTGCCGTTGGAAGTGATGAAGAAAAAGTATTATAGCATACGCGGCTGGAAGGATGGGGCGCCAACGGCGCGAAGGCTGCGCAGACTGGGTATAGCGGAGGTATAGATTATGGCGAGGATAACGGTAAAGCTGTTTGGACAGTTCCGGCTGGATGCGGGCTGGGCGGCAAAGGAGCTGGAGGCGGATTCGGTAAAGCGGCTGTTTGAAATGCTGATGCAGGGCGAAAAGCGGATAGAGCGAAAAAGGGCGATAGTATATGTGAATAAGGCTAAATGCTCAAAAATGAGCTTTAAACTGGCGGACGGCGATGAGGTATGGCTGTTGGGTGCGGCGTACGGCGGCTGAGAGTGAAGGTTGGATGCAAAAATGGCTGCTCAGCATTGGGCAGCCATTTTAAAAGATACATAACAATGTGTTTCCAAACGCTTATGGCAAATAGAAATACTCGATTGACTTAATCATTCCGTCTACCGCCTCCAAGGCAAATAACGGTTGGGTATCAGCTGAAATGGACTGCCATGCCTGAATGAATTTAGCAAGCCCCGCCACATCGGTATGTTGTATGTCGGCAAGGTCGGGTATGGTAAGGTCGTCAGCTGCAAAAGGTACGGATATTGATGCATCGGCATCTATGCCAAACACATCGGTGCTTCCGAGCAGCTTTATGGAATAATCGGTTTCATCTGCGCCCTCGACCAACTCGGCCCAAGTCAGCGTATAGTGTCCCTGAGTGCTATCGGATGGTACAATGTTGATATAGGCAATGCCTGCTTTCCAGTTGGCGGGCACATCAGAGCATACATCGCAGCTATCATCGCCGTCGCATATATCGCTGGCGGTGGATGCGGGGGTTTCCGGCTGCACGGCAGCGGCGCAGGCGCATGTAAGCGCAAAGCAGAGCGCAAGGATTATTACAAAAAACAGGCGGTTTTTCACTGGGAATACCTCTTTCATATTTTAAAAATTAACACGTCAATAAATGGTGTGCATAGCTTGCCATTTTTGCGCAGGTACATTATACTCCTGCAAATATCGTTTTACAATAACCTGATAAATGGCGCAAAATTGTATCTGTAGGGATAGATGTTGGCGCTAAAGGGGATTAAACAGAGACGTAAAAATAGACATAGTGCCTTTTTAACTCATCGGCTCTGCTGCAAATAGAATGGTGCCACAACAGAGCAAGCCAAACGGATTAGCAGGGGATAGGCTTAGCAATGCTATCAATAAACGATACAACGCCAAACAGATCAATATCCTGCATCTGCTGCCTGCATTGTGCCGCCATAAGGTTACAGGCAAGCACAATCCAGCCCGAATCGGCATTATACAGTGGATATTTATGATCGCACATTATCTCATGCTGATAGTATTCCATATAAGCGCGCACCCGCGGCGTATCCTGCATAAGCGCTCCAGTATAGGCAAGCACCCCCCAATAGAAAGAGGCGTGTCCATCGGTGAAATGGGCCATATCCTGCCAGTCATATGCGGCACAGAACGTGGAATAAAGCTGCTTTGCGCGCTCGCTGTCGGCAGGGATTACACCATAGGCTATTGGAAAAAGTTGGGCTGTTGCGTCCGGATAAAATTCATGCCAACCTTTCCAGCCAAGCGGCTCGCCGTCGCCGTTTAGCCCTATCTCATAGCGCTGCTCGGCGGGATTCCATAACAGGGCTTCAAACTGTGTGCGCTGACGCTCCAGTGCGGCATTTACCAAAGCCAGCCTGTTTTGCACAGCGGGTTGGCTCTCATACGCCTGGCTAAGCAGGCGCGCACAACCCTCCAGCGCGCAAAACACCTCCGTATTGTCCATTGTGTACTGCGTATGATTACTGGGCTTAACGATAGAGAGGCCATTGTCTGCAATCATTGCAAGCAGCGCATCCATCACATCGAATATACCGTCAGCATTGCAGATAAAGTAGGCCGCATCATTGGTTTTTGCATAGTACTCATCAAGCAATATCAAAAAACATGCCGCGTATGAATCAATGGAATCATATGTTTGATCGGTTGTTTCCTCTATTACTGTGCCATTATCAACGGTTACACCATAGTTGTATATTGACCCACAAACACCCTGTACGTCCGTTATGGCATCATTTTGATGTGCTATATGCCAATCCATATAATCGCGCACGATGGTGGAATTGTCCGCTCCGTCAGCGCCTGATAGCAGGGCGATAGCTGCCGTATCAGAAAAATATGGTACGATGCGTGCTTCGCCATCCATTTTTGGCGTAAACGCCAGCGCACCGTTTGAAAGCTGCGTGCTCAATATATAGTCTTTGGCGTCCGCCGCTATGGCACTATAAAAATTCAGCTCCGCGCGCAGTGCGGCAAGTTTTTCCGATGCGGCGCGGTAACACGGCACAAGCGCAGCTAGTGATAGCGCAAGCACTGTGAGAATCATCAGTGTTATAATCCATGCTGATATATGGCGTTTTTTTCTAGTATGCATCAATTTAACTGTGCAGCAGCTCATGCTCAAGTATATCCGCTATCATTATGGAAGCATTGCCATCCCCATAGGGGTTTTGAGCACTTGCCATCCTGTTATATTCATTTTTATCTTCAAGAAGCAGCTTGCAGGCATCGTATATGGATTGTTCATCGGTTCCCACAAGCTTTAGCGTTCCGGCCGCTATGCCTTCGGGGCGCTCGGTGGTGTCGCGCATAACAAGCACAGGTTTACCTAAAAACGGCGCTTCTTCCTGTATGCCTCCGCTGTCCGTAAGTATAAAGTAGCTGCGATACATAAAGTTGTGGAAATCAAAGGCGTTTAGCGGCTTAATAAGCTTTATTCGATTGCATCCCGAAAGCTCACTATTGGCAATATCATACACTGCTGGGTTCATATGAACCGGGTATATCACCTTTATATCGGGGTAATCCTCAACAATTCGGCGTATAGCTCGGAACATGCCATGCATGGGCTCGCCAAGGTTTTCGCGCCGATGCGCTGTTACCATAAGCAAACGGCTGCCATTGGCCCAATCAAGATATTTATGCCGGTAGTCCTCGCGAACGGTGGCTTTGAGTGCATCTATACCGGTGTTGCCGGTAACAAATATATGGTTGCTATTTTTCCCCTCTTTAATAAGGTTATTGCGTGCCTGCGCTGTTGGGGCAAAGTGATAGCGCGCCACAAGACCTATCGACTGACGGTTATATTCCTCAGGAAATGGAGACAACATATTATATGTGCGCAAACCAGCCTCGATGTGTACAATTGGAATTTGAAGATAGTAACATGCGAGGGAGGTAGTAAAGGCCGTGGTGGTGTCGCCATGAACAAACACGATGTCGGGCAAATAACCCTCAAGCGTAACCTTTATGCGGTTAAGCGTGCTAACGGTAACATCAAATAGCGTTTGCTCCGGCTTCATTATGAGGAGGTTGTAGTCCGCAACAATGCCGAAAATATCCAACACCTGCTGTAGCATTTCCTTGTGCTGCCCAGTAACACATACCCGTGTTTCAATCCAGTCTCGCGTTTTTAATTCTTTTACCAACGGACACATTTTTATCGCCTCCGGGCGGGTTCCGAATACAAGTAGACCTTTGATCTTACCGGCCATGTTTAAATCTGCCTTTCAGTATCAATTGATACATAATTCATATAGCTCCTGTATGTGGGCATCCAAAAAGTCGCCGCGTTTAGCTATGGTGCTTTTAAGCATAGCTATGGCCTCATTGTAGCTTCTTGGATCACGTACGCTCCCATCGTCATTATCTGAGAGCATCTTCTCTTTAAACGTATAGCCCCATATATCAAAGTTTCTGTTAACGGCATCGCCAAGAATCCGCACGCCATCATCGATTGCGGCAAAAAGCTGCTCATCGCTAATTAATCCTTGCCGCAGCTCATGATACCGCTCCACAACAATATCAGTAAACGCCCTGTCCTGCAACAACCTATCATACCAGTTCTTGTTGGTAATATAGAATTTATCGCAATACTTTATCGACCATGGGAAGTTGTTGTATGCATTGTTAAAGTCCCAAACAGTCATGTGCAGCTTACCGTTGAGTGGCTTGTACAAATAGGTGGAAAGCTGGCTTGCATCCACAGTCATCGAAAACTCATTGATTATATAATAGTCTACAAAGGAGGCTACGTCTATATATGCAGCGTAGCCAGTTGCGGGGTTTGCAAAATCATCGGAGTAGAGAACCTGCTCAAAACGGTTAAAATCCTTCTCTATCCACCTGCGCTGCACTGGTGTAAGCTTAGTGGCGGAGGGGTAATCTATGCTTACCTCTCCATGGGTCATTCCAGTGGTGTTGCCGTAGGTGGTAAGGGGATCCAGCTCGGTATTGCTGCGGTCGCGGTGTACAAGATATGCCGTTTGACCGGAGAGCAGGCCGAATGGGGTGAGTTCGATACGCCCCGGGCCTACGGTGATAGGCTCGATGATAAGATAAACGCCCTGGTATTTGCCGTCGATAAACAGCTCGCAAAAACGTGTGTCAGGCGACCATTCAAACATCCCGCGGCATACGCCAAATGTGATGTAATTACGAAGCAGCGTACGGTCGAGAAACGGACCGTTTAGCACCCATTCGCAGTCGGCGGCCATACCTGCAAGGGCATATGGCATTTCGGCTTTTCCTTCTTTGTGCTTGAAGAACTTGATTCTGTAGGATTTTTTATCAAACACAGCATAGGAGGAAGCACCCCTGTATTTAACTGTGGCAGCGGTGCTAAACGGGGGGAGATCGTCCGTATGATGCATACCTTCTCCATCCAGCACAGCTATATCAGTCCATATCTTGCTTTCCTTTTGTATGCGCTGCCCATCGGTATTTATCATGATTAGCGGCAGATGGGAGCAGAAGGTATCAGCGCCGTGTTCACACACGGACGGCGCCGGCGGCTCCATTTCGATGGCGGATTTTCGGGCTACGGAGAGCTCTACATGTTGTATCGTGAAGGCCGCCAGCAGCACTGCACCAATCATGAAAATGACGCTTAACGCCTTGCGCATAAGTACTGTCCTTCCTCGCTTTAGCGGCCTATATCGTCAGTTTGTTCAACCAGATTCACGCTGTTTACGCCATCGGTTTTGATGAGCTTTTCAACTATGTCAACATGGTTGCGCAGCTTGGCCTTAGCCAGGACGCTTTGACGCAAGGTGTAGATTATTTCACAGCTTTCGGCGGTGGCATTTTTCATTATCTGCCGCGCGTGCTTCCCAAAATATCCGCCCACAGCCGTTTCAACGCGGTTTTGGGAATATATGTCGCTGCGCACGATAAGTAAAAGTTTTCCGTCCGGCCCGACTTGGCGCAGCGCCAGCAGGAACAGGAATACTACAACAGAGCTTACTGCTGATAGCACATATTGCGAAACACCGCAGCATATGCCCACAGCTATGCCCCAGAAAATAAATGTGGCATCGCGCACATCCTTTACAGCTGTGCGGAAGCGGATTATGCTCAGTGCGCCGACCATGCCCAGAGAAAGTGCGATGTTGTTGCTGATAATGCTCATAATAAGCGTTGTAACAAGCACTATCATACCAAGTGATACGTTGAACTTCTTGCTGTATGCCGTGCCAGAATATGTTATGTAGTAGGTGAACATTATGAATATGCACAGCACAAGCGATACCGCGTTGTTAAGCAGTACGGTGTTAAGGTCCAGCGTTGAAAGATCTGTCAGGCTTTGCAGGATATATTCTTTCATTTAAGCGTACTCTCCATTTTAAATATTTATAGTTAGCGGTTCTAGAATGTAAGTCTGGAAACGGCGTATTTACTGTTTGCCGCGCTCAGCGCATCGATTGCACTGAGTGCCTGTTTTATTGGGCTGGGCAGAAAATTATTGAATTTGACCTCGAGTATACCAAGGTCGGGTGGAAGCAGCGGCGCGAGCAGAGGGCTTTGCTTAAAAAAATCCTCTGCTATGTATGAAGAACGCGTGCCGGTATCGTAGGTTATCCTCACATTAGATACTGGATAGGTATATGCAAGCCTATGGTACTGCACCAACGTTTTGGCGCTATAACCGCCTGTAAGCAGCCGGTTATACAGCGTAAGCGCCAGCGGATCATCATGATCGAGCAAGAAAGCATAGTCACAATGCAGCATACGAAGCGCCTCATTCCGGCTTATGCGCATTGCGCGCTTTACTCCGTCAGAACCAAACTTACACTTAAATTCAAGATTTACTGTGCTGGATAGCGGGTCGTACACTCTAAGGCGCACCTTACGCTTTTCCATGTTGCCATTCATCGCATCATACAAATCGCGGTCGTCTGCGGAATCAAAGTAGAGCGAACTTACCATATACCCATCGCTGCCGCCATGCTTGTCATATTCCATTAAGCCCATCAGCATACCGCGTATACGCAAATAATCGGTGCGGGGAAGCAGATATTTATGCTCTTTACGAAACGTAATCTCCATATTAATTCCTCTTTTGCGCGTTTGCATGGGTTGGACAATAACCCTTGTTGTCCAGCATCGCGGAGCGACGTATTGTTTTTTTTGAATGCACGGGATGATACTTGGCGGCGGCGCGAGCCTTTCGAGCCATCGCTATATTCGATATATGCGGCGTTTTGGCAGCCGCTCTATTTGATGGATATAGCCTGCTGTCGGGCTTTATTATCTGTATAGGCAGTGCGCGCACGTTTGTAAGCTCTTGTATTATAACGCCTATCGCGCAAAGCAGCACGATGCCAACCACGACATATAGAGGGTGATCAAATCCAAAGGCTGTGGTGATAAAACGGGCAAGGAACAGCGCGCCCCACACGGAGGTGGATGCTATTACAAGGTGTTTTGGCGCATACATTGAGCATAGCGCCAGCACCAATGCTGCAACAGCGCAAATCCAGAGCGACTGCGTGAATACCGCGGCAAGCGCCCATCCGAAAAAGCCGCATATGAATAGCGCGCCAAGTTTTCGCGCATTGAAAGCGAAGAACATGGTCAGAGTACCAAATACCGCGATGGCGGTAACTACTACGTTCCAATCCACTATATTTTTAAGCAGCATACAGGTGCCTATACTCATTAGCATGAATGCAAGCGCGGCGAATATGGCGCGAAAGAGCTTATAACCGATAAAGCAGCATAGCCCTGCGATCACAGGCAGCGCTAAATTGAGATACTTCGCGTAGGGAAGCAGCGCGTCTTGAGCGCCCAGGGTTTTTGCAAACAGTATGAATACATCGCTAAATAGATTAGTCATTGTGTGTCACCTCCTTGTTGTGGAATACTTGTGTTATCAGGGTTTAATATCAGCTTATCTGCCTTTGAGCCGGGCGAATCGTTTGGCGACGTAATGGATTGCATAAATATGAAGTCTGTCACGTTATAATCTTCAAACAGTTTGCGAAATCCCTCAACCCCATCCTGATAACGAGCTGCGCTTATAAGTATAACATTTTCATACACCGGCGTGAGCCATGGGGCAAACAGCTTTGCTTCGCTGCTGCCAAATATCACCACTGTTTTACCGTTATTCTTGTCGCCATGCAGTATGGAGTGCGAAAAATACGGCGCGATAAATATATTTTTGCTGCGGCGCGACAATGCCACGGCGGGTGAATCATGCGTTTCATATTGACCGGCTGCATGTCTGAGAGTTACTGTTTGCAGATTTTTACCGTATATCGGCGTGTAAAACGCCACATAATCATATAGCTTGGGCGGTATTTCATGCCCGTTTATCTCATACAGTATACCTTTATGGCTTTCCAATATGTTGTAATAATAATACTCGTCAAGCTGAGGAAGCTCAAGACCTGCTTTATTGGCATAGGCTAATGCCGCATAGCGGGCAGCCTGTGCCGTCCAGCTGTCGTCTGTACGGAAATATATGTATTCCGATTTGTGCGCAGCAAGTGTTTTTATAAGGTTCACACAGGTTACGCCGGCGGGCATCAGGGCGCCGATATCGTTTATCGCTGCATTCTCATCGTCCGTATATGCCGATAGGCTTTCTTCAAATGCGGCACGTGTTGGAATAAGCATTATATAGCTTCGCACGTTTTGGGGCAGCGAAGCTAAAAACCTTGCCGTGGTATCCGCGTAGGTGAGGAGCGTTTCGTTGTTGCGCTTATAGAGAGGAACTATTCTGTCTTTAAAGAAGGCATATCCGTCTTCAATAAGATATGGAGCTGTATCAAGCTGCATACCGTAGGGCAGACCCTGCTCACCGTAAGTGGGGGTAGGTGTGGGCTGCACAGCTTCGGCCTTTATTTCAGAAAGCTCTTGTGTGGAAAATATGGATATGGCAATAACTGCTGCAAGCAACACAAGCCCCAACAGAGCACCCAGTAATCTTTTAATTTCCATAATATCAGTATCCTCCAGCGTGCAGCTTGTGAAGCACAGCCCAATATGCTTTGGTAGAGCGAAGCGAGACAATCCACGATTTAATCCAATATCAGATTATCCGTTTTCCAAATGGATATATCGCCTGAATACGAAAAAATGGATTGCATGCATATGAAGTCAGTCACGTTATACTCCTCAAATATCTTGCGTAGGCCATCCACACCATCATGATACCATTTCGAATTTATAAGTATAACGTTTTCATAACAGGGCGTTAGCCACGGGGCAAATAACTTTGCTACGTTATCGCCAAATATAATCAACGTTTTACCGTTATTTGCATCGCCTTGAAGTATGGAGTGCGAAAACCTAGACGCGATATATATACTTATATTACGGCGGGAGAGCGATACGGCAGGTGAAACATGCGCTTCGTACAGGTCTGATGAGCGCCTGAGCATGACGGTCTGTAGATTATTGCCGTATATTGGCGTATAGAACGCTATGTGGTCGTGCAAGCTGCGATCTATCGTGTGCCCGTTTACTTCACGCAGTAATCCGCTGTAGTCTGACGTCAAGTTGGCGTAATAATAATCGTCTAGCGGGGGAAGCTCCAGGTCGCTGCTATCGGCGTAGGCCAAAGCCGCATAGCGGGCAGCCGGTGCTGTCCAGCTTTTATCGGTTAAAAAGTATATGTATTCCGATTTGTGTGGAGCAAGTGCTTTTATAAGGTCTATACAGATTACGTCGTCGGGCATAAGGGCGCTGATATCGTTTATTGCTGCATTCTCATCATCCGTATATGATGATAGGCTTTCTTCAAATGTGGCGCGCGTTGGGACGATCATCATATAACGGCGCACACCCTCGGGCAGCGAAGCTAAAAACCTTGCCGTGGTATCTGCATAGGCGAGGAGCATTTCGTTATCGCGCTTGTAGAGCGGAACAGTTCTGTCGTCAAAAAATGCGTAGCCATCCTCAACAAGATACGGATCTGCGTCAAGCTGCATACCATAGGGCAGACCCTGCTCACCATAAATCGGGGTAGGCATGGGTACAGCGGCATGCTCTGCCTGCATGGTAGAGAGTGTGTGCGTGGAAACTATACATGCGATGATAACCGCCGCGAGCAGTACAAGCCCAAATAGGGCGCCAAAAAATCTTTTAATACCCATAATGCGTATCCTCCTGAGAATGGCTGGTAAAGCACAGCTCAATATGCTCGGGCATACCTGCCTTTTGTGCATCGGAGAGCGGGGCATGCAGGTAAAGCCTGCGCATGGCGGAGCATCCATAAAATGCGTACCCTCCGATCTCATGCACTGATGCGGGGAGCTCCATGCTTTCAAGGGATGCGCATCCATAGAACGCGCTGAGACCAATTACTTCAATTTGCAGAGGCAGCTTTATTTTTTTTAGCGCCGCACAGTTAAAAAAGGCGTGGCTGCCAAGCTCATGCAGCTTACTGTCGCGGCCGAACGTGACGCGCTCCAGCGCTGAGCAGCCGGAAAACGCAGCTACACCCAACACTAAAAGACTTGCTGGCAGCTTTAATTCCTTTAGTGAAATGCAGCCCTCGAACGCTGATTCATCTATGCTTTCAAGCTGAGTGCAGCGCGAAAGGTCTATGCTTTCAAGCTGAGTGCAGCCAAAGAAGGCAAAATCCTCTATTGTGGTGATCGTGGAGGGTAACTCAACGCGGGATAATCGTGCGCATTCGAAAAACAGGCTGCGCTTCACTTTCAGCGCACCCTCGGGCAGCGATGCCACTTCAAGCTGCATATCCTTGCGCAGACCAAGCTCATCAAGTGCGTTATACTCGGCGGCGGACGCAAACGAGATGTGCGTGCGCAAGGGGGGATGCGTGGCGTAGCGAGGGGCAGGGGGGGCGTCACGCGGGCTATCGTTATCAGGATCATCAGGCCAGCAGATGCCGCCGGCTTCACTGCTCACATATCCATACACGCGGCAACCGCGCGAAAACACAATCTTTCCTCTTGCGATTACAGAGCTGATTTTGCCATATTGGCCAACTATCGCGCCCTCATCGGCAAATACATCGCCCTGGGTGAACATTGTGCCGAGTACGCAGGCATTTTTACCAAGCAGAATATCATCTTCCGCAAACAGGTTGCCGCATACTATCGCGCCATCGCATACGCGTATGCTTTTGTGTGAACGTATATCGCCTTGAACCATAAGATCCTCTACCACGTCCACATTCTTATTGGATATTACCGTGTATTCCACAACGCCGGCTTTGTTGGCATGGGCGGCTTCAACGTATTCAACGTTGCGCAGCAGCTCGTGCGAGATAACGGCCGGTATGCTGCGCGTGTCGACAGATGGCGGAATTTCAGCGCCGGGATATTGGCCAAAGCATATTATGGGTGAGAAGAGACGTTTAAATTTGCAGTTGTGGCCCAACATAAGCAGCGTGGCACTGCTTGCGCTAAGCCCAAGGTCGCATCCATCATATACGGCAAAGGTACCCTCAGCATCAGCCCAGCGGTCTATGTGGATATCATCGCCGAGTATAAGATCCTTTTTGCAGCATACAGCCCTTGCGGACGGTATGCCGCATAAACGGGCATTTTGCTTTGCATAAATCTCTTTTTGAAATACCGTGCCGGGCGGTGGCGCAAAATCAGTGGTCTGGGCAAAAACGATGCTAGTGCATACATCGGAATAGCTGCTAACCGTATCCGCCTCCGTTATGGTTTCGGGCCTTGAAAGCTTAAGCGTGCCGGAGCCATCGTAATGCTCCCAGCTAGAATCGAACAGATGCGAAAACGACAACGAAAAATAGCGTGGATCCTTGCTTTTGGATGGATTTATGAATAATGGTTTTGTTTTATTTTTGTGGTAGGATACAACGCTGCCCATCAATGGGAACAGCAGCATAAGGATAAACAGCACAGAGGCGCATATTATTATGATCATACTTTCTTAGCCCCCTTGCCGGTGGTAACGAAGCGTACGGTTTTAAGCCATTTAACCTTGCGCACGGTGAGCAAATCCGCTACCGCATCCAGGTAGCCGCGCCCTATACACCACATATAAAAATAAAAATTGAACGTCAAGAGCGGAAGCAGGCGTATGTCTTTGTTTACGCCGTCCATCATGAGCGCCGTTGCGATCTCGTAGAATGGGGCAAAGTTGCCAAATGAGTTATATGCGCCAATAAAGAGCAGCACCCACCATCCGGCAAGTATATTCATTTCGCCCAAGAAAAAGAGCGTTATGGAATCCAGCATACCCAGCGCCAGTAAGAACGGCACGGCATATACAAGCAGCAACAGCAGTCCATCTATTTTTTCGCGCAGATTCATATGCGTGCTAAGCAGCACAGGAAGCCAATAGCGGAACATCACGTTGTTATGCCCGCGCGACCAACGCCGTATCTGGCGCGAGCGTACGACCCAGGTTTCGGGGGATTCTTCATAGCACTCGGCGGAATTGGCATATATGACCTTCCAACCGTGGGTGTATAGCCTGTATGTAAGCTCCGTATCCTCGGCCAGTATAGAGGGATTGAAGCCGCCGGTTTCAAGCATAATCTGCTTGCGAAACCCGCCAACCGTACCGCCATACTGCGGAAGTGTGCGCAGATTATAGCGTGCTTGCTGATCTGCCTGATAGCCACCTGAGCGTTCAAGATTGAGCAGGCGTGTGAGCACGTTGGTATTGGTGTTAAATGGTATTACGCGGCCCATAACGGCGCCGGCCTCAGGATCCAAAAAGGCAAGAGCCAGCTGAATTAGCATATCCTTGCTGGGGCGGTAGTCAGCGTCAAACACAATTATGATGTCGCCTTTGGCAAGCTGCATTGCATCGTTTAGTCCGGCAGGCTTGCCGCGATCAGGACAATCGCGGTGTAGCGGGCGTATAAAGGAATACTTTGCGTGGTACTCCTCAAGCAGCTTCCCGGTGGAGTCTGTGGAATTGTCGTTGATGGGTATTATATCAAGCCTATCGCGCTCATAATTGCATTCTAAAAGTGAATCCAACACAAAGTGCAGCACCTGCTCCTCATTGTGCATTGGGATAAGCACCGATATGCGCGGTAAACGGCTGGAATATATGTCGTTATAATACATCCTTTGCCGCCCAAACATGCGGTTGTACGAAAACATCATATGGCGTACGGCATATACCAGCATTAGTATAATAACAAAGCAGAAGTACAGCTTAAATATAAATAGAATTATGTCCATTGCCACACTCCCCTTTCCGTACTGGTATCCATGGTGCTTATAAGCCGGTCTATGAATACACTGTAGATATACACCAGATACAAAAAGTCAAAGAATGGCCCGAGTGAAAAAAACAGGGAAGCCATATATAGTGAAGAAAACCTGCATACTACATATAAAAATACCATATAGCGCACTACGCCGAATACAAACGAATATGCCATTATCTCAAGGAACGTGAACAGCTTGCGGTACATTTTGCCGCAGGATATAAGCCCCGTAACAAGTCCTGCAATAACGATAAAGGATAGCCATATGCCAATTTGCTGCTCTATATATATTTCGGAATAGTCCACTGCGGAATACGGAAAATGTTCCGCGGCAAACAGGAAAAAGATGCAGGAAATTATGTGTATAGTAATTGCGATTGTAAGGTACACGGATATGGGCCGCCCCTTATATTTGCCTATGTTACATAGTATTATAAGCATGAGCGACACAAACAGGTTTATCAGCGTGAAGCTTGCAGTAGGCAGACGGGTGGGGACATTTATAAAGTATACGCCGCCAAAGTACGGCAAAAAACTGCCATAGCGCAAGCGCAAAACAGTATCATCAGGCAACGCGTATCTGAGCAGGTTAGATATATAATGCGAGATCAGATATGTTAGATGCGAGTAGCACAGTAAAAATACCACAACACATGGAAGTACACAGAGCAGGATATACATCGCCTGCCATATGGTGTTAGGCTGTAATCTGCGGTATGTTCTTGCAAAGTATATTTGGGCTTTAATAGGGCCGTTTGATTTTGTAGCCGCCTTTTTCATTAGCAGATTCTCCGGTACGGCAATAGGAATGGCCCAATATTGCGCGTTAGCGTAATCAATAGGACTCGCTTGGTGCGTCAACGCCAGATTGCTTGCGCGTTTGATTTTCACTATTGAGTCGCTTACATTCCAGTTTTAACCGTTCGTTTTCGGTGTAAAGCAGCTGCAACGCTTTTTTTGCGCGCGCATGTGATGCCGCTTGTTTACTTGCGTCTTCATCGAGCTTCTCTTGATCTGCCACAGCCAGATTGCGCGCCTTTTCGGAAAGCTGCTCCTGATCAGCAGCAACTTGTTTTACCTTAAGCAAAAGCAGAGCTAGATCAGATTCCATCTTGTGATATCGATCCAACTCATCATTAAGCTCTGCCAACTGCTCAGTCATTTGCCTTGCTTGCTCGCGCAGAGAATCCAAAAAGGAGTCCACCTGTTTTGGCAGATAACCCTTTAGACATACATCAAAGCGTGCATTGCTTATCCTTGAATCTAGCTCCTGCATGAAATCCCCTTTTTGTATTATGTGATTAAGGTAAAAACATACATATAATTACCTTGTTACGTACATACATATTACACCATAAACGGCCATAATTTGCAATTGAAAATGCGGATGAAATACGCACAACTAGCAGCGTTGAGCGCATAAACTGCCAATATGCCATTGAATTGACGCAAAATGACAATTATGATAAAATAAAAATCAAGATACAATCGTGAAGGGTACATATAATGAAGCGCGTAAAAGCATGGATGCTGAATATATGGATTAAACGCGTTATGCTCATATTGGCAGATGGAGTATGTGTGTTTGCCGCATATATAAGCACCCTTTCGTTTAGGTTTGGCGGTGTTGTGCCGCCGGCTGTATGGCAGACATTTACGGAATCTATCATATATATAATACTTATATATTTCGCCGTCAACATGTCGTTTAGGCTGTATTCAACACTATGGCAGCATGTCAGCATTGAGGAACTTATATATGTTATATGCGCTTCGGCATTGGCCACTGTGCTATGCTATGCGCTTGCAGCGCTGCGGGCAGACAGGATGCCAAGATCGATATATATTGCCGCGGGGCTGATAATAATATTGATGCATGGCGGACTGCGCATGGCCTACCGTGTATTTAGGCGCATGTTCAATACGGTATTCATAGCGGGGTATAAGGTACCCACGCTTATAATAGGCGCGGGCGAAACCGGCGCAAATGTGATAAGCCAGATGCAAGAGCATAACGACATAGATATGAGTCCAGTGGCTATAGTTGATGACGATATAGGCAAGCGCCACATACGCGTGCATGGGGTGAAGGTGGCGGGCACAACGTATGACATACCGGCAGTAGTAAAAAAATACAAAATCAAGCAAGTGATATATGCAATACCATCGGCAGACAGCGCATCGAGGAGGCGCATACTTGAAGCGTGCACTACCACCGGCTGCGAGATGAAGATAATACCAACGGTTGAAGCAATGCTTGAAGGTGTTAATATAAAGCAGCTAAGGGACGTGGATGTGGGCGATCTGCTGGATAGGCAGCAGGTTAGGCTGGATACATCCGCAATAAGCGGATATTTAAAGGGTAATACCATACTCGTTACCGGCGGCGGCGGATCAATAGGCTCTGAATTGTGCCGGCAGATAGCCAAGTTTTCACCTAAAAAGCTGATAGTGTTTGATATATACGAAAATAACGCCTATGAGCTGTATATGGAGCTTAAGCAGATATATGGCGCTGCGCTTGATTTTAACGTGGTGATAGGCTCGGTGAGGGATGTAAAGCGGCTGGACGAGGTGTTTGAAAAATACAAACCGGATGTTGTGTTCCATGCGGCGGCGCATAAGCATGTGCCGCTTATGGAAATAAGCCCTGCCGAGGCGATCAAAAACAATGTAAAGGGCACATTTAACGTGGCGCGCGCGGCGGACATAGCCCAAACTAAGCGCTTTGTGCTCATATCAACGGATAAAGCGGTGAATCCCACCAACGTAATGGGAGCGTCAAAGTATCTATGCGAGCTGATAATGCAATACATGAATCAGAAAAGTGAGAACACAGACTATGTGGCGGTCAGGTTTGGAAATGTGCTGGGTTCAAATGGCAGTGTAATACCACTTTTCCGCAAGCAGATAGCCTCGGGAGGCCCTGTAACCGTGACGCACAAAGATATAACGCGGTATTTTATGACTATACCTGAGGCGGCGCAACTTGTGATACAGGCAGGGAGCATGGCAAAACAGGGTGGGGAGATATTTTTGCTGGACATGGGTGAGCCTGCGCGAATAGACGATTTTGCAAGGATGTTCATACGTTTGAGCGGCTATGAACCGGACGTGGATATAAAGATAGAATATACAGGACTTCGTCCAGGCGAAAAGATGTTTGAGGAACTGCTGCAGCCGGGTGAGACGCAGGGAGCAAGCGAGTTTCCTGGGATACTTGTGGGTAAAACACATGCACTTAGCGCAATTGAAATAAAATCGCGGCTGGATTATCTGTTTAAAATGGTGGAGCAAAACCCGGATGACACACGAAAATATTTGGAGCAGATTGTACCAACGTATCATGTGCAGGACGCGCTGGGCGTGCTGAAGATGGGTGAGCATCCGGTTGGGCAGCCGCAAAATACGAGCATTAGCGGATAAAAGACGATCTGCCCTCTATTGCGCGGTGCAAGTGTAATTAAATATAAAAAGCAAGCTTATCGTTAAGCTTAGCATATATGGATGCCATGCACACCTCGCCGGAGGCCCGGACAACTTTTTCAATATCAAACCAGCGTACGCCGCTGTTTTCATCGGGCTTAACGCTCAGCGTCTCAGTATCGTCGGCCACTAATAAGTATGTAACATTCAGGTGCAGATGCGCCGAAATGTATTTTCCATGCTTCACATGCCCATCGACACCGAGGATTTCAAGTGAGTATATGTCATTAATTACCGGCGCAATAGTGCGTATACCGGTTTCTTCCTTAGCTTCGCGCAGCGCAACGCCGAGAAGATCGTGCTCGCCATCAGCATGCCCGCCGGTCCAGGACCACGCATGGTAGATGTTATGATAGGCCATAAGCACCCTACTGTGCGTTTTATCCACTATCCATGATGATGCGGTGAAGTGGGCAAGTGTATTTTCACGTGAAAATAGATTATTAAATAGCGACAGATAGCGCAGCATCGCCGCTTTGTCAACGTCCTCCTGCTCATTAAATGGTACATAGTCGGCTATATCCATAATTATATGCTCCCCAATGCTATGATTTGCTCAATTATAACCCTTTTGTGGCGTCTGCGTAAATAATTAGATTTACATATGCAATTTAACGTGCTATACTGCACAGGTATTATTATGCAACGTATACGGCGGAATGCTTATTGGGCAATTTTAGAAATATAATCGCGCAAACAGTCGCATTGATGATACCCCGCACAAGAATTAAGACTTGTGCTAAGGCATCGGAGCTTTCCGGCTCCGGCGTATCAATAGCGAACTGCGAGCGGATAGACAACGGTGAAGACCTTGCCTTAATGCTGGTATGGTCTTATTTTTATGGAATCACCGGAAAAGAAAGAGAAACAGATGAACTATACTGAACAACTCTCCAAGCAGATGAGAAATACGCTCAAGTCCATGGGCTACGATCAGCCAACGCCAATTCAGGAGCAGACAATTGAACCGCTTCTTGCAGGCAGGGATCTTTTTGGCGTTGCACAGACCGGCACAGGTAAGACGGCAGCATTTGCTGTGCCAATAATCGAAGGCATTTTTGCCGATAACCGCAAGCCGCAGGCAATAGTGCTTTGCCCAACGCGTGAGCTTGCAATGCAGACAACGGAGGTTTTCCGCAAGCTGTCTGCGCATCTGAATATCCGTACGGTAAGTGTATATGGTGGGCAGCCCGCGATAATTCAGATCAAAGCCCTGCGTGCCGGCGCACAGATTGTGGTGGGCACTCCGGGACGCGTAAAGGATTTGATAGGCCGCAATGTGCTAAAGCTTAAAAACATACGTGTTGCCGTGCTGGATGAAGCAGATGAAATGCTTGATTTCGGCTTCTGCGACGATATAAAGGCAATACTGTCGGAATTACCTGAACAACACCAGACACTGTTGTTTTCTGCCACGATGAACAGGGCGGTAATGTCGATTGCAAAGCAATTCCAGAATGATCCTATGAGCATAGAAATTGGCAAGCGCAACGAGCCTGTTAAAACCGTGAATCAGACTGTTATGCAGATAACAGAACAGCAAAAGGTTAAGGCTGTATGCTCGCTGCTCAAGGAGAATGATCCTAGGTTGACACTGATATTCTGCAATACTAAAATCCGTGTGCGCAGCGTAACTGCTATGCTGATGGCACAGGGACTTGAGGTTTGCTGCCTCCACGGCGATATGAGGCAGAAGGAGCGCGATGCAATAATGCGCACTTTCCGCAATGGAACCGCAAAAATACTCGTCGCAACTGATGTGGCTGCCCGTGGACTGGATGTAAACAACATTGATCTGGTAGTAAACTATGATATCCCCGATAAGACGGAATATTATATCCATCGCATCGGCAGAACGGGGCGCGCGGGTCATAGCGGAAATGCCTGCACATTCATGTCGCCACGCGAATGGAAGAAGATTAAGGATATCGAAAGAAGCTTCAATATATCGCTTAAGCCGCAGATACTCGCCAGCTAATTGAGTCTAATGCGCAGATAATATGGCCCAGGCCATAAATGATATGTTGAACGAATGTGACATAGCAAAAAAGCCATCCTATCGGATGGCTTTTTTTTAGATCCACTCGCTGGGATTTGCTAATCTGTTACCCTTCGTACTTTGCTATCATTACCTTTAGCTTGCCTTTTTTGGATGTGCCTTCAACGCCGCGGTATATGAAGCGGCCAAATCCACGCACAGACACTATGTCGTTGTTTTTTGGGATATGGCTATTGTCCTCGCATAGCGCACCATTGATAAACACATGCTTAGTACGAAACATATCCAGACTTTCACTGCGCGAAAGCTTATATGCGCGCGCTATGATAGCATCGATTCGTTCCGACGTCACCTGTACGATATCGGCGGTAACGGCATATAGTGCGCCGCATGGTATATCTGAGGTAAGAGCGCTATGCACACTGGTATGCTTTATCTGGGTTAAACTCTCTGTGATGTATGGCGCGATTCTATCCACGCAAAAAACATAGCCTACGTTGTCCTTAATTATGATATCTCCAAGTGTGCTGCGTTCTATAGCAAGGCTCATAAGTGCGCCTAAAAAATCACGGTGGGTAAGCTCATCGGCGAATTTCCTTGAAAGCGGGGTCACCTGCACGCACAAGACGGGCATATTTTCGCTATATCCACACAGCTCAGCAGAGCCAAAACGAAGCATTTGCCGTTCACAGCCTTGCGTGCCACCCCATAGCGTATATGGTATATCGCCAAGCCGTGGCAGCATGGAATGGAACACAGCGATCTGGGCAATAGATAAAAACCCGGTATATGTATATAAACCGTTTGTGTCTGCTTTTTGGGCCAACTCAGTCAGTCGCTTCCTGAGTATATCCTCATCCGTGGTCATTGCTTCAACTCCTTTACGTTGTTTGCATATGCGGCAAACTGGGCTTGATATTGCCGTTATTTGTTTGTATAATACAAGATAGATATGTAAAATACATCAATTTGGTCTAATCCTATGCTGGTTTGTCATGCTCATATGATCGCTCCCCATATATTTTTGCTATTCCATATAGACTAAGATCGTTATTTAACCAGGCATTAGCTTACAGCCTTGATAACCCCCAACAGCAATAAATGCAAACTAGCCCATCCCGCCAATTGCTTTTTGTGCAATTAGTATACTAAGTATAACATCTATCAGGTTCTTTCACAGTACTTTTGAGAGGGCAATATAAGATATTATAGTGTATAATTATGCAACATATATATAACTAAGATATAAGCGGCAACATATAGCTATATGTTGGAAGTGCTGAAAGAACATATGGTTTTAAGATGAAAAACATGGCGCAATAATGTGAAAATTGAAAATATGGCAAGAAAATAGGATACTATACTTGCATCCGATGCAGCATTTGTATATAATAGATATATAACATTGATTTTAGCAATTTATAATATGAAAACGGAAGTGAATTTATGGTAAGCTTAAAACACAAAGCCTACGAAATAATTAAGGAGAACATCATCTCATGCCGCTATGCGCCGGGTGAATTCCTTAATGAGGCCGACTTAATGGAGGAGATAGGCACAAGCCGCACACCTATTCGTGAGGCGCTAAACAAGCTTGAGCAGGAAAAACTTGTGAGAATTGTACCTAAAAAAGGCATAATGACATCCGAGCTTACCCTAAAGGAAATAAATGACGTATATCAGGTGAGAATTATGCTGGAGCCGCAGCTTGTTAGATTATGGGGGAGCAACATACCGGTCGAAGAGCTGGAGGTGTTTCGTACCAAATTGATCCAGTTCAACCCAATGACAGACCTCAAGGAGCGTTATGAGCTGAACGATTATCTGCACCGCACAATAATAAAGCACTGCCAAAATACATATTTCAATGAATGGATGTGCCTTATATATGGGCAAAATAGGCGTATTGGCGTAATTACAGGACAGGTTGATGTTTGGCTGGAGCAAAACAACGCAGACCACCTGAAAATTACGGAATATCTGCTGCTTGGAGAATATGAAACCGCAGCAGTGCTGCTTCAACAGCATTTGGAACACGCCAAAAAGGTAACGTTTGACTGCCTTCTAAAAAACGGCATGTAGTATATAGCAAGTGAGCGCGGATCGTTGCGCTCTTTTTTTATATTCAAACAGTAAATCTAAACAGCAATATAGGCAATCCTGCGCGGTGGTAATTGACTACTCTGGTAGTTATAGGTACCATAATTATGTTTTGCATAAATACGTAAACAGCTAAAACAAACATGTTAAATATAAATAACGCAAATAAATATTGACAAAAGGCAAACAAATAGGATATTATATGTGTTATATACAAAACGTATATATTTAATCGATCTGACACTTGCAAAAACCGTTAATTGCTTGAATACAATTTGAAACAATTCGTATGCCATCAACCCAAACAACCGCCGCCGGATAAGGCATGGAACCAACAAATTTTGTCAGCAAAAGCTGAGAGCCACTTTTAACACGCGAAGAAGCGATATCATATATCGCCGATGCATTATAAAAAACAGGCCGGAGTATAAGGCGAAAGATAATAACTTTAGGATATAATACGATAAAGCGTTTCAAGGGATATGGGTGGGTGCTGTGAGTACTTATTTAGTAAACTTTAAACCCTGCAGGTGACTTTTGATCTACCTGCGATGGTTACGCAGATTATGGCCAGCCGGCTCGCCGGCAAAGCATAATATTCTTATGATAAGTGAGAGTGTAACGAAGGGTATGTATAGATAATATTGCTAGTTTCCTCCTTTTGTCTGGCTTTACTGAGTGCCACGGTAAAGCTAATTCGGAGCTGCGAACGTACCATCGCAGCTCCGATATTTTATATAATAGCAAAAATGCTGTGTTTAAAGATGATTATCAGAATATCCGATTGGGTCGTTTAGTCAATAAGGTCGGTGTTTAGAATATCCATTATATCGGCAGTGGGGATGATGAATGATACAACACCCATGCAGCCTGGCGCCACAGAATATTCATCGAAAAACAATTCAAGCTGATGATCCGGTCTTATGCAAAAATCCTGTGCGGCAGTGATGGAAAGATATTCGGTGAAGTAGCATAAGGAAGTGTCCGCCGCCATCCTTGAGTGGGCCTGAGCCGACACGAGATCGGTCAAAACATCCAGGTAGGTGCTGTCCTTAAACAGGCTGCCAAGGGTAAGCAGCTTGCCAGAGCGCTTGTCGAGATTAAAGTGCTTTACGGTTTCCTCTGCGCTTGCCATGGATAGATCCGTTGTGATGCATATGGAAAATGCAGAGTCGTCGTCGGTAACCACATCACAGATGTTTTGCAGGTTAATGTGAGCACTTTTACCTTCCTCAGACGCATCGGGGTTTTCCAACACATGCCGCTCATGCTGGGCGATGAGCTCGTTGATATAAACGTTGATTGCATCATTCAGGTTTTGCTCAGCAGCAGTATTGGCAAGGCCATCTATTTGCGGTATTATTATGTCAGCTTCCACACCGTGCTGATAGTCCGCATAGGTGCGGAATGTGAGGAATTTTGCAATTGAACCGATAACGGGTATATCTGCCATAGCGCGCGCCACTGTGGGGCTTACGTTTACGGCTATACCAAAGGCCAGCACAACGGCCGCCGCTGTTGCTAATATCCGCAGCAATATGCGCCCTGCGCCATGGCTATTTGTATGGCGGGTGCGCGTAAGTTGAAGCAACCTCCCGTTTAGCTCCTCTGGAACCGGAATTGCATTGTATTGTTGCCGGAGGGTGAAGAGCATTTCTTCACCACTTGGTTTTTGCACTGTCATAGCGATGGTGCTCCTTTCAGCTCTATTCGCAGTGCCTGTAGCGCCCTGCGTTGCCTGGATTTTATGGTATTAAGATTTTCACCATACATTTTGGCGATATCCACAAGCTTCATATCCTCAAAATAATGGAGGATAATAAGCGTTCTGCTTTTTTCATCAAGGATATGCAGAGTATCCATGAGCTCGGATGCTTCATGTGTATCTTCATTGGGAGTTTCCGGCATTATCTCCACAGGTGTCTCCCACTTGCGGTGGCGAAGCGCATCAAGCGCAGTGTTGACCAGAATTCGAAACAGCCAGGGCCTTACACTGTCTTCATGCACACTCTCGCAGGACTTAAGCGCCTTGTAGGCGCATTCCTGCACCACATCCATTGCCGCTTGCGGCTCATTCATATAGCTGTATGCCACCCTGTATAGACTATCGCGGTTTTGCTCCAGACCATCTGCCACAACCTGCCACTTATTATCCTTGGACAAACTGTTACCTCCTTGGCTATGTGCTCTAGAGCACATAAGTAATACGTACCTGCTCGCTGAAAGGTTTTATATATATAACATTTTTTGGAAAACTTTACTAGTGCCCCCTATCATATTTGCTGCGCCGATAGTGATAATATCACAGAATACGTGATTTGTTAGGGGTATAATATATAAAAATAATAATGGAGGTGCGCTATGGAAAAAAAGATTTTAATAGTCGGCGGGGTTGCTGGCGGCGCAAGTGCGGCGGCAAGATTAAGGCGGCTGGACGAACGTGCGCAGATCATACTATTTGAGCGCGGCGAGTATATTTCATACGCCAACTGCGGATTGCCATATCATGTGGGCGGGATAATCAAAGCGCGGCAGTCGCTGTTACTTGTTACGCCTGAGGCCATGCGCGCCAAATACAATGTGGATGTGCGCATAAGGCAAGAGGTAATATCGATAGAGCGCGAAAAAAAGAGTGTAACGATAAAATGCAGTGATACGGGCGAGACATATATGGAAAGCTACGATACGCTTGTGCTGGCAACAGGCTCGTCGCCGCTGCGCCCGCCGATTAGCGGCATCGATGGTGAGCGTATAATGACGCTATGGACAGTGCCGGATACGGACAAGATAAAGGCGCTTATAGATAATAAACATATAAAAACGGCGGTGATTGTGGGTGGCGGCTTCATTGGGCTTGAAATGGCGGAGAACCTGCATAATGCTGGCGTAGCAGTAACGATTGTGGAGATGCTGGATCAGGTTATGGCGCCTCTGGATTTTGAAATGGCACAGTTGCTCCATGAAAACCTTGAACAAAACGGCGTGAAACTAATTCTGAGCGACGGCGTCGCTTCATTTGAAAACAATGCGGATTCTGTTACCCTTAAGCTTAGCAGCGGCAAAACGGTTACGGCTGAGCTTGTAATACTTTCCATAGGAGTGCGCCCCAACAGCGCACTTGCAAAGGAGGCGGGACTGGAGCTTAACGCGCGCGGCGGCATAGTGGTTTCGGATACGCTTCAAACATCGGACGGCTCTATCTATGCAGTAGGCGATGTGATAGAGGTTGAGGATTTAATAAGCAAAGGGCGCACAATGATGCCGCTGGCGGGTCCAGCTAACAAACAGGGGCGTATTGTCGCAAATAATATCGCAGGCGCGAAAGAAATTTATAACGGCACGCAGGGCACATCTGTGGCAAAGGTGTTTGATCTGACAGCTGCAAGCACAGGCTCAAATGAAAAGACGCTGATAAAGCGCGATTTGCTAAAGGGCCGGGATTATGAAAGCCTGTATATCACGCAGAATTCCCACGCGGGCTATTATCCGGGTGCTGCGCCGATGACGTTAAAGCTGCTGTTCTCTAAGGATGGTAAAAAGCTGTATGGCGCACAAATCGTGGGTGCCGGCGGCGTGGATAAGCGCATTGACGTGCTGGCGACGGCCATCCGGCTTAATGCCTCAATTGAGGATATTAAGTCGTTGGAGCTTGCCTATGCGCCGCCGTATTCCTCTGCAAAGGACCCCGTTAACATG
This sequence comes from Clostridia bacterium, assembly GCA_036652795.1. GTDB lineage: Bacteria > Bacillota > Clostridia > Christensenellales > CAG-138 > JAVVVD01. Next base: position 1,632 of record JAVVVD010000012.1, on the reverse strand, counting down.
GCGGGTTTTGTGGCAGAAAATGTGCTGACAGGCAAAATCGTATTTGCGAACTGGGATGCCATAGAGAAATATCCGGATGCGGTGCTGCTGGATGTGCGCGAGGATGCGGAGCTGATGGCATTCGAGCTTCCAAACGCTAAGCATATACCACTGGGGCAGCTACGAAGCCGGCTTGCCGAAATCCCTAAGGATAAGGAGATAATTACCTTCTGCGCCATAGGCATACGTTCATACAATGCCGCGCGTATTCTGATGGAAAATGGATTTAAAAATGTAAAGGTGTATCCTGCCGGAACACGATTCTACCAATCAACACATTACGAGGTGAATGATATGCAGCAAGACGGCAACCATCCGGTGTCTGATAGCGGATATCAGGAAATAAAAAACGCGCCTGTGGCAGCTATGCGTATAGATTGCAGCGGATTGCAATGCCCAGGCCCGATAATGAAGGTGTTTGAGACTATGCGCGGCATGAAGGATGGGGACGTGATGGAGGTGTCCGCGTCAGACCCGGGCTTCGCTAGGGATATAGAAGCTTGGTGCCGCAGGACGGGCAACCGACTCGTTGCCAATGAGCGGCGCGGAAACGATTATGTGGCGCTGATAAAAAAGGGTGTGGATGGCACCGCTGTAATACCGGCGCAGACAGGCGCTGACGGCAAGACAATTATCGTGTTCTCAGGAGATCTTGATAAGGTTTTGGCAAGCTTCATTATCGCGAATGGCGCAGCGGCTATGGGCAGGCATGTGACAATGTTCTTTACATTTTGGGGGCTGAATGTATTGCGCAAGGCGCAAAAGCAAAGGGTCAGCAAAACAATGATGGAATCCATGTTTGGCGGCATGATGCCACGTGGGGCGGGTAAGCTCAAGCTATCCAAGATGAACATGGGCGGAATGGGCACTGCCATGATGAAGAAGATAATGAATGATAAAAATGTTGACTCACTTGAAACGCTTATCCATAAGGCCATGGCTGCGGGCGTGAAGATAGTTGCCTGCACGATGAGTATGGACGTAATGGGTATTAAGCAGGAAGAGCTTATCGAGGGTGTGGAGCTTGGCGGCGTAGGCGCATACCTGGGTGATGCAGAGGAGTCCAATGTAAACCTGTTTATTTAACAAAATATGCTTACTGCAATGTAACGGTGAGTAAGCATAATATACTTCTAACAAGATACGCGGATGGCACCCTTTAACTAGTGACCATGCCGGATAAACTTGTGCTTTTGCTTAGCAAACATTAAACTCATTACGCAATACCGGAAGCCCACCGTGATTTAATCCACGATGGGCTTCCGGCTGTAATTTAGATCGCTCTATTTGACGATGGCAATCAGATCAACAATTGGGGTTTCCATCAATCTGGCAATCCACAGTATTCAACTTCATCATGAGAATGGATTCGAGCAGCGACATGGCATTTGTCATATCGGTAACGCTCTTGTTAAGGCACAAAAGCTGCTGCGCTGTGACGCCCGGCATGGCAACGAACTTCTGAATTTTAGCGCCCTCAGCATTTGCGATAGCGCCCAGCGCCGTTTCTTGCAGAGCGACGGAGTTAATCAGGTCGCTGATCTGTTGGCGATAGTTGTTTGTGAATATAATGGTGCTGGCAGGGCTGCTGGC
>JAVVVD010000011.1:0-41126 GCA_036652795.1 Clostridia bacterium | reverse complement strand
GTCGGTAGAGCATGCGGCTGTTAACCGCAGTGTCGTTGGTTCAAGTCCAACAGGGGGAGCCAAAGAAAAGCCCGTAAGTGCCTAACTTTCGGGCTTTTCGTTTATAGAAATGTGTGGGAATTGATGAAAACAGGTTTTACCAACAACAATACCGACAACATATCTCAGAGATTGTCCGTTATGTTTCGTAGGCACTCGTAATCTGGAGACTGGCAGTATGTTACGGCTCCTCCAGCGAATGAAACTTGTTGCCAAACAAAAATTTCGTCTTGAATATATTGCAAGTCGTCTCGGCTATCACATTATCGTAGTGGCAGCCCTTTTTCTCAGGGATCGCTGAATGCCAAATGCTTAAACGATCTTATCAATGCATTCATTATTGAATTCGCTTCCTCTATCTGTATGAAAAATTCTGATCTTATTTAGCGGCTGATGCATCGCTACCATCTGCTCTTTAAATTCCTGCATCACTCTGATCTTCTCTTTTTTTTCTCTGTTTTACCTACTGCCCAATTTATTTTGGTACTTTTTATTGCAGCCGTAACAATTGCACTTTGATAAACCCCAGTCAATTCAGTTCTTCAAACAAAATCCAGTTATCGTTGATGAATACCGCAACACCTTCTTCAATGATACAGCATTGAGGCACTGTATATTTGCTTCATCATTTTGTGCTGGCAGCTCCGTTTCTCTCACTGTCGAAGCAATATACCCAGTGGCAACTTCTCCATCTATCTGAATACTACGGCCGGTCGAATAGTACAGGACATCATCAACCATTACAACGGGAGAAAGAACATCCGGGGTATCTGGAGCATTAACTCCACACGCAGATAAAGTAAACAGAAGCAAAGAAAACAGCATTATTGTAAATTGCTTTGACAAATTTGTAATTTTAATATACCTCCTGTGACAACGACCAAGGGTGGGAACCATCCGCATACACTTACCTCCAATCATATTTGATGAAAGATAGCCCATACTGTCTACACATAAGCATAGCATATCTTTCCCCAATGTGGCAGATTTATGGAAACCCCAATTGCTAAATAGAAAGCTGTCGTTATGATTTTGCCGTGTTATCTGACTTGGATGGCTTTGTGGATTTTACCGGCTTTTTGGTTTCTGCGTCAACAGCTAGAAGATTTTGCAGCAGCAGCTTGCCGGAAAAAGCGATAAGGGCGGATTTGAGGGCGGTGGATGAAATATCGCTTTGATCTATTGGATTGCGCTGCGCGAAGCCGTCGATAAAAGCGGAGCAGAGATTGAGCTCAAGCTCGTCACAAAACAGATCATATATCTGCGGAATCGTGCGCTTGACATTAAGCATGGACATCAGCTGCGTGATTTCGCTCATGGCAAGCTCGCGCTTGAGTACAAAAATCATTATTAAATAAGCGATATGCTCCTTGCCGTATTTCTTTTTTTCGGGTGGGGCAAGCAGCTTTTGCTTAACATAGTTGTTTATCATCGTAGATGTTGCGGCCACATCTGATTTGAGCGAAAAAAGCGAAAGTGACTCCTCAAGCACTATCAGCACCTGATCCATATATAACGAAATCTGCGGCAACTCATTCCAGCGCGGGCAGTGAAAAGTGCGTACCGAATCCTTGAGTATGTTCATTGATGATACCCTCACAGCTGATTTTCTTTATGCATAGATTATTAACGTACCTATGATATCATATTGTTCTTAGAACCGTCAAACAGGTGTTGACATGAAATGCGAATGATACTATAATCTATATAACGTAGTATTGAATACTAAATATGGCGGATAAATGACTGTATTATGGATATAATGTGAAATAAGGAGGTGTTGATATGATGAACACGATAAAGGCTCGTATATATGGAGATTCGCTGATGAAGGGTACGGTAATGGACTCGGCATACAGATATCATGCGATGGTGGAGGAGCTTTTAAATGGCTTTAAGACCAAGTTTGGTATTGAAACAGAGAACAGGGCGCGTTTTGGCATAACTGTAGAAAAAGGACTTTCGATGCTCAAAAAGGATATTGAAAAAGGCTTAGATTGTGAATATGCATTGGTTGAATTTGGCGGGAATGACTGCAACTTCAAATGGAATGAGATATCGGTATATCCGGATGAAAAGCATTTACCACTGACTGATCCTGAGGTGTTTATGAACACCTATATCGACATGGTTACAGAGCTTCAGGCTCGTGGCGTAAAGCCGGTGCTGATGACATTGCCTCCAATAGATGCGGAAAGATATCTTGAATTCCTTGGCAGGAATGGCAATGACCCCAAGCGGATACTCAAGTGGCTGGGAGATGTGCAGATGATATACCGCTTCCATGAATCATACTCAAACATGATACGAAAGATTGCGCAGCGCACAAAGAGCTACCTTGTGGATGTTCGCGAGTATTTTCTGGATAAACACAATTATCGTGACCTGATGAGCATAGATGGGCTTCATCCCACGGAGGAAGGCTACAGGCTTGTGATAAAGGCATTCGAGGATTTTGCTGCATCCATAAGCACAAACCCGGTAATTGCATAGACGGTTTAAACTAGTGATAGCTTGGTCGGTATGGGTGCTCCATGCCGGCCTTTTTATTTAAACAAAACAGAGTTACAGCTTTGAAAGCAGCTTGTGATCAGGTGCTATTCCTGTCCAAAATTCGAAAGCCAAACAAGCTTGTTCGATAAGCATGGCTATCCCATTCATCACCCCAAGCTCACGCCAACACGCTGCTTGCAGCAGCAGCGTATCATGTGGAGCATATACCATATCACAAACCAGAGCGGTGCGGGGAAGCTCATTTATAAAGCTCAGGCAGGGGAAAGGCGCCTGTCCCTGCATACCCTGCGGGGTAGCGTTTATTAGTATATCGCAGTGGCTCAGATCTGTTGAAAAAATATCTTCATAGCCGCGGCATAGTCCGGCTTCATTGCATAGCGATTTGAGCGCCATGGCATTACGCCCTGCAAGTGTGATGTGCTTGGTATGGGGCAACAGGGAAAATACGGCTGCACGTGCAGCGCCACCTGTGCCGATTATAGTGATGTTTGCGCCGCAGATATTGCCGCCGGCATTTATTATTGCACGTAACAGCCCTGCGCCGTCTGTAGAACAGCCATAAAGCCCATCGTCGTCCGCGCGCACAATATTCACGCTGCCCATGCGTTCGGCTTCCGGCGTTATACGCGATAACAGCGGCAATATATCATGCTTGTGCGGCATAGTGCATGCAAAGCCGGAAAGTCCCATTGCCGGAACCGTGTCAAGCGCACCCTTGGGTATGCACAACACATCGAAATGCGCATCTATGCCGTAGTGCGCAAACAGCGTATTGTATATGATGGGCGACAGGCTGTGAGAAACTGGGTCGCCAATGAGCGCATAGTGTTTCATACTGATATCCTTTTATTTTAATAAGTGTTTCGTTAGCATTATTGTGCTATTATAACATCATACGTGAAAGGAAGGAACGGGCGCTATGAAGGTGTTACTTATTAACGGACCAAATCTTAACCTTACGGGTATACGCGAAACGCATATTTACGGTACTGAAACGCTAACACAGATTGAGGAAAGATGCTCAGAATTGGCGCGGCGGCATGGGGCGCAGCTGGACTGCTTTGAGTCCAACCACGAGGGTGCGCTGATAGATGAGCTGCACAGGGCGCGCGGTGTTTACGATGGAGTGGTGCTAAATCCGGGTGCGTTGGCCCATTACTCATATGCGCTAAGGGATGCAATAGCGGCAAGCGAGTTACCAGTGATAGAGGTGCACATGAGCAACGTGTATGCCCGTGAGGCATTTCGTGCGGAGTCGGTTATTGCGCCCGTGTGCAAGGGACGCATAACGGGCTTAGGCAGCCGCGGCTATATGCTTGCGTTGGAATATTTTATTGAAGGAGAGATACGATGAATTTCAAGTTTGATATACCTACATCTGTTTATTTCGGAAACGGTGCGGTAAGGGATAACTCAAGCGCTTTGGTGCTGGGGAAATGTGCTTTTGTTGTTGCCGGCGAAAACTCCGGCAGAAGGAGCGGCGCACTGGATGACGTACAAAAAGCGCTGGATGACGCCGAAATTGAATATAAGATATTTGAGGGTATAGCCAACAATCCAAATGTGCTGCAATGCAAGTACTTGGGAGATGAGGCAAGGGAGTTCGGCGCGGATTTTATAATAGGCATAGGCGGCGGCTCACCACTGGATGCGGCTAAGGCAGTTGCTGTGTTTGCGTTAAACGATATACCGGCGGGCGACATATTTAAAAACGAGTTTAAAAATGGCGTGCTGCCAATCGTGGCAGTGCCAACCACATCAGGAACGGGCAGCGAGGTTACGCCGTGGTCGGTTATGACATGGGATGAAATTCAGACGAAACAAAGCTTTGGCTGCGATCAGACATATCCGCGCATGGCGCTGCTTGATCCTAGATATACTGAATCTTTGCCGCAAAGCATAAGCCTGGATACGGCTATGGATGCTTTTGAACATTGCTTTGAAAGCATAATATCCCTTAAGGCCAACCCGATAACGGATGCAATGAATTTCTATGCGCTCAAGCTGTTTGCGGAGTGTATGCAGCCGTTGAGCCGCGGTGAGTTTGCGCCAATACGCGAAAAACTGATGCTAATATCCATGCTGGGAGGGATGACAATATCGCAGACAGGCACTACGCTTATGCATGCATTAGGCTATCCGCTGACATATTTTAAGGATGTGCCGCATGGCAGAGCGAACTGCATGGTGCTGCCAACGTATATTGAAGAGCTTAAGCAATACAGGCCTGACAGGCTTAAAATAGCCCTCAACGCGCTGGGATGCAGTCAAGATGAGCTGTGCAAGTATGTGAAAGATAGCTATCCATTAAGCTTCAGCGCAACGGATGACGAACTGCGGCTGTGGGCAAGCCAAACCTCAGATAAGAGACCGGATAAATCAACTGGCACGCCTCAGAGCGCTGAGCATTTGTTTGAAGTATATAAACGTATGTTCCGATAATCAGCATACAAGCAAAAGTGTTCTTTAAAGTGGCGGCCATAGCATTTCACGGCTGCCACTTTTTTATTGCAGATGGTTAGAATATCTCCAAGCAAACTTTGCTATGCAATGGCGCATATTTGCATGACAATATGGTGATTGGCGCTCTATCCTATGTTGAAAGGGGCTGTATCTATCCAGCTAGATACAAGCCCCTTTAATATTACAATGTATAAAACCGCTTATCTTATGCGTAAGCCTTATGCCCGTGCCTTTTTAACCTCGGCTACCATGCGCCTTGCCATCTGCATAACAGCGGCATAGTCGCCCGTTTTTGCGCCGGCAATGAGATCGTTGCCTGTTCCCACGGCCACGGCGCCGGCTTTGATCCATTCGCCTGCATTTTCAATATTGATTCCATATGTGGGTACAATGCGCATATTGGGCAGGGGCCCTCTAAAGGCCGTTATGATTTCAGGCCCAAACAGCTTGGCGGGGAATATCTTTACTATATCGGCACCGGCCTCCATGCACTCAAGCGCTTCTTTAAACGTCATCGCACCAGCCATGCAGGCGATATGGTATCTGAGACAAAGCTTGAGCGTATCCGCATTGAGGCAGGGCGATACGATATACTGTGCGCCGGCGAGTATTGCTGCACGTGCAGTCTCAGGATCAAGCACGGTGCCTGCGCCTATAAGCACATCGCCAGCAGGATATTTCTTGCATAGCGAATGTATGACGTCAAGTGTGTCAGGCACATTAAATGTTATTTCGATACCGGCTATGCCACCGGCGATGCAGGCATCAGCGGTTTTTATTGCCTGATCAGCGCTGCTTGCCTGTACCACGGCAATAACCCCACAATCCTCTAAACGCCTAAGCACTTCCAATTTATTCATAATAGAAAAAATCCTTCCCATATTATTCAGCCACATAAATTAATATTGTCTATCAATAAAACCCAAGCTATTATACACTATTTAATTTTAAAATACTTGCGGCTTTTGAAAGATACTGATTATTGAATAGTCACAGTCGCATTACCAGCAATAGCTTGCTGCAAGGTGACTGCGAGTAGGCTAATGTGACAGGTGAAAAAAGTGCACTGAAGGTACATATTGACGAATTGAGAAAATCACATACCGATAGGTTAAATTAGTAATGCCATATCGACAACAATAAAAATATAACATGCATATATCACATTAAAAAAAGATGCCGAATTCAAAAGCATGACGCTCAATTCAAACGTTAAAAAACGATGCCGTATGGTGTATTATATTACTTCAACAAATTTGCGGTAAGCATATTAATGGCTTCAAGCTGCGTGAAACACATATAATTACTATTTATCTAAATAACCACAATTAAAACAAAATAATGCAATAATATCAGGGTAAACCTGCTATTTTAATTCGTAAATCAGACGGAACGCTTTATTTATTGATAAACTTAATAAATATAAATCGCAGTATATTTTTAAAAAACTATTGACATATTTTAGCGCTAAGTATATCATTCTGTTACACACAAGATATATATATCAAAAACAAAACAAGAATATATAACGCTTAACAAATGCGATAATAAATCAACAGCAGCGATTTTACAGGGGTAATGTTCTAACTAAAATGATTCAACAAGGAGAAAAAAATGAATAAGTTGCCGTCGACATTTGATCCCAATGAATGGGCGTTCTCAAGATCGTATCAAAGAAGCATTGATCTGCTTCAGGGTGCCGTTGACCTTCATGTACATGCAGGCCCACATCTTGTAAGCAGCCCAAGGAGCATAGATCCGGTACGCGTGGCCATAAAGGCGCGTGATATGGGAATGCGTGCAATTGCCTATATGTGCGTGTTCAATTGGAGCGTGGGGACTGCCTGGATAGTGAATGAAACAGTGCCTGATTTTACAACTTATGGCGGAATTATATTAAACACTGTATTTGGCGGCATGAATCCAAGAGCGGTAAAAACTGCAGTTTATTATGGCTCTTGCGCACGCTACGTATCATTTGGCGCACACTCTACCAAGTATCAGGCTGGTGTGGAAGGGCGTTACGTGGACGGAGAATGGAAGAGACTAGTTGATATTTCCCCTGAATTCAGAGAAGAATATTCACATTGCATAGAGATCCCTCTGGATAAGCCAACTAAGGAACTGAACGATATTCTGCGTATTGTAGCGGATAATCCGCACATCTATTTGGTAAGCGGCCATATTTCGAATGAAGAGGCACTTCGTCTGTGCGACTATGCCAATGATTACGGCATTAAAAAGGTGCTTATATCCAACGCGGTTACGGAGCATCTGAGCAAACAGGAAAAAGAACTTGCTGTTAAGAAAGGCGCTAAGCTGGAAAAGTGCCTTGCCGAGCATACACATACAGGATCAATACCTAAGACGCATTATTATGTAGAGCCGGAATTCCGCGCTTATGATGAAGGCCAGTCAGGTTCACCTCAGGGTGGCGTATTTGCTTCTGCGGCCGAAATGAAAGAATTTGGCATTGAGAATTTCATCGTATCTACTGACTTCGGCGTATATACCTTGCCGGATCCGGTAGAAGGTATGCGCGAATGGATAGCATGCTTGCAGGATTGCGGTTGGACTGATGCTGAAATACGCATGGTCACGTCTGAAAACCCGGCAAATATGCTTGGTCTTGAGAAGGAGGAGCCGTGTGCCAATAAAGAGGATTAAGTTATCATTTGTGGATGAAAACATCTCAGCGATAGCGGTGCTGTTGGAAGAAAAAGCGCCTGCTACGTGTAAGATGATTTGGGATACACTCAAAACGCCTTTAGAAAACAAGGCCATTCATGCTATGTATACCGGACGTGAGCTTTCATTTGGGGTTCCAAATGATTGCATGGATGAAAGCACCATTTTTGATCTGCCGCCGGAAAATCAAACGATGTTCCCGTTACCGGGCAGCTTGGTTTGGAATGCATACAGGCCGTATCAATGGCTTGGCACACCGCACGCAGTCTATGATTTTGGCATTTTCTATGGTGCAGAAAGCCGTATACTGCTTCCTACGGGCTGGCGCCCAAGCAATCATTTCGGTGATATTACGGAAAATTTGGAGCAATTTGCCGCAGTATGCGCTCGCTGCCAAAGGGAAGGCGTAAAAACGATCCGAATTGAAAGACTTTGATTTTAATTTCTGACGGTATCGCCACGATATCGTCAGAATACCCACTAATACCGCTGCTGTTTTAAAATGGGAAGGTTCTCAACTTCTAGCGCACTACCAAAACAAATCTATTAAGGAGAAATGAAAATGAAAAAAATTATATCTCTATTGTTGGTGGTACTGATGGTTCTTATGGTGGGCTGCACGGCTGCTGCGCCAAGTTCCTCTGGTGATCAATCTACGGTTGAAGGCGAAGAAACGATTAAAATTGCAGTCTGCGGCCCGATGACGGGCGACAACTCTGAGTTTGGGTTGGGTTACAAGATATCCGTTGGCATAATGGCGGATGAGTGGAACGCGAAGGGTGGCTTGTTGGGCCGTAAGATCCAAATTGTTCCTTTTGATGACAAGGGTATGCCGGAAGAAGCTGCCAATGTAGCGCAGCAGGTTGTGTCAGATAAGGATATAGTAGCTGTAATAGGCCATTTCAACAGCACGTGCTCAATGGCTGCTGCACCAATCTATCAGGAAAAGCGCATAGTAGAAATATCGCCGTCTTCTTCACACTATGATTTTACTGCGGTTGGCGATTGCATCTACAGGGTCTGCCCTCTTTCACGTGACGAGATGCGCAGCATGTGCCGCTCGGTTCTTGATAATCTTCAGGGCGAAAAAATCGGTCTTTTGGTGATCAACAGCGATTGGGGTCTTGCATCTCAGGAGCTTTGCCACCAGTATATTACCGAAGGTGCAAAAGAGCGTAACAAAAATGTAGAGATAGTCGCTGAAGAAATTGTAGTTGAAGGTAATGACGATTACAGCGCAGTCGTATCCAACTTCAAAACTGCCGGCGTTGACACCATAATGCTTGTTACCACGTATGCTGTTTCTGTTCCATTTATCAATCAGGTGAAGAAGGCCATGCCTGATGTAAAACTGCAAGGCGCGGGCAGCACGTTTACAGCACAGACATTGGAAATTTGTGGCGAAAACGCTGAGGGCTTAGTTTGCACAGCCGCATTCGCGTATGTATATGATGATGCCACAATCAAATCTTATACCGAAAAGTACATTGAACAGCATCCACAGCACAAATTCCCAATATCGGATGCAGGTCAGTCCTATGCCGCAGCCGGAACACTGTTCACTGCTATTGAGAAGGCCGGCTCAACGGATACCGATAAAATACGCGAACAACTCAGCGTGATAGATTATCCAAGCGTTATTGGTAATGTAAAGTTTGACGAGCGCAGGGACTGCCCAAGGGATTACCGCTTCGTAACCATTAAAGATGGCGAATGGATAGAGTACAAGTAATATACTAAAGCAGACTTTAAACCCTTGTTGGGTATGAATGGATGTATCTATGCGGCGATAACAAGCCGCATAGGTACAAATACGGATACGCTTTTCTTCTGAAATCAGTGGGCAATAAACTAATTTTAAAACACTCTATTTTCGATGTAACTTACATTAGGTCTTTGGAGGGGAGGCGTGATTGATTTTCATCAATCACAAAAGCTATGGCAGGATTTTTGACTCTCTTATTAAACGGCGTTGTTCTTGGTTTGATATATTCACTTGTGGCAGTTGGATACTCACTGATATTTAGCATACTTAGGATGATCAACTTTTCACACGGCGCGGTATATGCCTTTGGCGCTATGAGTGCATATACGCTTGTGCAATATCTACACATTAATCCATGGGTTGCCATGTTAATTGGTATGGTACTTACGGGTCTTCTGGATATGGCCATTAACAAGTTCAGTATCGAGCCGTTGCGTAAAAAGAATGCTCAGGGAATGCCAACGTTGATGACAACCATTGGCATTGCATATATCATACAAAACTCCATGGTAACAGTATTTGGAAGCAACCGCAACAATTTCCCAAATTTCTATGATTTTGGCATGATAAATATTGGCTCGATTCAAATAGACTCTTCACAGCTGTTCCTTCTGGCCGTTTGTGTTACATTGCTTGTGATTCTGACATGCGTGATAAACAAAACCCATTTGGGTCTGGCAATCCGTGCGGTGCAGCAAAATGCAAAATCAGCATCGCTCATGGGTATAAATGTCAATCGTATCATCACAATCGTATTCTGCTTTGCCGGCGTTTCGGCTTGTATCGCAGGCACACTGGTTGCCGGATATTATCAGGTGGTTTACCCGATGATGGGTATTATGATGGGTAATAAAACCTTCGCTTCTGCGTTGCTTGGTGGATTAGGCGTGTTACATGGCAGCGTTGTAGGTGGCATTATCGTGGGAATTGTGGAGGTAATGGTGGCCGGGTATATCGGCGCACCGTACAGGGATGCTGTTTCGTTTATCATATTGATTGCTATCTTGATATTCAAACCGCAGGGACTCTTTGGCAAGAAAGCGATAAGTAAGGTGTAAATATTATGAGTACAATTCAATCAAAGATACAATCCACACTACTTTCCAAGTTTGAGGCTTTTATGCAAAAAAACAAGCTGATTCTTGGGGCTGCACTGCTTATTGTACTCGTCGTTTTCCCACAATTTATCAGTTCGGAATACATTGTGCGGGTATTGACGATGGTAGGTATATACATGGCTTTGGCAATGTCGCTTAATATGCTTACGGGCTATTTGGGACTTATGTCGATGGGACATGCAGGATTCGTTGGCGTCGGCGCATTTACAGGCGCTATTCTTATCACAAGGTTTACTGGCTGGCAACTTCTTACGGCGGCAACGGTCGGCGCGTTGGTGGCAGGCATACTTGGGCTGATAATCGGGCTGCCTGCGTTGCGGCTGAGCAACTCGCATCTTGCAATTGTAACACTGGGATTTGGCGAAATAATGCGTATCGTATTTTTAAACTGGACGAGCGTTACTGGAGGCGCGTTGGGCATCAAGGATATACCAAAACCGGTTGTATTCGGCCTTGAACTGACGCTGGCAAATAAAGGTTATCTTTACTTCATAATGGTTGTTGTAATACTTTATGCTTTTATCAACTGGTCAATCATGCATTCTAAGATAGGGCGCGCGTTTAGCGCGATAAAGCATGATCAGCTTGCGGCGACTATGATGGGTATACGTACTACAAACTATAAAATCCTCGCCTTTATAATCTCTGCCATGATGTGTGGTTTTGTAGGCACGTTTTATGCACAGATGCAAAGGTATATTGACTCAAATGCATTCACCTCGGATATGTCAATAATGATTGTGAGCATATTGGTTACAGGTGGCCTTGGAACAATACGCGGACCAATACTTGGCGCGCTATTGCTTGTGACAATGCCCGAGATGTTCCGGTTCCTTGAAAGCTACAGATTTATTGTATATGGCTTGTTGCTTGTGGTTATGATGCGATTCCGCCCATCAGGGCTGCTGGGCTGGAAAAGCACGTTGCCTTATCCTCTGCCAAAGCTGACAAGGGAGTTGCTTAAAAAGAATAACGCGAACGGGCCGGGTGCTAAATCAAATTAACGTGAAGGGGGACAGGGGTGTTCAACCCTGGTAATATACTATTATGGCATTACTTGAAGCAGATACAATTTCCATTAGCTTTGGCGGACTTGTAGCCGTCAATGGTGTGAGCTTTCATGTAAATCAGGGCGAGATTGTTAGCATTATTGGCCCCAATGGCGCAGGAAAGACCACCATATTTAATCTGATAACCGGGCTGTATTCACTCAGCGAGGGGAGCATTACTTTTGATGGTAAGCGTATAGACAATAAAATACCACAGGAGATCGTTAAAGCTGGTATAGCGAGGACGTTCCAAAATATCAGGATTTTCCCGCAGATGCGGGTTATCGAAAATGTTATGATCGGCCAACATACCAGGACTAAATATGGGTTCTTCTCTTCATTGCTCAGACTGCCAAATTTCCGTAAAGAGGAAGCAATAAAGACCTATGAGGCCATTGAATTCCTGAAAAAATTGGATTTTGACGATAGAGCGGATTTGTATGCCGGATCACTGCCCTATGGTGATATGCGCAAACTGGAAATCGCGCGCGCTATGGCTACAGATGCAAAGCTGCTGCTGCTAGATGAACCGGCTGCTGGCATGAATCCACAGGAATCAATGGAGCTTGTACACTTTATTGGAAAGATCCGGGATATGGGTTACACAATATTGCTTATCGAGCATGATATGAATGTTGTTATGAACATATCAGACAGGATATACGTAGTTGACTACGGAAAACTTATAGCGGAAGGACTACCGGAAGATGTTCGCGTAAACAAGGACGTCATCAGAGCTTATTTGGGAGGTCACACAAATGTTGCTGTCAGTGAATGATATCCATACGTTTTATGGTAATATTCATGCTCTGCACGGTCTAAGTATTGATGTAGAGCAAGGTGAGATCGTAACGCTGATTGGCAGCAATGGCGCTGGTAAAACAACAACACTTGGTTCTATCAGCGGATTGATAAGCATGCGGTCGGGTAAAATCAATTTTGACGGCAAGGATATTTCAGGGAAACCAGCGCATGAGATTGTTAAAATGGGAATTAGCCTTTCGCCTGAAGGGCGCGAAGTTTTCCCGGAATTAACGGTAAGTGAAAACCTTAGGTTGGGCGCATATAATATCCGCGATATGGTTCGCGTTGAACAGAATTTCGAAAGGGTTTATGATTTGTTTCCAAGGCTTAAGGAGCGCACTAAGCAGCAGGCAGGCACATTGTCGGGCGGCGAACAGCAGATGCTTGCGATAGGGCGCGCACTGATGTCAGAACCCAAGCTGCTTATGCTTGACGAACCTTCCCTGGGGCTTGCGCCAATGATTGTAGACCTTATTTTCGAGATTATACTGGATATAAACAAAAATGGAATTACAATATTGCTGGTAGAGCAAAATGCCAATATGGCACTGAGCATTGCGAATAGAGGTTATGTGCTGGAGAGCGGCAAGATAAAACTACAGGGATTGTCGAAAGACCTTAGCAGCAATGATGAGGTGAAACGAGCCTATCTTGGTGGCTAAAATATAATTGCATTTAAACGTAATAAAAAACCTAATAGCCAAACAGTAACGGCATATCGATAACAACATATCGATATGCCGTTTTTACATTTCCGTGCGTTATGTTGTATGTGATAAGATTCAAACGAACAAGGACATCTGTGAATTCATGTTAAAGGGAGGTGTAGTAATGGCTACTCGAAGCATTTCAAAATCAACCCTGCAAAGGCTTCCGATCTATCTAATGCATCTAAAGTCACTACTGCCGGGTGGACAATCGCATATATCCGCAACCACGCTTGCGCTTGCGCTTGGGATGGGCGAGGTGCAGGTACGAAAGGATCTGGCTTCGGTAAGCGAAGCGGGTAAGCCAAAGGTAGGATATGTAATAACGGATCTGATAGAGGAGCTTGAGAATTTTCTTGGGTATAATGATGTGGATGACGCCGTTGTGGTTGGCGCAGGGAAACTGGGCCGTGCGCTGCTGGATTATAACGGATTTGCAAATTACGGCTTAAACATTGTAGCAGCCTTTGACATAGATGCGGGTAAAAGTGGAGTTACGGATACCGGAAAAAGTATATTCGATATGCAAAAGCTGGAGGAGCTGTGTGCAAGATTGTGTATACGCATAGGCATATTGACAGTTCCGGCTGATTGCGCCCAAGCAGTATGCGATAGGATGGTGAAAAGCGGAATTCTGGCAATTTTAAATTTCGCCCCGGCGCATCTCATAGTCCCTGAAAATGTGCTGGTTCAAAATGAGAATATCGCGACATCGCTCGCTATACTTTCGAACCGATTGAAAGAAACTATTATTAAAAGCTCTATTTAAAGCAGGAGGATATATAATGGATACCAAGAAGGATTACAAAAGTGTAGACAGCGTGGAAATGCTGGAAGCGGCAATTGCGCGTATCAGAACAGCGCAAAAGAAATTTGCAACATACACCCAGCAGCAGGTTGACTCGATTTTCCTTGCCGCCGCGTCCGCAGCGAATAAGGCACGCATACCGCTTGCAAAAATGGCGGTCGCAGAGACAGGTATGGGAATTGTAGAAGACAAGGTGATAAAAAACCACTATGCCTCAGAATATATATATAATGCCTATAAGGATACAAAAACCTGTGGAATTATTGAAGAAGATAAGGCCTATGGCATCCAAAAGATAGCTGAGCCTATCGGCGTTATAGCTGCGGTAATCCCGACTACAAATCCAACTTCAACGGCCATATTTAAAACACTGCTGGCACTTAAAACACGCAATGGTATAATAATCAGCCCACATCCGCGCGCCAAAAACAGCACTATAGCGGCGGCTAAACTCGTACTGGAGGCCGCAGTGGCGGCAGGTGCGCCCGAGGGCATAATTGGCTGGATAGATGTGCCAAGCTTAGAGCTTACAAACGCGGTTATGCGGGATGCTGATATAATACTTGCTACGGGCGGCCCAGGCATGGTGAAGGCAGCCTACTCAAGCGGAAAGCCTGCTATCGGTGTAGGGCCAGGCAACACGCCGGCCATAATCGACGATACAGCGGATATCCTGTTGGCAGTAAACTCGATAATCCACTCAAAAACATTTGATAACGGCATGATCTGTGCATCGGAGCAGTCTGTTATAGTGCTGGATAAGGTGTATAATATAGTTAAAAAGGAATTTAGCGATCGCGGTTGCGTATTCTTGGGTAAGCAAGATACGGAAAAAGTCAGGAAGACGATAATAATTAATGGTGCGCTAAACGCGAAGATCGTTGGGCAAAGTGCGCATAAGATAGCAGCGCTTGCGGGCGTAACGGTTCCTGAAAGCGCAAAGATACTTATTGGCGAGGTGGAAAGCGTTGAGCTTAGCGAGGAATTTGCCCATGAAAAGCTTTCGCCGGTGCTTGCAATGTATAGAGCTAAAGATTTTGCGGACGCGCTTAACAAGGCAGAACGCTTGGTTGCGGACGGTGGATACGGGCACACAAGCTCGATTTATTTAAACCAGATCACCCAAGGCGAAAAACTTGCCGCATTTACAGCGCGGATGAAGACCTGCCGCATAATTGTGAACACACCATCTTCACACGGTGGCATAGGAGATCTTTACAACTTCAAGCTTGCACCATCTTTGACGCTGGGCTGCGGTTCGTGGGGCGGCAACAGTGTTTCTGAAAACGTTGGGGTGAAACATCTGCTCAACATCAAGACTGTGGCCGAGAGGAGAGAAAATATGCTGTGGTTCAGAACCCCACAAAAGGTATATATGAAGAAAGGGTGTTTGCCGGTTGCGCTGGATGAGCTTAAAACCGTTATGGGCAAAAAGAAAGCCTTTGTAGTTACGGATAGCTTCCTTTATAATAATGGATATACGAAACCTATTACTGATAAACTTGATGAGATGGGAATACGGCATGCAACATTTTCAAACGTTGCGCCGGATCCAACACTTGCGTGTGCCAAAGAAGGTGCTGCTCAGATGAGCGTGTTTGCGCCTGATGTTATAATTGCGCTGGGCGGTGGCTCGGCTATGGATGCGGCAAAGATCATGTGGGTAATGTACGAGCATCCCGAAGCGGACTTTATGGATATGGCAATGCGTTTTGCCGATATACGCAAACGTATATATACATTTCCCAAGATGGGAGATAAGGCATATTTTATTGCAATCCCCACATCCGCAGGCACGGGCTCAGAGGTAACGCCGTTCGCCGTTATCACGGATGAAAAAACCGGTGTAAAGTATCCGTTGGCCGACTATGAGCTGATGCCAAATATGGCTATCATCGATGCGGACATGCATATGAATGCGCCAAAGGGACTTACAGCCGCGTCGGGCATAGATGCGGTTACACATGCGCTGGAGGCATATGCATCTATGCTGGCAACAGACTATACTGACGGATTAGCCCTACGCTCGCTGCAAATGGTTTTTGAGTATTTGCCCCGTGCCTATGACGATGGTCCTAATGATATGCTTGCGAGGGAAAAAATGGCCAATGCTGCCGCCATGGCAGGCATGGCGTTCGCCAATGCTTTCTTGGGCGTATGCCATTCTATGGCGCATAAGCTGGGCGCATTCCACCATCTGCCGCATGGCATTGCCAATGCGTTGATGATAGATGAGGTACTTCGTTTCAATGCCGTAGAGGTTCCACACAAGATGGGAACATTTTCACAATATAGCTACCCACATACGCTGGAGCGCTATGCGCAGGTAGCGGATGCGCTGGGGATATCCGGCAAAAACAACCAGGAAAAACTGGGAAATCTGATTACGGCGCTGGATGCGCTTAAGGATAAAGTTGGCATAAAAAGGACTATCAAGGACTATGGAATCGATGAAAAGGATTTTCTGGATCGCCTAGATGAGATGGTAGAACAGGCGTTTGACGATCAGTGCACAGGCGCCAACCCGCGCTACCCACTTATGATGGAGATCAGGCAGATGTATCTCAATGCTTATTATGGAACTAGCGTTATCGTGTAAGGAGGGCAACATATGAAACTGGATAAGATGATTGCGGTTCGTACTGCCAAGACCGTTTTTCATGATGGTGACAAAGCCATTAAGGTCTTTGACAGTGATTATTCTAAGGCGGATATTCTAAATGAGGCGCTGAATCAGGCGCGCATAGAGGAAACGGGGCTGAATGTTCCAAGGATAATCGAAGTAACGAAGATCGATGATAAATGGGCGATAGTTTCCGAATATATCGAGGGAAAGACGCTTGCCCAATTGATGCAGGAGAATCCGGAAAAATTTGACGAATATCTGGAGTTGTTTGTTGAGCTGCAGATGAAGGTACATGAGCAGAGGGCGCCTCTGCTCAACAAACTAAAGGATAAGATGAACAGCAAAATATGCGAAGCAGAGCTGGACGCAACAACGAGATATGATCTGCATACGCGGCTGGAGGGTATGCCCAAGCATAGCAAGGTGTGCCATGGAGACTTTAATCCGTCCAATATTATAATAAAACCGGACGGTACGATGTATATACTTGATTGGTCGCATGCAACACAGGGCAACGCCTCTGCAGACGCAGCTAGAACATATCTGTTATTCTGGCTGGCAGGCGATATCAATGGCGCCAACAAATACCTTAAGCTGTTTTGCCAAATGAGCGATACGCCAAGGCAGTATGTGCAAAAATGGCTGCCGATCGTGGCTGCGGTTCAGTCTGTCGAGGGCAATCCAAAGGAGCGAGAGTTCCTGCTATCATGGGTTGATGTAGTTGATTTTGAATAAAAGAAGGAGAGAGCATCAATGAAAATCACAGTATGTATAGGAAGCTCATGCCATCTCAAGGGCTCCAGGCAGGTGGTGGAGCAGCTGCAGTACCTGATTGCGCAGAACGAGCTTAAGGATAAGGTTGAGCTTGACGGAACATTTTGCATGAACAACTGTCAAAAGGGTGTTTGCGTAACGGTGGATAACAAACTATTTTCACTGTCGCCTGAAACGGTGGATACATTCTTCGAAACAGAAATACTACACAAGGCATAAACGGAAGGAGCAGCAGTGACTGAATTTCTAAGACTGAAAAAATCAAATTGCAAGAATTGCTACAAGTGCATCCGTAATTGTCCGGTAAAGTCCATCAGGTTTTCAGCCGGTCAGGCGAATATTGTAGGCAATGAATGTATCCTGTGCGGCCAGTGCTTTGTTGTGTGTCCGCAAAACGCCAAGGAGATCGTCAGCAGCTTGGAATCTGTCAGGGTATTGCTTGCCGGAGATGTGCCAGTGGTGGCCAGTATTGCGCCATCATTTGTGGCTAACTATAATGGCGTAGGAATTGACGCACTGTCAGCGGCATTGATAAAGCTTGGTTTTACCGCCGCGGAGGAAACAGCCATCGGTGCAACAATAGTGAAAAAGGAATATGAGCGTATATTGGCCGAGGAAAAGCGTGACATACTTATATCATCATGTTGCCATAGTGTAAATCTGCTTATACAAAAGTACTATCCGTCTGCTTTGCCATACCTTGCTGATGTGCTTTCGCCTATGCAGGCACATTGCTTGGATATAAAACGGCGTTATAAGGATGTAAAAACGGTATTTATTGGCCCATGTGTGGCTAAAAAGGATGAGGCCGAGAATAGCAGAAGCATCGTTGATGAAGTGCTCACATTTGAGGAGCTGACAGAATGGCTTAGCGCCGAGAAGATAGTGCTTGAGGAACATATGGATGATACGCAGCAAAGCCGTGCCAGATTGTTCCCGACTGCGGGCGGGATACTGAAAACCATGGATTGCGACCAGCCACAATATACATATCTCGCCATAGACGGTGTGGAAAACTGTATTGCGGCACTTAAGGATATAGAGCGGGGAAATATACACAATTGTTTCATTGAGATGTCGGCTTGCGCAGGGAGCTGTATAGGTGGACCTGTTATGGAAAAATTCCATTGCTCGCCCGTGCGCAACTTTGCTAGGATCAGCAGTTATGCAGGCAAGCGTGATTTCGATGTGGCTGCCATGTCTGTTGCACAGACTAAAAAGCCGTTCATATCGCTGGAGTGCGCCGCCAAACAGCCTAGCGATACCGAGATCGTTGAAATATTAAAGCAGATGGGCAAAACCAGGCCGGAGCATGAGCTTAACTGCGGCTGCTGTGGATATAATTCCTGCCGCGAGAAAGCCATCGCCGTATATCAGGGCAAGGCAGATCTTTCAATGTGCCTGCCGTTTTTGAAGGATAAGGCCGAAAGCTTTTCGGATAATATCATCAACAATACGCCAAATGGCATAATTGTTTTGAACGAAAATCTTGAGGTACAGCAGATCAACCGTGCAGCGCTCAACATCATGAATATCCGCTCCGCGGCCGATGTGCTTGGCGAGCAGGTCGTTCGTGTTCTTGACCCTAAGGATTTTATGGAGGTCAGGCGCACAGGACGCGAAATACGCGACAGACGTACATTCCTTGCTGAATACAATAGATTCGTGGATGAAACCATAATATACGATAAGGAATATAGGATACTTATGGGCATAATGCGCGATGTGACAGGCGAGGAAATGGAGCATGAAAAGAAGGAATCCATAAGTAGGAAGACAATTGAGATCACGGATAAAGTAATAGATAAGCAGATGCGTGTTGTTCAGGAGATTGCATCGCTGCTTGGTGAAACGGCTGCGGAAACAAAGATAGCATTGACTAAGCTTAAGGAGTCGATTGGCAATGAATAATCTTTGCGCCGATATCGGCTGTCGCAGTATAAATAAACATGGCGAGCAGCTTTGTGGAGACCATATTGATATTGTTGAACAAGGTGAGAATTCAACGATAATCGTGCTTGCGGATGGCCTTGGCAGCGGTGTTAAGGCCAATATCCTCTCTACGCTAACGGCAAAGATCATCTCAACGATGATGGCTGCCGGCATGGATATAGTAAACTGTGTGGAAACAATAGCGGCAACACTACCGGTGTGCTCTGTGCGCGGTGTAGCGTATTCTACTTTTACGATAATACGTATCGAAAATAATGAGGAAGCGGAGATCATCCAGTATGATAATCCGCACGTGATATTGTTGCGCGAAGGCAAAAATTTAGAGCTGCCAACGACCAGCATGACGCTTGATGGTAAAACGATACTTCGCTCGCGAATAAAACTGTGCGAAAACGATATATTCATCGCCATGAGCGATGGGTGCATCCATGCGGGAGTGGGCATGAGCCTTAACTTTGGTTGGGAGCGCAAGGATATCATTCAATTTATGGAGATGTTCTATGATGTGGGCTTTACAGCAAAAACACTTAATACGATTTTGCTGGATGAATGCTTCAAACTGTATGGTGGGCAGCCGGGCGACGACACCACAGCCTGCACTATCAGGATACGCAAGCGCGCACCGATGAACCTTGTTATCGGCCCGCCATCCAACCGTGATGATTGCAATAAGATGATGTCGCTGTTTTTCGCAAAAGAGGGTAAGCATATTGTTTGCGGTGGAACTACTTCAAGCATTGCGGCAAATTTTTTAGGCAAACCGCTTACCACGAAAATGGAGTTCCCAGACCCTGAAATACCGCCAATCGCAGAACTTGATGGCGCAGACCTGGTAACTGAGGGCGTTATTACGATAAACAAGGTGTTGACATATGCGCAGGATTATCTTAAGGATAACGAATCATATACACAGTGGGGCTATAAGCGTGATGGCGCGTCCATGATAGCCAGATTGCTATTTGAAGAGGGTACGGATATAAATTTTTATGTTGGCAGGGCAATAAATCCTGCGCATCAGAATCCAGATCTTCCGATCAGCTTTAACATTAAAATGCGATTGGTGGACGAGCTTGCCGGATGCCTTAAGAAGATGGGGAAACGCATCAAGGTCAGCTACTTTTAGGAGAAGGAACGATGAGAAAATTCGATACCAAGGTGCAATATCTTAAATATAAGGTGCTTCGCGAGGTGGCGCGGCGGGCTTGGAACAACACACTGTTTGAGACGGCGATAGATATTCCCCGGGTGATAGTGCCCGGCAAAACGCCTACGATGCGGTGCTGTGTATACAAGGAGCGCGCCATCCTTGCTGAGCGTGTTAAAATTGCAATGGGCAGTGATAAATCAAACCCCAATGTTATAGAGGTGATAGATATCGCCTGCGATGAATGCCCCGTTGGCGGATATGAGGTTACAAATGCCTGCCGCGGCTGCCTTGCGCACCGTTGCGAAGATGTGTGCAGGCGCGGGGCAATTACATTTGACGAACGCCAAAAGGCACACATAGATAAATCAAAGTGTGTTGAATGCGGCGCGTGTGCCAAGGTATGTCCATACAGTGCTATCGCAAACAACAACCGCCCATGCGAGAATGCTTGCAAGGTTAAGGCTATCTCTGTAAAAGAGGATAAGTCGGCGTCAATAGATAACGATAAGTGTATTTCATGCGGAGCGTGTGTTTATCAGTGTCCGTTTGGTGCAATTACGGATAAATCGTATATCCTTAATGTAATAGATCTAATAAAAAAGAGCGAAAACAATCAAAAATTCAAGGTGTATGCAGTTGCAGCACCATCGATTTCCAGCCAGTTTACATACGCAAAGCTTGGACAGGTTATAAGCGGTATTAAAGCGCTAGGCTTCTTTTCAGTGGTAGAGGCGGCGCTTGGCGCGGATATGGTAGCGGACGCTGAATCTGCAGAGTTTATTGAAAAAGGACTTCTTACAAGTTCCTGCTGTCCCGCATTTGTGGGATATGTGCAAAAGCGGTTTCCAGAATTGGCAAGGCATATATCAAGCAGCCTTTCTCCAATGGCAATGATCGCTAAATATATAAAAGAAAAAACACCGGATGCTAAGGTGGTGTTCATAGGGCCATGCACAGCAAAAAAAATGGAATTCAAAAAAGAGAGCGTGCATTGTTATGTGGATAGTGTAATAACATTTGAGGAGCTACAGGCGCTTTTTGACAGCCGAGATTTGGATATTGCTGCAATGCCAGAAGACGTGCTTGACAACGCATCATATTACGGCAGAATATTTGCCAGAAGCGGCGGGATGAGCGACGCAATAAAGCAGGGCTTAAAGGAGCATGGCGAAACGGAAACTGTGCTGCAAACTGTTGCCTGCGACGGAATTGAAGAATGCCGCACAGCATTATTGAAGCTATCCAAGAATGCATTGGGAGCTAATTTTATTGAAGGAATGGCATGTAAGGGTGGTTGCATAGGTGGCGCGGGTTGCCTTACGCACGGTGAAAAAAATAAAGCAGAGGTGGATAAGTACGGCAAGGAGGCCTATGAAAAAACCATCAAGGATGCGATTTCAGTGTTGAAATTGTGACATAACCATCATGGATATCCTATATCGATGCGCAGTAATCAGTATAAATATAACATAATAAGCAATACTATAGGGGCTGCCGATAAAATCGACAGCCCCTATAGTATCATGAACAACTGTGCTTTAAATAGAGGATGGAGGACAGGGAAAACCACATATAAACTGTGCTTATATGCGGTTGTTGCTGCGACCCAAAAGGCGAAAAAGATTGACAACAACGGTTTATAAGACTATACTTGCCATAACAAAAAAGAACGTGATACCGCAATGCGGAACACGTACCGCCTGATATTATCAAAACGCAGATAATAATTACAAGTATCGGCGGTGGGCGGTGACAAAAATTAGTCAGGATAAGTTCCCTGAAAAACAAAAGGAGAAAACAAATGAAGAAAAACCTGTTCTTTCAACTCATCTGTTTGCTGCTGGTAGCGGCAATGTTCCTTTCTGGATGTGGTCAGCCTGCAAAAACGCCTGGCACTGATGACGTTGATGCCACAGCGACTCCATCCGAAAAGAAGATCATCATCGCAATGACTGGTGATGTGAACACATGGAATCCGTACATGTACAACGAAATCGTTGCTAACTCAATTCAGAAGCATGTGTTCGATCCACTGATTGACGTGGATGGCGACATGAAGCAGATTCCTTGTCTGGCCACTGAATGGACTACGGAAGATGGTGGTAAGACCTGGTTGTTTACTCTGCGTGAAGGCGTGACATTCTCCAACGGCAATCCGTTTACAGCTGATGACGTTGCCTATTCCTTCGAAAGATGCAAGGCACTCAATAAGGGCTGGGGCGATTCCACAGCTTCTCTTGAGAGCGTTGAAATAGTTGATGAACTGCACGTTAAGTTCATCTGCAATACTGTTGATGCTATATTCCCCGCCTCTGCGAAGAACATCATGATTCTCGATAAGGAAACCTATGAGAGCTTGGATGACACAGGCATGGAAAGCACCATCGTCGGCACCGGTCGTTACGTTGTTTCCGAATATGTGCGCGATGATCATACTACCCTTACGCTTAATCCTACCTATTGGGGCGAAAAGCCGGCGGCTGAGACCGTTGTGTTCCGCACAATCCCCAACGATGGTACACGTACAGCCAGTTTGGTGGCACAGGAAGTCGATCTTATCGCCAACGTGCCTGTAACTGACGTTTCAATGCTTGAAACAAAGGATTATCTTAAGGTTATGTCAGCGCCCAGCATCGGCGTAATGTTCTATAACATGGCAATGACAAAGGAAGATCCGTCCAAGGATGCTCAGATGCCAATAAAGAGCCCAGACGGCTCCAACCCATTGAGCGTAAGGGACGTTCGTGAGGCCATAGTACGCGCAATCGACTCGAACCAGATTATCGAAAAAGTGCTTAATGGCTATGCCGTTTATGCGCCTACCTGTGTACCGGAAGGCTTTAACGGTTATAACCCCAACATAAAGGGCTATGAATTCGACACAGCCAAGGCTGAAGCACTGCTTGACGGCGCAGGTTATCCACGTCAGGATGATGGCTATCGCTTTGAAATAACCCTTGATTGCACAAACGACCGCTATATAAATGATGCTGCGCAGGCTACTGCAATTGCCGGATACCTTGACAAGGTTGGTATCAAGTGCAATGTCAACGCTATGTCCCGTTCAGTATTCTTCAACTACATCCGTATCCATGACGAGTCCGACAACACGCATTTCCTACAGAGCGGTTGGTCCGATACCAGCGGAGAGAGCGTACTGCTTGCCCGCGACCTGCTCTATGGTACTACGCTTGAAGGCCGTGTTAAGGAAGGCGTTGGCGGAGCAAACCGTGGCTACTATAACAACCTCAAGGTCAATGAGCTGATCGACAAGGCACTCGCCACAAGCGACTATGCAGAGCGCGATAAGATCATGCAGGAAGTTTGGCAGATCGCACATGACGATGTGGCTATGTTTACAACGCTGTATACCAGCGACGTTTATGCTGTGAATTCACGCGTAAGCTACACACCAAGAGAAGATCAGTACATCTTTGCATGGAACTTCACGTTTGCAAACTAACAAATAGGGTGCGCGGAGAATAATCCGCATATGCGCAATACAAACAGGCCTGCTATAAACAGGCCTGTTTGTGAAAAAGGACAAATGAGGATGCGACAATGAGAGAAATTGATGAATTTTCCAGAACCGTAGGTGCAATGTCCTGTTTTAACGAGATGATAGCTACGGGGTGTAAAAACCTTGCGCTAGGCGCGCCTGTTTCGGATGTGAGGCTGCGTGATGAGCACATGGAACACGCAAAGCTGATATGCGAAAAGAAAGGCACACAATGCTGTAATGAGGACGGCGGATTCCTGACAGATCTATTCCCGGTTTCAATGAACAAAGATAAGTTTAACATTCTTTTCTATAGCGATATAAAATACCGCGATGAATATTTTGCAATGAAAACACGTAAGGAAAAGCTGGTTGCTCAGGGTCATTATGATTCGAAGGAGCGGCGCAAGCTTGCTTATGATTTTGGCAAACTGCTATCATACTCGGATGAGGCGATAGAGCGTATGCTTGCCAATAACGATGAGCTTGAAGTGTTTTAAACTGCCGTATCTGTACATACTTACCATAGATAAAAGGGAGGCTACATAAATGGGAACACTGGATGTTCATGGCAAAATAGAGTTTTTGTATTTTGATGATCTAACTGCTGCATTCAACTTTTTCAGCGATACTCTGGGCTTACCGCTTGTTTGCGATCAGGGTTGGTGCAGGATATATAAGGTTTGTGGCGGCGCATATATTGGCGCAGTAGATCGCAGCCGTGGTGCCTGCAAGGCCACAACGCGTGATGGTGTACTTACAAGCCTTGTGATACTTCACTTCGAAGAAATGCAGCATCGCCTGGAGAACATCGGCATACAGTTTGACTCGCCACCGCATTATAGCGAGTCGCTTAACATTAAATCCATGATGTTTGTGGGACCTGAAGGATATAAGTTTGAGGTTGAAGAATTTCTTGATCCTGAGATTCGCAAAATATTCTATCCCGACTGCAAATAATGAATGCACATTTGAAAAAACATACAACGGCACACCAAATGAGATATGGTATGCCAGAGGATGAAAATGAGGTGAAACACCCATGATAAAAACCATTGTGCAACGCTTTTTACAGATGATACTGGTCATGTTTGTGGTTTCAATTTTGGTATTTTCAATGACCTACTTCATCGGAAACCCGGTGTATCTATTGTTGCCACAGAATGCATCGGATGCGCAGATAGCACAGGCTACACATGAACTGGGGCTGGATAAGCCTTTACCTGCACAGTATATGATCTATTTGGGTAATATTCTGCGCGGAGAATTCGGCAAATCGTATTTTTATAATCAGTCGGCGCTAACGGTTATAATGGAAAAACTTCCGGCTACGCTTGAGATTGTGGTGGTCACGATGCTGCTTACGATTTTAGTCGGAATACCATTGGGCGTATATGCCGGCGCATATCCAAAGCGTAAGATCAACAAGGTTACTATGGCGGGGTCGGTATTTGGCGTATCATTGCCATCGTTTTGGATAGGCATGATAATGATCTATGTATTCGGCATAGTGCTGGGGTGGCTCCCCGTTTCAGGCAGGGGAGAGTTGGGCACGATATTTGGGATGACTACAAGCCTTGCAACGCTGGATGGTTGGAGACATATCATACTTCCATCACTGACGTTGGCAATGGGCAATATAGCAACCATCATCCGTTTGGTACGTGCCGGTACGCAGGAGCAGATGACGCAGGATTATGTTAAGTTTGCACGTTCAAAGGGTGTTGGAACCCGCAGTGTACTGTTTGGACATGCGCTCAAAAATACGTTGATTCCTGTTATTACCATATTTGGTCTGCAACTAGGTGAGTTAATTGCGTTTACAACAATTACAGAAACTATATTTGCATGGCCGGGTATAGGCAAGATGCTGCTTGATGCAATCAGGAGCCTTGATCGCCCGATCATCTCAGCATATTTGCTGCTGGTGGCAGGCATGTTCATTGTGATCAACTTCCTGGTTGACATACTGTATACACTGGTAGATCCACGCGTGGATATGGGTAAATAGAAAGGAGCTTTTAATATGTCCAAATCGATGAGTAAATCCTGGGACAAACTGAAAAGCTCCCAGTTTTACGATAACTATAAGCATTCTAAGGTAGCGATTGTAGCAAGTATAATATTGATACTGATATTGCTGCTGGCTGTGTTCGGCCCACTTTTCACCGTACAGAACCCGTATAAGCTGGGGTCGCTGGATCTAAACAACGCCTATCTTGCGCCATGGCCGGCAGAAGGATCAAATGCCAAGTATTTCCTTGGCACGGATCAACAGGGCCGTGATATGTTCAGCGCAATCGTGTACGGTAGCCGTACATCGCTGTTCATAGGTATCGTAGGTGTTATACTGTGCAGCGCCTTGGGTGTTTTTCTTGGACTGTTGGCCGGTTATTATGGCGGTAAATTGGACAGCTTTATAATGCGGTTGGCAGATGTACAGCTATCGTTCCCAAGTATGCTTATAGCGCTGTTCCTGATGAGTGTTTTCGGAAGAGGTATAGGAAACATACTGATTTCACTAACCTTAATCGGCTGGGTGAAATTTGCAAGGACAGTGCGCGGCGAAACGCTTTCGGTGCGTAAGAAGGAATATGTTGATGCGGCACGTGTTATGGGTCTTCCTGATTGGAAGATAATCCTCAAATACATCCTGCCCAACGTACTTACTTCGATAATAGTGCTTGCAACGATGCAAGTAGGTAACTTTATCCTGATAGAGGCAACGCTAAGCTTCCTGGGACTGGGCGTGCCGGTAACCGAACCATCACTGGGCATGCTATGCAGCGATGGATTCAACGTTATGTTCGGCGGCATGTGGTGGGTATCGGTATTCCCGGGCCTGTATATCGTGTTGATAGTGTTTGCCATAAACCTGCTGGGCGACTTCCTGCGGGATGAGCTCAATCCGAAGCTGAAGTAGGGGGGGAGAAGATATGGCTAAAATATTGGAAGTAGAAAACCTCACCACTTACTTCCACACCTTTAAAGGTGTGGTCAAAGCGGTGGATCACATCAGTTTTTCGATGGAAGAAGGCGAGATACTTGGTGTTGTGGGTGAATCCGGCGGCGGCAAAAGTGTAACCGGCTTTTCTATAATAGGATTGGTGGACGAACCGGGAGAGGTGAAGGCCGATAAGATATTCTTTAGCGGCATGGATCTCACCAAAAAAACTGAAAACGAGATGAACCGAATCCGTGGCGACCAGGTAACAATGGTATTTCAGGATCCAATGACGTCGCTTAACCCTGTGTACACAATCGAACGTCAGATAGCTGAGGTGCTCAAGCTGCATCAGCATGGAATAACGAAAGCACAGTGCCGCCAGCGCTGCATTGAACTGCTAAAAGAGGTGGGCATACCCAACGCCGAGGAACGTCTCAAGTGCTACCCACACCAGTTTTCCGGCGGTATGCGCCAACGTGTTGTAATCGCGATTGCGCTTGCGGGCAACCCCAAGCTTATCATTGCGGATGAACCCACTACGGCGCTGGATGTGACAATACAGGCGCAGGTGCTGATGCTTATGAAGCGGCTAGTGGCCGAAAAGGGCTGCGCGCTGATGCTGATCACCCATGACCTTGCGGTGGTTTCAGAGGTTACGCATAGAGTAAACGTGATGTATTGCGGGCACATCGTGGAGGCGGCGCCTACGCGTCAGCTGATAGAACATCCGCTGCATCCGTATACGGTGGGTCTGCTTGCTTCGATACCCAGCAACACAACGATAAAGCAGGATGAGCATCTTGAGATAATACCGGGCATGGTGCCTAATATGTTCGATCTGCCAAAGGGTTGTAAATTTGCACCCCGCTGCTCCAAATGTATGGATATCTGCATGGAGGTCGAGCCGGAGATGATAACCGTTGAACCGGGGAGGCAGGTTGCGTGCCATCTCTATGCAAAGGATAAGGAGGGAGCCCTATGAGTGAGATACTAAGGGTTGAAAACCTCGTCCAGGAGTTTAACCTAAGCAAGAGCTTTCTGGACAAAATTAAGCTTAAAAATGGGAAGCTGACGCTTCAAAATCGCATTGTAAAAGCTGTAAATGGGATTAGCTTCTCCATTGAGCAGGGTGAGGTATTCGGGTTGGTGGGCGAGAGCGGATGCGGAAAATCCACTACGGCAAGAACTATAGTGGGTCTGCAAAATGCTACCTCCGGAGATATCTGGTTCGATGAAAAAAATGTGAATGAGATGAGCAAGCAGGAGCGCTTCGGATTGCACAGGCAGATGCAGATGATCTTCCAAGATCCATATGCTTCACTGCATCCACGAATGACGGTTATGCAGGCCATCAAAGAGCCGATGATGCTTCATAAACTTGTTAAGGACGATGCAGAAGCAGAAGAAAAGGTGTTTGCACTGCTAAACAGGGTTGGCATACGGCCAGAGCAGGCTACAAGGTATCCGCATCAGTTTTCAGGTGGTCAGCGGCAGCGCATAGGCATTGCGCGTGCGCTTGCGGTAAATCCAAAATTTATAATTGCGGATGAGCCGGTGTCGGCACTGGATGTTTCAATTCAGGCGCAGATACTAAACCTGCTGATGGATCTTAAGAGCGAGATGAATCTCTCGTATCTGTTCATTGCGCATGATCTTTCGGTTGTACGCCATATAAGCAATCGCCTGGGCGTGATGTATCTTGGCCGTATAGTCGAAATGGGGACGCGAGATCAGGTGTTTGATAATCCATGCCATCCTTATACAAAACTGTTGTTGTCGGTTGTGCCAAAGCTTACGGGTGGCAATCTTTCAAAGTATGAGATCCCGGAGGCCGAGATGCCCACTGTACTAAATCTGCCAAAGGGCTGCTCGTTCTATAACCGCTGCAAGTATGCACAGCCATGCTGCCTGGAGGAAACTCCACAATCACGGGAGGTTGAACCGGGTCATTTTGTGGCTTGCACGCTGTATAAAGGCGAATAAAACATCGATATAAAAATACGTGATAGGCGCTGTAGAATCAGCGCCTATTGTGTGAATAAAAAAGGAGGGTGCTCTATTGCGCACAGATAATTTACAGATACCAACATTGATAATTCACAATGCCACAGTTCATACGGTGGATCGCAGAGATTCGATAGCTCAGGCTGTGGCTGTTGCGGGGAATCACATCCTTGCCACGGGGGAGAGCAAAGAGCTGCTGTCGCTTGCCGGGCCGGATACGATAATAATCGATGCCGGTGGCCGCTCTGTGATCCCGGGCATAAACGACTCACACAACCACATGTGGGAGGCGGGGATGCTTATGGAGGGGATTATCACATTCGGCTATACTAGCATCGTATCGCTTGCAGAGGAGATAGGCAGGCGCGTTTCAACTATGCCATTAGGCGCATGGCTGCAAGGCGGCGGCTGGGCAGAATCGCAATTTATTGAGGGACGTATGCCAACAAGGCATGACCTTGATCCGTATTCGCCAAATAACCCGGTGGTGCTGGAGCGTATATTCTCCACCTGCTGTGCAAACAGCGTTGCGCTGAAGCTGGCTGGGATAGACCGCAACACCCCTGATCCTTCTGGCGGCGAAATTGGTAGAGATGCTTCTGGCGAACCTAACGGATTGCTGTTTCGCTCTGCCAAGCAGCTTGTGCGAGATGTGATGCCAAGCGCATTTGGAGATGATAAGTTTGGCGCAGGTGAACGAATTCGCGGGGCAATAACGCGCTCAATGAAGGATTATCTGAGCTATGGCATTACCAGCGTTGTTGAACCTGGCGTTACGCCGAGTATGATACGCGCATATCAGCGGTTGCGCGATGAAGGCGTGTTAAAGGTGCGCGTAAATCTGATGCCATGCTGGCATGGCTTTGCCATAAATGAGGATTCGGATTACTCAGAGCGCCTGATTGAGGAGCTTGGATTGTACAGCGGCTTTGGCGATGCATGGCTGCGCATAGGCAGCCTTAAGATGGCAATCGATGGTGGGCTGCTGTCTAAGACCAGCTTGCGCACATGGAATTACCTTGGGGATACCGAGATAAAGCCATTTCCGCTGCGCCTGCCGCTTGAAAAGCTGGATGGCTGGATAAAGCAAGCACACGATAACGGCTGGGGTGTGGGCATACACGTGATGGGCGATGTTGCAATACAAAAGGCGGTGGATGCGATATATGCGGCGTATAAGGCTAACCCCGCGGATCGCAGGCATCAATTGGTGCATTGCTACTATCCTCAGGCAGACAGTATGAAAAAGATGGCGGAGGCCGGCATGGTGATGGCTGCGCAGCCGGCATTTATCTACAATGAGGCGGATGGCTATGAAAAGCTGTTGCCGCTTGATAAACAGCGTGAGTTCCTGCCACTGCGCTCCTGCATTGATGCTGGAGTAACCGTGGCAATGGGTACGGATATGCCGTCTGCTCATCATAACCCATTCTGGGGACTTTATGCCGCCGTTGTACGCAAAGGTATGCGCGGATACAGCCTTGGAAAAGATGAGAGCATTACCGTTGCAGAGGCACTTCGCGCCATGACGCAGGGCGGCGCCTATATGACGTTTGAAGAGAAGATGAAGGGTACATTAGAACCAGGAATGCTTGCGGATTTGGTGCTATTAAACCAGGATATTGGAAGCCTGACAGATGAGCAGCTAAAGGACATAACGGTTTCGCTCACGATGGTGGATGGAGAGATAGTATACAGGCAGGGAAATGACTGAGTGCATATGCGAATAAACGAAGGGGTTGCTCTAAACGAGCAGCCCCTTATAAGTTGTAATAAGAAAAGCATTTTCAACACATTACGCATCATTAATACAGAATTATTGGCGCAGATCATACAGGCATGGATTTTGCGTTAGATCGCTTCGGCCAAGGCGCTGAATCATCCTGTCAAACACCTGCTGCGTGTGGGCGAGCAAAGCTGTTTCATCGATTTGGGTAAGGCGGCGATCCTCCATCACAACAACGCCATCCACAATAACGCGCTCCACATCTTGTCCCATGGCATAGAGCACAAGGCGCTGAACCGGCATTCCGCTAAACGGGGCGAGGTGTGGTTGATCGATGTTTATGGTGATAAGGTCAGCTTTTTTACCAGGCTCTATAGAGCCGACTAGGTGATCCAACCCCAATGCCCTTGCAGGCTCGATTGTAACCATCTCGAGCACCTTGCCACAGGGTAACACTTTGGAATCATGCAGATATGCCCTCTGTAAAAGTTGGGTATTCTTCATATCGCGCCACAGGTCATAACTGCGGTCAGGTGCTGCACCATCGGTGATTATTGCAACCTTTATACCCTTATCCAGCATCTCTACAACAGGGCATCTGCGCATGATATGCGCGTGTGTGGTAGGACCGTGGAATACATATGCATTTGAGGCGGCCAAAATATTCAGCTCTGATTCGCTATAGCCGGTGCTGTGTGTAAGCGAAATGGTAGCGCGCAGAACCTCCGGGGTATGATCGTGCAGGAATTGCACATCGTTACCGTAGGCATGGGTATGAAGGGGTACGTTGTATTTCTGCGCAAGGTGCAGCATGTCACGGTTGTGCGCAATGTTATCCTCAACGCTTTCCCATTGGCGCATACCCATACGCCCGGGGGCTACAATGCAGGTTTGGCGCGGATGCCGGCCATTAAACGCCTTAAGCGTAGCCTCGGTTGTAGCATACGCCATATCGGGTGTTACACTATACTCTTTAAAGCTGCCGTCCGCATTGTATGAGCGGGCGATCTTGGGCCATGGACCGTTGGCGGCGCCTATACCTGTAAGCTGGCGTATGCCAACGCTTGCAGCACCCTCAAGGCTTGCGCCAGTAGGCTCTATGCGGTCTATGCGCGGCGTATTGCCAACCATTGAAACACCGGTGGTAACGCCAAATTTTATGCGTTCCGCTGCGGCAAGCGCACCTTCGGTGTACCAGAAATCCTCATCGCTGTAGCGATAATAGACGCTTTCTACGGCTTCCTCCCAAACATCACCGTTATGCTCGGAAAGTACCTTGGTAAGGCAATGCCCGGCATGACCGTGGCCGTCGATAAGGCCGGGAAGCACAGGGTGACCATTGAGATCTATGGTTTTAATGGCGGGCGGAAGGTTATCATTCATAGGGCCAAGGCAAGCGATGCGATCACCCTCAATGCCAACATAGCCACGTTCGTATATAGTGTGATTTGCATCAACAGTGATAATAATTCCGTTTGCAAGAAGCATATCTAGCATGGTAGAACCTCGATTCATTTTTTGCATTTTCATATGATTTTAGCATAATAGAGATATGTTGTAAAATAAGAGTTATAATCAAGGCCGGGCGCTGACGAAAAAAAACGGGATAAACGCCCTTTTTGCTTTGCCAAATACGCAAAACGATTGTATTATTATAGATATGGAAAATAAAGCGAAAAAAAGTGGCATCGAATGGGAGCTTCCCATAATGCTGTTGATAATGGTATGCGGCTATCTGCTGATTCAGGATCTGCTTGGCGGGAGACTGCTTGCGCATTCCGCATGGGACAGCTATACCCTTCAAGCGATGGCGTGGCGCTCAGGTATGCTTCACTTACCGGAAAACTATCCATGGCTGGAACTAGCCGTGTATGGCGCGCAATACTATGTTTCGTTTCCGCCGCTACCATCTGTTGTGATGCTGCCACTAACGCTGATATTTGGAGCGAATACACCAAATAATCTGGTAATGATGCTGTATGCGCTTGCAACATCCACGCTGTGCTATATTGCGCTGCGCAGGGCGCATACCTTGCCGCGTATGGCGGCGTTTACCGCGCTGTTTGTGGTGTGGGGCAGCAATATGATGTGGATGAGCACAGACGGCGGCGTGTGGTTTCAGGCGCAAGCGTTGAACATGCTGCTATTGTGCGGTGCGCTTGTGGCGGCGCAGCGCGACAAGCGAATTACGGCGTATGCGCTTGTGGCGCTGGCGGTGGGCTGCCGTCCATTTTCGGCGGTGGCGTTTATACCGCTGTGTGCGGCGTTCTATCTGCGTGACAGACGAGCGGGCGTGTCATTTTGGCACGCAATGGCAAAGCAAGTTAGATGCTTGGTATTGCCGGCACTTATAGCAGGCGCATACATGTGGTATAATTATGCGCGCTTTGGAAATGTACTGGAATTTGGACACAACTATCTGCCTGAATTTACAGATGCCCAGCATGGACAATTTTGGCTGGGGTACATCCCGCAAAACCTTTACAATATATTTCTGCGCCCTATAAAATTTGTGCAAGGCGCGCGGCTTTCGTATCCGCTTTTTGATGGGTTTATGTTCTATATAGCAAATCCGATATTCCTGCTGTTGTTTGTGCGGATGATAGCCGATATACGCCACCGCCGGATGGATATGCTGCGCGTTGTGTTACTTGCATCAATGCTTCTGGAGCTGCTGCTGCTGTGTGCGCATAAGACGTTTGGTGGCTGGCAGTTTGGCGCACGCTATACTGTGGATCTTATACCTCTGGCACTTGCATATATGCTTGCAGGGGGCTGGCAGATGAAACGATATGAGCGACTAATAGCAATGCTGGGCATAATGCTTAATATATATGGCGCACTGGCAATGACGGTATTGGCTTAAATAAGCGAGTTACCCAATATCAATAGATATTCAATATATTTTAAGGAGAAAACATATGGTAATCATTGAGATGGAAAACGGCGGAGTTATTAAGATCGAGCTTAACAGGGCGGCCGCGCCCAACACGGTAAATAATTTTCTTACGTTGGCACAGAGCGGCTTCTATGACGGACTTACATTCCATAGGATAATCCCTGGTTTTATGATACAGGGCGGATGTCCGGACGGCACGGGCATGGGTGGCCCGGGATACGGCATAAAGGGAGAATTCCGCGCAAATGGCGTGGCTAACCCTCTGCATCATTCGCGTGGCGTGATTTCTATGGCGCGTGCCCAAAACCCGAATTCAGCAGGATCACAGTTTTTCATTATGCATGCTGATTCACCGCACCTGGATGGCCAGTATGCCGCGTTCGGCATTGTGACGGAGGGACTTGATGTTGTGGATGAAATTGCGGCCGTAGAGACTGATTTTCAGGATAAGCCAAAGACGCCAGTGCGCATAAAGCGGATTACACTTGAGAATGAGAGCGTTGAAGCTCCGCAAAAAGCATGAGAACACTTACTGTAGCTACCGCCCGTCCGTATGATGTGGAAATAGGCGGTGGGCTTATAGATAGTGCCGGAGACATATGCGGCTGCCTTGATGCGCGCCGCAGCTTCATAGTAACGGATAATACAGCGGCGCAGCTGTACCTTGATAGATTGCGCACCGCGCTTAATATGCCGTGTGAAGCATTCATTGCCGCCCCAGGTGAAGAGCATAAAAACCATGCTACGCTGCTGTCGATATATGAGGCTATGGCAGAGTGTAATTTTACAAGGCGTGATGTGGTGTTTGCTCTGGGTGGCGGTACTGTTACGGATATGGCGGGTTTTGCGGCGGCCACATATATGCGAGGCGTCCGCCTTGTGATGTGCCCCACGACAATAGTTGCCCAGGCGGATGCGGCGGTAGGCGGCAAATGTGCCGTTAACATAGGCTCCGGTAAAAACCTCGTGGGTGCGTTTAAACAACCCGAGATGGTAATAGCGGATACGGATACGTTAGCTACGCTTCCTGCGCGGGAGTATGCGTCTGGTATGGCGGAAATAGTCAAGTGTGCGTGTATAGCGTCTTCGGGGCTGTTTGAGTACATAGCCACCGGCGGAGATGATATGGAGCGGTTAATCTATGCCGCGTGCGATATAAAACGCCGCTATGTGGAGCGGGACGAGCTGGATATGGGCGAAAGGCATATGCTTAACTTTGGACATACGCTTGGACATGCAATGGAGCGTGCTGGCGGGTTTGCCATAACGCATGGCGAGGCAGTGGCGATAGGCATGGTATATGCCGCTAGGCTTGGAGAAATGCTGGACGTAACGCAAGAAGGCACAGAAAAAAAACTCATAATGGTGCTTGAGGCGCTAGGCTTGCCCACACGCTTTGAGGGTGATATGAATGAAGTATACAATAACCTTGCCTTTGATAAAAAGGCGGACGGTTCATCTATCGACGCTGTGCTGCTGCGCCATATAGGCAGCGCGGTGCGCGTTGCGCTAAAGCGCGAGGAATTTAAAAAGGTGCTTTGATGGGTTGTATAACGGTGAAAAATAAGTCGCTTTGCGGCACTGTAACGGCTATTGCATCAAAGAGTGTAACGCATAGGGCGCTTATGTGCGCCGCATTATCTGGCGGCAAGGTGAATAATGCGCTCACCTGCGCTGATACGGAGGCCACGCGAAGGTGCCTGAAGGCTTTGATGCAGGGCGATATAATGGATGCGGGCGAGTCCGCCACAACCTTGCGGTTGCTGATACCTTTGGCGCTGCATTTTGGTGGGGGATGTTTTCGCTGCGGAAAAACGCTTATTGTGCGCCCGATGGATGCCTACCGTGCGCTGGGTATTGAAATAGTCCGCACTGATGACATGCTCAAAGTGCGGGGCAAGCTAAATGCACAGGAGTATAATGTGGATGCATCGGTTAGCTCGCAGTTTGTTTCAGGACTATTGCTTGCGTTGCCGTTACGTGATGGCAACAGCCGAATAACGCTGATGGGCGAAGCGACTTCGCGCCCTTATATGCTGCTTACACTGGAGGTAATGCGCATTTTCGGTGTAAATGCGCAATACGCTGACGGCGGCTTTAATGTAGCTGGTGGGCAGAGCTATGACGGAGTTTCCTTCACTGTGGAAGGGGATTGGTCGTATGCGGCTAACTTCGTTGTGGCAAACGCGCTTGGCGGCAATGTGGTGATTGAGGGCCTGGATAGTCGCTCTTCGCAGGGTGATAGGGCTATAGGTGAGCTGATAAGCATGGACAAGGTGGATATGACGGATGTGCCGGACCTGCTGCCAATACTTGCCGTAAATGCATGTGGCAAGCATGGAACGACGCTGCTGTATAACACGGCGCGGCTAAAATATAAAGAAAGCGCACGTCCGGCCGTTATGGCAAACGAGCTTAATCATATTGGAGCGGACGTGGAGCTGATGGATAATGCGCTGCTGATACGGGGTAACGGCAGACTTATTGGTGGTGAAGTGAATTCCATGGGGGATCACAGGGTGGCGATGGCGTTTGCTATAGCCGCCGCAATATGTGAAACGCCAGTGACAATATCAGCGGCGGAGTGTGTAGGCAAGAGCGCACCTGGCTTTTTTAATACAATAGAGCGGCTGGGAGGTATATAGGCGTGGATACATGGGGTAGGCGGCTTAGATTGAGTATATCGGGCGGGGCACGAGGCGAATACGTTGGCTGTACTGTAGAGGGCTTGCCGGCTGGTATGAGGATCGATTTTAATGCGGTGCGCGCAGAGCTTGCAATAAGGGCGCCGCGGGCGGATGGCCTGTCTACGCCGCGCCGCGAGGTAGACAACTTCATACTCTCTGGCGGTATGACTGACGGAGTCACTGACGGAAGCCCAATTATATGTACTATGCCAAATGCGGATGCAAAAGCAGACGGCCGGAGTAAAACTATACCACGCCCCTCGCATGCTGACTATGCGGCATATGTAAAATACGGCGGAGCTTCAAGGGATATATTTTCCGGACGCATGTGCGCGCCTATCGTGTTTGCCGGGGCGCTGGCACGTCAGCTTTTGAGTGCGCATGGCGTATTTGTAGCCGCTCATATAGCGTGCATTGGCAGTGTAAACGACGCTGTCGTAGACCCTGTGGCAGTGGATAGGGCATCGCTGCGTATGGATTCGATGTTTCCACTGCTGGATATAAGCAAAAAAGAGCCAATGCTTGCAGAGCTAAACAAGGCCAGAACAGATGGGGATAGCATAGGCGGTGCGGTGGAGTGTGTGGCTTTGAATTTGCCTGTTGGTCTGGGCGAACCATTTTTCGATACGCTTGAGGGCCAGATTGCGCAGCTGCTGTTTTCGATACCGGGCGTAAAGGGCGTGGAATTTGGTGCGGGGTTTAGCTTTGCGCAGATGCGCGGCGCAGAGGCTAACGATGGATTTTGTTTTAAAAATGGGTTAGTGCGCACAATTACAAACAATAGCGGCGGAATAAACGGTGGCATGGCAAACGGTATGCCGCTCATAGTACGTACCGTGCTACGGCCGATACCAAGTATAGCATTGGCACAGAAAACAGTTGACCTTAAAACCGGTGAGGAAATAGTGTGCAGCTTTACGGGGCGAAACGATGTGTGCATACTTCCACGCGGCACCGTTGTGATAGAGGCAGCCGTGTGTTTTGCGCTGGCGGAGCTAATGCTCAGAGATACTCAATAAGGTGATAAACTATGGATGAATTACGCAACATAATAGATGAACTGGATGCGCAGCTTATAGGGCTGTTGGAACAGCGCATGGCTGTAGTGCGCGAGATAGGCGCACAAAAACGGACAACGGGGCAGCCTATATTCGATGCTAAACGTGAGCGGGCGGTGCTTAAAAGCCGTGCCGATATGGTGAAGGATGAGGCCAACCAGGATTACGTGCATGCGTTTATGCTACAGATACTCGGGTTTTCGCGCAGAGAGCAGAGAAGACAGTATAACGTATACCTTATAGGTATGCCGGGTGCAGGTAAGAGCCGTTTTGCGGAGCTTATGCGAAGAACGACAGGGATAAACAAGCTGGATACGGATGCGCTGGTTGAGCAGGCAACGGGGATGAGCATACCGGAAATATTCAGTGAATATGGCGAAGCGCGATTTAGACAATATGAACATGAGGCGCTTGTGGAATGTGCAAGGCGCGGCGGCAGTATAGTCGCTACGGGCGGCGGTATAATAAGCGAGGATAATATTAGGCTTATGCACGGCAGCGGCAGGATTGTGCTACTCAACAGGGGATTGGAATCGCTGCTCAAACAGGATCTGTCCGGCAGACCGCTAATAAAAAACGCGCAGGATATTCGAAAATTATATGAAGAACGGCTTCCGGCCTATGTGCGGGCGGCGGATATAATACTTGATCCGGATGCTCTGGGCGTTTGGAGGACACTTTGGGATTATTGTGTTGAATAAATGGAGCGTATGCTGCGCAAGCTTTATATATGAAAAAGGGTTTGGATGCAATCGTTAAGCTTTTTACAGCGGCGGCTAAAAAAAAGCCTGCCGAAGCGTTTGCGCCCGAAGAAAACTATTACGACTATCTCATTCACAATTCTCCCTCGGCGGATATACTCAACACGCAGGTGAATAAAAAGCTGCCTGTGACGCCATGCTTTAGATTGATGATAATAGGCAACGCCAAGTCTGCCGATAAAGAACGGACGTTGCGTTCGATTAGCGCACAGACATATACTGGCTATACATTGGATAAAGATGAATACGACTATATACTGTATATTTTCGATGGCGATGAGCTTACAGCGGACGCACTGTTTGAATTTGCCTGCGCGGCTCAGACCGAACCGGATATAATATATTGCGATGAGGATTACATAGAAAACGGCGTGCGCAGCGTGCCGATATTTAAGCCTGAGATACGTGAATTCACACTCCTAAGTTACAACATGGTGGGCAGAGGAATAATGGTAAAGCGCAGCATACACGAGCGCTGTGCTATGGCGGGGTCAGATGATACGGCGCAGTATGCCTATGTGCTTGGTGCGGTACACCTGGCAACGGATTATGTTCATATAAAAAAGCCTATCTATTCCAGATGCACACACGAAAATATTACAGATGAGGCTATTGCGGCAATAGATACACACCTTGATTCTCAGGGTACAGGCGGTTATGCTGTGCCGGGGATGTATCCTGGAAGCTTTCGCATATCGCATGTTACAGGGGACGTAAAGGTGGGTATAGTGATACTCAATTGTGATGCGCTGGATTCGCTGCGGCGGCTGCTTGAAAGCGTAGAACAGAACACAGTATATAAGAACTATACATTCATAATAGTAGACTACGGCTCACGTGATGCGCGCACAAATAGATACTATGAGATACTTGAAACAAATAAGCTTGCACGCATAGTGCGATGCAGGGGCTATAACTATCCCATACTTGCAAACCATGGTGCGAAACGAGCGGATGGTGATGTGCTGGTATTTTTAGGCCGTGATACAGAGGTTATATCCGAGTATTGGCTCAATGCGCTACTGGAAACGCTAAATCGGGGCGCGGCGGCAGCGGGCGGGAAATTGGTGGATTCACATGGCAACATATTGTTTGCGGGTGGCACGATAGGGATAAGGGGCTGGGCGGACAGCGTATACCGAAGCTACCCTGACGATACGGCGGAGCTGCGCAGGAATCACTTTATAAACAGTATACGAAACGTCAGCTATATTTCGGAGGATTGCTTTGCTATAGGAACTGATGAATTCTTTGACGTGGGTTGCTTTGACGAGAGCTTCGAAAGGTATGGCGCGGATATAGCGCTGTGCAATCGTCTTGCACAAAAAAATCACCAGTGCGTATATACGCCGTATGCGGTGCTACGCCACCATGGTGAGCCTGCAAGCGCAAAAACAGCGACGGATGCGGATTTAGTCCGATGCTATGATGTGATACGGCAGACACTGCTTGATGGGGATATACACTATAACCCGAATTATGATTATTCGTCATTACAGGCGCGCGTGGCCGTGACGCCATATCCTGCGATAAAGCTCAATCCGATGTACAAATAATGACAAAGTATGCAGCTGCTGTGAACTATAATGGCAAAGCATTGATAAAGCAGCGCAATAGTACTATGATGATACAATCCGATTAAAAACGAATAAAGGGGCGATACGATTTGAGGATAGCTCAATTTGCAGATACCTTCCTGCCTGTGGTGGATGGGGTAGGCAGGGTGGTTCATAACTATGCAACGACATTGTGTGATAAGGGGCATGAATGTTATGTTATTGCGCCTGCCGCCGATACGGGTTACCGTGGAGGCTATCCGTTCGAGCTTGTGGATTATATGGGAGCACCAGTTCCGGGATCACCACAGTATAAAGCGGGGCTTACCGTGTTGGACAGGCATTTTCACCAGCGCATGGCGCTGCTTAAATTCGACATTGTACATGCGCACACTCCGTTTATAGCTGGCCAGGAGGCGCTTCATACAGCCACAAAGCAGAAGATACCGCTTGTGGGAACGTTCCATTCAAAGTACTACGATGATTTTTATGCGGCAACGGGCGGCGCGGCGTTGCTTGCCAGCATAGGCGTAAAATTCGTTGTGGACTTTTATGAGCATTGTGACGAGGTGTGGGCGGTAAGCGAATCAAGTGCTGAGGTGTTGAACGAATATGGCTATAAGGGAGACATCAAAGTGATGGAGAACGGCACGGAAATACGCAAACGTACACAAGAGGATCGTGCGCGCGCCGTGGAGATGTTCGGCCTTGCGGGTGATGAGCCGGTGCTGCTGTTTGTAGGGCAACAGAACTGGAAAAAGAATATAATCAAGGTATTGGAAGCTGCCGCATTACTAAAAAAACGCGGCCAGCACTTTAAACTCGTGTTGGCAGGTCAGGGTCCGGATGAGAACGAGATAGAGAAAAAAATACGTGAGCTTGATATAGCAGATATCACGGTGCTAACGGGCCATATAACGGAAAATGCCATATTGGATGGATTATATCAGCGTGCATCGCTGTTCGTGTTCCCATCACTCTATGATAATGCACCTATGGTATTGCGTGAGGCGGCGGCAATGGGAACGCCGGGAGTGCTTGTACGAGGGAGCTGTGCCGCGGAGATAGTGCAGGACGGCGTGAACGGACTTCTGGTGGCAGATGACTCGGCAGACATAGCGCAAGTGCTACTGCACAACATGAATGACCCTCAGCGCTTGAAGGCGCTTGGCGAATGCGCGAGAAACAGCATACCGATAGCGTGGGGTGCTATAATAGACGCCGCCGTGGATCGTTATTCAAAGCTGGTAAATGACAACCACAAAAGATGATGCTATTTGTAACATGGCCTACATAACGGGTGTGAAAATATAAATCACGCAGTAAATAAATGTTGACATGCCCGTATTTTCCGGTATAATTGAACGTGCCGTGAGATTTTTGTGCTCGGTTCGTCTAGTGGCCTAGGACACCGCCCTCTCACGGCGGGAACAGGGGTTCGACTCCCCTACCGGGTACCAACATGATGTATCGATTTAGATATATCGCCAAAAAACCCAGACGTTGTCTGGGTTTTTTCGTTCTCTAAGCGCGT
>JAVVVD010000010.1:0-47150 GCA_036652795.1 Clostridia bacterium | reverse complement strand
TTCCCTTCTTTTTCCCCTCCCTCTTTGATTCCCTTTTATCCATCCCTCACTATTCCTTGCACCATCCTTCCTATTCTGTTACCATATATCAATCCTATTATGCTTACTTACTAAAATGTGAAAGACCGGGAGATAGTTTAAGTGAAAAACAAACGGAAGCTCTGTAATATCCTGTTGGTCACGTTGTTGACCGCAATATTTATATTCGCCGGATACATGTTTATTGTATCGTCATTGGAAGACGATACAACGCCTGTAGACTTTTCACAGGAGGCCATCAGTGACCTTTTATGCAATATGGCGCTTGAAGCGCAACCGCAGAGTACATTATATTTCAAGCACTCGATGGGAGACGGCATTGAAGACAAGATAGATAGCACCATATATGATCTGCATGAGAGCGACTATATGCCGGCACGCTTTGTGCAAAAGCTTAATTGGGAGTGCAAAAATAGGCTGGGCTATACCATCCTGAGCGTTTCGGCTGAATACGCTGAGGATGTATGGCTGCTGGACGATATGTTAGAATATAATCCGAAGCTCGTACCAGTAGAATACAGCAAACAGAACCTTAAGGATTGGATAATTGATGCAATACGTAATGGACGTGAATATGCGCTTGGTATATTTAGCGGTACATTGAAGGAGCTTGAAACGAAGCTTGCTGCCGATATCGAATATCTGCACAAGAACAACAGTGATTGCTGCTATTTTATCGATAGGTTTGATTGGCAGATAAGCGAATATACCGGATGTGTTGAGGTGGATCTATCGCTTAAATATCTTGCGAACAAAGTGCCATATGATAAAATAATGCCTGCAACAAGCGAGATAGGGGTAATCGATTGCATGATGGATACATGGTCGTCTGGTAAGAGCGTGGCCGTTATGCGTTTGCTTGATCCATCATGGGATCATGAAAAGCTGTTTTTACTCTGTAAGACTGCGGAAGCAAACTGTGCCGAGCTGTGCAGCGAAGGCGCCTATTTTAACTGTAAGCTATCGCCAAGATATGCCGACGATAGGATCGCGGAGGTGTGGATTGATTTTCCAATGGATGATGATGAGCTTAGAATGTATAATGCCAGGCTGTCAGATGAGCTGGATGATATTGAGGCTATGATACG
This sequence comes from Clostridia bacterium, assembly GCA_036652795.1. Taxonomy (GTDB): domain Bacteria; phylum Bacillota; class Clostridia; order Christensenellales; family CAG-138; genus JAVVVD01. The sequence continues at coordinate 46,023 of JAVVVD010000010.1, read as the reverse complement.
CGCAAAGGGCATCACTGATGATAATGAATTGTATCGGGCAATCCACGATGCTGTGAACGCTGCTACGCGGTATGATGATGATGTGGCAGAAGCAACTAAAAAACAGGAGCTGACACCTCAGATGCATGCGGCCCGCAGTGCGTACGGCGCGGTGGTAGACGGACTAACGGTGTGTACGGGCTATGCACGTGCGTTTAAAGCGCTGTGCGACAGACTTGATTTGCCATGCTGGGTAGTGTATGGCGAGCAGGAGGGTGAAGCCCATGCGTGGAACATGCTGCTGATAGATGGCAAAGTACGCTACGTGGATTGTACCTTTAATGATACCGGAGACACAGACGAATACTTTATGTTTGACCAACACAAGTATAACAATGAAAAATATGTGGCGGATGAGGGCTTTGTGTTGCCATGGTAGCCATAAATACAAGTGAGGAGTGAACTATGAGAATAATCGATCAAGGCCTGTGGCCGAGAAGGCAACTGTACGATTTTTTTAAACCCTATACACAGCCGTTTTATAGTGTCACATTCCGTATCGATGCAACAAACTTCTATCGCTATGTTAAGCGTAATGATATATCATTTTATTATGGCATGGTATATGCATCTACAGAGGTGCTCAACAGCATAGAGGCATTTCGCTATAAGATACGCGGTGAAAATATCGTTCTGCATGATGCGCTTGAGCCAAGCTTTACCGATCTTACTCCAGGCAGCGAGTGCTTCCATATAACCACGCTGCATCAGCATGGCAGCATGAAAGAATTCTCAGACGAGGCGTTTGCGCTGAGCCGCTCGCAAAGCGCGTTTATAAACGACAATGATATACCGCTGGACGCACAGATATACTATACCTGTACCCCGTGGTTCAGCTTTACAGCGCTGACAAACGAGCGGAATGCAGATCCGGATGACTCTGTGCCGCGCATAGCCTGGGGCAAATACGAGCAGCAAGACGGCAGACTGATGCTGCCATATTCGCTTGAGCTTAATCATAAGCTGGTGGACGGCTATCATATCGGGCAGTTTTATGAGCGACTGCAACACTATCTTGACATATTGAAATAAATGTATAGCAGGCGAAGAACGCAGTGGTTCCATTATACCTCTTGACAGCATATACTATGCGGTGTATAGTACTATGCGAAAGGTGGTGTATAGATGGATATACAGTTAAAAAGAGGCTTGCTTGAAGTATGCGTATTGACGGTGCTAAACAGATCAGATTCATATGGTTATCAGATAATAAAGGATGTAGGTCCTTATGTTGAAATATCCGAATCCACACTTTACCCGATTCTAAAGCGGCTGGAGGCGGCTAAATACGTTACGGTATATTCAGTGGAGCACAACAGCAGGCTGCGAAAATACTATAAAATCACAGATGCGGGATCGAAGCGGATAAAGGATTTTCTCGATGAATGGAAGGAAGTAATGGTAACATATGATTTTATTGCCCAGGAAATGAGGTGTGCTGAGAATGAATAAAAATGATTTTTTGACAGCTCTTGCAGCAAGGCTGAGCGCATTATCGCAGGACGAGATAAAAAGGTCGTTGGACTATTATTCAGAGATGATAGAGGATCGCACTGAAGATGGAATGGATGAGCTGGAGGCGGTAGCAGCCCTTGGTACATTAGACGATATTGTAAAGGAAATAATGTTGGACATATCGCTGCCAAGGCTGATAAAGGCCTCTATCAAGCCAAAGCATACCCTGTGCGCATGGCAAATTGTGCTTATTGTATTGGGCTCTCCGGTTTGGCTGCCGTTAATTTTTGCTTTTATGGCCGTTATAGTTGCGGTTTATGTGGCTATTTGGGCTGTTATAATATCACTTTTTTCAGGAGTGGCTGCATTGTGTGCTAGCGGAATTGTTGGGATAGCGGCTGCTGCGGTGATCTTCCCGTTAAAACTGTCATCGGGCTTGCTGATACTTGGGATTTCTATGGCCTGCGTAGGTATTGGAATACTTGCTTTTTTCGGCGTAAAAAAGCTTTCAGTGTGGCTTATAAAGCTTACGGAGCGGTTTTTAAAGGCAGTTAAAGGGATGTTTATAAAAAAGGAGGCAAAATAAATGAAAGCTGCTACGAAAAAGCTGATAATTATAGCATTGGCACTGGTTGGTATTGGTACGGCATTGGCGTTGATTGCATTGGTGTCGGTTGACTTCAATTATTCTGCGTTTGATACACAGCCTCCATATGAGCAGAAGAAATATACATATGCCGCATCGAAGGTTACCGGTATTGACGTATCGACTTGTGATACCAGCGTTATGATAAAAAGCGGGAGTGGTGAGGATATCAACATTACTTGCTTCGAAAACAGCATAGAGACCTATGATATAGGGATGGACGAGGATGGTACCCTTAGGGTGGAATATGTGCAAAAGCAGGATTGGCGCAACAACATAGGTATCAACTTTGGGCAGATGGATAAAAAGCTTATAATCACGCTTCCGGCTGAATTGGCAGGTATGATAGATGTAAATACCACCAGCGGGGATATTGAACTTAATGGCGTGAGCGCACAGAAGGATATTAGGCTGCAAGCGAGCAGTGGAGATATAACGTTCGGTGGACTTAGCGCTGCGGGATTTTTATTTAAAACCAGCAGCGGATGCGTGAGAGGTGATATCACTGGTGACGTTAATGAATTTTGTATAGACGCAGATACATCCAGTGGAGAGATCGACGTGCCGCGCGCATCAAACGGAACAAAGCGCATAGCGGTATCCACCAGCAGCGGCGATATAGATATCGACATAACGGCGAATATAGATATCAAGAATTGAACGGGCTGCATCGAGAACATCGATCTTTTGAGATGACAGATATAACACATATATGTAAATGCCCTGCCGATTATAATAGATCAGCAGGGCAGCTTTGTTTGATGCAAAACGATCCTGATTTTGCCGTGGTTCGAATTTATTTGAGCGCGCGCAGGGAGTTGAGCACGGCAAGCAGTGCAACGCCCACATCAGCAAAAACAGCCAGCCACATGCTGGCAAAGCCCAATGCTCCCAGCACCAATATCACAGCTTTTATGCTTAGCGCAACAACGATGTTTTGCCAGACTATGGAAAGCGTGCGGCGGGACGCATCCAGCGCGCGCACAACGCTATATGGGTCATCGCCAAGCAGCACCACATCTGCCGCTTCGATTGCACTATCTGTGCCACCAAGCCCCATCGCAAAGCCAACGTCAGAGGCCGCAAGCACAGGCGCATCGTTTGTGCCATCTCCCACATACAGCAGCGTATTGCTGCTTGATTTTAACTTTTCAAGCTCTATCACCTTATCAACAGGAGAAAGTCGTGAGGAATAGCCGGTAAGCTCCAGCGCATCCGCTACTTGCTCTGCGGACTGCTCGGAATCGCCTGTAAGCATAAACAATCGCGCTGTACCGCGCTGCCTGAGCGCGCGCATGCAGGCTGCAGCCTCAGCACGAATGGTATCAGAAAACTCAATGTGGCCCATATAGCGGCCATCCAGAGCCACATGCACGGAGGTGGCGGCCGTGGTGGGCACAAGTACACCAAGTTCAAGCATAAGCTTGGCGTTGCCTGCGGCAATTATGGAGGTGCTGCTTAGCATAACACCCTTGCCAGGCTGTTCACAAAAGCTTTCGGGCGCATGGCACGGCACATCCGGGCAAGCCGCCCTGAGGCTTTGTGCAAGCGGATGCGTGGATAGCTGTTCGGCCTGCGCAGCAAGTGAAAGCAGCGATTCTGCGGAAACTCCGTCGGTGGCGTAGATGCCGGATATTGAGAAATGGCCGCTTGTGAGGGTGCCGGTTTTATCGAATACCACGGTATCGGCCTTTGCCAGACGCTCAAGTACATTGCCGCCCTTTATAAGTATGCCTTGTCGGGCGCACTTGCCAATGCCTGCAAAAAAGCCCAATGGCACTGAGATAACAAGCGCGCAGGGGCAGCTTATAACCAAAAACGTCAGCGCGCGATATACCCATGTGGACCATAATCCGCCAAACAGCAGTGGTGGCAATATGGCAAGCAGCGCCGCACAGCCAACAACTATAGGTGTATATATGCGCGCAAAGCTGGTGATGAAACGCTCGCTGGGCGCTTTTTTGTCCGCTATATCAGTAACAAGTTCAAGTATTCTCGCTGCGGCGGACATGCCGTATTCCTTTTCAACTGTAACGCGTAGTGTTCCGGCGCCATTGACATAGCCGCACAAAACTTCATCTCCGGGTTCAACGGCTATGGGCTGCGCCTCGCCCGTCATGGATGAGGTATCCACATCCGATGCGCCAAGGCACACGCATCCGTCCATTGGTATCCGCTCACCGGGATATATGACTATTTCGCTGCCAACGGGTATATGCTGCGGATGCAGGGTAACGGCTTCGCCATCCTTGAGCATGTGTGCGGAATCAGGGCGCAAATCCATAAGCTCGCTTATAGAATCGCGGCTGCTGTCGACCGCCATATCTGAAAAGAATTCGCCTATCTGATAAAACAGAATAACGGCCAGACCTTCTGCGCCATTGCCCGTTACAAATGCGCCGACAGAGGCGATTGACATAAGAAAGCTTTCATTGAGCAGACCGCCGCGAAACAGCCCAGCAACCGCAGCGATTACCACCTCGTAGCCAGCAATAAGCCAGCCGGCGATAAATATACACAGTTTTACGGTATTGGTCAGCGGAATCGCAATACCACATATAAGCAGCACAAACGCAGCGCCAAGCCGCAACATAAGGGGTTTGTCGATATTTTCTTTTTTAAATATTCGTACCATCATCTGTCCTCTGAAATATGATCTATCGCCTGTGCGAACATGGTTTTTACGTGATCGTCGCTCAGCGAATAATAGACCGATTTACCTTCACGGCGGAACTTCACAAGCCGGGCTTGTTTGAGTAGCCGCAACTGGTGGCTTATGGCGGTTGAGGTCATGGAAAGCGCGGATGCAAGGTCGCATACGCACAGCTCGGCGCAGCTAAGCGCCCATAGGATTCGCACACGCGTGCTGTCGGAAAATGCGCAGAACAATTCCGAAATATCGTACAGGGTGTCATCCGGTGGCATGTGATCAAGCACACATTGCACGGTATCTGCATGCACCACAGTACAATCGCAACGCGGGATTTTTTCGACTTTCATAATGCCTCCTAAATGAAACAATTGAACATATGTTCATGTGATGGCAATATAATAGCACCGTCATTATAGATATGCAAGGGGGGAGCTTAAAATTATATTTAGACTATAGAAGTGTGCAGAGCTTTACGAACGCGTTAACATCCAGCGTTTCCGCACGGGCGGAAGGATCAACGCCGCAGGAAAGGATGAGGTCTGCGCTTATATCAAGTGGCTTTAGGTTGTTTAGTAGCGTTTTTCTGCGCATGGCAAACGCAGCGTCAAGTAGGCGTGGCAATTCGGGCAGGTATGGCGTATCCAGGCGCGAAAGCGTTATAACGGAGGAGTCGACATCAGGCTGTGGCCAATAGCTTGCCGGCGAAAGCGAAAATAATGGCGTTACGGCATATAGATAACGCGCAAGTACCGTAAGCGGGCCGTAAACCCTATCACCCGGCTGCGCCGTAAAGCGCAGCGCCGCCTCTTTTTGCAGCATAAGTGTAATAGAGGTTATATGTTCGCTTCGCAAAAGGCGCGCGCATATGGGTGTTGTAGCGTAATAGGGCAGATTGGCGGCCACAACAAAGCGCGTTCCAAGCACGGATACGATGCGCTGCATATCAATTTTTAAAAAATCGGCATGTATTAGATTTAGGTTTGGGGCCTTCGCAAAGCGAGTGCTTAGCGCTGCAACCATTGCGGAATCTATCTCTACAGCCGCTACGGGAAGCCCGCGGCTCAAAAGCCCATCTGTAAGCGCGCCAAGCCCCGGTCCTATCTCCAGAACAGGCATATGCGCTACGGCGGCAAGTATTTTGTCTATGGCTGAAACATCACAAAGAAAATTCTGTCCCAGCGCCCGGTTGGGTGTGATGTGGAATTGTTTTAAAAGTTGTCTTGTTATTTCATCAGTCATATATCACCCCTTTTTTATGAGTATCGTGCGGTCATATTTGCTGCCCCAGTGGACGGCTTCGCTTTTTGAATTAAACCAAAGGTCTATGGCGTTATTGCGCGGCTCGGGATAATTGCGGAATGCACCCGTGTCCAGCGCGGTACCAAGTCCATAGCCGGGCACCCATATCTTGGTGCCATAGGGGATGAGCTTGGGGTTCACAGCGATAGTGCCAAGCTTGGGCTTTGTGCCCTGGGAGGTGCGCGTGCCTGTGCAATAGGCGGTAATCCTGTATACCTTAATGGCAACCCAGCCGTTTTTGCCGGCAACCGGCTTATCCATATAGCGGCGCCATTCGCCCTTGTAGCTTGTTTGATAACGTATCTTAGTGCCTATGCGGACAATCTCGTTTATGGCCGGGGTAAGCACGGTTTGATCAACTGTCTCGCGTGAAATTTCGGTGCCGTTTTTAACGGTTATACGCTGGGTAATGCGTTTTTCACCGTCGCTCCCCTGCTGCTCGGTTTTTTTAAAGCTTTCAAACTCATTTGGATCCTTTATAATTTCCTCTACGTAGTTAAGCACCCTGTGCGTTGTGGCATATTGTATTTCCACATCGGTGTGCCGTATCTGCATACCGGGATAAATATCCTCAAATGCAAGGCTGGATAATTCATCATCCACATCGTATGTCACGTTTGCCATTGTAAGCGCATCGCCAACAGTGCCGGAGGTCATCTTTAGCAGCGTCACATGGCTGCCGGATTCTATGGCAACTGGAAATGCACGGGTGAGAGATATGTCCATTCCCTCAACAACCGGTTCATTCAGGGCAGGTTCTATAAGATCATTTTTGTCGTAGCTTACGTCGTTGCGCGTGAGTACATCCTCAACTGTGCCTGGGGCTGTGTTGCAGGCAACGGATAAACCATCTATTGTCAGTGTAATGGGAAGCACGCTGCCGCGGTCAGTCGTGATAAATATGCACAATATAGCGGAGCATACTGTGGCGGCAAGCAGCAGGATATCGATAGCTACAAGCAGGGGCTTTGAGCCGCCAGGCACAAGAGAAGTGCGCAAAGCGGGTGTTGATGCGCCGGAAACAGCAGGCGTGGGCCGCTTTTTAAATAGGCCGGAAAACCAGCCGGCCAAATCACGAAAAAAGAGGCCGCGGGTATGCCGGTGGGGTGAATCATATGGCTTTTTAGAATGCTTTTGATTTATCATATAAAAACCTCAGTTTATATTTTATCAGCCGGGCACGTGTGTGTCAAATGAACGAAATGTGTCAAATGAATATGGCGCGTTTACACGGGCACATATGCAATATATAATGGGTACAGCTATTGCGTATAGCGGTTTTTCTAAGCCGAAAGGAAGATACGATGAAAAGAGTCATAGCGCTCATACTGATATTGGCGTTAATTTTGCCACTGGCGGCCTGCGCAACCTTATCTGCGGGAGCGACCGCCTGCGAACAGTTTCTTGAATACATAAAAGCGGCGGACTATGCAGCGGCATATGGCATGTTGTGTGCAGCCTCGCGCAATGATACGGAGGAAAGCGCGGAGAATAGCAATGATACGGAGGAAAGCGCGGAGAATAGCAATGATACGGAGGAAAGCGCGGAGAATCGTATAAGTGAGAAGGAGTTCATAGATAAATATACGAAGATATTTGCCGCCCTCGAGATAACGGATATAAGCTATTCTGCGATAAATATAGACGCTGGGCAGATAATGACCACAGCCTCCTTTGACGCAACGTACCACAGCACGCTGATTGGAGATGTAACGAGCAGCTTTACGATGATCTCCAAGCTTGAAGGCGGAATATGGAGTATTGAATGGAGCCCGGCATTGATATTTCCGGATATGCAGTGGGGCGATAAGGTGAACGTGGTGCGTATAGCGGCAAAGCGCGGTGAGATACTTGCGTCAGGCGAGGTGGTGGCGGCAACCAAGGGCAAGCTGACAGTATACGCTATGCCCTCACGCATGAAGGATGAGACCATGGCCGTTACGCAGCTTTCTACACTGCTAAAGCTAAAAGAGGCGGACGTAAAAGAAAAGCTTGAGGATGCGTATAACGATCTGGCTGTGATAGAGCAGTATTATACTGGCGAGCTTTCCCCAACAGTGCGCGCCCAACTGTTGCTTATACCAGGAGTGGGAATAGACGAGGATAACTATGGGTATCAGCGAGAATATCCATACGGTAGCCTGCTGGCACATACTATAGGCTATGTTGGCCCAATAAGCGGCGTATCTAAAGGGACGATAGATGAGGAGGTAAATAGGCTCAATGAGCTTGCCGGAGATGAGAATGCGTACACAACGGATTCACGAGTGGGCAAGCTTGGCATAGAACGCCAATATGAAACGCAGCTACGTGGCACAGACGGCATGCAGATATACATCTCCACATCCGAAGGAAAAAACAGGCGCACACTGTATATGAAGCCCGCAAAGGACGGCTATGACGTGCACCTTACAGTTGATCTTAAGCTGCAACAGCGCATGGAAGAAGTGCTGCAACTGGTGCTGTTTGGCGAAACTACGGCGGGCGCGGTGGTGGTGATTAATCCGCTAACGGGCGAGGTACAGGCGAGCGCATCATATCCCACATACGACCTTAACCCGTTTACCAGAGGAATAAGCACACAGGACTACAATACGCTGCAAAACAATCCGGCAAAGCCGCTTATCAACAGGGTGACGCAGGGGCGTTATCCTCCCGGCTCGGTGTTTAAGGCATTTACAGCGGCAGCCACGCTGGATGGCAACGTTATACCCATAGACTATGTATTCGATCAGAAGATTGATGATGATTATTGGATACCCGAGGGCTATGGCGGCTGGGTGTGGTCCGCAATAAAGCGTACATACATGCGCAACCGCGCAGAGCCGCTAAACATGCATAATGCAATACTAAATTCGGACAATATATATTTTGCTCACGCCGCGCTGCAGATGGGTCAGGATAAATTTCTGAGCTATATGGAAAAGATGGGTTTCACAGAGACCGTGCCGTTTGATATTGGTGTGGCTGCGCCGCAGCTGCTAAATAAGGATACGGAGTTTACACTTAAATTTCTTGCAGACAGTGGCTATGGGCAGGGTGAGATACTTATAACTCCATTGCAGCTTGCGGCTGAATTTTCCGCATTTGCAAACGGAGGGGATATCTACGTGCCGCATATCGTTTCGGGCCTGTATGAGATGGACGGAATAAAGTATAATAGTATAAGCGAAAGCAAAACTGAACTTTGGAAGCAGGGGATAATCAGTCGAGCCACCATTGATGCGATATTGCCGATGCTCAAGGACGTTGCCAGAAGCGACCTTAACGGCACCGGATCAAAGCTAAGGGTTAAAAACTGCACGGTAGCGGCCAAAACGGGTACTGCGGAAATCGGTAACGACAAGAGCCGTGAGATATCCTGGTTTGCGGGTTTTCGCACAGGGGTTGCGGATAAGGATGCGAGATTGGTGCTGGTAATGCTGGAGGTATCGGCGGACGCGGAGATGTCGGCGCTTAAATTTGATATCGCGCGTGAACTGCTGGAAATGCCAAAATCTACGGAATGAGACAAAAATGAATGTAATATATTTGACAATATATTGGGCGAAGAATAGAATTAGATAGACATAACTGCACATGCTCACATTTCCATACTAACTCAATATGATCGAGCCTGTGTATTATTTCTTGTATTTAATCTTTTAAAACAGTCATGCAAGGTAAAATTATGAAACGCGGAGGAACCATATGAGAAACAAAATCATAACCACGCAAGAAGCCGTTGATCTCATCCCTGATGGCGCCACGATTATGCTTGGCGGCTTTGTTGGATGCGGCAGCGCCCTTCAGATTATTGATGGGCTTTCAAAAAGTGGCAAGGGCCATTTCCACACCATAATGAACGACTCTTCCATGTTAAACGGACCAGACGGCGAGGAATATTACAGCTGGGCGAAGCTCATCCATAACCATCAGATAGATGGTTATACCGGCAGCCATCTGGGCACTAATGCAGAAGCCACGGCAATATGGGCGGCAGGCGAGATGACGGTCGATTTGGTTCCTCAGGGGAGCCTTGCGGAGATGATTCGTGCCGGCGGCAATGGCCTTGGTGGAGTAATTACCCCTACAGGCGTAGGCACGCTTGTAGAGGATAGTCCGCTGGTTGAGGGCAAGGCCAACTACAACGGCGTGGATTATCTTGTGATGAAGCCGCTGCGCGCCGATGTGGCGCTTATATGCGGATATAAGGTGGATAAGATGGGCAACGTGTGGTATAAGGGATCGGCAAGGAACTTTAATCCGCTCATGGCTACGGCTGCCGACCTGGTAATAGTCGAGGCTGAAAACCTTGTTGATGTAGGCGAAATTCAGCCGGAGGATGTAATTACACCCGGCGTACTTGTAGACTATATCGTAGTAAGGGAGGGCAAATAAATGGACAAAAGCTTGATAAAGGCCTTTATTGCCAAACGTGTCGCAATGGAATTTAAGGATGGCGATATCGTCAATCTGGGCGTGGGATTGCCCACGCTGTGCACATCGTATCTGCCGGAGGGCGTTCATATCATAGTTCATGCCGAGGTTGGCATAATCGGCCAGGGACCTACCCCCGCAGGTGATAATCTGGATGCGATGCACGTTGTGGATGCCGGCGGTTTCCCGGCTTCAGTGATAGTGGGCGGCGCATTTGCGGATTCTGCAACAAACTTTGGATTGATCCGCGGCGGCCATGTGGATGATGTGGTGCTGGGCGGCCTTGAGGTAGATGCGCACGGCAACCTTTCAAACTGGATAATCCCTGGCAAGCGTATGCCGGGAATGGGCGGCGCTATGGATCTGTTGGTTGGCGCAAAGCGCGTGATTGTTGCGATGGAGCATACGGCAAAGGGTAACCCCAAAATATTAGAAAAGTGCACGTTGCCGTACACGGCCATTAACTGCGTGGATCTTATTGTAACTGAGATGGGCGTTATGGATGTTACGCCTGAGGGAATAGTGCTTAAAGAATATAACCCTGAATTTACGCTAGAGGATATTCAGGCGGCCACTGCTGCCAAGCTTATAATTAGCCCTGATCTCAAGCCTATGCCGGAGTGAGCGTGCAAGACTTAAGCATATAATTTTTATCGATAGCGATATACATCAATCAATAAAGGAGAAATAAAAATGGCTAAGGAAATCGTATTGGCGGGCGCATGCCGCACGGCAATAGGCAAATTCGGAGGCAGTTTGACGGATGTTCCCGCGGTGGAGCTGGGCGCGATCGTTATTAAAGAAGCCGTGGCCCGTGCAGGCATAAAACCGACAGATGTGGACGAGGTGCTGATGGGCTGCGTACTCCAAGCGGGTCTGGGCCAAAGCGTAGTGCGCCAAGCTGCGGTTAAAGCGGGGCTTCCGGTGGAGGTTCCTGCGCTTACAATAAACAACGTATGTGGATCCGGCCTTAAAAGCTTGAATATCGCTGCGGCCATGATTGCTGCGGGCGAAGCGGATGTTATGGTGGTGGGTGGCATGGAAAATATGTCTGCCGCGCCGTACACGTTGCCATCTGCACGTTTTGGCTATCGTATGAACAACGGAAGCGTTGTTGACGAGATGGTTACAGATGGGTTGTGGGACGCTTTCAACAACTACCACATGGGCATAACCGCAGAGAACGTTGCTGAAAAATACGGTATAACCCGCCAGATGCAGGATGAGTTTGCGGCATGGAGCCAGCAAAAGTGCGAGGCTGCTCAAAAAGCAGGCAAGTTTGATGATGAGATCGTGCCGGTGCCGGTTAGAGTAAAAAAAGAGACTGTGCAGTTTAAGGTGGATGAATTCCCACGCCAGGGTGTGACGGCGGAGGGGCTTGCGGGTCTTAAGCCGGCTTTTAAACGCGATGGCGGCACCGTTACGGCTGCAAATGCCTCGGGCATAAACGATGGCGCGGCAGCGATAATAGTTATGAGCGCTGAAAAAGCCAAGGAGCTTGGTGTAAAGCCAATGGCAAAGCTGATAGCTACCGCAAGCGCCGGCGTAGACCCCTCAATAATGGGAATAGGGCCGATTTATTCATGCAAAAAAGCACTTGCCAAGGCAGGGCTCAGCGTGGATGATATGGACCTGATAGAGGCAAATGAGGCCTTCGCCTCTCAGTGCGTTGCGGTTGGCAGAGAGATGGGGTTCCCCAACGAGAAGCTAAACGTTAATGGCGGCGCGCTTGCACTTGGTCATCCAATAGGCGCTTCGGGTTGCCGCATACTGGTCACGTTGCTGTATGAGCTTAAGCGTCAGGGCAAAAAACGCGGTCTCGCCACGCTGTGCGTTGGCGGAGGCATGGGTGTTACTACAATCGTTGAGATGCTATAAACGCATCTCCAAAGAAAACAGATGTAACGTGCGTGGGTGCGCCATAGGGTGCGCGCCCACGCCGTGCTTTTACAGCAATAAAAATTTGCATTATCAGGAGAAAAACATATGTATCCTATCGCCGACATGCATTGCGACACCATATCATGCAAAATAACCGCCACTGACGGCGCTGTGCGGCTTGCACAAAACAGTGGACATATTGACCTTAATAAGCTTAAGATCGGCGGATCGCTACTGGAATGCTTTGCGATTTATATACCGGCCGAGGACAGCCAAGATAATCCGCATCACCTTGGCGCATATGGGTTCTATCATGCCGCGCTGGCTGATTTTAAGCGCGAGATGGAGGAGAACCGCGATACGATAGGTCAGGTGAGCTGCTGCGCAGACATTGAGCACAATCGTGCCGCAGGTAAGCTCTGCGCGTTGCTAAGCGTGGAAGACGGTATGCCGATAGACGGGAAGATAGAGCGCGTGGATGAGATGTATGGGGATGGCGTGCGGATGGTGGCGCTCACGTGGAACTATGAAAATTCCATAGGCTATCCTAACCGCTGGCCTGAAACCTCAATGCAGGGGTTAAAGCCGTTTGGAATTGAAACAGTACGCCGGATGAACGAGCTGGGGATGATAGTGGATGTATCGCATCTATCTGACGGCGGATTCTATGATGTGGTTAAATATTGTACAAAACCATTTGTGGCCTCGCATTCAAATGCAAGAGCACAGTGCGATGTGGTGCGTAACCTCAGCGATGATATGCTTAAGCTAATTGGCGACGCGGGCGGGGTGATAGGCCTTAACTTCTGTGCGGGCTTTTTAGTAAAGGGGAGAGAGGATAAGGCATATACGGCGGATATCGTACGCCACGCAAGGCACATAGCGGATAAGGCGGGCGTGGAAACGCTGGGCTTCGGCTCGGATTTTGACGGTATCGGCAATGATTTGGAATTTACGGATGCATCGGGGATGCAGCAGGTAATGCAAGCGCTTGAGCGTTGCTTTACGCCGCGCGAATTGGAGCTTATCAGCCATAAAAATGTGCTGAGGGTGATAGCGGACAACTGTGGGTAAAAAGGAGACAATACGGATGAAAAAACCGGTTTTGACAATACTGGCGGCAGGCATGGGCAGCCGCTACGGCGGGCTTAAGCAGATGGATCCGATGGATGCGGCGGGTAATTTCATAATCGATTTCGATATATACGACGCGCTGCGAGCAGGGTTTGAGGATGTGATATTCATCATTAAGCACGCTACGGACGCGGATTTTCGCGAAAGCATAGGCAGACGCATAGAGCGCCGCGCAAACGTAACATATGCCTATCAGGAGCTTGATAAGCTGCTGCCGGTGGGCTTTTCAATACCCGAGTGCCGTGTAAAGCCATGGGGAACAACTCATGCTGTAATATGCGCGCGCGAGGCTATCGCAGGCCGCTCATTTGCCATAATTAATGCGGATGATTATTATGGCCCTGCTGCATTTGGGCAGCTTTACAACTTCCTTACGGCGGAGCATGACAAAAAACTTCATGCGTTGGTGGGTTATAATATTGAGAATACCCTAACGGAACATGGCAGCGTTGCGCGCGGGCTGTGTGAGGTAGATAAAAATGGGTATCTTACGGATATACGTGAACGCACAAAGGTAATTAAAACGCCGCAATGCGCCGCATTCACAGAAGATGGCGAAGTATATACGGATGTGCCGGCAGGAACAACGGTATCCATGAATTGCTGGGGCTTTAACAACAGCATAATGGATGAGCTGGATGACATCTTTGCCCGCAGCATCGCGTCTGGTGCGGCTAAAAATCCTGAAAAATATGAGGATCTGCTGCCAAACGCCGTACGCATGGCAATGCGGGATGACAAGGCGGCGGTAAAGGTGCTAAATACACCGGATCGCTGGTTTGGCGTAACATATCAGCAGGATAAGCCCATGGTGAGCGCCGCGATACAGGCGTTAAAGGATAATGGGCGCTACAGCGCCAACCTTTGGGATTAGGATAGATATTGTGTAATGTGGGTTATATGGAAAAAAGGCGCAGTCCCAAAAGGATGTCCCCACAGGGGTGTTACCAGTATGATTGTTGCACTGCGAAAGGTATAAAAGGCTGTTGGGAATGCTCTGACTCCCCTTGTGATAAAGATATGCTTGCACCTGATAAAATTAAAATGAGGGCATTTGTTCGGTGTATCAAAGAAGATGGAATCCAAAAATTCATTAGTTACCTAGAGCGTAACGAAAAAGATGGAATTATTTATCACAGGTCAGGTATTATGGGCGACTATGATTTATCAAACCAAAAAGAAGTTCTGAATTTACTTAGACGAACAAAATGAGCATAACACGCAATTAGCGTGATAGTTTAAATCCCCCTGTAAAAACAGGCTCACATCTACAATTACCAGACCACTTACGAAAGTTAAGTTAAAACAGATGTGTTTGTGCATTTGCTTTCACCTAACTTTTTTGTTATTCTAAAATTAAGATTATTTATATTTGACAGCTAACCGATAAATTCGGATTTTGGAGGATGGCATAATGAAACTAAGCAAAGTGAAAACAATTGCCTATATTCTGATTGGTACGATTTGTGTGTTGTTAGTTGCTATGGGAATAACAGGAGTCGCTACCTTCGGTTTTATAGCGAGTGCCGTAATGCTTGCAACGGCTGTTTTTGAATGGAAGTTTTGGAGATGTCCATATTGCGGCAAATGTTTGGGGCCCTTGTACGATAAAGCAAAATACTGCCGTCATTGTGGAAAAGAAATTGAAAAGTAGATCTCGGTTAATCGGGTAGATTATGCTACATAATCCCCCTGCATCTTTTTTGACCGCTTGTCACATTAAAAAGACCTGTTTCCCGTCAAGTGGAAAATAGGTCTTTTTCTATAATCGAAAGTATGCTACACTCTGACGAAGATTATTTATACAATCTACCTACATTATATGCATTAAACGACGCTTCAACCACCAGTCGGTTGTAAATGTTTTAAATACACATTAGACTGGACTTAGGAGGTGTTGTCACATGAATAACGAAAAAACCGGCAGGCTAATTTCGAAAATCCGACAACAAAAGAATATGACACAACAAGACATTGCTGATAATCTTCACATTACAAATAAAGCTGTATCTAAATGGGAACGAGGACTTAGTTTCCCAAGCGTTGATCTTCTCGAAAAGCTTGCTAGTATTCTTGAAATTTCTGTTGTTGATATTTTAGCCGGAGAAATTGTTCAGTCACAAAGTATTGTTGCACGAGCTGATGAGGTGTCGCTACAAGTTTTGAAAAAAGAACAGAAAACAAAGCATAAACTCCTAACAATTATTGCTGTTTTCACAGTGATTATTTTGTTGCTGGTTATTGGCAGTTATCGTAATGTTATATTTCAGCGTGGCAATCCAATCCCGTATTTGATTGCCAGTATGAGTATTAGTGAAGAAACTCCTTATGTGGAAGTAGGTAATAATACGGGCGTATATATTAGTAAAAAAGGGGAATGTCCTAAGCTTTTTGAATTTGTAGAGAACAGTAGAAATGTTGAATTTATCGAGCAATTTGGCAGTGGTTATCTGTTCACTAATGGGTTGGATAATATCACCGTTTCCTCTGAAATTTACTGGAGATATTTCACTGTTTGGAAAGTACCACAACATACACTGCAAGCAAAATGAACGTTGAACTATCTAAAGCAATTGA
The DNA here is from genome assembly GCA_036652795.1 of Clostridia bacterium. Classification (GTDB taxonomy): domain Bacteria; phylum Bacillota; class Clostridia; order Christensenellales; family CAG-138; genus JAVVVD01. Next base: position 29,920 of record JAVVVD010000010.1, on the reverse strand, counting down.
AATTGCGGATGAAATGTAGTCAAGACGCCATGTAGAAAACCTGAAATCAGCTGTTATTTTTTGTGAAAAATGCTAAGTCTTGAAAATTGTAAAAATAGTCTTCTGCATTCACAGGTAGGATGCGGTGTGGAATTTGGAACAAATTGATATTATTTCATGCCATGGATGAGAAATTATATGGATAGAACAAAAGGGATTGCTTATTGTGGTTTGGCTTGTTGTGTATGTAGTGAAAATACAAACTGCGCCGGATGCCGAAATGAAGGCTGCAAGGATAAAGAATGGTGTAGGTCATTTAGCTGTTGTAAAGATAGAGGTTTGAACGGCTGCTGATATCTTTGAATTTAGCAAGGTACTTTAATTACCTTTCATTAAAGAAGTCGTCCACCTGCCGGTGAACGACTTCTCTGATGTTTTCGTTTACTTCTTTACCCCAACTATTATCGTTAAACCATATCCGTATTGTGATTGCATTAGTGTAGTTTTGAGCATACACCGCATACAGCTTATTTATTTTTTATATAATCATCCATAGCCGCGGCAGCCGCCTTGCCCGCACCCATCGCCAGAATAACGGTAGCCGCGCCCGTCACGGCATCGCCGCCTGCGTACACGCCTTCACGGGATGTAAGCCCAGTAGCTTCATCTGCTATTATGCCACCCCATTTTTGTGTTTCAAGCCCCTTTGTTGTGGCCTTTATCAGCGGATTTGGCGATGTGCCAATTGACATTATGACACAGTCAACATCTATTACAAACTCTGACCCCACCTTTGTCACCGGCCTACGGCGACCCGACGCATCCGGTTCGCCCAGCTCCATTTCCACGCACTTGATGCCTGCCACACTCCTTTGATCGTTTGCCAGTATCTCAACGGGATTGGTGAGAAATTTGAATATTATACCTTCCTCCTCGGCATGTTCAACCTCCTCATGCCTTGCTGGCAGTTCGGCCGAGCTGCGGCGGTAAACTATGTACACCTCATCCGCGCCAAGGCGTTTTGCACAGCGTGCAGCATCCATCGCCACATTTCCTCCGCCCACAACAGCAACCCTCGATGATTTCTTTATGGGTGTTGATGAGCCTCCTTTATAGGCCTTCATCAGGTTTACGCGTGTAAGGAACTCATTTGCTGAATATACGCCATTTAGATTTTCACCCGGTATCTTCATAAAGCTTGGCAGTCCAGCGCCTGAGCCTATGAACACCGCCTCAAAGCCATCATCGAACAACTCGTCTATTGATTCAGATTTGCCTATCACCATATTTGTTTCGATCTTTACGCCAAGTTTTTTAAGCGTATCTATCTCTGATTGGACTATGGCCTTGGGCAGCCTAAATTCCGGTATTCCATACACCAATACGCCGCCCGCAACGTGTAGCGCTTCAAAAACAGTTACCGCATAGCCGCGCCGCGCAAGCTCGCCCGCACACGTAAGGCCTGATGGGCCACTGCCTATTATTGCCACACTATGCCCGTTTTGAGTAGGTTTATCAACATGCCCATCGGTGTTTGCCGCATGGTAGTCCGCAACGAAGCGTTCCAATCGCCCTATTCCAACCGGATTGCCCTTTATGCCGCGCACACATTTTTGCTCGCATTGACTTTCCTGTGGGCAAACCCTGCCGCACACAGCAGGTAGCGAGCTTGATTTTGCTATCACCTGATAGGCGCCTTCAAAATCGCCTTCGCGTATCTTCTCAATGAACGCAGGTATATCTATCCCCACAGGGCAGCCGGCTATACATGGCTTGTTTTTGCAGTTAAGGCAACGATTTGCCTCATCCAGCGCCTGCTCGCTCATATATCCAAGCGCTACCTCAGAGAAATTTTTATTTCTAATATCTGGCGCCTGCGTTGGCATCCCGTTTTTATTCAAGGACATGTTAGGCATTTCAGCGTACCTCCTTATTAAACAGGTTACATGCATCCTCATAAGCGTGGCGCTCAAACTCCTTATACATTGCGCCGCGGCTCATTGCCTCATCGAAATTCACCAGATGTCCGTCAAAATCCGGGCCATCTACACAGGCAAACTTGGTTTCTCCGCCCACCGTCAGCCGACAGCAGCCGCACATGCCCGTTCCATCTATCATTATAGGATTCATGCTTACTGTGGTCTTTATGCCGTATTCCTTCGTAAGCTTGGCCACAAATTTCATCATTATCAATGGCCCTATCGCTATTACCTCGTCGTATTTTTCATCGCTGTCTATCAGTGTGCGCAGCGCATCGGTAACAAGACCCTTCTCACCCCATGTGCCATCGTCGCTCATGCGTCTTACAACATCGCTTACTGCTGCAAACTCATTTTCGAGTATAACAAGTTCGTTGCAGCGAAACCCGATTATTGAGTGTACCTTTGTGCCCTGGGCATGGAGTGCCTTGGCCACTGGGTATGCTATGGCGCAGCCTACGCCGCCGCCCACCACGGCAACTTTTTTCAGCCCCTCCATCTCGGTTGGCCTACCCAACGGACCCACAAAATCATGCAGAACATCACCCTCATTTAACTGTGAAAGCGCCTTCGTAGTGGCGCCTACTACCTGATAGATTATAGTTACCTTTCCGGCCGCCACATCGTAGTCCGCTATTGTCAACGGTATCCGTTCACCATTTTCGTCAACACGCAGTATGATGAACTGACCCGGGTGCGCTTTTTTCGCCACCGCAGGTGCGCAGACATCCATCAATGTGACGGTTGGGTTAAGCTCCCGCTTTTTGAGTATACGGTATGGGGTAGTGTCTTGCATTGAAGCTTCCTCCATTTGACTTATTTTATGATTAACTTTATTTTATTGTTATATCGCTAATATGGATTATATAAATCATCCTATGTGTTATTATAAGTGCAATTTTTGCCAATGTAAAGCGCGTTAAGCCACAATATCGGCCATATGGATCCGTTTATTGTGGCTATAGCCGCTCCGTTAAATGTAATTAAGATGTTTGTAGGGCCAGGTTATTTGACTTCCTGTTCAGCAGCTTCATCCAAGGGTTTCACGGCTGGCTTTGGATTTTTAGCGCTCACTATAACGCCACAAATTATCAGTACCGCGCCCAAAATCCCAATTAATTCTATCTTTTCGCCCAGCACTATTGCGGCCACCACAACAGTTATAAACGGTATAACGTAGATATAGTTGCTGGTGGTGATTAGTCCCAGCCGCTTTATTGCATTATGCCAAAATATATAGCACAAGCAGCTGCCAAGCAACCCCAGGAACAGTATGCAAAAAAGCATCTTCGGCATGGTAAATACCGAAAACGAGAACGGTGCGCCCTCGATTATCATCATAGGTATTGAAGTAACAAAGCCATAAAACATAACCTTTCTGGTTATGAATATATCACCATATTTATTGACTACCTTTTTGAGAGCGACCGAATATATCGCCCAGCAAAGCGCAGCTAAAACACTTAAAAGATCACCAATTGGGTTTAACTTAAGCACGAACGAGCCATTATATATCACAAGTACCGCACCCAGAAAAGCGATTAACGAGCCTACTATGATGCTTCGCCTAAGTTTTTCATCCTTGGTCAAAAAATGCGCAAGTATAGCCGTTAGGATCGGTGCGGTGGTAACAATTATGCTTACGTTGGAAGCGCTTGTCATCGTTAATGCGGTGTTTTCAAGCAGCGAATACAGACTGCAACCCGCCACACCAAGCAATAGAAAACACCACTCATCGCGGTTTGGTTTTGTCCATTTTGGCTGTACCACACAGCATGCCACATAACCTATACCAAAGCGTAAAACAAGTATCTGGATTGGCGTTACTACTTCAAAAAGCAGTTTTGTGCAGATAAACGTGCTTCCCCAAATTAATATAGTTATTATTGAGAGCACATGCCCTATTACCCTGCTGCGTTCATTTGCCATAGTGATCCGCCAAATACCTTATATTATCAGTCCAATAGACATCGTTGACCTCGCCGTCCAATTTCATTATTATACTTTCAATGTCATCCTCGCCAGCCTTCGTCGCGGCAATCACTTCATCTGAGTACACTGTAAACGGTTTAATCTCATAGTCACCAACTCTCTCCTGCGACAATAGGCTTAGGCCCATCCGCAGCGCAAGCGCACCTGAGCTCCATTCATTTGCGCCTGTTGCCGCGCCCATTAAAAAGTGATTTTCCACCATAGCGCGCACAAGCTCAATATCTAAGCCCATCGTTATTACCTCCACAGCATCGTTACGCTCCGCCGCCTTTAGCGCACCGTAAGCCTCCATAGCAAGCTCGCCATTCTCCGTAAATATGGTGTCCAGCACACCCACAGGGATTTCATCAAGCAATTTGGTAATCTGTTCGCCCGCATTCAGGTCTGTACAGGTACCTTTTATCTGTGCCTTGCCTTCATCCTCCATCATTTGGCAAGCAATCTGGGCTTCTCCATGTTCCCCAGCAAACACGCCCAGCATCCTGACAGGCGCCTCATGGGAAACGAACGTGCGCATTACCTCCAACGCTGCATCCTGTTCCTCATTTTTATTATATATTATTTTTCTTCCATTATCAGGTACGTTATCTTCGCCCTCTGTATACACGATCAGTGGCACGGTAATGTCCGCCACACTGTCCGGTTTATAGGCGATAACCAGATCAAAGCCATTTGCCTGTGCAGCACTGCTTACCTTGCTTATTGTTACGCCAAGGCTTTCAGCCTGCGTCAAAACGCCATGCTCAAACGCCTCACTATCGGCCAACAGCGCCACCGTCACGTCCTTGCCAAATATCCGCTGCATTCCCCGTGTCTGCGGTTCCTGCACATTATTATCTTCCGCCGGAAGCGCATAGCAGCCCGTAAACGCACATGCGAGTAATATCGTTGCCAACAGCAATCCTAATGTTTTTTTCATCTCCGCCTCCGCTCAATCAATATATGGTCGCCCAACCCGTGCCTATACTGCGCGTTTGTATATAGCCCTCGATACCCCAGTAGTTTATCTTGGTAAAATCTTTTCCCTCCTCAAGTATCACTAGGCTGGAATCCCTTGCCACCTTGCAGAGCCGTTCGGATTTTGTGCTTGGTTTAGCGTATAGGAACAACGTAGCCTTTGCAACTTTTCCATCCGGCGTTGATTGCAATACTCCCTTTTCGTATGTAACATAGGCACGTTTAACATAACCTTCGCGCCCATCTATAAGCACCTTTACCCACGGATCGCCTTCCTGTAGCACCTCTGCCTCTGTGCCTTCGCTCAGCTTGCGTATGAACTTATCATTTGTGCCGTTGCCTGTGCGCATCTGCGCATCATCAGTCACCACCCATGCGGTATTGTTTGGCAGCGGTTGATCATCAAATATTTTTTTCTGAAATTCATTGTATTCCTTAAATGACATATCCGTCTTTAGCTCTTTTGCAAGTCCCCTTGAGCCAACCTCGCCGCTTGTAACCTTTATTGTGGTTCCCGGGCAGGCATAATAATATAGCCACTTTGCATCCTCAACATACAGCCTTATGCAGCCGTGCGACGCCCTGCTGCCCAAGCGTGAAAATGCCGAAGTCTTAAGCTTATTGATATCGCGTGAGCTAAACATAATAGAATGAAAGTATATGCCGCCTACGACCTGTGTCCAATAGCGCGCATACTCGCTACCAAAGTTGGCGAACTTGCCAAAGCGTTCGCGCGCACCAATCTTCCACACTCCTGCTGGCGTGGGGCTGGCCGGTTCCTCGATTGGGTTGTTCGGATTTGGCTCAGTTTTGCCGGACGTACACACCATTCGTCGCACTATCCGCGTATACTCTCCATTATCGTCTTTTTCAAATACAGTTACCACCTGATACATCGTATCCAGTACAATATAGTAGCGCTCCGGATCTGTATTTTTTAGCTCGTCACGCGCGAGTGCCGTTGATGGCAGCACCACAGATAGCAGCAATGTCAGCACGAGAGCACAGGTCAACAGTCGTTTTGGCATAATTTCCTCCATAAATTCCTTGCGTTCCGCTCATATTTCGCGGTTTTTCGCAGCTTCGCAAATTATTGTATCATAATTGAATTGCATTTCAAAGGTCTCAAAATGATAGTTTATACGTACATGCAATTTCTCGCGGAAAACATTGCCAACGCGAGCGTGAATCATAAGGTTAACTCAGATGCGATATTGGTTTATGATTATCAGCAACGCAAAAGCCCCCCTATTTGAGGGGGGCTTTAATTTGTATGCACAGGTTATTATTTTCCATCATCGGTATGCTTTGGCTCTATTCCAATTAGCTCCCGCGCAATGCTTATATTTTCCTCATATAGCTGAGGCGGAGGTGGGAATGTGGCAACTTTTGGTTTCTTTGGCGCACCTATTTTTTCAACATCGCGCCCCATGCGGATAAATCTAAACATTCTGTCCGCCGCATCGTCAAAGAGATGTTCGGCATCTGCCAGTGCCGTTTCCAGCGACATTGGTGCGTTTATGGTTGTCATTATACTTGCATTGCCCAGCTCATACAGTTCGTCCGCGCCTTGCTGCATACTTCCCGTTATCACTGCCACTGGGATGTTTCTTGCAGCGCAGCGGCGCATTATACCACTTACGGCCTTGCCGCATCGCACACTTTGCTCATCCAGTCTACCCTCTCCCGTCACCACCAGCGCCACACCATGCAATAGTTTTTCAAAGTCAACCGCATCCAGCATAGCGTCAATACCGCATTTTATCTGCGGATTAAGCAGCGCCATAAGCATAGCCCCCAGTCCTCCGGCAGCGCCGGCCCCGGGTATGTGTGCTACATCCCTGCCAATAGTCCCACACAGCAGCGTGGCAAAGCTTGTCATTCCACGCTCAAGATCGTTCAACTGTTCGGCATTTGCGCCCTTTTGAGGGCCATACACATATGTTGCGCCATTCTCGCCTAGCAACGGGTTGTTCGCATCGCACATTATGGTAAATTTTGCATTTTTAATCAGCGGATGCAGATATTCCATATCTATCTTTTTTACTAAGCCAAGCTCTCCGCCGCAACCGCACAGTTCATTGCCGTCTTCATCGAAGAATTTCACTCCCAGTGCCCGTGCGCAACCCATCCCGCAATCATTTGTGGCGCTGCCGCCTATGCCTATCACTATGTCGTGCAGGCCTTCATTTAATGCGCGGCGTATCAATTCACCAGTCCCGATTGTTGATGCTTTCATTATGTCTGGCATGTCCACACGCCCCATACCAGAAGCCTCGGCCATTTCTATTATTGCGGTTTTACCGCGCAGCACGCCATAACAGGCATTTACCTTGTTGCCAAGTGGCCCCGTTACATCCACATTGCGGTATGCGCCATTGCCTGCCGTTACAAGTGCATGCACGGTACCCTCACCACCATCCGCTATTGGCACCGGCACTATCTTTACGCCCGGGAAGTGCCGTCTTGCGGCAAATGTAAGTCGCTTTATCGCGTCCGCTGAGGATATGGTTCCTTTATACGAATCCGGCGCTAGCAATATCTTTATGCCCTTGCCCACCGGCCTGCGCCTTCCGTGCCGCAGCGGCACCCTAAGGTCGAAACAGTTTTTATCCGGGTCAAGCAAGCGCCCATCCTTGTGCACCCTGCCAAAATAATCCAGGTCATTTATATGAGCAAGTCGGTTGTTTTCGATATATGGGTTCGCATGAGCAAGATACATATCTATTGCGGCGTCATCCTCTAATTTTCGGTATATACGGCGCATTTCTTTGAGCGACCCGCCTGATATCACCACGATATAGATATAATCATCGCTACAGTTCTTCTCCATGCCGCCGTGGATATACATTCCCTTGAGATCCGTTGCTGTAAGCACCGAAAATATCTCCTCAAGTATGCGCCTAACATTCATGTCCGTCTCTGCTTCTAGCATGTTGGCATGCAGCAAATCAAACCTTATTCCAAGTCCGAAGCCTTTAATTTCCATATGTTAGCCTCCAAATTCTGCTGGATTTATTATGCCATTATCCATTGTACTATGCAAGGGCAGGTATGTAATGATATTATAATTATTGCATGTCGGTTAAATTCTGTCTCCGCAGTATTTAACATCAGGATAATAGAATTTTTATGATGGAGGATTATGATAATGTACGAGAAGGATAATTATATCCAGAGCACAGCATATATAAATGGCAAGCTTAACGGCTTCGCGCCCGAGGTGCTGCTTATACTTGGCAGCGGCCTTGGCGCACTTGCCGATGCCGTTGAGCATCCTATGTATATCCCCTATGCCGATATACCACATTTCAAGCGCAGTACCGCAATAGGCCATATGGGCCGCTTTGTAGCAGGCAGTCTTGGCGGCAAAAACGTGCTTATGATGCAGGGCAGGCTACATGTATACGAAGGTTATTCCATGCATGATGTTGCCTACCCCGTGCGTATAGCGCGGATGCTTGGGATAGATAAGCTTATCGTAACCAATGCCGGTGGCGGCGTGAATACCACCTTTCATGCCGGGCAGCTGATGCTGATACGCGACTATATCAAATTCACGCTGGACAATCCGCTGATAGGTGAAAATATCGATGAGTTCGGACCGCGTTTCCCTGATATGAGCTATGTATTTGACCGCGAATACATGTCTTTGTTCCGTGAAGTAGCCGAACAAGGCGGGGATGATATTGCTGAGGGCAATTACTTCTATATGACAGGCCCTCAGTATGAAACGCCTGCTGAAATACGCGCTATTCGCGTGCTGGGCGGTGACGCTGTTGGCATGAGCACAGTACCCGAGGTGATTGCCGCAAACCATGCAGGTATGCGTATACTCGGCATAAGCCTTATTACAAACATGGCCGCAGGCGTGCTCAACCGTCCGCTTTCCGGCGATGAAGTTGTGGCTGCCGGCAACGCTGCAAGCGGCCGTTTCATGGCGCATATGAAGGCGTTTTTAGGGAGGATGTAATTCCCGCAATTTATATTTGGCATTCATATGCCAATGTAACCGATATACCGCTGGCGCACAGCCAAGAAGAGGCATTCTAAAGTCAGCTGCCTACTTTTTTTCAGCTTCATACCAGTGGCTGATCCGCTCTGAAAATGAATAACCGTTTTTTGTATACAGCGAATATGCCGTTTTATTTAACCCCGCCACAAGCAGTTTTATCCGCTTGTGGCCTTTTTTATAGAGCATATCCTCCAGCGTGGCAAGCGCCCTTCGCGCAAGCCCTTTTCCCCACATTGGCCTATGTATGCACAGCGCTGCAAGCTCCGGCGTTCCGCCATATTCGATCAGGTATACGCCGCACGGCGTTTCATCATTCATAAATATGCCCGCCTGCGATGAATTGTCTTCCATTATGTGCGCAATCTCGGCGCGATCCATTGTGCTCGAATTTGGCACATCCCTGAATGCTCTGTTATAAATCTTAGCATACAGCATTGCGTTATTATCCGTAAGCGGCATTACGGCAAGGTGCGGCTCCTCCTGCGGCGCTAACGCCTTAGTCAATATATCAAAATCCGTGTGGAATTTAAACAAATATTCCGATGTTTCAAAATGCATCTCGTCCTGCAATACGCGTTTGTCGCGGCTTGCAAAATAGATATGCCTTGCCCCCCGCGCCGCAGCAGTATCGCACAGCGCATCAATGGTTGCGCAAAAATCTGCGCGGCTATACTCCGTGCAGATTATATAGCATTTTCCCTTTGGGCGTATCTCCGTGTCGATCACCTGTGCCTGTGTCAATTCTTTCTCCTAATCGGTTAAATAATCACATTTATTTTAGCATATTGTCGTTTTCACAACAAGCACAGCAGTGGTATAATGATGTTGTATATTATATGAAAAATCATAGTAGAGGTAATTTGATATGAAACGTATATTCTGTATAGTGCTCTGTGCGCTTGTTATGCTTTGTGCGGGATGCATAGATGTGTCTTTAGCGCAAGGCTTTGACGAAGCGAGTGTAACTGATGCCGCCAAGGAAGTTGTGGCACTGATAAATGCGCAGGATTATCCCACCATAGAATCAAATATGCGCGAAGATCTTAAAAGCCAGTTGACGCCAGGTCAGCTTGAGGAGGCGTTGGGGGAGAAGGTAACCTCGCTCGGCGCGTTCAAGGAGTTTAGTTCAATATCCGTTATTGGTCAGAAAAACAAGGTCACAAGCGAAGACTATGCCGTCGCCGTTGCGAAGTGCAAATATGATGACGGCAACGCGATATACACCCTTAGCTTTGATGTCGACATGGCTCTTGTAGGAATCTATATGAAATAATCCACGCACTAAAGTGGCTAAAAGCACAATTCGCATATGGTTTTTAAAAACCATATGCGAATTATTTAAATTGCTTCTGCACTTTGATCTTATGGGTGTGCGCTGCTCTACGATTGATTAAGCCGTGCAACCGTAAACCTTATCAGTTCCATGTTTTTACACGAGCGTAACACATATTGATGCCGTAATCGTCCCGTTGGCTTAGATCAATTTCCCTGCTTTATGGTTTCCGCAAAGGTGAGTTTTCGTCCTTTTATAAAGCATATTACTGCCGCGCCGATAATCGCGCTCATCCCTATTATGCCTGTGGATGAGGGGCCAACCAGTACATTGGGCGCTATGCAAAAATATACCGGCAGCGCGGCTATAGCATTTATCATGCTGTGCCCCATTGCCGCAGGCCATGCGCTTTTTGCCTTAAGCGTAACAAAGGAGAGTATGCAGCCTAGAGATACGCAAAACAGTATCATCATAACTATCCCCAGCCATGGCGCAAGCGGATAATCAATACCATAGTTGTGCCCAAGCGCTATCATTGGCGCATGCCATGCCCCCCATATCAACCCTGATATCAGCATCGCCTTCCCGGCGCCAACGTCATGCACAAGCCTTGGCAGCAGGTATCCACGCCAGCCCAGCTCCTCACCCATTGTAAAGATCAAGTTTATGAACGGCCCAAGCACCACGCCCTGCACAATCTGAAGTATTATCACCAATTGAAGCTGCTGTGCAGGCACACCGGATGCAAGCAGCGAGCTGCTCATTGCGCTTGCGGTTATATCGAACGATGATGGAAATATCAAGAAATATACCGCCGCGCCCAGCAGTATCAGTAAAAACGGAAGATATGCACCCATCGCGTAATAGCGCATGTGCCCCTTGAATTTGGGGCGCAGCAGCATCTGAGAGAACCCCTCTTTTGTTATCAACCGCGTAAGTATTGAGCACACGGCAGGCACAATCATACATCCCGCCAGCACAAGCACAGATTCAGATGAGCCGTATTGTATGCCGCACAGCGTCATTATCAGCAGCATACCCCATGTTATCGCAAACGTAAGCGTGACAAATATCAATATATGCTTTCTATTAGTCATATTTTTCCTCTCTAAACGTTTGCAGGAAAGTCCGTATCATCCTGTTTTGCCTTTGCCTTTGCTTTTTTCATTTCTTCCTTGGTGGGCGGTAAGTTACGGCCTATCACGCCCTTTAGCACTATTATTGCAGCCAATATCACCAGCGCCAGCTTAGGATTGCCGATAACTGGTATTTTAAGCATAAACAACTGGGCAAAGAATATCAGCATCGCCATAGCCCCAAGTAGATAGCCTACAAGAGAGAGTATATGCATAGGCGCACGCTTTATGAAGCGTATAACGCCTGGGATGCAAAACAGCATACCAAGCACGCCCAACACTATCACCGCCATGCGTGTGTCGTTAATAAAGTTTATTTTTACATCAAAAAGTCCGATTATAGTCATACCTGTTGCTACCGCTATCTCTAACGCCAGCAGTATTGTTCCAAATATCTTTTTCATTTAAATCCCCCTTTCTTTGGCTTTTATAACAATCTATCGCGATATGGCTATATTTGTCAAGGGCGGCCACAAATAGTGACCGCCATCAAGTTTGTTGCTGCTCATTTTTAGTCGCAATCATCATCGTCGCTCTCATCATCGTCGACAATACCCTCTAGTCTGCGTATCATGGATACCACAACATAATAGATCGGTATCGTGAGAAACATGACCCACTCGGGGTGCCATCTACCAAATATGATGCCCGCAATAAGGTACAATGCCGTTACAAACACAGGATAAGCGAATTTCGCGGCATTGCGATGGCGTATGGCCTCCATCAGCGAATAATACACAGGGATTGCTAAAAATACGATCCATGCACTGCCCCAAGCATCCATCAAAAAGCCAAGCAGCAGGAATGCTATAACACAAATAAGCGGCACCGGCACCATATGCCACACGTCAACAGTATTGTTTCGCGAGCAATGATGTCGTTTGCCGTTATCATCTTCACAGTCTATGTGTACGCCATTCTTGTCAATATGCATGGCTTCCTTGCCGTTTTCTTCGATGTGTACGCCATTCCAAGTTACATGCACAGAATTTTCATCATCCACAACGTGTATGCCATCACGGCCAATATGTGCCTGTGCAGTCGTACCGTGTGCTCCGCTGTCCTCGCTTTTTTCTGTGGTCTTACTTTGATTCTCCGCCCGTACATTTGCATCCGGCTCGCTGCCCATCAGCAGCTCATCCAGCGATACATTATATAGCTGTGCCAGCAGTATAAGGTTATCTGTGTCAGGTGAAGCCTCCGCGCGTTCCCACTTTGATACCGACTGACGGCTTATGCCAAGCTTTTCCGCCAGTTCTTCCTGTGAATAGCCGCTTTTTTTTCTCAGCTCAAGCAGTCTGTTTGCGATAACGATATTCATGTTCATCCCCCCACGGTTGTTTTCTTGCGCAATTCTATCATGCGGCAGCTTGGTTGCACGATACATTCTGCTTGGAAAAAGCGCAACCAGCGGTTGCAATTTTAGTTTAAACGCCCGAATTATCTGCAAAATTCCATAGGGCGCTTGTCAATCCCTTATGGGGCGATGGCGTTTATATGCACAAGGTTCTCGGGGGCAGCGCTCTCCTGTTTTTCAAAATAATATTTTAGTATTTCTTCAACCGCAGATGCGCTGGATGTGCCGGAATAACCGTTTGGCACACACACCACTATGGCTATCTCCGCATTTTCGCGCGGTGTAAACGTTACAAACCATGAGGTGTTCTCTATATCTATCGTGCTGGCGCCTACCTGCGCCGTTCCAGTTTTACCGCTTAGCTTATCCTTGTATTTATCATAGAATGCCTTCGTAAACGCCTTGCTCGCCGTACCAAAATCCTCCGGCGAAACAACGCCCTTTAGTCCCGTTTTTACGGCGTCCCAAACCTGCGGTGAAACCTCATCCAGGGTATTGAACACACTTGGTTCAACCTGTTTTACTATCGTTCCATCCGGTGCTATTATCCGATTAACTATATGCGCATCATATACCGTACCCTCGTTGGCTATCGCGCTTACATATCTAGCAACGGCCACTGGTGTTACCAGTGACACGCCCTGGCCATATCCGGAACGTATGGTATACGTTGGTTTCCACTGTATCTCGCTTAGCAGCGAGGTGATTTCTCTTACCCATGGCTGCACCAGCGTAACGCCCTCTGGCAATTCGAGCTCATCCGCAAGTATTCGGCGGACTATTGGGCCCTTATTGTCCATGCTGCCATCCTGTAACTCCATCAGGTGCAACGCACATGTTTTAACGGCTTCCTCATCTATCTCCATGCTGCGGAAAGCAAGGTATTGTTTAAGCTTTTCACACAGGTTGCTGTATATCAATCCTGGCAGACTGGTTTTTTGCTTAGTAATTGAAAGCTCACCATCCTCGTCCTTTAGGTTGTTGTCAAACATAACCGTTTGGCCGCCAACTATGCCCGTGGCCTCGCCACCAAGCTCAATCCCCGTTGGATCTGTCAATCCGAATTTACCCGCCCATTCATTTAGGCTCTTTATACCCAGCCTATATGCAACCTCGCAGAAATAGTAGTTGCATGAGTTCTTGATTGCATCGGAAAGATTTTGCTGGCTGTGCTCACTTGAGTTCCTATTCCAACAGTGTGGTGCGTTCTTTTCGGTTTTTTCGCCGTCCGCATTCATTATGTAATAAAAATACTTGTCGTCAACCCTTTCCTCCAAGCCGATTACACCTTCCACAACTCCCGCCACGCCTGTTACCATCTTGAATATGCTTCCCGGCGCAAGCTTGGCAGAAATGGCCTTATTGCGCATGGGCGTGGTGGCTGCTGCCATATCGCTTTCAAATAGTTCTTTACTCTGCTGGGTGCTTAGTCCCTGTATAAACCAGTTTGGGTCAAACGATGGATATGAGGCCATCGCCAGCACCTGCCCCGTATTTACATCCATCACAACAATAGCGCCAGTTTTTGCGGTTTTTATTTTGCTCATATCACCGCCATAGGCCTTGCTGTATTTTCCATTTTCATTTTTGGCCAGCAGACCACCCTGTACTTCATTTGATATCTTTCCTATCAGCGTTTCCAGTGCCTTTTCCGTCACCACCTGCAACTGATAGTCCATCGCAAGCATAACATCATCGCCATCCGTAGCTGGCTTTGATGATATCTCCCTTATTATACTGCCGTTCTTATTTACCTCAACAACCCTTTCGCCCTGATGCTCCGTCGTAGCTGCCGTCAGGTATTGCTCCATGCTTGCCTCTATGCCACTCATACCTATAAAGTCGCTGTACGCATACCCCTGCTGCTCAACCATTTCTTTTGTGGCATTGCGGCTTAAATAGCCCACTATATGTGCTGCGGTCATGCCGCGCGGGTATACGCGCGTGGTGCTCTGTGCCGTTTGCAAGCCCACAAGTTCATCGCTATGCATGTTTATCTCCGCCACCACATCCAGGCTCACATCATACGCTATGGTTATTGGCTCATAGGCGCGGTAGTTGTTAAGCGCAACCTCCTGGCGGATTGAAATCAGCTTTATCGCCTCTTGATATGGCATTTCATCAGGGATATACCAAAGATCCCGCAAGCGCAGATAACAATATTCCGCTGTGGGCCATTTTGATATATCCCACTCGCTCTGTGGCTTTGTAATATTTACATCCTTTATTTTAAAGCCCAGTGCATCGCAGTAATTTTTATAGCGCGACATGATTGCATCATCGCTTGTCACTCCCCAGTCGAAATACAGCGCGCCATTAGGATCCATTCGTATGTATGAGGTATCTATCGTCTTACCGCCGCCCGCCTCGATTATCGCTATCGCCTTTATAAGTGACTCGGTATATATAGCGGAGTCATAATCTTCGCGTTTGTCCGCGTCGCGAAAGAACTCAACATTATAGCTGGTTTTGCTGTATGCAAGCACTATGCCATTTCTATCAAGTATGCGGCCGCGCTTACCCTTTACCGCTATATCGCGCAGCATGCGGTCCGTAGCCTTTTCGCTCATGTCACTGCCCTCGGCCAGCGTTATGCCGCCCAGCTTTGATATCAGTGCCCCCATCATTATCAACATTACTACGGCCAGCGCAATAAATCTTGTTATGTTATGCTTCATTTAGCGCCTCCAATACTCCTGTCCCCATACCTGCGGCTCTGCCGTATTATAAGCGGCTTGATTATTAAATGTACCAGCACGGATATTCCGCCCGTAAACGCAACGCACGGAAGCACATAACCCACAAGCATGTTGATATAAGAAAACCTTCCACCCGCTACAATCACCGATAACGCCATTATGTGCTCCTTTATCAGCGCACATACCATAGCTGCCGCTGTAGGTATAATCACGTTATCAGCATAGAATTTACCGCAAAAAAGGCCGCCTAGCGTTCCGGCTATCATATATGCGATAGCGTTTAAGCCTATAAGCTTGCCGAAAAGTATATCCATTATCAATCCTGTAATGCCGCCTATCAACGCACCGGATATGCTTCCTGACAAAACGCTAATCGACACCAACACAGCCAGCGTCATATCCGGCCTTATACCAAACAGATTAACCCTGGCGAAAAATATTGAGTCCATATAGGCGCTTACCGCAAGCGCGGCACATATTGTTACAGCTTTCATATTATTCAGATCGTTTCTCAGTACTCGTAAGTACCAGCACCTCTTCAATGTGCAAAAAGTCAACCGCGGGAACTATAAGCGCATCTCGTGTCTGTGCGCCCTCAGTCTGCCGCATCACCTCTGTTACATTCCCTACAACTATTCCCTTAGGGAACACACCGCCAACGTCATTCGTCACCAACCTGTCACCCGGCACAATATCGCTTCCGGCAGGCAGAAAATACAGTTCAAGCTCATTCTCATTATCACTATCCAGCAGTCCGCGCACCATGCCTTTGTCGCGTGTACGCTCTACCATCACACTCACATCTGAACGCGAATCAATTATTGTAGTTACCTTACTCCACGTCGCCCCTACATCCGTTACCCTCCCAATGAGTCCGGATGCGTTAACTACAGGCATGTCCTCCTCTATGCCATCGTTGCGTCCCGCGTTTATTGTAAACACATCAAACCATATGCCCGGGTTCATTGCGATTACCTTTGCGGTCACATAATCATATTCACTGTTGGTTTCAACATATTTAAGCAGCTCCTTAAGCCGTTGGTTTTCCTGTTTTTCCATTTCAAGATCTGTTTCCATCTGCTCCAGCTGGGCGATCTTCACCTTAAGTTGTCTGTTCTCCTTATCCACATCCGTGGTCTTAAATACCCTGTTGAAAAAATTGATTATCGAGTCCGATGCAGTTGCCGCAAAGGATTGCACAGGCTGCACCACACTGCCAATCGCGCTCTCAACCCAGGTTACGCTGCGGCTGCCCGTTGTTGCGAACGCAACTGCGAGCAACACCAAGCATATCCCTATTATAATCCAAAAGCGCTTATTTTTAAGCAGTCTGCGCATTCAACATCCTCCAGATATCCGGCATATAGCCATTCAAGGTATAATTATAATAGCAAGTGCCGCCATGCGCAAGGCATGGCGGCAAAACGTCACACTATGTTAAATAACGTGTATTATTTTTACTTAATATGCAGGATTGATTATGCCGCGCAAAGAGCCACCAGAAATAATTATAAGCCTTATACTGTGGCCTGCGCATCCATGTTTAAAGCAAGCTCCATGCCATGCGGCTCCTGCAAAGCCAGAAGCGCGCCTATAGCTACGCAATCGAGTGGGCTATCCGCTATACGCACCTCCATCCCTGTCTCCCTGCCTATTAGTTTATCTATACCGCGCAAAAGTGCGCCGCCGCCCGTAAGTGTTATGCCTGATTCTATTATGTCGCCAGAAAGCTCCGGCGGTGTAGCTGCCAGCGTATCTGCTACCACATTCGCGATGCCGCGCACTGGCTGCATTATGGCACGGTTTATTTCATTTGCGCATATCGTTATGCTTACCGGCAATCCCTTTTCGCGGTCGCGTCCACGGATCTGCATCCGTTCGGTGCCGCCCAATACCGCGCTGCCTAGCACGTGCTTTATATCCTCCGCCGTGCGTTCGCCTATCATAACATCATATTCTTTAAGCATGTAGGAAGTGATCGCCGCATCTATATGGGTCCCTCCCACCCGCACAGAGCTTTGAGCCGCAACGCCGCCAAACGCAAGCACCGCCGCATCCGTTGTTCCGCCGCCTATATCCACAACCATCGTGCCGCAATTATCATATACCGACAGCCCAGCGCCCAGCGCTGCCGCCACCGGTTCATCCATTACCAGTACCTCTCTGGCTCCCGCACCCTTTGCGGCATCCGTAAGTGCGCGGCGCTCCACACCCGTTACACACATTGGCAGGCACAGCATAAGCTGTATGCCCAGCGCCCCCATCCTGCGCCCCAGTGCTTTTTCAATATATAGGCGCAGCATGGCTTCTGCCAAATCAAAGTCCGCCACCACCCCATCCCGCATAGGATACATGATATTTATACCGCCCGGCGTTCGTCCCAACATTGATATGGCTTCGTGACCCACCGCTATTATTTCGCGGCTCCCCGTCGCCACGGCTATCGCGCTTGGCTCGCGCAACACGATCCCCTTTCCTTTTATGGCAATAAGCGTATTAACCGTGCCAAAGTCTATAGCGATGCTTTGCATGAGTAATCTTCCAAGCCCAAAATTCAGCATTATGACATACCTCCAAACTTATTTCGTTTGGAAAGTATCCCCATATCTGGGTAATATTATACTCCAGATTGAAATATGGCACTAAACGTGCTATTCTCGATATATGAGTGATATTAATCTGATTCTTGCTTCTGCTTCGCCGCGGCGTCGGGAGCTAATGGCGCTAGCCGGCTATGCGTTCGATGTGATTGTCAGCTCCGCCGATGAAAACATACCTAAAGCAGCTCCATCGGAATATGTTGAGCGCATCGCGCTGCGAAAGGCCGATGCGGTATTTTCTGCGCACCCCGCTGAATGTGTGGTCGGTGCCGACACGGTGGTGGTGATTGATGATACTATAATAGGCAAGCCAAAGGATGAATACGATGCCTTTCGCATTTTATCTACCCTGTCCGGCCGTACACACACTGTATATACGGGCGTTGCGGTACTTTCGCCATGCGGCAAAACCATATTCCACGATGCCACGCGTGTTACATTTTGCCGTATGAGCGAAGATGAGATACGCTCCTATATACGCTCCGGCGAACCTATGGATAAAGCCGGCGCTTACGGCATACAGGGTCCCGGCGCGGTATTCGTTGAAAGTATAGTCGGCAACTATTTTACAATTATCGGCATGCCGCTGCCAAAGCTGTACCGTGCGCTTGGTGAAGTAGGTATATATCCTAACATAACGGTCAAATAAAGGTTCACAGCTTTTGTCTCGTACCTGCTTATCATTTTGTTGGTTGATGCATCAGCCTTGCTATCTCGTATATCATTATCCCTGCCGCAACGGAAGCATTGAGGGATTCAGCAAAGCCATACATCGGCAAACGATAGCGCCAGCATTTTCCCGCTATCTCATCCGATACGCCATTACCCTCGTTGCCTATAACCAACACACATTTATCAGTGGGCGCTACAAGCGTATCGCTGCCCTTTAGATGTCCGCAGATCAACGTGTAGCCGCGCCCCTTTAACTTTATAAGCTCATCCTCCAACGCACCCTCCCATACCGGCAAATGGTAGATCGATCCCATAGCCGCGCGTAGCGGTTTTGGTGCATATGGGTCGGCGCAACCTTCGCCTAGCAGCAATCCAGCAGCACCCATAGCATCCGCCGTGCGCAATATCGTGCCCAGATTGCCGGGATCCTGTACGCAGTCCAACGCCACTATAAGTCCATCCGGATAATACTCCGGCAACGAGATGTCCGGTGTTTTCACACAGGCACACACCCACTGCGGAGTATCGGTTTGGGCAAGGCTTTCCATCACGCTGCGCGTTATCGTATGCACGCACGCACCGCTGCCGGTAAGCACGGCCGCCATAAGCTCGTGTCCTTCCTCAATAAACACGTCCGCAAACTGCGCGCCGGATATTACCGCCTCGCGAACAAGCTTTTCGCCCTCTATAAAATGCAGTCCCTGCTGAGCTCTGCCCTTTTTAGTGGCAAGCGCCCTGGCGCTTTTTATGGTTTCATTGCGTGTACTTTCAATTATCATTGGCTTCTCCACTGTTCGTTTTGCTTATTATATTCCAAAATAACAAAATGACGCAACCATTTCATGGCCGCGTCATTTAATAAAAGCCAATTTACGCTTTAGCCTTGTTAGCCACATCAACCAACTGATTGAATGCAGCCATATCCGTGACGGCAAGATCTGCAAGAACCTTACGGTTCACTTCCACGCCTGCGACCTTGAGTCCGTTGATGAGACGGCTGTAGTTTGTTCCGCAAATCCTTGCACCAGCATTGATACGCGCAATCCACAGCTTGCGATACTCGCGCTTTTTGAGCTTACGTCCAACATAGGCATAAGCCATGGACTTCATTACCTGCTGGGAAGCACTTCTGTACTGCTTGCTCTTTGCGCCGTAGTAGCCCTTTGAAAGCTTGAATACCTTGCGGCGTTTTTTAACGGCATTTACTGCCCTTTTGATCCTGGCCATTATCTATTTCCTCCTTACTTATACGGTATGAGCTCGCGAATTTTCTTCGCTTCGCAGTCGGCTATATAGCCAGTCTGTCGCAGACCACGCAGACGTTTCGTACCCTTTTTGGTGAGGATATGGCTTTTATACGCCTTTGCCCGCTTAATTTTACCGGATTTGGTAAGGTTGAATCTCTTAGCTGCACCCCTGTGGGTCTTGATCTTTGGCATTGGGGTCTCCTCCTGTCTGTTAGTTTTTCGGTGTCAATATCATGATCATGTTACGGCCTTCCTGCTTCGCAGGTTTATCGATCGCAGCATTTTCTTGAACCATTTCAAAAAAGGTGTTCATCACATCCAGGCCTATGCTGCCATGCTTGGCCTGACGTCCTCTGAATCGGATGGAAACCTTGACCTTATCACCGTTTTGCAGAAACTTCGTGCAGGCTTTGGCCTTGACCTCCATATCGTGAATATCAATGGTTGCCGAAAGCCGTATCTCTTTGATTTCGATGACCTTCTGGTTCTTCTTTTGTTCTTTGTCGCGCTTGGACTGTTCAAAGCGGTACTTGCCGTAGTCCATTATTTTGCACACCGGCGGCAACGCCTGCGACGCGATCTTAACCAAATCAAGGCCCGCCTCTTCCGCCATTTTCATCGCTACGTCCAGCTTTACTACGCCTTGTTGCCCGCCGACTTCATCGATGAGCCTGACTTCCTTGTCGGTTATCTCCTCGTTAATCAAGAGTTCTTCTCTGGCTATGGTGGACACCTCCATAAAAAAATTAGTGAGTACAAAAGCACCCACTAATCCACAAACATCAATCTCTTATCAGTTTGCCACGACCACGTCCGGCTGTATCGTCGGCGGGTGAGAAGCGGGCGGCTTCTGCTTTTACGTGATGATTATATCCGTTCCCGCGCCTGTTGTCAATAGTTAATCCACGCATTTCCCGCAACAAGCGATTGTTTTTTTATTCGCGCATAAGCTTGCCCAATTCCCATATTGCAAGTTATTCCCTAGTGCATACCGCATGCTCAATGTAAAATAATATTCATCAGTATCTGTGCTTCATGCGCTCAGCGCAGCAGCAAAATAGCGTCTAAGCTGCTCAAGCGATTCCGAATAGCCGCCTGTATATTTTGCACTGCCCTGTGCCATATCGTCCTTGCCGCCGCCCTTCCCGCCCAGCGCAGCGTTTACCGCCTGGCAAAGCTCCCTCATGCTGTAGGCAACGTCTCCGGCGCGGGCAAGCTGGTAAAGCACGCTTTCGCCGCAATGCGAGAACAGTACTGCCACCATGCCCGGGTGTCCGCACAGCTTTTCTGAAAGCAGCTTCAATTCGGCAACGCCAAGCTCTTCGCCTTGATATACCACCAGTCTAAGCTTGCCTAGTTGCGCAGAGCCTGCTTTAAGCTCCGCTGCACGATATTCCAAAAGCTCATCTGTGCGCCGTTTGAGTTCACGCCTTGCGGCATTAAGCTCATCTCCCTGTCTCTGTACAGCGCATACCGTATCCTCCGCTTTTATGCTAAAGCGCTTCGCAATCAAGTCTATTATACTTTGATCGTTTTTTGCCGCATCAACCGCCCGCATACCGCAGGCAAACCAGATCCTCGTGCCGCCCTTGTAGCTTGCAGCCGACACCAGCTTAATATAGCCTACACCTCCGGTATATGCGCAATGTGTGCCGCAGCATGTGCAAGAATCTACCCCGTCTATAAATACGATTCGTATATCTCCATGCAGCCCCTGTGCACGTTTGCGCAGAGTTAGCGTATCCAGCTCCGTTTCGTCGACCACACGGTATGTGATAGGTATATTGTGTTGCACTGCCGCGTTGGCGGCACGCTCCAGCTGTGCTATTTGTTCGGCAGTAAGCGGCTTGTCCAAGTCCAGCGTGGCATGATCTGCTGCCATGTGGAAACCTACATTGCGCGTATCAAACAGCTTGTTTGCAAGGCCGGATATAATATGCTCACCCGTATGCTGCTGCGAATGATCCGTTCTGTCTGCTATATTCAAAGCCACCTTGACCTGAGCGCCTATATCAAAGCAGCTATCCGTCAAATGCCACACCTCGTCGCCGCTCTCACGGGCATGTTTTACAGCGCTTTTGTCTATGCTGCCCGTATCCGAAAGCTGTCCGCCGCTTTCCGGAAAAATAATTGTGTCCGAAAGCAGCACCTCAAATCCGCCCTCCGCCGCCTTGCAATCGAGCACTGTTGCCATGCATTCAGTCAACTCAGGACTTTCCTGATAAAGCCGCTTTGTCATGCTTCCTCCATATATGTAGATTATGATGATTGATTATAGCATAAATTCCGCAGAAGTCACAACGTTACGTTGTTTTGTATTTTTCACAATATGTCCATCCGCTTAGCATTAAAATGTGCTAAAATTAAATAATCAAGGAGGTTGCACAGTGCACTTTACCAATGATCTAACGCTATCGAATTTTGAGCAGATGAGCGCACTTGAAAGACGTTACTATGGCGATGACCATATTACGCCTGCCGCACAAGCGTATGCGTGGTATTTGCAATATCCGTACACGGTAACCGCCATGCTCGACTCCGGACGCGTAGCCGGCTTTGCAAACCTATTCCCCATATCGGATCGTGTATTTCAGTCGCTGCAAGCCGGAAGCTTTAACGATAAATACCTTACTCTTGATGACATTGTGGATATTAGCATAGGCGGTTTAGCCCCACTACACATGTTTTTGTGCTGTATTGTGCTGGATGCCGCATACCGAGCAGACTGTATGTCGTTTAAACTGCTATTGGCAGCTATGCAGCCATATGAAGCCCTCCTCCCACGTTGTGACATATTGATTACGGATAACGTCACTCAGCATGGCGAACATTTTTCACAGAGGCTTGGGCTTTGCAAGTTGTGCGATACCGCGTTTGGCTCAAAAATATATCAGGCTGAGTATTCGATATTTCGCAATGCAGTACTGCTTGGATCAAAGCCGCGCAATTAAGTCCAAATGGCGGAGCAATGTCGTGATCAACTTTAATTGCACAAAAACCGCCTGGCTTTACCCCGGCGGTTTTCAAATTTAAACATTATATCCGGTATATCCCGTTTCACTTCCAGTCGAGATACAGACCCTTTGCATAATCGCCAACCAAAAACATAAACTCTCCCACTATGCCCGCAAATTCAGGCGCACCCTCAACCGTAAGGTATTTTTGCGCGATATATCCTATCATATCGCCCTTACCCATCAATATGTCCAGCGCGTGCATTGGGTTGTCAAAGCGCAGCGTCAAAAACGGCTTGCATCTTGGGTAAGCGCCATGGCCTGCCTTTGTATTGCCTTCCTTTACGCGGATGTAGCTTTGCAGATCATCATAGCCCGTTACGGCAAACGCATACGCGCGATCAGGCGAATCCAGCGCCCATTTATGTATCTTTTCCTCTCCTGCCTTATTCAGCTGGCTTATGCCATTTGCAAGTAGATAAAAATACAGTTTCACCAGCAAGCGCTGATCCGTCTCGTCCTTAGGCGCATCCTTGGCCTGTAGCAGTCCCGCCATCTTTAGCAATGCCTGCATTATTGCCGCAAATGTTCCAAAATGCTTCATCGCACCATGCATCTTGGGCAACGGCATGCCGCGCCCAGAAAAAAACAGTATAAACTCGTTGAGACTTGGAAAAACGAACTCTATATCCGGCGAGGGATGAACCTGGCTTACCTTACAATCGAAGCTGCCGTCTCTTACCACAAAGTGCGTAGCAAGTTTGCCTTCAGCCGCCTTATCATACAGTGCACTCACCTGAAACACAAAGTTCTTGCCGGCAAACTTCTTTTCAATTGCCGGTGTATTTTCGACTATTACACGCAGCAGCGGCAGCGCGGAATTGAAAAATATCCGTGCCGCATACAGATCGTTCTGCATAACCGGTCTTGATTCTTTAGCCATGTCACACCTCGTCAGTCCAGTCGATATCCATTTCAAAATCAAGGTCGTCGAATTTAAGCGCCTTTTTGATCTCACCGCCCACAGCGATAGATACTACTTGCGCATGCTTCATCTGATTTAGCACTGCCTTCACTATGCCTTCCGCGTCTATTCCTATTATGCTCATCAGATCCTCATGGAAGCCTATCTCGCTGAATCTGTCCTGTAGGCCAAGCTTTGTGAAGGCGCACGCCTTACCGCTTTCCACCACAACCTCGCCTACGGCGCTGCCCAGCCCGCCTATTACTGTGTGATCCTCCACGGTAACAATACGGCGCGTTTGGGTTACTGCCGCCATTACAGCATCATTATCCAGCGGTTTTATCGTATGCATGTTTATGACGCGCGCATTTATCTTATAATCGCTTTCAAGTATTTTTGCTGCCTGCATCGCCTGGAATACACAGCTTCCATTGGCGATGATCGTTACGTCATCGCCTTCGTTCATCACCACCGCCTTACCAAATGTAAAGCCGTAATTCTCGGTGTTATACACCATCTGATCAAAGCCGCGATTTATTCTTATGTATACAGGTCCCTTTGTTTCATAGGCCGCACGTATGGCGTTTGCTGTCTCAAATCCGTCAGCTGGCACTATCACCTTAAGGTTAACAAGCCCGCGCACCATACAGATATCCTCTATGGCATGGTGGGTCGAACCGGCCTGGCCAAATGATGTTCCTGCATGCGTGCCTATTATCTTTACATTTACATTCTGATAGCATATATCGGTATGCAGTTGATCCGTTGCCCTCATGCTGGCAAACACCGAAAATGTGCTTGCAAATGGCGTCAAGCCCGCCTTTGCCATACCCGCCGCAATGCCAAGCAGGTTCTGCTCCGCTATGCCAACATTGAAAAATCTTTGGGGGAACTTTGCCTGAAAATCGCCTATTTTTGTGGATTTAGCAAGATCCGCCGTCAGCGCGACAACATCTGGGTGCTTTTCGCCAAGCTCACAGAGCGTTTTGCCATATATTTCCGCAGTAGCCATCTTGGTGCTTTCAACCGCCGTATAATTCATTCCACCCATGTTAGTTGGCCTCCTTTTCAACTCGCTCAAGCCGTTTCGCTTCATAATCTTTAAGCTGCTGTGTAGCCAGCGCATATTTCTCGGCATCCATAGCACCATAGTGCCACTTGTAATCGCCCGCCATAAAGGCTATACCTTCACCCTTAACGGTATCTAGTATTATGCACACAGGCTTATCCTTAGCGTTAAGCGCATATTCCATAGCCACAGCCAGTTTGCTCATATCATGTCCATTAACTTCCACCACGTCAAAACCGAACGCTCGCCATTTATCCGCAAACGGCTCCAGCTTCATAACATCTTCGGTAAATCCGTCTATCATGGCCTTGTTTCTATCCACAACCGTGATAAGATCAGTGGCTTTGAAGTTTGATGTCGCCATAGCGGCTTCCCACACGCTACCCTCATCGCATTCACCATCACCCAGCAGCACCCATGTTTTATATGATTTTCCATTTACCCTTGCCGCAAGCGTCATACCCAGCGCCATTGAGCTGCCGTGCCCCAGCGAACCAGTGGAAGCATCCAATCCATGGACCTTGTTTGAATCAAGATGCATCCCCAGCTTACTTTTTGTAAGATTAAATGTTTTTAGCGCGTCCTTCTCTATAAGGCCAAGATCAGCGAACAACGCCGCCAGTGCAACGCCTATATGGCCCTTGGATACCACACATCTGTCCCTATCCGGATCATCATAGTGCTTGGGGTCAAATTTGAGATACCTGTAATACAGCAGCGTAAGAAAATCTATGGCGCTAAGGCTACCGCCCATGTGTGCGCTGCCAGCCCAATTACAGGTGTCCAAAGTTAGCTGTCTGATCTCGGACGCTTTTTTTTCAAGGCCTATCCATTCCTGCTTTGTCAATGGCATGATGTTTATCCTCCTGAATTATTTAGTTATCCATCCGGCTTCGGGATGGTTCGATTTAACTATTCCAAGCGCCTCATCCGCAACCTCCATGGTAAATGCTATATCCTCATCCGAAAGCGAAAGGTTAGTAAAATGATTGTGATGGTTTGCCATAAACACGCCACGCCGCACCATTTCAGCTATCCACTCCTGATGAATCAATAGGCTTTCATCCATGGCCAAATGCAGATAAAATAGGCTTGGTTCACCTGATACTATCAGCTTTGCACCATTTTTACGCGCCACATTTTGCAGCCCATCCGTTATTTTTTTGCCAAGTGCCAGATGTCTGTTCGCCCCGTCCATCGCCTTCATCTTATTGATGCACGCAATGCCTGCGGCAAACGGTACGGCGCTCATCCAATAGCTGCCAGTAAAAGATACGGCGCTTACTGTACCCTTTAAAAAGTCCTTGCCGCACAAGCAGGATACGTTCCAGCCGTTGGCAAGTGCCTTGCAAAAGCATATCATATCTGCCTGGAATCCGTAATAATGATCGCTCCCCGCAAGATCCAGTCTAAAGCCGCAGCGCACGTCATCGATTATCAGCACTATGCCGTTATCCGTGCACAGCTTGCGTATTCTCTGCCAATAGCCATCGGCCGGCAGTTCATTTTCTATGAAATTACCATGCATATATGGTGTTGATATAAATGCCGCTATTTGGCCCGGATTTTCGGCTATGGCACGTTCGAATGCAGCTGGATCATTCCAATTGATCACTATATTGTTCGCCACATCCTCATCAAGTATGCCAGGATTATCCTTTCGCTGCGCCCATTGCGTAACTCCATGATAATAGCCCTTTGTAAATACAATCTTCTTCCTGCCTGTAGCTGCACGAGCAGTTATTATTGAAAGCGTGGTCACATCTCCGCCGTTTTTCGCAAAAAACGCCCAGTCTGCGCTTGCAACGGTATCCACCATAAGCTCCGCAAGCTCCACCATCTTTACGGATGGGTTTGTTGTGCAATTGCCTATACGCGACTGTTCGATTGCCGCAGCATCCACATCATCATCGCAGTAGCCCAGCACGTTAGGTCCATAAGCACACATATAATCTATAAAGCGGTTACCGTCAAGATCCCAGAAATGTGCTCCTTTGGCATGATCCACAAATTTAGGGAATGCCGATATTGGTATAAAGCAACCCTCTCCCGGTCCAAGATGCCCATATATGCCAGAGGGGATCACCTTTGCCGCGCGTTGCAGCATAGCATCGCATTTTTCGTAAGTGTATGTTTTCATAGCCAGCACCTTCCTTTACGCCAGATATACTGCCACGCGCGACAGTATTCTGTTGAGATTATCGATCATGGGTATATAGCCCTTCATCATCATATCGCCGCGCGCAAGGCAGCTCATGGCCTCTGCCGTGCCATCGAACAAGCCGCGCGCAACATCGTAATTTTTAAATATCATATAGCTGCGCGGAGATTCCGCCCGTGTGTTATATGTGGTCATAACACCATTTTCAACCACTATGTTAGCATATGCCGAATCTACTATTTCCATTGAGATTACACCATCAGGTATGGACTTTAGCGAATACGCGCCCAGCTCATCGTGGCCACCGATTACAGACAAGGCGTTTGCTACCACATGCAGCATAAGCTTTGTGCTTCTTTCGAAAAAGTCACGATCTTCAAGATCCTGTTTGCTCGCCTTAAGATATCTTGTAAGTATCTCTGTCAGCCTTGTAAAATCCTTTAACAAAAATTTCAACTGTGTAAAGCCCCAATATGGTATTGGGTTCTTTTTGCCGTCTACCATCTGATTGAAGTGCTCCGGCGAAGTTAACAACAGCTTAATCCTGCCATGTGCGCCTTGGGTCATTGTGCATTTGCCGTTACCAAACGACAGCGTTGCCTTTGGCCCGCCTATTACCCGCAGCCCGATCGATATAGGCTTGCATGATACAATCCGTTTGGCCTCATCATCTGTTTCGCACAGTACCTCTAGTACCTTGAGTACCGCGAACATATTGACGTAGGAAAGTGTAATTGCGTCTTTCAATGCCGTGCCTCCTTTAGATATATGTTGTTTTAGAATTGTTTGTGGTGTTTTTTCTATTAATATATCATCGCTTATCCTATATTATAGTATAACACAAACGGCAAAAGCAATCAGACAAAAGTATCTTTGCGGGAAAAATTTACACATCATAAGTGATACAAGGTACTATTTATATTTTAGTATAGCCCTCTTGACATATATACCCCCTTTGCACTATAATATCCAATGCGTGCAAGTGCGAATCGGCATACGTGGGGCATTAGCTCAGTTGGCTAGAGCGAATGTCCGTAAAACACAGAAAGCGCCTACTTACTAACATCATGGGGCATTAGCTCAGTTGGCTAGAGTGCCACACTGGCAGTGTGGAAGTCATCGGTTCGAATCCGATATGCTCCACCAAACAGTGCAAATCCGAACTATTTCTTCTTCGTGAAGAACGTGTTCGGATTTGTTATAGAAATACCGGGGAAGGTGTAACGCCATCCCCGGTTTTCTTTTTTATATATTTTTTGATTCGCCGCTATCCGTTTTTAGCTTTTCAAGAGCTTTTTTCAGCGCACCCGGCAATGGCAATCCTAATTCGCCAGCATTCTCGAGTATGCTCAATCCCTCGTTGGCTATATAGAATAGTATTACCGCTGATCGCAGCGCACCGTTAGTGATGGGTATAACTCGATCTGCCAGAGTGCCAAGTGCCACAAGCGCAAATATAAACACTTTTTTCATGATACCTTTGAACCCGATCATTGAACTTAGCTCATGCTTAAGACCGGCGTTGCATACACCGGTGATGTAATCCAATACTACCACGCACACCAACACTATTATCAGCGCATCCCACGCTCCCCACAAATAAGCAGCGATACCACCCGCTGCTGCGGCTATATACCGCAACCAATCCAACACTTTATCCATCTTTAGTTTTCCTCCTCATAAAATTTAGGATGTCCGTACCTATTCCAGTAGCCCTTGCCGGATGCATCTATATCCCGCTGCACAACACCAGCATCGCGTCCCATGCTTTCGATTACCATATTCCCGCCAACATATACACCTACGTGATATATCCGTATGCCGTTATGCCTATATACTAGGTCTCCCGGCTGTAGCTCATTGCGCTCTATTTCTTCGCACATTTTATACAGCATACGGCTATTGCGCTTGGAGTGTACAAGCCCCTCGTTTTGCAAAAATCTGGATATAAGCCCTGAACAATCATAGCCCAGTATTGGCGCTTTACCCTCTGCCTTGCGCTTTGCATACAGTGCAATAGCTCGTTTCGCGTTCTTGGTTGTAGTCTCCATCCGCTTGATTAGCTTTTCACTCATTTCCTGCCCATTGCCGCCCCACACATATATATGGCCTAGCTGCGCGGTAAGATAACTTAAAAATCGCGCTTGCCGCCCAGTTGGTTTATTGTCGTGGGGTGCATCACCATCCAGCGCCGCCCATGTCTTTGAGCCTACTATGCCATCTATCGTCAAATGCTTGTCCCGCTGTAACGCGCGTACCGCGCTATCCGTTTTGCCGCCAAACCCACCATCAACGCCATAGGGAATGAGCCAAGATGCATAGCCATGCTCAACAAGCATCTGCTGTAACTCTTTGACATCCTCACCCCTCATGCCCTTACGCAGCGTACGCCGTACAACAACATCGTCAGTTTCATCAGGCTTTATAGGCTTGTTTTCTTTTGGAGGGAAAAATGCTATGATATCATCCATCTTAAGCACATCCTCCCAGCGCATATAGCATTCGCCGTTCATGCCCCACGCTTCTCCCCATGAGTTTCGCACCAGTACGCCATCGATATTTTCATCGCTCCAAGGCGCCCATTTGCGCGGTTCGTATCCGCGTATAACCATCTCATGGTATCCAAGCAACTCCCCATCCGTGCCAAGCCATCCCATATTATCAGGATACCTTGCCGACATACGCGCACAAAACATGATGTTGATGCCCGGTGTTTTTATGGCTTGCAGAATTGTTGCCTTGATCTCGGCTATGGTGTGCAGCCTTGCCCATGTCCAGCCGGCATAGGGCGCGGCCTTAGGCAACAGCCTGTTTGCATTGGCTTGTGAGTACATAGCTGCTTCCGGCATTTCGATTTCAGTCGGAT
>JAVVVD010000009.1:0-60656 GCA_036652795.1 Clostridia bacterium | reverse complement strand
CCAAGGTACCTGATACAGGCGACGTGAACGTGGCCGGCATCGTGATGATCGCTATAGCGATCGTTGCAGGCGCTGCTGTTGTTATCCGCAAGGTTCGTGCGTAATTTTACGCAAAGCTTTTGCTAAAAGCAACATAAGCTAATTTTTAAATACAGCCTTATTAGGCGCCACAAGCACAGAAAAAGCCCCCCATAAGGGGGCTTTTTTGCTGCCGCAAGGGGGCTTTTTTGCTGCCGCAAGCAGGCTTATCGATTCCTTTGCTGCGGCAAGCTATAAATGTGCGCATATTTGCGGCAACATGGCGCATAATGCTTTTGCATATTTATTGTTTGGCACAGACAAGTCGAATTTATTTTGCAGTTGCGCTCAAGCGAGCAAAAGCAGACCATCAACAGGTTTTGCCGCCGGTTGAACGACCTACACCGCAAGCTGTTTTATACTTTGGGATTAGCCGCTTGAAATAACCCATCCGCAATAGTACAATACTAACCAAGTATAGCATAAAGGCAAGGTGTCGAGATTGAAGTATATCAGCGCTGAAAAGATAATTGAAGTGGTAGGGCGGCTTTGCATAGAGGCTAATTGCCATCTGCCACAGGATGTGCGTGCGCGGCTGGAGCAGGGGCGAAAAGACGAAAGCTGGCCGGTTGCCAAGGGAATATTGGATAAAATAATAGAGAATTACAACCTTGCGGATAAAATGGATATGCCTATTTGCCAGGATACGGGCGTAGCCTGTGTGTTTATTGAGATTGGACAGGATGTGCATGTGGAGGGCGACCTGACGTTGGCCGTAAACGAGGGTGTACGCCAGGGCTATGCGCAGGGATACCTGCGTATGTCCGTAGTTGGTGACCCGCTGCTGCGCAAAAACACTGGGGATAATACGCCTGCCATGCTGTATACAGAGCTAGTGCCGGGTGATAAATTGAGCATCACGGTGGCGCCAAAGGGATTTGGCAGCGAAAATATGAGCCGGATAGCAATGCTGCGTCCATCGGATGGAGTAGAGGGCGTCAAACGCTTTATAATAGATACGGTAGAGACGGCGGGCCCCAATCCCTGCCCACCAATTGTGGTAGGCGTGGGGCTTGGCGGCACGTTTGATAAGGCGGCGCTGCTTGCAAAGAAGGCGCTGCTACGTCCACTGGGCACTCATCATCCGCTGAAATATTATGCAGACTTGGAAGGCGAACTGCTCAAGTGCATTAATGCGCTGGGCATAGGGCCGCAAGGGCTTGGCGGCAATACGCTTGCGCTGGGGGTAAATATAGAGACAATGCCAACGCATATAGCGGGGTTGCCATGCGCGGTAAACATAAACTGCCACGTTAGCCGCCATAAAACGGAGGTGTTATAATGGAATACAGTATTGGCGCGCCGTTTATAGCGCAAGATGCAAAAAAATTACACATAGGGGATACAGTACTTATAAGCGGAGTAATATATACAGCGCGCGACGCAGCGCATAAGCGCCTGACGGAATTGCTAGCGGCGGGCAAGCCGCTGCCGTTTGACGTGAAGGACGCCATAATCTACTATGTGGGTCCAACACCGCCAAAGCTTGGGCAAGTAATAGGCTCAGCCGGACCTACTACCAGTTACCGCATGGATGCATATGCGCCGGCGCTGTTGGATGCGGGCCTGCGCGGGATGATAGGTAAGGGCAAACGCGATGAGTGCGTTAAACGGGCGATAATTCGTAATGCGGCAGTGTACTTTGCCGCAATCGGTGGCGCAGGCGCACTGCTTTCGAGCCACATTAAAAGCGCTAGTGTAATCGCCTACGATGATTTAGGCGCAGAGGCGATACGCCGGCTTGAGGTTGTGGATTTTCCTGCGGTGGTGGCAATGGATACGGCGGGAGAGGATCTGTATAAGGAAGGGCGAAGACGGTATCTTGAAAGCATATAACATACATTTTATGGGTAAGAACGGGGATCATACCACATGTCTTAGCTAGCTGTATTTCTGGTATATCTATAAAACAGGCGTTGCGCCGTCTCCACTTGAAAATGCACCAGGAAATGAATATTTGATTTTGTAAATGATGCAGATCAATGGTACTATATTGATATATAACGATATAACAGTTGGAAGAGTGGAAAATATGCGTTTTAACATTGATGAAACATCGGCTACGCCATTATATAAGCAGATAGTTGGTGAGGTTTGCCGCGGAATAAAGAGCGCTGCCTTGCAGCACGGCCAAAAGCTGCCCACGGTGCGTGAACTTGCGGACGAGCTGGGAATAGCCAGAGGAACGATCAAACATGCCTATTCGGAGCTTGAGCATCTTGGCATAATTGAGATGACGCAGGGGCGCGGCACATTTATCACGGATGTAGCGCAAAACCAAACGCCCAGCAAGAAGGTGCAGGCAATGCAGGCGATTGATACAATGCTGGATGAACTTGAGGGGCTTTCGTTTTCACTGCGCGAGGTAGAGATATTCCTCAACCTTAAGCTGCGCGAACGCTCCGGCGAGACGGATACTTTGCAGCTTGGCGCGATAGGCGGCAGCCGGGAGGAGCTGTATGCAATATGCGAGGCGCTTTCGAAGCATGGCGGAATGCGGGTTACAAGGCTGCTGCTGGATGATGTGATGCGCTCTCCGCACGGAATAGACGGCGGAATAGACCTTATCGTGGTGGAAAATTCAAAAAAAGAGGAGCTGCGGCTTGCCGTGCCGGATTTTTCGCGCGTAAGCGGAATAGCCATGCAGGCAGCACAGGATACTGTGGCGCAGATAGCCCGACTTGACCCAAACGCCAAGGTGGGCATACTTGCACTGGATATGGATTACCAATATGTAATGCAAGCGGCATGTACATGTATAATGGGTGCGGCATCGCCGCTGCCTTGTTCGCTGATTTCGGATGCTATATCTGTGCAGCGCAGCATGGCGGATTGCGAGGTGCTGATAATACCTGATGGCTATAATACGCTATGTGCCAAAGAGCAGATAGACATGCTTGCGCAATACGAAGAGAATGGCGGTCGTATAATAAATTTTAAGCGAATTCCGGATATGGGCTCAGAGATGGAAATTAAAAAACGCATAGATCAGGCGAGAAAAATATTAAAAGATGAAAATCCATATTGACGATTGGACTATAACAATCTACAATATAGACATATAACATGATAGGCGCATAACGTGGATGTCGAACAATATATGCAAAAAATGTCCGCAAGAAGAAAGGGCAATGATGAGTAAGAAAAAACTGGTACTTGGTGTTATTGGGGCCGACGTACACGCGGTGGGCAACAGGATATTGTATCAGGCGTTTACTGAGGCGGGGTTTGATGTGACGAATCTGGGGGTTATGGTATCACAGGAGGAATACATTGACGCGGCGGTTGAAACCAATGCCGATGCGATAATAGTATCCTCGTTATATGGGCATGGCGAGCTGGATTGTCGTGGTTTGCGGGAGAAGTGCGATGAGGCGGGCCTTGAAGGGATACTGATGTATGTGGGCGGGAATATTGTGGTTGGCAAGCAGCCGTTCGACGATGTTCGGGCGCGCTTTGAGGTGATGGGCTTTGATCGTGTATTTGGACCCGGCACAACGCCGGAGGAAACGATAGCCGCGCTAAAAGAGGATCTTTGCATCAAAGACTGATATGGAGGCAAAATGCGCGCTGTATTGCTGATAGATTTTGGAAGCACGAATACGAAGGTTACCGCTGTTGATGTTGATGCTGCGCGGCTGTTGGGTACTGCGTGCGCATACACCACAATTAGCACGGATATAAATGACGGGCTGCAAACGGCGATGGACGCACTGCAAAATGAGACGGGACGCATTGATTTTGCGGAGCGCTATGCTTGCTCAAGCGCGGCTGGCGGACTGCGAATGGTGACAAGCGGACTTGTGCCACAGCTTACTGCGGAGGCGGCAAAGCTTGCATCGCTGGGCGCGGGCGCAAAGGTGATAGGCGTATACTCATATCAGCTTACCGAGGACGACATATCTGATATAGACGCGGCAAAGCCGGATATCCTGTTGCTTACCGGCGGCACGGACGGCGGAAATACGAGCAACATCATAAATAATGCAAGTATGATAGCAGGATGCAAAACGGATTTTCCCGTTGTGCTTTCGGGCAACCGCGTTTGTGCGCGTGAATGTGAGCGGATACTCGCGGGACGCGAGGTAATAATTACAAAAAATGTTATGCCGCGCTTTAATGAAGTGTGTATAGAGCCGGCTAAGGATGCCATACGTGGGCTATTCCTAAGGCGCATAGTACAGGCGAAAGGGCTTTCAAGGGCAGAGGGGCTGGTGGATGGCATATTAATGCCCACGCCTGCGGCGATGCTAAAGGCGATGGAGCTGTTTGCAAACGGGATAGGAAATCAGTGCGGCATAGGCGAGCTGTTTGCGGTGGATCTGGGAGGTGCTACAACGGATGTATATTCAGTTGCAGATGGAATGCCTGAGCATGTGAACACTGTGCTAAAGGGGCTGCCTGAGCCGCGCGTAAAACGTACAGTAGAGGGAGATATAGGCATGCGTTACAGCGTGCAGGGCATAATCGACGCGGCAGGTATGGGCGAGATAAGCAGACTTAGCGGCCTTTCGCAACAGCGCTGCGGCGAGCTTACTCAGCAGCTTTCGGGCCATACAGATCTGATACCGGACAACGATGAATATAGCGCGATGGACTTTGCACTTGCTTCGCTTGCGGTACGCACGGCATGTATACGCCATGCTGGCTCGCTAACCCAGGCATATACGCCTACGGGGCCTGTGTTTGTGCAGGAGGGCAAGGATCTTACGGGCGTAAGACATATAGTGATTACAGGCGGCGCGGCGATACACGCTGCGCGCGCACAGGATATTGCAAAGGAAGCGTTGTTTTCAGATGACATGGCGGGTTCGCTAAGGCCTAAGCATGCGGATATCCATATAGATGCAGGATATATCCTTGCGGCAATGGGTTTGCTTGGCGAGCGTTATCCGGAGGCTGCGTTGCAGATAATGAAGGAGGAGTTGGAGCAGAATGGAAATTAGCAATAAACGCCTGAGCGACGGTGAGTTTTATGCCATACGCGAAGAGGTGCTCAATCAGTGGCCTACGGGCAAGGATGTGGATATCGATGAGGCGATTGCCTATCACAAGTCACTGCCACAGCAGAAGGTGTTTTCGGAGGTGCTCAATAGCGCCAAGCGCGATGGGCGCACACTCATACAGCCGCGCGCCGGTGTGGCGCTTGTGGACGAGCATATAAAGCTTTTGACATACCTTCAGGATAACGGCGAGGCAGATCTGCTGCCAACAACGATAGATAGCTACACACGCCAGAATCGCTATAAAGAGGCTCAGGATGGCATTGAAGAATCCATCAAGCATAATAAATCCATGCTCAACGGTTTTCCGGCCGTTAACCACGGCGTTAAAAATTGCCGCAGGATAGTTGACAACCTCAATATTCCCGTGCAGGTGCGACATGGCACGCCGGATGCGCGGTTGCTCACGGAGATCGCCTATGCGGGCGGATTTACCAGTTATGAGGGCGGCGGGATATCATACAACATACCATATGCAAAAAACGTGCCACTTGCAAGGACGATAACTGACTGGCAGTATGCTGACAGACTGACAGGTATATACGAAGAGGCGGGCGTGCCTATAAACCGCGAGCCCTACGGACCGCTTACGGGCACGCTGGTACCACCATGCATATCACACGCGGTGGCCATAATCGAAAGCTTGCTGGCGGCGGAGCAGGGGGTGCGCAATATCTCTGTGGGCTACGGTCAGTGCGGAAATTTAATTCAGGATGTTGCCGCAATAGAAATACTTCAGGAACTTGCGGATGAATACATGTGTAAATATGGCTATGCGGATGTGAACATCACCACGGTATTCCATCAATGGATGGGCGGTTTCCCGCAGGACGAGGCCAAGGCATTCGGCGTGATAAGCTGGGGCAGCGCGGCGGCGGCGATAGGCCATGCTACAAAGGTGATAGTCAAAACACCGCATGAGGCGTTGGGAATCCCCACAATGGAGGCCAATGCGCAAGGCCTGCGCTGCACGCGCCAGGTGATATCAATGCTTGCTGATCAGCGTTTGCCGGAATATGTGCTGAAAAATGAGAAGGCCATTATCGCGGCGGAAACGCGCTGCATTGTGGATAAGTGCTTTGAACTTGGCGGGGGCGATATCGCGGTTGGCGCAGTGCGCGCTGTGGAAGCTGGGGTTATCGATGTTCCGTTTGCGCCAAGCCGTTATAATGCCGGCAAAATGCTGCCCGCGCGCGATAATGTGGGCGCGGTGCGCATACTTGAGCCGGGTGCATTGCCATTCACCAAGGAACTACTGGATTTTAACCGCCAGTGCATAGATGAGCGCGCTAGAACCGAAAAGCGCAAGGCCTCATTCCAGATGGTGATAGACGATGTTTACGCTATAAGCAAAGGCAGGCTGGTAGGCCGGCCACGCTAATAATATTTAGAAGAAACGGAGAAATATCATGAAAATAATCGATGTAATCTGCGCACCGGGGCGCACAGGCTTCTATTTTGACGATCAACGTGCCATCAAGGAGGGCGCAAAGGCGGATGGCGCAACATATACCGGCGTTCCCGTTACGGCGGGCTTCTCGGCGGTGCGCCAAAGTGGCGAGGCAATATCGGTTCTCCTGGTGCTTGACGATGGGCAAATCGCCCACGGCGATTGCGCAGCGGTGCAGTATAGCGGCGCAGGCGGGCGCGATCCACTGTTCCTTGCAAGTGACTTCATACCTGTAATCGAAAAGTATATAAAGCCAAGGCTGATTGGCATTGAGGCGAATAATTTTCGCGCCATATCCGCAATGGTTGAGGATATAACGATAGAGGGCAAAAAGCTGCATACCGCCATACGCTATGGTGTGACGCAGGCGGTGTTGGATGCGGTGGCAAAGGCGGGGCATAAGCTGATGTGCGAGGTTGTAGCCGAGGAGTATGGTACGAGCATATCTGAAACGATGATACCTGTGTTCACGCAGTCTGGCGATGACCGCTATAACAGTGCGGATAAGATGATAATAAAGCAGGCGCAGATACTGCCACACGCACTGATAAATAATGTGAAAACAAAACTGGGCGAGCATGGCGAGCTGCTACTGGATTATGTGAAGTGGCTGCGCGAGCGCATAATATCATTGCGCACGGATGAAAGCTATGTGCCGATAATGCATATTGACGTCTATGGAACAATCGGTACGGCTTTTGGCGTAAATAACTATGGTGCGATGGCGGATTATATTGCTACGCTGAGTGAGGCCGCAAAGCCGTTTCATCTGCGCATAGAGGGACCTATGGATGCAGAGGGCAGAGAAGCTCAGATGATTGCACTGCGCGATCTTACGCGTGTGCTGGATGAACGCAAAATCGATGTGGAGCTGGTTGCGGATGAATGGTGCAATACGCTTGAGGATATCAAGTACTTTGCGGATAACCGCGCCGGGCATATGCTACAGATAAAAACGCCAGATCTTGGCGGCATTAACAATACTGCTGAGGCGGTGCTTTACTGTAAAAAGATGGGCATAGGCGCATATCAGGGTGGAACCTGCAACGAAACAAACCGCTCCTGCGAGGTGTGTGTGCATATTGCCATGGCAACGCAGCCTGTGCAGATACTTGCAAAGCCCGGCATGGGCGTTGATGAGGGATTTATGCTGGTCTACAATGAGATGCAGCGTATAATTGCTGTGCGAAAAGCGAGATAAATGCTTAGAATCCCAGCTGAAACCCGGATATGATATATTGAAAAGGATTATGAAAGGCGGTATCAGCACATGCCATATTCGGCCAGAATGCAAAAAAATCATCTTTACAGCGTGTTTTTCGCGCCGCGTGGCAATGTGCGCATGGTGGATCTTGGCATGCAGATAGCGCAGCAATATTTAAGCCCGTTCGACAGGCTTATCGGGCTTGTGGGCAGCGCCGGCTCAGGTAAAAGCATGTTGATAAAGGGCATGTTTCCAGGACTTGAGCTTACAAATGACGACGAAGGGGTGAATGTGCGCCCACTGCCGCTGCTCAATATCGATGACACAGGCTTTTATACTGCGCATACATACCACATTGATGTAAGGTTTGAAATGGCGTTTACGCAGCTGCATCTGATAGCGGATGCGGTGGATCAGGCGCTTGCGAAGGGCAAGCGCGTGGTGGTAGAGCACTTTGATCTGCTGTATCCGGCGCTAAAAAAGAACGCACATCTGCTGATAGGCATTGGCGAGGAGATAATTATTACGCGCCCCACGATATTTGGACCAGTGCCGGCGGAGCTTGCCAATATTGTGTTTTCATCAATAGAATACAGGCGCAAGGCACATTCTGCGGAGGATGTGTGCGAGTTCTGCCTTCAGACGCAGGAAATAGGAGAGCATCAAATGACCCACTCGGATGTTCGCCATGGCTTTATACTCAGCTTTGAAGATGAACCCAAGATAGATTTCAAGGCGCTTAATGTGGATATGTGCAAGCTGATAGCGGCTGACGTACCAATATCATATTATGACGATAGCCATATACTAATAGGCGATTCGCTGCATCACTGTACCGGCCCGCGAATGCACGTGACAAGCACGGGACAGCTGGGGAAAGTGAGCCTTGTTCCGGCGCTGCTACGCGAGCCGATAACCGAAAATTATCTGCTTGTGGGCGTGATAGGCGAGCTGACTGAGGATCATACGGATATGATAAACAGCATCAAGATTATGTAGCCGATGTGATTGTGGGATAAAGCAAAAGGGATGCGCTAATAAGCGCATCCCTGATTTTTTAGGCTATTTCACGCAGCGTATGGAATCAATCTGCGTGCCGTCGCGGTAAAAGACGTTTGCTACGATACGCTCACCCAGGGATATGGGTTGAGGGATGCCTGTAAGCTGTTGGGCGGCTTCCTTTAGGGCAAATATATCCATCACGGGCAAGCCGGCATCCTTAAGCCTTAGCGCTAGATCGGCCTTTGCGGGATTTACGGCAATGCCATGTTGAGTGACGAGCACGTCTATACTGCTGCCGGGGGTGGATATGCAGCCTACATGATCAACAACGATGGACAAACGCGCGCGCGTGAGCGGAGCTATTATCATTGTAAGCGATGCTCCGGCTGCTGCATCACTGTGGCCGCCGCTGCCTCCGATTATATATCCGTTTGAATCCGTGTGGACGTTGACATTAAAGTCCGTATCTATTTGGGTTGCACCGAGTATTACCACATCTAGATGGTCTACCGCTGCGCTTTTTGATGTGGGGCTAGCATACTGCATGGCGGATATTTCGCGGTGACGAGGATTTGTGCGGATGGATTCTACAGCGCGCAGGTCAAAGCACTGCACATCCAGCAGGGATTCAAAGCAATTCTCCTCAAGCATATCCACAAGATATCCTGTGATGCCGCCAAGACCAAAGCTGCCGCGTATATTGCGCTGCACCATTATATCCTTAAGGTATTTTGCGGTGGCAAGCGATGCGCCGCCCGCGCCGGTCTGGAAGCTCATGCCGTCCTTTATAAGGTCTGCGGCATCCATTATGCGCGCCGCATATGCGGCCATTATAAGCCCGATTGGATCGCGCGTGATGTTGGTCGTGCCGGAAATGATGCCGGCAGGGTCGCCTATGCTGTCCACGGCTACAACATAGTCCACATGGGTTTCGTCTATGGAAAAATCCGCAAGTGGATATGCAACCAGATTGTCCGTTATTACCACAACGCGTTTTGCATATTGCGCGTCTGCAAATGCATAGCCCAATGAACCACAGGCAGATTTGCCGTATTTTCCGGAGCAGTTGCCCATCGTGTCCGCGGTGGGCGCGGCGATGAAAGCAACGTCTATGCAGGATTCATGCGCGGCTAATGCCGCCGGCCGGCCGCCGTGTGAGCGGAAGACGACGGGGGTGGCCAACACCCCTTCCGAGATGGCTGCGGCAAGCCGACCACTCATATAGCCGCATTCCAGCGAGGTGACAACGCCGCTTTTTATGTGATTGATAAGCGGGGCGTGAACATCGAAGAGCGAACTGGCGTTAATACTGATATCGCGCAAGCCGGAAGCGGCAATGGCCTCCATCACCATGTTTAGCACATGGTCGCCGTTGCGCAGATGATGATGGAAAGATATTGTCATGCCGCTTTTTAATCCGCATTCGCTGATTGCCGCCGCAATAGAGTCAAGCAGTTTATTCATCGATATGTACCCCCAAGTTCCTGGCATCAGCGATTACGCGGTTTGCCCGCGCCACAATTGGCGCGTCAATCATCTTTCCACGCAGCGAGACAACGCCTTTACCCTGTGCCTTAGCCTCGCGGATTGTGGCGAGCACCTCGGAGGCGTATGCGATATCGGCCTGCGTTGGAGAAAATATATCGTTAATTATGGAAACATGCCTTGGCGATATTGCGGATTTGCCTGTAAAACCGAGCGATCTTGCGTATTGCACATCGACTTGAAGCCCAGACAAATCATCGACGTCGGTAAAGGGAGTATCATAGCAGTCTATACCGGCGGCACGGCAGGCGCATACTATGCGGGAACGGCTGTAAGCAATCTCATTGCCGCCCTTTGTGCGCTTACAGCACAGGTCGGCGGTGAGGTCCTCACCACCAAGCAACACCGCGCATACGCGGG
This sequence comes from Clostridia bacterium, assembly GCA_036652795.1. Taxonomy (GTDB): domain Bacteria; phylum Bacillota; class Clostridia; order Christensenellales; family CAG-138; genus JAVVVD01. The sequence goes on along the minus strand of JAVVVD010000009.1, from coordinate 50,014 downwards.
TAGAGGCGGAAGCAATGGGAAACGCATTTTCCACGCCTAACGCTGTTTCGATCAGTGGCATTAGCTTTATAGTGCCGTTGGGTATGCCATGGGATGCCTCGATATCGCTGATGTATCCATCAAATTTCAACACATCCGCAGCATTACTTACCTTGGGCGGCATTATCATAGCGGGGCGAAGCGGAACAAGCAAGTCAAGATCAGCCTGATAGAATGGGGAATCCAGCGAGTTCACGCGCACGATTACATCGCTTTTGGCATAGCCAAGCGTGCGCATGGCATTACGCACAAGAATTCGTGCCGAATCCTTTTCAAACGGCGACACGGCATCCTCAAGATCCAATATTATTCCATCCGCGCCAAGGTGATCGGCGTTTAGCAGCATACCGGCATTGTTGCCGGGCATAAACAGAATACTTCTTCGCATGTGTTATACCTCGCAGGCACGGCGTACTGCTGTTTCGGTGCGTGCGCGTATCACGCACTCCAGCGCACCGTGGTCGTTTATACGTATGCAGCAGCAGGAAACACCTAATTCATCTAAAACGCTTAGAACGGAGCGCTCAATATCCGCACCAAACTGCGCGTATACGGTGGAGGTGATATCCAATGTTGTTTCCCCATTTGCGGGAGAAATTTCCACAAGCGCGTCGTTGGATTCCAGCGTGCCTGCGACGGCTGTTTTTATGATGCGCATATTTATACCTCACTCCTACTCTAATACCGTGATTATACCATTACGCGCACGGCATTTCCACAGCATAAGCGCGGCTTTTTTTGCATACGTTTTGATACCGGTAGACGGCTAAAAAAATTCATTATAAAGGCGTTGACAATGGGGTAAAGCAGATGTATCTTTGATAGGAAAATTAGACTGCATTGCAGTGAGGAAGGTTGGTAATTTGTTATGGAAGAACGCGATTCCGAGGTTCCGCTCCTGGATGGGGTACCCACAGTTGGCATAATATTCAACTTAAAAAAAGAGGTTGCTTCAGGCCCCGCGGATGCGGAGGCAGAGTATGACAACATGGATACCGTGCTGGCAATACAGCAGGCGCTTACCGCATGCAACCTGAACGTAAAGCTGCTTCAGGCGGATGAGGCCTTGCCAGAAAAACTGGAAGCCACGCATATCGATATCGCATTTAACATAGCAGAGGGCAGGGGTGGCCGTGGCCGTGAGGCACAGGTCCCTGCGCTGCTTAATATGCTGGGGATACCATTCACCGGATCAGACGAAACAACGCTGTGTATAGCGCTGGACAAGGCGCTTACGAAGCGATTACTTGCTTCATATCATCTGCGCACACCAAAATATGCTTTGCTCAAGCACGAGTCAATAATACAGGCGCCCAAGCTGCACTATCCAGTGATAGTAAAGCCGAATGCTGAAGGCTCCAGCAAGGGCATATCGGATGTAAGCATAGCGAGCTCGCCCGCAGAGCTTCGTATGCTTGCTGCGCGTGCGTTTTCGCTGTATGGGCAGGATATGCTGGCGGAAGAGTATATTGAAGGGCGAGAATTCACAGTGGGTGTGCTGGGCAATGGCAGCAATGCAAGGGTGTTCCCGCCTATGGAAATAATCTATAAGCAGCCTACGCAAGGCAGCTATCACGTATATAGCTACAATGTAAAAAAGGCATATAAGCGGTATATAAGCTACGAGTGTCCGGCCAGACTTTCTCCAGAGCAAGAGCATGAGATGATGGGTATGGCCAAGCGCACCTTTGATGTGCTGGGCTGTCATGATTTTGCACGTATGGATTTTCGCCTTGGAGATGACGGTAAAATATATTTTATTGAGATCAATCCACTGCCGGGCCTTGCGCCGGGCTATAGTGATTATCCAATGCTTGCGGAGTTTTCAGGTATGTCGTATACCGCACTGATATGGGGCATATTTGCGGCTGCCATGCAGCGCTGCGGATTGGAATGGCATCGCTACGCTCTTGCTGAAGATATGAACGAACAGCTGATGTGCGCCGGCATTTAAAGCCATATTAAGCAAAAGCATCTTCGGATGCTTTTGTTGCTTTTGGGAGGTTGGTATTACGATAATTTCATGTGCAAAACCTCGCCATCTCTGTTAAAATACAGCTTGGAATGATCCCATGGATGAAAGGAAATATATGGATAAACTCAGAGCGAAAAAAGGCTTTATATGCGATATGGACGGCGTGATATACCATGGAAATCGTATATTACCGGGTGTAAAGGAATTCGTTGATTGGCTTTACCGTAACGACAAGAAATTTTTGTTTCTTACTAATGCCAGCGGGAAATCGCCTAAGGAGCTACAGCTTAAGTTGCTGCGCATGGGGCTGGATGTGGACGAGAGCCATTTCTATACCAGTGCGCTTGCTACGGCCAAATTTATAGGCAGGCAACATCCCGGATGCAGCGCATATGTGATAGGCGAGCCGGGGCTGCACAATGCGCTATATGACGCGGGCATAACCATAAACGATGTGGATCCGGATTATGTGGTGGTGGGCGAAACTGATAACTATAACTATAATGCGATCTGCCGCGCAATACATCATGTGAACAACGGTGCCAAATTAATAGGAACGAATACGGATCTGACAGGCCCCTCCGAAAACGGTATAATTCCGGCATGCCGTGCGTTAACGGCGCCAATCGAGATGACGACGGGCAAAAATGCATACTTCGTGGGCAAACCGAACCCGCTAATGATGCGCACGGGTCTGCGGATGCTTGATGTGCATTCAGAGGATGCGGCCATGATAGGTGATCGTATGGATACGGATATAATCGCAGGCATAGAAAGCGGTCTGGACACGATATTGGTGCTTACGGGTGTGAGCACGCGCGAAACTGTAGAGAGCTTTCCATACCGCCCACGTTTGATACTTGATGGGGTTGGGGATATTGCGGATTGACTTATAGCCGATATATCAAGGTTGAAATTTGCTTAAAGCCCCTTAAATGGTGAAGCAGCGTATAATAAGCGGATTCGCAATTGCTATAGCAGCCTGGCTGTGCCGGCTATTTTCGTTGCAGGGGGGCAAGATATGCGCGTTGATACTGCTTACGCCTATTGGCGTATCCATTGGTAAGGTCCGGTACGCTGTGCCATTTCCCGGGCAATATATGATGCACACCCACCACCCACAGACATATCAAACATACCGCCAAAACCAGGCTGTACCGCTTGATCGGGATATCCGTCACGGCGGCTCAAAAGCGCTTGATGGGCCTAGTACGCCGCGCGGTACATAGATGCGGCTCGGCCGCGTAGCACGCAATAAGGCACAAAAAAATATCGTCTGCATATGCAGACGACACGATTTAGGGCGTAAGGTTTATACCTGCGCCTATGATATTCACGGGCAATACTACATATTACATACGGCAGCACAGCGTGCGATATGTCCAGATGATCCATTGGGTGATGCAGGGTAAATTGCCTGTAAGACGCGTCATTTTTTGAAAAAGCAAAGTGTAATTCTTTGCCGGTGCGGATATCTACCAGTAGCGCAAGCCGGAAAGGCGTTCGAAAATCAATGCTTACGGCATATTTTTTATATGGGATAAATCCTTAGGGCAGCTAGCATTCTGATATTATCATCTCTACTCCACATGCTGCGGCCTGTTTTTGTATTTCGGATGGAAGCGGACATTCGCTTATCAGTACGTCGATATCCTCCATAGTGGCAAAGGTGTATGGCAGGTTGCGGCCGATCTTGCTGCTGTCCATAAGCAACAAGACGCGGTTGGCCTTTTTAATTACCTTGGCTTTAAGCGCGGTTTCGCTCGCCGAGCCGCTTGTAAAGCCTGCGGCAACCGAATAGCCGGAAACGCTGATTATGGCCACATCAATATTAAGGCCATCCACGCATGCCTCGGATTGTGCGCCGGAACAGGAAAGCGTGGTTCCGCTAACCTGACCACCCACAAGTATCACGCTGCAACTGTGGCGCTGTGAAAGCTCCATAGCTATGTTAACGCCGCTGGTTATCACGGTAAAACGCTGATCAGGCAAAAGCTGTGCTACCCCCATTACCGTGCTGCCCGCATCAAGGTAGATTGAATGCTCCGGCAAAACATAGGGCACGGCACATAGCGCGATGCGTCGCTTTGCGTCCGTATGCTCCATGGCGCGCTGGCTATACAGCCCCTCAACTTCGGGCTGAAGCATGCGCACGGAGATTGCACCGCCGTGCGTGCGGCGAATTACACCCTCATGCTCAAGCTGGTTGAGATCCCGCCACAGCGTCATGGAGGAGCATCCGCCCGCTATCTCCATGAGCTGCGCAAGATCTGCTTCGCCGTGTGCGTCAATATATTCTCTTATTAGCGCCCTGCGTTCGTTGGACATGCATACTTCTCCTTATATACCAAGTTTGTTTTCGCGCAGCTGCTCAAGCTCGGTGCAGTTATGTGAGCACACATGGTTGGACAGTGGCATAATACGCTGATGGATAGCATCCACGATCCATTCTGGCTGTGGGAAGAACGCATTCTCCAGCTCGTGCGCGGGCGTGATCCAGTTTTTCGCACCTACAACAACCGGCGGTGCATCAAGATAGTCAAAGCATAGCTCGGTTATGTTGCTGGCAAGGTTGCGCATGAATGAGTTGCGCTCGCATGCATCGCCCGTTATAACAATGCGGCCGGTCTTTTTTACAGATTCTATTACCTTAGCGTAATTGAAGGGAACAAGGCTGCGCGCATCGATTATTTCGGCCTCAACGCCATATGCATCATGCAGTATATCCGCCGCCTTTGTTGCGCGATACAGCGCCGCGCCGATGCTGAGTATGGTAACATCGCTGCCGGCGCGTTTGACGTCCGGTTCGCCCAGCGGGATTTCATATTCCGCTTCGGGTACTCCACCTTCATGGAACAGCTCGCCAACATCATATATGCGTTGGCTTTCAAGGAATATCACGGGGTCAGTGCCGTTTAGTGCTGATTGCATAAGCCCTTTTGCATCATATGGGGTGGCGGGAAAAACGATTTTGAGGCCGGGTATGTGCGTGCACAGCGCGGACCAATCCTGGCTGTGCTGTGCGCCGTATTTGCTGCCAACGCTCATGCGCAGCACAACAGGCATCTTTAGCATACCGGCGCTCATTGACTGCCACTTGCTCAATTGGTTGAATACCTCATCCCCTGCACGGCCGAGAAAATCGCAATACATAAGTTCGGCAATTGCCCTGCCGCCGCTCATGGCATAGCCTATCGCCGCGCCAACAATGCCGGCCTCTGCGATTGGCGAGTTAAACAGCCTGTGATATGGAATGGCTTCGGTCATACCGCGGTACACAGCAAACGCACCGCCCCAGTCGCGTACATCCTCCCCAAAGGAGACGAGTGTGGGGTCCTCATAGAATTTGTTGATTATTGGCTCCGCTATGCCATCACGATATTGATAGACCTTGTTTTTACTTACAGGCTTGCCGTCGTCATCTATGCCAAAGCGCGATTTTTTGGCAAGCTGTATCACACGGGGGCATTCCTCACGAGGAAGCAGCATGTCGCTTTTACGCGTCTCGTCCATACTGCGCACAGCCTTGTTGCTGAACATCAAATCGCCTATAAAATTTGATTCGCTGCCGAATATGTCGATGCGCCGAGAAAGCTTTTCATCTATGGCAAGCTTAAGGTTGCGCAGCATGTCGGATTTTACCTGCGCCCAAGCTGCGTCAAGCTCGGATTGAGCGCATACGCCAGCCTCAATAAGCTGTGCGCCATAGGAGCGGATAGAATCCGCATCCTCCCATTCGGCTATTTCATCCTTGGTGCGGTAGCTGGAGGAATCTGACGGAGAATGTCCGCTTATTCGGTATGTTACAACATCCAGCATCACAGGGCCGTCTTTTTTTGCCACGGGCAGTTTGCGCGCATACGCGTCTATTACTGCAAGGGGATTATATCCGTCAACGCGCTCTGCGTGGAGCTGCGTTGGCGATACGCCGGAGGCAATGCGAGCTACCATACCATAGCCCATGGTTTCGCCCATCGTTTGCCCGCCCATACCATAGAAGTTATCGTTTATGTGGAAGATGATAGGCATGCCCCCACCATCCTTGCCCCAGAGTGTGCGCACCTGATCCATTGCGCTCATCATAAGACCTTCCCATACGGGTCCGCAGGCCATAGAGCCATCGCCGATGTTGCATACTACAACGCCGGGCTGCTTGTTGATTAGCTTATAAAGCGCCGCACCCGGCGCGATGGAGCCGCTACCGCCAACAATGGCGTTGTTGGGGTAGATACCAAATGGGGTAAAGAAAGCGTGCATGGAGCCGCCAAGTCCCTTGTTAAATCCGTTTTCGCGCGCGAATGTTTCGCACATCATGCCATATAGCAAAAAGTCGCGGCCAATCTGCTTAATGCTCTTTTCACTATCGTTTATAACTGACAGCGTCTTGCCGCCGAAAAAGTCCTGCATTATCCGCATCAGCTTTTTATCGTCAAGTATTTCTATACTGCGCAGTCCCTTTGCAAGTATTTCGCCATGGCTTCGGTGGGAGCCGAAGGTATAATCGTCCAACGTGAGATGGAATGCCTCGCCAACATAGGCAGCCTCCTGGCCTATACCAAGATGCGCAGGGCCGGGATGGCTATAGGCTACGCCCTGATATTCGCTGGTGGTTTTAATCAGATTGAGCATGGTTTCAAACTCGCGGATATAGCACATGTCGCGATAGATGTTTATAAATTCATCATGCGTAAAATTATTAAGCTCATCCTTAACCGTTTTTTGGTATACGTTAACCGGTATGTCGGGGAACGAAAGCACATCAGGCTTACGAACCTGTTGCGGATCGATTAAAAGTGATTTTGTCATGGCTGCTTCTCCTTATCTGTCGTATTGAAATACAGCTTCACGGATTATCTCACACACTGTGGGATGGGGAAACACAAGCTCCTTTATATCCTCAATGGTGAGCTGAAGCTCTATAAACACGCCGGCAGCTACGATAAATTCGGAGGCGTAGTTGCATAGAGCCTGCGCACCCAGCAGCGTGCGGCGTTCACGGTCTATAACCAGCTTGCATATGCCGTCGCCACCTTCGTTTTCGGCCAAATACCTGCCGGAAAAACGCATTGGTATACTGACAGTATCAAAGTTTAAGCCCTTGCTTGTAGCGGTCGCTTGGGTTTCACCAACACTGCCAAGCTCGGGGTTGGTGTAGATAACGCCGGGTATGGCGTTGTAGCGCATCACGTCGCGTTTGCCAACCATTGTGTTTACAGCCACCTCGGCCTCGCGGTAAGCGGTATGCGCCAGCATGGAAATGCCGTTGACGTCGCCCGCGGCATAGACTTCAGGCACGTTTGTGCGCATATGCGCATCCGTAACGATTGCGCCGCGCTCTGTAAGTACATTTATGCTTTCAAGCCCTATTTCCTTTGTGTTGGCCCTGCGTCCTATGGATAAAAGCACCTTATCCGCGGGCAAAAACTCCGCCTGCCCATCCTTTTCATAGCAGACGCCGTCCGGTTTTATCTGAGTTACACGTGCACCCAGATGGAACGTAACGCCCTTTTTTTGATAGTTGCGCTGAAGTATAGCTGTAAGCTGTGTATCATTTTCACCGGCGATATGATCAAGCATTTCGATAACGGTAACCTCTGTGCCGATGGAGCAAAAATAGCTTGCCATTTCAAGTCCGATGACGCCGCCGCCTATCACCGCCAAACGGTTAGGCTTTTGGGCAAGCGCCAGCGTTTCGCGGTTGGTCATAACGAAGCCGGATTCCAAGCCATCCTTTAGACCGGGGATGGGCGGTATGGCGGGGGAGGAGCCTGTGGCGATAAGCAGGCGCTTGCCTGTATAGGTTTCATCGCCAACTGCTACGGTATAGCCATCGCTGCTGCGGCCGGTTATTACACCGATGCCGTCTGCCATGACCACATTGTTGGCCTTAAGCGCGCTCTTTACACCGGCAACTAGCATTTTAACTATTTTATCCTTGCGAGCAACCACCTTTTGATGGTCAATCGCAAGACCCGTAGAGGTAATGCCGTATTTTTCGCCATGTGCCGCTCCGTCATACAGCTTGGCGGAATACAGCAATGTTTTTGTGGGGATACAGCCCTCGTTTAGGCAAACACCGCCAACGCTGCGCGCCTCCACGCACAATACACTCATACCGGCATGCCCTGCACGCTCGCTTGCGAGATAACCCGCAGGGCCACCGCCTAGAACAATAAGATCATAAATCATCTGTTATAACAGTCCTTTCAAAAAAAACTAGATCACAAGCAGCGCTTCTATATTTTCCAGAGCTACGCAGAGTTCTTTGAGAAAACGTGAAGCAGGCGCGCCGTCTACTGCTCGATGGTCATAAGTGAGCGAAAGTCCCATTGCGGGGTATGCTGTGATCTGACCATCCACAGTGCGTACACGTTCGATTATGCAATCCACACCCAGAATACCGGTTTGTGGGGGATTGATTATGGGGGTGAAGGATTCTATACCTAGCGCACCTAAATTGCTTACGGTAAAGGTTGCGCCGGTAAGCAGATCGGGATTTATGCTGCCCTCATGTGCGGCCTTGGCCAGCGCCTTGGATTGCATTGATATTTCGCGCAGGCTTTTGGTATCGGCGTTGAATAGCGTGGGCACGAGCAGCCCGCGCGGTGTATCCACTGCCATGCCGATATGCACGTGCTTGAACAGGCGCAGCTTATCATCCAACAGATGTGCGTTAAGTTCGGGGTGCTTTGGCAGTATACGGGATACGGCGAATAGCACAATATCATTTATTGTGATGCTTGGCGTATCCAGCTTTTCTTGCGCGGCCTTAAGGGTAGCGCGCAGATGCTGAATCGATGTTGCGTCAAATGAAGAATTATGGGTCAGCTGTGCCATACTCGCAAGGCTTTGCTGCATGCTCTTTGCTATTACCCTGCGTATGTTGGATAGCTTTTGATCCTCATAATCGGCACTTGCTTGTATGCTTGGCTCTGTGCTTGGCGCCTGGACAACTGTGGCGGATTCAATATCCGCTGTGGTTATGCGTCCGCCAAGCCCCGTGCCGAATTCGATGCGCTGCGCTATCATATCGGCAATTGCGGCCGGCGTGGCCTTTTTGCCATCGTTGGCAAGCGCTATAACATCACGTTCAATCACACGTCCGTTTGGGCCAGTGGGTATGGCGGCTGTCGCGTTAACCATAAGGCTTTGGGCGGCAACGCGTGCTCTTGGCGATACGGCGATGCTTTTATCGGCATTTATGTCGATGGCAATAACGGGCGCGGCGGCAGCCGTTCCGGCTTGAGGCGCCGCCACGGCGGGCGCCTGTGCGATAGCACCGCCGCCGCGCGGATCGAATTGTGAATAATCCTCATTTGCTTCGCCTATTACCGCCACGTTGGCAAGGCAAGGCACATCGTCGTCCACATCAAAGAAGGCCGCAAGCAGAGTTCCATCCACCTTGGATTCTTCCTCGAATGTACTCTTATCGGTTTCATAGGTGAACAGGATATCACCCTTTTTAACCGCATCACCGACTTTTTTGCTCCATTGCGTCAACACACAGCTCTCCACGGACTGACCCTGCCGTGGCATTATAACCGGTACTGCCATAATGCACCTCCTAACTAAATATGTGATGAATTTTCTATGCATATGCTATAAACTAACATTAATATGTTATATTATAACGTGACGATACTGAATGGTCAATAGTTTGCACAGATCAATCTATAAAAAAACGCGTAGTTCAATAAGATTTAGTCTAAAAATGTATACCGTATTGATTTTGCTCTGGTAGTAGTTTGGCATACTGCGCCGGCAAATGGAACCTAATCATCTGTCAGCACAGTACGCCGAAGAATGCGTGTACTATTCCGCCGCAACGGCGTTGGCAAGCAGATACTTTTCCGCTTCGCCGCACCATAGGCCGTTGTTTGCGGAAACTATCTGGTGCAGTCGCCTAAAGAGCGCTTCGGTCTTGCCCTTTTCTTCAAAATCGGAGATAGCGGTGAGCGGCAGACTGATATGGTTGTAAATAAGCTTCTTGCCGCCGGGTATATGGGGTAGCTGAAGAGTGGTGTTGATCACGCAGTCCAATCCGCCCACGTGCGTTATCATGGCGGAAGGGTCTAGCCTACCATCGTTCATCATGGAGATTGCCTCGCGCATATCGCTGGTGTTGCCGCCGGAGGTTCCAACAAGATGCGTGTAGTTATAATGAACATTGTAAAAATTTAGCATGGCGGAAAAGGCAGGGTCGGCCGGGCCGGCAAAAAAATTCAGGCAGCCATCCTGCGCAAGTATCGCATCTGCTTGTTCAACCACGGGGCGCACGGGCGCAAAGCAGATCACATCGTCAAAACCAGTGCCGTGTGTGATAGAGCGCAGATGTGCAGCGGGGTTATCAACTTTGGCGGTATTTACATATTCAAGCCTTATCCCAAGCTCCTTGGCGTGAGCCACAGGATAGATGCTCTGCGCCCGCGCAAGGCGGGCATCATCTATATCGGTAACAACAATAAGCTCGGGTCTTCTGTCGCAATGCAGGGCATAATCTATAGCGCCAAGCCCCATGGGGCCTACGGATGCAAGCAGAGCAAGCTTACCGCCTTGCGCAATGCCCATGGAATGAGCATAGCTGCCGGGGGTTGTGTGATACATTGCGTGGAACGTACCTATAACGCAGCTCATTGGCTCTGCAAGCGAACCATAGAAGAATACGTCTGAATCGTATTTAAGCAGACAGTCCATCTCCATGGTTTCGAAAGGTATGTTTACATAGGTTGCATCTCCGCCGCATTCGGCGTAGGAATAGCCGGGCGCTGCAAGCGAGCCATTGTAGAAATGCGCGGGCTGTATAACGAATCTGTCGCCAGGGCTGAATTTATGCCGCCATGCTTCGCCCACCTCAACGATTTCGCCGCAGAATTCATGGCCGATTATTACGGGGTTTTGCGCAACATCGTCCGGCACGCGCTTATGCGCCGCCCCTTGCGAGGCTGCCTTATAGCTGCTCATGCATATGCTGTCGGATATGACTTTTGCACGTATGCCATCCTGTTTGATTGGGGAAAGTTCAAAGCTTTCTAAACGGAGATCCATCTCTCCATACAGCCGCACAGCTCTTGTTTTCATACAAATAATCCTTTCATGGCTCTGTTGTAATAAGGCAATTGTGAGTATTTATCGCGCCTGAGCGCTTACCGTGCGATAAGCGTCCACGTGTTTTTAATGAGATTGTCAAAAAGGGGATCATCCATGGCGGAACAAATAAAACTTTGGCGTGGAGAGTTTACGTCCTCACCGCTAACCTGAAACATGTTAAGCTTTTCGCATAACGAGCGCACCCTGAGCAACTGTTGCCGGGTATTGCGCGCAGGCATGTAGGTGACGGCGTGCACACCGGCGTTAAACATCACTTTAAGCAGTTCGTCAAGATAAGCGTCCTCAAACCTTTGCGCACGCTTATCGCCTGTAATATTCTGCGTAACATCACCTAAATAGGGGTAACAGAGAATCGCGCCAACATCCTTGGCAAATGATACGGCCTGAGAGAGAGAGGGGCATTCATCGTGTGCGTCAACATAGATGCGCGGCACAAATACTCCTTTAAGTATGCCTAGCACCTCATAGGCGTAAAAGGGGTAATGCGTATCCAAAAGCTGCTGCGTCTGCGTTGAATTAAGCGGAATGTCAAGTCTTTCAAGCAGCGAAATAAGCCCGCTGCCCATTCCGACCTTTTTAATCAATGCACCGGCAAGCGCATACATCAAATGCCGCTCGGTAACGGACCCGCCATCATTCCACATGGACAGCGGCAGTACGTCCAGCTTAAAATCCAAGGCTATGCTTTCATCTCTAAGCAGGGCGTTGATGTTGCGCACCATATTTTCATTGCGCATATTTCGTGCGGCACGAAATGGTGTGAACCACCCTTGTACCGCGGTTATGCTGGAACGCGGAACACCCTGAAGCGTCATATAGGCTATGCCAGACTGGTCAGGGTTGTTTGTGCGAAGCTGCGCTAATGGCGTATCGGCAAGGGATACTCGAAATTCAGCGCCAAGCGTGGCGGGCATATCGATTATTTCCGCTGCTTGCAGGAATTCATTAGCGCCGGCAATGCTGTCGTGATCTACAATGCCCGCAGTGCATAGCCCCTCTGCGCGCGCCGCATATACGGCAGCGGCGGGGGAATAAGGCGAAAAGGAATAGCTGGTGTGTATGTGGTTATTGACATAGCGCGGGTTTGCCGGCGGGTATGCGGTATTGGCATGAATATCGCGTAACGCATCGAGCCGCCGATGCTTATCGGGAACATTTAGCCGCGATAGTATGCGTAAATCTATCATATCGGTTACCTTAGCATATTCTGGCCGCCGGTTACGGGGATGGCCTGTCCTGTTTCGTAGGTCTGCTCTATTGCGTAGAATATGGCCTTGGCCACATCCGCCGGTATGCAGCCTCGATTCATGGGCACCTTGCCCTCGTAATAGCGCTTTACGTCTTCAACGCTCTTTGCGCCGGGCACCTTGCCTGCGTGCAGATACTGCACGAACAGGCCGCGCTCGGGATCCATCCACAACGGCCCGTCAAGGTAGTTGCCCGGGCATATCGCGTTGACCTTTATATTGTAGGGGCAAAGCTCCAGCGCAAAACTCTGCGTAAGCCCTATACCGCCGAATTTACTGCCCGCGTAAGCGAAGTTTTTGTTGCTGCCCGTAAGGCCGCTTTTGGAATTGATCTCGATTATATCACCTGTCCATGCGTTGTTTGCCACGTATTGTGCGCGCATTATCGCGCTGGCATATTTTACGCCCGTGAAATATGCCGTATAGTTTATTGCGGTTACAAATTCAAAGTCCTTTTTTTCCAGCTCCGTAAGGCTGCCTGCCTTGAGTACGCCAGCGTTGCTCACGTACAGATCAAGCCCTAAAAAGCGCTCTACACACGCGCCTATCATGGCGGACACGCTCTCCTCGTTTGACACGTCCACCTTTACGGCAAATGCGCGTGTGCCAAGCTCGCCGGCAACCTCAGTCGCAAGCTCAAAGTTGAGATCAGCTATTGCCAAGCTTGCGCCTTCCCTATAAAGCTCCTGCGCGATGCCCAACCCAAACCCCTGTGCGCTGCCCGTTACTATCGCTACCCTGCCGCCCAATCTGCCCGGGACTTCAGGGCGGTTATTCACGTTGGCAGCGGCAATACGTTCCCATTTTGCCATGTCTATCATGATACATTTTCCTCCATAAGCGTTAAAAGCTTTGCGTAAGCATCTTCCCACGATTGCGTATGATGCGGCTCATAGGTTATAAGCTCCGTGGATGCGCGCACAACTGCGCGTACGTCAGCTATACCGGAAAGCTCGCCCAGCGCTACGGCTTGCATCAGCAGATTGCCTATACTTGCGGCCTCAGTCGGCCCTGCTATAACGGGCAAGCCTGTGGAGTCGGCCGCCATCTGGTTGAGCAGCGCATTTTTGCCGCCGCCGCCCACGATGTTTAGCGTATCTATGGGCTTGCCGCTGATACGTGATAGGCGCGAGAGCGCCCAGCGGTATTTAAGCGCAAGGCTTTCGTATATGCAGCGCGCTACCTCGCCTATACTCTGCGGTACAGGCTGGCTTGTGCGCACACAATAATTGCGTATCTTATTCTGCATATTGCCAGCGCTGAAAAACTCGCTGTAATCCGGGTCAATTATACTGCGAAACGGCGTAGCGGCTGATGCGGCAGATACAACATCGGTCCAACTTAAGCCGCTATTGTTCATAAGCCATTCACGGCGGCACTCCTGCACAAGCCATAGACCCATTATGTTGTTAAGCGGGCAGAAGCCGCCCTGTACTGTGCCCTCATTGGAAAAGTTAGCAGTATAAACCTCATCGGTTATCACGGGCGCGCATGTTTCCATGCCGAATAGCGACCATGTTCCGCAAGAACAGAACGCGAAGCTGCCTTTGCCAGGCACTGCGGCTACTGCGGAGGCGGTGTCGTGTGTGCCGACCGCGGCAAACGCCGCCGCATTGACGCCGGTTTCAGCACAGATGGATGCAAGCAATTGACCGCGCAGTGTGCCTGAAGGCTGCACATGAGTAAATATATCCGTTGGCAAGCCAAGCATGCGCATAAGATCCGTATCCCAACCATGCTTAAGGGGGTTATACAGCATGGTTGTGGTGACATTTGTATATTCGCTGGCTATTTCACCGGTGAAAAAATAGCCCAGCAGATCCGGCATAAGCAGCAGCGTACGCGCGTGCTCCAGCGCGACATCGCTTTGCATTTTGCGGCGATATAATTGGTAGATAGTGTTAAAATTCATGCTGGCTATGCCGGTGCGATCAAACAGCTCGCGGCGCGAAACAACTTTCCACACCTCATCCATGTCCGTATCGAGCGAGCCACGGTAACTGCGCGGATTGCTAAGCAGCGCGCCGTTTTTGTCCAGCAGCCCATAATCAACGCCCCATGTGTCCATTCCAAAGCTCATCAGCGCAGTGCCTCCGCGCCTGCGGTATTCGTGCAGTGCAAGCTTCATATGCATAAACAGGTTGAGCGCATCCCAATATAGGATATTGTTTTGATCCACATAATTGTTATCGAAACGGCATAGCTCCTGTGTGATTATGCGGCTGCCGTCAAAATGGCCGAGTATGCCGCGTCCGTTGCTTGCACCCAGATCAAACGCCAGCAGATCAATGGCTTTCATATGATAACACCCTTTTGCAGTATAACGTTGGCATATATGGCGGTTTCACCGGTTTGCACTACGCAGCAGGTGCATTTAGCATGTTCGTAGAATTCAAAGCGCTCATAAAAGCCTATTGCAGCATTGCCGCGCGGATCATGCCGCATAATTATCTGCCTGTATTCATCGAATATTGGGATAACCATGCCTTTATCCTTAACGTCGGTGTTCATAAGCATAACGGGCGTGTCTACATATGCATCCAGCGGAATAAGTGTTAGAATTGCGTCCAACAGCGCGGGTACGCCGTGGCCGTCTGCGCGGATAAGGCGCGCGCCATTTGCGGCGGCCATTGTGCGGCCGGGGAAGTTACCATCGCCAAGTACTATAGTGTCGCCGTGCCCCATCTCGCAAAGCACACTCAGCAGCTCGGGCGATAATATGGCGGGTATGTTTTTAAGCATATGAATTACCTCCTTGAGTTATATGGCGGTTCAACAAAGCCCGTTTTGCATCCGGCGGATAAACGGGCTTTGTAATGCTATGGAGTTGTATTATTTATATAGCGGGCCGAAAGCGGCGCAGGCACGGTAATCGGCTGACTCGGAGTCCTGCGTGCCGAATGCCGACCATGCGGCGGGGCGGAATATCTTATCGTCAGGTACGTTGTGCATACATACGGGTATACGCAGCATGGCGGCCATCGTGATAAGCTCTGCACCAATATGTCCATAGCAGAAAGCGCCATGGTTCGCACCCCAGTTGGCCATTACGCTGTAAACATCCTTGAACGCGCCGCTTCCTGTAAGGCGCGGAGCAAACCATGTGGTGGGCCATGTGGGATCTGTTCGCGCATCCAGCATTTTATGCATAGCGGGGTCAAGCTCACAGGAATAACCCTCGGCAAGCTGAAGCACGGGACCAAGCCCCTTTACTACGTTAAGGCGCGCCATAGTTATAGGCATACCGCCGCGCGTGCCATTTTTATAGTGCGATGAGAATCCGCCGCCACGGAAATAGAACTGATCCGCCGCACACCAGTCGGTGGCGCTCAGGCAGGCATCCGAATCGGCGCCGGTCATGTCGTAGAAGGGCTTTATCATGGGCGCACCGTTTTTATCAGATGCCGCACCGGTTCCATCCAGCGAGGCCGCGCCTGAGTTAAGCAGATGGATTATGCCGTTTTCGGCATAGCCTGTTAGCGCTTTGCCTGTAACGCGTTTGGCTGCATCCGGACTCCAATACGTGCGCACATCAGCGAAAATGCCGGGTCGGTCGGAGAGCAGGTGCTCAAAAAGCATCGTCATGGCGTTTAAAGTATCGTTTTCAGTGCCTATTACGAATGCCTCACGTAGACCGTTCCAGTCGAACTGACTGTTTAGCATTGCTTCGAGAAAGTCAAAGTTGGGCTTGTAGTCGGTCCATTGGCGCTGACCCTGTATGCCGGCGACTATTGCATTATGGCCGCAGCTTTCCTCAACAAAGCCAAGCTTGGCAAGCATGGGATTGCCAACCATCAGGTCGCGCACGATCAACATGCACTTTACGACAAATTCCCATTGCTCATCCTTGCGCTCACGTGAAAATGCCATGCTAGGCGGGTTTTTATCAAAGCCCTCATTGCAGTGCTTGCGAACCCACTCGATGGCACGGGCGAATTCTTGATGATCGTATATCCCAAGGTCTATCCGGCGAAGTATTTCACTCTCATCCACGGATTCTGAACGCATTCCGAAATATTCCTGAAGCATAGCCTGATTTAATATCGAACCCGCTATGCCCATGCACATTGAGCCTATCTGCAAATAACTGTTTGCGCGCATACATTTGGCGGCTATGCCGGATTTGGCAAAGCGAAGTATTTTTTCGCGCACATCAGCTGGTATTTCAGTATCAGAAGCATCCTGCACATCGTGGCCATATATGCCAAATGCAGGCAGACCATTTTGGGCATGAGCGGCGAGTACCGCAGCAAGATACACAGCACCCGGGCGTTCGGTGCCGTTAAAGCCCCACACGGCCTTTATTGTATGTGGATCGAAATCCATTGTCTCTGTGCCGTAGCACCAGCAGGGAGATACTGTAAGCGTTACGCCAACGCCATCACGCTCAAACTTTTGCTGGCACATCGCCGCCTCGGCAACCCCGCCTATCGTAGTATCCGCGATCACAACCTCAACGGGTTCGCCGTTTGGATACTTCAGATTATCGGTGATAAGCTTTGCGGCGGCTTTAGCCATGTTCATGGTTTGTGCCTCAAGTCCCTCGCGCACACCGTTACGGCGTCCATCTATGGTGGGGCGTATGCCTATCTTGGGAAGGGCGGTGTGATATCTGTTCATACGATTATCCTCCTTATTAAACTGAAATGTTGCGTGCAATGCGGAAGCGTTATATCATCGCACTCTGCGGTGCGTAGAGGTCATGTTTGGCAGTATCTGCGATGGGTGTGTGAAGGATAGATTTAAGGCGCAGCAGATGCGGAAAGCCCTCGGCATCCCCGGACATGCGCCTAAGCAGAAGCTCGCCGGCGCGAAGCCCCATAAGCTCCGCCGGCTGTTCCATCACGGCGAGGGGAGGCGATATTATGCGGCACATATCCACCGCATCGAAGCCCACAAAGCCCATGTCGTCGCCAAGCGCTATGCCGCGCTCGTGGGCGGCTGTTATCGCCCCAAGCGTCATATCATAATTGGTTACGCACAACGCGGTGGGGGGATTTGGCATATCCATAAACAGGTTAAAAAGGCGGTGGCCGGATTCAAAATCATAATTGCCAACCTTTATAAGCTCTGTGTCGGCGCTGCCGTTGCCAACCTTAATCTGCGTTTCATCGGTGGCCATGCCATAGTCCGCCTGAACACGTAGATACCCTATCATTCGCTCATAAGCGGTAGAAATATGCAGCGGACCAACGATTATGCCTATGCGCTTGTGACCTGCTATGATAAGCTGCTCCACAGCGCCGTAGGTGGCGTTGAGATTGTCTATAACAACGCTGTCACACAGAAATTCGGGTATCGTGCGGTCCACCAGTATTATAGGGCAGTCCTTGCCCTGCGCATGGCGTATTCCTTCAAGATCGGCAGGTGTAAGGGATTCGGGCGCAAGCACTATGCCGTCTACATTGTTGTTTGAAAGCAGCCTAAGCTTGTTTAGCTCGATGCCTTTGTCGAAATCGTAGCTGCAAGCAAACGTGGTATAACCCTGCGCGCTTAGGCACTTATCAAGTCCGGAAAGCACACTGCCGAAAAACGGTATGGAAAGTGTTGGCATTACAACGCCAACGGTCATTGTGCGGTTGGTTTTAAGGCTGCGCGCATTACGATTAACGTGATATCCAAGCAGGTTAATAGCCTCGCTTATGCCGGCGCGATTCTTCTCAAGAACGTTGCCGCCATTTAGATATTTTGATATTGTGGCCATTGAAAGCCCCGTATATTTTGCCACGTCTTTAATAGTAGACATCTATTACTCCTGAATCATGTTTTATTCTTAATGATAGCATAATATACTAAAATGTGCCAAGTGAACGAAACGTTTAGCTTTGTTTCATTCTACCACCCTAAATATAGGCGTGTCAAGCGGTGAGAAGACATGGAATATATGATTTTCGGCTGCAAAATCAGGAATATATGACTTATTTGCACAAGTTTAAGCACAAATAGATGCATCAACGAGCAAAAATGTTGTTGACTTACAAAATACCCTATGATACAATTCATAAAACGAAACGTTACGTGCATATAAAAATCAAAGCATTTACCAATAAGCAGCAATTATTCTATACGCGGCGGTCGCACTATATTAATACAATAATTAACAATTTTAAGTATAAGTTAGCATATGAGCACACTTTGACGATAACGGATGGATAATGAGGTGATTTTGTGACCGAAACCATACTGAGTATGAAAGGGATTCAAAAGTACTTTCCGGGAGTTCATGCGTTGGATAACGTATCCTTTGATTTGCGCGCCGGTGAAGTGCATGCTTTGGTTGGTGAAAATGGCGCGGGCAAATCCACACTGATGAAGATACTGACAGGGATATATCAAAAGGATGCCGGCACGATCGAGCTGTATGGTAAACAGACTGAGATCATTTCTCCAAAGGAAGCTCAGCAGGCGGGGATAAGCATAATCCATCAGGAGCTAAACCTGATGCGAGATCTGAGTGTGGCTGAGAACATATATATAGGGCGCGAGCCTATGCGCGGTATACTGCTGGATAAAAAGGAGCAGAGCCGCATGGCGCAAGAACTGCTTTCATCACATAATATCGACATATTGCCGCACGTGCTGGTGAAGACGCTGAGCGTAGCCAAACAGCAGATGGTGGAAATCGCCAAGGCGCTATCATATAGAAATACACGCATATTGGTTATGGATGAACCATCCGCCGCGCTTACCACAGCCGAAATAGAGGACTTGTTTCGCTTCATACGCGAGCTTAAGACCACTGGGGTGGGAATAATATACATATCGCACCGCATGGACGAGCTTAAGCAGATATCGGATCGTATCACGGTGATGCGCGATGGACAGTATGTTGGTACGGCCAATACCAGCGAAATTTCACTGGATGAAATAATCAATATGATGGTGGGCCGTGTGATATACGAAGAACCAAAATCATATTCGAATGTACCTCCGGATGCGCCGGTTGTTATGGAGGTCAAAAACCTCAAATCACTGGATGTTGACGATGTTTCATTTAATCTCAAAAAAGGCGAAATATTAGGCTTTGCGGGCCTTATGGGCGCGGGGCGCACAGAAGCGATGCGCCTGATATTCGGCGCAGACAAGAGAGACGCCGGCGAGGTGCGTATCAACGGCAAGCTAGTAGATATCCGCAACCCGATTGATGCGGTTTCTGCCGGGATAGGCTATCTTTCAGAGGATCGCAAGCAGTTTGGCTTGTGCCTTGGCCTTTCGGTATCGGATAATGTGGCGCTGCCGTGCTTGGATACACTTAGCGGTAAAATAACGGTAGACGACGAAAAATTGCGCAACGTGGCGGGCAACTACGTAAACAAGATAAACATAAAAACACCCACTGTGGATGCGCTGATGCGTACGCTTTCGGGCGGCAACCAGCAAAAGGTGGTTATCGCCAAGTGGCTGCTGCGCAATTGCGATATACTCATATTTGACGAACCCACCCGCGGCATAGATGTGGGCGCTAAGAGCGAGATATATAAGCTTATGAATCAGCTTGCCGCAGATGGCAAGTCGATAATAATGATCTCATCCGAGCTGCCCGAGCTTTTGCGCATGAGTGATAGGATCGTGGTTATGTGCGAGGGCAAAAAAACGAGCGAACTGGATATTGCAGAGGCTACTCAGGAAAAAATTATGACTTACGCAACATATAGAGGATAAGCGAGGTAGGAAAAAATGGAACATAACGTCGAAAGAAAGAAATTTGATATGCAGAAGCTGCTGGCTCCAGTGGCTCTGGTGATCATCTACGTGTTCTTTGCCGTGTTTGGCAAAAACTTTTTCTCGCTGGACGCGCTCAAGACCATACTTGAGTCCTCATATTTTATAGGCTTTATGGCATTTGGCGTTACATTTGTAATAATCACAGGCGGCATTGATCTTTCGATAGGCACGGTGATGATGTGTTCGGCGCTTATAGGCGGTGTGGCATTTAGCTCATGGGGACTGCCGCTGTGGCTTGCGCTGCTGATGATCCCTATTGTAGGAATGATATTCGGATTGGCAAATGGCTTTATGATAGCCAAGCTAAAGCTGCCGCCATTCATTGCAACGCTTGGCACCATGTTGGTTTCACAGGGACTTGGTGCAATAGTTACCAAGGTGCAAACGCAGCGCTATCCAACAATCGGCACAGAGAATGCGTGGTTTAAGGATGTTTTCTTCCGTTCGGGCAATTTTCCGGTGGGTGCAATCTATCTGCTGGTGGTGTTTCTAATTGCCGCGTTCCTGTTGAATAAGACGCGCTTTGGCCGCTATACGTTTGCAATAGGATCAAATGAAGAAGCTACGCGACTTTCGGGCGTAAACGTTGATAAATGGAAAATGTTGGTATATATGGTGTGCGGACTTTTTGCCGGCTTTTCGGGGATATTCTATGCGGCAACATACACAACCGTAATACCGGGCACAGGTAACGGTCAGGAGTTAAACGCCATAGCGGGCGTTGTTATAGGCGGAACATCAATGAGCGGCGGCTCAGGAACGATGGTCGGTACGCTTATAGGCGTGTTTATAATGTCGGTGCTTAAAAACGGTCTGCTGGCCATAGGCCTTCAAGCCCAGTGGCAGACCTTCTTCACAGGCCTTGTGGTAATAGGCGCGGTGTTGCTGGATATCCAGCGCAACAAGGCCGCCAACCGTGTTAAAAAAAGCTAAATAATCAATAAAGCTTTAAGCGAGCAGGAATCTGCGCTTAAATATAAAAAAACAGGAGGAAAAACCTATTATGAAGAGAGTCATTGCTATTCTGATGGCACTGTGCATGATTTTTGCAATGGTTGCTTGCCAGCAGCCCGGTACGCCAACTGATAAGCCAGCTACGGACACACCAACGACTGACGCAACATCACCCGAAGCACCTGCCGAGAAGATGTACATCCCTGTAATCGCTAAGGGCTTCCAGCACCAGTTCTGGCAGGCGGTTGCCGCCGGTTCTGCAAAGGCTGCCGAGGATTTGGGCGTAGAGATCTACTTTAACGGACCACCTTCAGAGGCGGATATCGATAAGCAGGTTGATATGCTTAAGACCGAAATGGCCAAAAAGCCTGCTGCATTGGCACTTGCCGCTCTTTCCACCGATGCTGTGATGGAACAGCTCAAGGAGTGCGTTGATGCCGGTATCCCCGTAATCGGCTTTGACTCCGGCGTTCCCAATGCACCCGAAGGCGCTATCCGCGCTACCGCATCAACCAACAACAAGGCTGCCGCAGCTGTGGCCGCTAAGGAATTCATGAAACTGGAAGGCTTTACAGACATGCTGGCTACAGGCACCGAGGCCAAGCCCATCCGTATAGCTGTCCTTTCGCAGGATGCTACATCCGAGTCCGTTACAGGCCGCACCTATGGCTTCATCGATGAGATGGTTGCCCAGGCCGAAACCGTTGCCCCGGGCGCTGTTGCCGTTGAGGGCCACGAGCTGTTCAATAAACCTTCCGCCAGCCCCGCTAAGATCATAATCGTGGCGCAGGTTGCTTCTACACCGGACATCGTGGATGTGACCAATGCCGCCAAAGCGCTGCTGAACATGGATAACCTTAAGGCTGTGTTCTGCTCAAACGAGGGCTCTGTCAACGGCCTGCTGGCCGCCACCTCCGATGGCTCTGATCTGGCCGATGGCGCTAAGTATGCCGACCTGATCGTTGCTGGATTTGATGCCGGCGCACCCCAAAAGGCTGCTGTACGCAATGGCTGGTTCGTAGGCTCTGTAACTCAGGATCCGTTCCAGATCGGCTACAAGGCTGTTGAACTTGCCTATAAGGCCGCTAAGGGCGAAGCCGTTGCCGATACCGACACAGGCGCCCAGTGGTATACCGCCGCCAACATTGATGATCCTGCGATTGCATTGCTGGTTTACGATTGATTTAACAGGTAATTAAATTAAACGGGACGCTTTTATGGGCGCCCCGTTTTTGATATAATTACAGCGGTATTATTTTAAAAGTTCGAAAATCGGATGAAGCGATTTGGGTAACGAGGTGAAAAATATGTACGATATAAGCGCAATTGGCGAGCTACTGGTGGATTTTACAGAGTGTGGGTCAAGCGCATCCGGTATGCGGTTGTTTGAGCAAAACGCGGGTGGCGCAGTTACAAATATGCTTGCAGCTGCGGCACGCTGCGGTGCGAGTACGGCTTTTTTAGGTAAGGTTGGCAGCGATATGCACGGGTATTTCCTCAAAAAAGCGATGGAGGATGCGGGCGTGGATATGCGCGGCCTGGTGATGGCGGATGACGTGTTTACAACGATGGCGTTTGTGGCGCTTGCACAAAACGGTGAGCGGCAATTTTCGTTTGCGCGCAAGCCGGGCGCGGACGCGTGTATATGCGAGAGCGAGCTGGATAAGCAGGTGTTACATAATACACGAATATTACATACAGGCTCGCTTTCACTTACGGACGAACCGGCGCGCACAGCCACATACAGGGCGATAGAGATAGCGAAAGCGGCGGGCGCAATTATCACCTATGATCCAAATTATCGCGCGAGCCTGTGGCATAGCCGCCAAGACGCAGCACAAGGGATGCGCTCGCTGATAGCCACAGCTGATATAATTAAACTATCTGACGAGGAAACGGCGCTGCTGACGGGTGAAAGCGATCCTGAGCTTGCATCGAATAAGCTATGCAATGCAGGCGCTTCAATTGTGGCGGTAACACTGGGCGCAAATGGTGCGCTGGTGCGAGTTGGGTCGCAAATACGCCGCATACCTGGCTTTTTAGCAAATGTAGTGGATACCACCGGCGCAGGCGACGCGTTTTTTGGTGGCTTCTTATATAGTTTTTTACAAAGCGGCATAAAATTGGAGCATGTATCAATACACGATGCGGCGGATTTTGCCGAATTTGGAAACGCAGTGGCATCGTTGTGTGTGGAGCGCCGCGGCGGCATACCGGCTATGCCGGCGCTTGGGGATGTGATATCCCGCATGCGGGAGCAAGAACGCCCTTATAAAGAGAGCCTTATAGATAATACAAAAAAACTGACGAATTAGGGACACAATGATATGCCGTAAGCTAAAGCTGAGCTTTTGCAAAGCGCCACAACATTACCTATGATAGGGAGTTCCTTTAGCAATGGCGAGGGTGGATTATTGAGCTGTGGCACAAGAGCTGAGCATAGCGTATTCGCCTATATCGTTAAATCCGATGCGGTGGTATATTCTGCCTGCCGCCGGATTATCGTAAAACAGACATAAAAAGCGCATCCCGCGCGAAAAGCAATCATTGCACAGGTCGGATACTACGGTGGAGGCAATGCCGCGCCCGCGCCACTGCGGTAGTGTGGCAACGCCAACAATCATGGCGCTCTGGCTGTTTTCGGCGGCAGTGCCGGCGAAGCCAACAAGCGTGTTGCCAGAGAATGCGCCAAATCCTGCGCCGCCCTTGGAAAGGCTTATTTGCTCATCCTCAACTGCTTTTTCAATGTCAGCGGAGTAGTCGTCGCTAAATTCGCTTATATTGCAAAACAGCTCAACTATGCTGCGCGCATCCTGTGCGGTAACGCGGCGTATCGTAATTTCGGGTATGTCCAGCGATAATGCTTTAGCGCTATTGCAGCGTGTCATATATTTTATTTGCGCCTTACGCCTAAGATATGGTGCAAGCCGGTTAATCACACTGCCCTTGCCGCTGACACCACGCGGCTTGTGGCCTTCATCAATATAGCGCGCCACAGATTCGGCATCATAATCGTCATAGGGACTGTATACTATTACAAAATCCAAATAGTGCATAACAAGGCTGTCCCACCTGTGGGCGGTTTCGTTGACTGCAACATGAACGATGTCGCCATCCAGGCCGAAGTTCTCAATGTCGCCTATTATGAACAGATTGTACTCAGGCTCGTGTGAAATATATTCCATGACGGCCGTACGATCAGCCTCGCTCAATATCCTCATGCTGCTTTTTCCCCCAATAAATTTTAAAAAGTATATCATTATAAAAAAAATTATACAATTGCGAATATAAAAAATCCGCCTGCACATACTATGCGTACCAATCAAATGGGAGGATATAAGTTATGGACAAGTCCAAGGCTGGCTGCCAGACGATTGGCTGTCGCGTGACGAGCTGCAAATACAATTCAAGCGGTTGCGACTGCGAATTGAACCGCATAGACGTGCAACCCATGTGTGGGTGTCATACGGGTCAACCGTGCGACGAAAGCTTATGCGGGAGCTACAAGTCAAAATAAGCGGCGGAAAAAGAGAGCAAAACGCTCTCTTTTTTCTTTGCTTATCAATAAAGCCTTATCGCCTATGCCCTTGCAGAATATACGACTACACAGCCCTTGTGTATTCGCGCAGCCAAACGAGCTCATCAGGATGCATATACGCAGAAAGCTTTTCGTATACCTGCGCATGATAATCATTGAGCCGTGCGCGCTCGATTTCGCTAAGCAGGCTAACGTCAAGCGCGTCTAGATCGATCGGCGCAAACGTGAGGTTTTCAAAGCGCATAAACTGGCCAAATCCGTTTTCTTCATCCTTTATGCAGATCAACTCGTTTTCAAGGCGTATTCCGTATTCATTTTCGATATATACGCCCGGTTCATCGGTTGTGACCATTCCCTCCTGCAAGACAGCCTCTTCATCGCGTGCGGGTGATTTTTTCCAGCGGAAGCCGTTGGGCGCCTCGTGTACGCCGGAGAGATAGCCAACTCCGTGGCCTGTGCCGTGATTATAGTCAAGCCCCTCATCCCAAAATGGCGCGCGTGCCAATATGTCCAGGTTCATGCCGGAGCAGCCATACAGGAATTTGGCGGCGGCTAGGTTGAGCATACTGCGCAGCACCATGGCAAAGTGCTTTTTCTGTTGCTGCGTAAGCGGCCCAAGCGCTATTGTGCGGGTGATGTCGGTAGTACCTCTTAGATACTGGCCGCCGGAATCAAGCAGGAGGAAGCTTTCGGGCAACAGCACAGCATCGCTTTTGGGTGTTGCGCTGTAATGCACAATTGCGCCGTGCGGGCCGTAGCCGCAGATTGTATCAAACGATGGACCCATTGCATCAACTATCTTTGCACGTTCACCTTCGATAAAAGCAGCCACGCCAAGTTCGCTAAGCGGTTGCTTGCCTATGTTTTGCTTTATATAGTGCATTGTGCGCGCCACGGCTACCCCATCCGCGATATGTATCTCACGCAGATTTGCAAGTTCCGTGGGATTTTTTATGGCCTTTTTAAGCACGGTGGGGTTTTCCCTATCGATTATCTCGGCTGCGTCAGCAAGCTGCATACACAGCGCAAGGTTGACCTTGTTGCGGCAAAGCAGCACGCGTTTGCCCTTATAACGTGAAACAAACGCATATACACCGTTATACGGCAAAAACTCTACATTGATGCCGGATAGTGCCGCCTTCACCTCATCTGTAAGCTTGCACTCATCGATAAACAGATACGCTTTTTCGGCCTCGATCACGGCATAACACAGTGCTGCGGGTGTGTCCTCAATATCGCCGCCGCGTATGTTAAAGAGCCACATTATATCATCCAGCGTGGTGATAACGTGCGCGTATGCATCCATATTTGCCATATCGGCACGCAGCTGCGCAAGCTTATCGGCGGCGGACATGCCGGTATAGCGTATATCCAGCAAAAATGCCTTTTTATCGCTTATAGGCGGACGGTCAGTCCAAATCTCATCCACGAGGTCGCGCTCGGTGGCAAATGTGATGTTTTTGCCGGCAAGCAGCTGCTTTAACTGATCCCCTATAGCTGCTGTAACGGTGCGCCCATCCATGCCGAGCACAGAGTTTTCAGGCATTACCCGCTCGATAAATTCATTTACGGTGGGTACGCCGGGTTCGCCCAGCTTATAAAGGTCTATTCCACTGCACTCAAGCTGTTGACCGGCCTGTAAAAAATATCTGCCGTCAACGAATAATCCGGCCTCCTGCTGCGTTACCACCAGTGTGCCCGCACTGCCGGTAAAGCCGGACAAAAACGCGCGCGTCTTGAAATGTTCGCCTACATATTCGGACGAATGGAAGTCTGATGTGGGCACGAGATAGGCGAACATGCCGCATTGCTTCATTTTTTCGCGCACAGAAACTATTGCGGATCGTATCATAGCAAAATCTCCTTTATATTTATGAAGGAGGCCGCAGCATTCGCAGCCTCAATATTATATTATACTATAATTGCATGGGTCGGGCGCTCAAGCGAGCTGCTCGTCAAGCCAGCATTGATCTGCCGTAACGTTTACGGCAAAGAGTCTGCCGATATCCTCGTCGTATTTGGGCTGATGATATTTAAAGACCATCTTGCTGCCGCGGATTTTGCCTATTATCTCAATTTTGCCTGAGGGATGGCTCATTACGTACTTAAAGCGCTTGGCAATTCCATTGACCTTGGCTTTTGCGCCTTCAACTATATCTATGGCGGTGAGAAAGGGCACCTGAAATTGCGTCTTTACGGCAGCCACAGGCCTACATTGGAAAACATAATAGGGTATTACACCACTGGAGGTCAATTTGTTTAACAGCTTGGCAAGCGTAGGTATGTTGTCGTTTACGCCGTGCAGCAGCACGGTTTGATTGTTGACAATTATTCCGCATTCGTTCAACTGCTTTACGGCAAGACTTGCCTGTGCCGTGAGCTCGCGAGGATGGTTGAATTGGGTAACAATATATAATGGTTTTTTAGCGGAGCAGGCGCTTAAAATATCGCGCAGCTCATCATCATCGGTAATGCGGCTTGGTAATACCACGGGGATACGCGTACCTATGCGGATGAATTTAAGATGCTCCATTTCGCTTAGCGCGGCGAGTATGTGTTCTAATACACGGTTGCTGTTGAGCAGCGCATCGCCACCTGATATGAGTACGTTGTCGATTTCATCATGTAGTCCGATATACTCTACAATATCATCCATCATGCACATCGTTTCAACTTCGGAAAGCCCAACAAGGCGCTTCCTGAAGCAGTGCCGACAATACATGGCGCAGATATTTGTGGAAAGTATGAGTGCTGTGTTCTTATACTTGTGCTGCAACCCTTGAATAACGGTATTATCGGCTTCGCCGCTTGTATCAAAGCTGCCAGCCATATTCAGCTCCATCGCGGAGGGTACGCACATTTTTTTAATGGGGTCGTTAGGGTCGCTTTTGTCGATGAGTGAAAGATAGTAATTGGGGATCATAATCGGGAATTGTTCTGCAATGCCGGTTAAAGCCTCATATTCAGTTTCGCCGATATATCCAAGGCTCTTGAGCTCTGATATTGTGCGTATACTTTCATGCAATTCGGTTTTCCACATATCCAAGACTCCTTTCACTAGAATTTTTTATATATTTTATTATTTTACCACTATTGTGCGCAAAATATCAGTACTTCATTTAAAATTCACAAAATAGGGTTGGATTAATTAAAACAGCGGACAGCAATCGCTGTCCGCTGTAGAACGCCGCATTATGCTTGCGGCAATTCGCTTTCGGCAACCAGCGCACGAAGCAGGCTCACCGCGGCGTTAACGTCGCCTAGGTCAACTGTTTCCACGGGCGAGTGAACATAGCGGGTTGGTATGGAGATGCAGCCTGCCAACACACCGCCGCGGGAGCGCTGGATTGCGGAGGTGTCGGTGCCGCCGGCTTGCAACACCTCATTTTGCACGGTGATGTCATGCGCCTTGGCTACCCGCTCCATAAAATTGCGCACGCATAGCGGCACTATAAGCGAAGAATCCATCACCTTTATCGCGGGACCCTTGCCAAGGGCAACGCTCATGCGCGCGGCCTTTGGGGTGTCGCCGGTGAGGGTAACATCAAGGTTGATGTTGAGATCAGGTTCGATGGCGTATGCGGCAGCGCCTGCGCCGCGGCAGCCAACCTCCTCTTGCACTGTGAACACAGCGTATATATCGTGCGGCGAGCTGATTTTGCTTAGTGCCTGCGCGATTATCGCGCAGCAGATGCGGTTATCCATTGCGCCGCTGACCATGCGCTTACCCATTTCCAGCACGGGGGTGCGGTATACGGCCACATCGCCTATACAGACACGCGATTGCGCTTCTTCGCGATCAGCGGCGCCAATATCGATAAACACTTCGGAAAGCGTGGCGTTTGTGATGTTCTTTTTTTCGGTTTCAAAATAGGTAACGCCATGCGTGCCATTTTGGAATATAACGTTGCGTGCGATGCTGATTGTTGTGCCAACGCCGCCAACGTTCATAGCGCGCAGAAAACCGTTTTCGTCGATATCCGTAACAATAAGGCCGATCTGATCCATATGGGCGGATAGCATAAGCTTTTTGCCTGAAGTGCCTTTTTTGTGGGCGATGAGGTTACCAAGCGCATCGGAATATACCTCGTCAACAAAGGGGGCAACATAGCCGCGAATAACGTCACTTACGGTCTGCTCACGGCCGGAGGGGCCATAGGCAGCGAGAATATCCTTTATCATATCATTGAACATTTGTGAGCACCTCCTCGAATTTTTTATCACGAAGGAACGCGTCCGCCAGCTTGAGAGCGCCATCTATGTCGCCTATGCTGGCTACGCTGTTTGCAGAGTGGATGTAGCGGCAGGGAACGGAGATTCCACCGCTAATGCAACCTGAAAGCGCCTTGTGTATTACGCCGCCGTCAGTGCCACCGGTTGTTCCGCGGCGCAGCTGATATTGTATGCCGTGCGTGGTGGCCGTGGCCTTGAGCGCTTCAAACATGGCCGTACGCACGATTGTGCCGCGATCCATAAAGCTGATGGCAGGGCCTTCACCCAGCTTTGTAACAAAACCGTGCTCCACGGTTGGCATGTCGTTAGCCGTGGTGCCCTCCAGCACAAGCGCAAGCTCAGGCGCAACGTTGTATACGGCGGCGTTTGCCCCGCGCAGGCCTATTTCCTCCTGCACGGTGAATACCGCATATAGGTCGCAATCATAATCGTTCTTGAGAAGCTCAATCATCATGGCACACCCAACGCGGTCGTCCAGTGCCTTTGAGCGCACAAGCCCATCGCCAAAGCGTGCAAAGCGTGTGTCGAAGCAGATGGGGTCGCCGAGCTTTACAAGCTTTTCGGCATCAGCTTTATCCTTAGCGCCTATATCAACGTAAAGCTCATCGTGCTTTAGTGCGCGCTTAAATTCATCGTTTGTCTGTAGGTGAATTGCCTTTGAACCTATAACGCCCGGAATGCAATCCTTGCCAACTACGACGCGCTTGGATACAGCCACACGTGAATCTATGCCGCTTTGAGTATAGGCGATAAGCCCGTTGTCCAATATTCCGCGCACCAGCATACCAACCTCGTCCATGTGTGCGCAGATCATTATGCGGCGGCCTTTGCCTGGTTTATGGGCGTATAGGTTGCCCATAGCATCCACCTTTATATCGGTGGAATGGGGGGCTATAGCGTCCTTGATGTATTTGCGAACAGGGCCTTCGTGCCCGCTTACACCATACAGGTTGCAAAGTGCCTCTAATCGTTCCAGCATAGCTTTTCCTCCCAATCCGCTCCTATTCCCATGATAAAGCCAGCAAGTACCTTGGCGCAGTTTTTGAGCGTTTCCATATCCATACATTCCACGCTGGTGTGCATATAGCGTATGGGCAAGCTGGCAAGACCGGTGGCCACGCCGCCGCGCCCTATCTGGATCTCCCACGCATCGGTTCCGGTATGCCCCATGGCTACATCGAAGTCGTGGGGGATATTTTGCTCCTTTGCGGTGGCGCTAAGCATATCCACAACGCCGGGGTGCAGATTGGAACCGCGTGTGAATATCACCTTATCCATCGGGGCTGTGCGGAATTCATCCGTACCGGGGGTGGGCGCATGGCATACATCCACAGCTATAGCGATATCAGGATTGGCATTATATGTGCCGGTAAACGCGCCCAGACCGCCTTTTTCTTCTTGGACTGAGGCGCAGAATATGGCAGTGCAGTTGAGCTTGTAGTGAGAAAGTATGTCCATTGCTTCCATCATGGACACTACCAGCGCACGGTCGTCAAAGGTCTTGCCGGCGATGCGCCCATTTTGCAGCTTAACAGGCGCGAATGGCGCGAAGGTAATGAAATCACCCACAGCCACCAGCTCACGCACCTTATTTACAGGAAGCCCCACATCACAGCATAGCTCATCTATCTTATAGGCTTCATTCTTGTCCTCGCCAAGCAGATGCGGCGGTATTGCCCCTATTACGCCTGGCAGTGTTTGACGGCCAAACACCAGCACCTCGCTGCCGGGCAGTACGCGCGGATCAACGCCG
Organism: Clostridia bacterium; assembly: GCA_036652795.1. GTDB lineage: Bacteria > Bacillota > Clostridia > Christensenellales > CAG-138 > JAVVVD01. Next base: position 19,442 of record JAVVVD010000009.1, on the reverse strand, counting down.
GCTACAGAGCGCAGACGCAGCATGCCGTTATCCTCGATCATGGTGACCATCATGCCCACCTCATCCATGTGAGCCATCACTAGCACAGTGGGCTTCCCACTTCCGATGCGGGCGTAAAGGTTGCCGGCCACATCACGGAATACGCTGGGCGTGGACGCTTTAAAATATCCTTCGATAACATCGGCAGCCGAACACTCGTTGCCCGTTATGCCGGGCGCCGTAGTTATGTCGGATAACGCCTTAAACATGTCCATAAGCACATTCTCCTTGCATTAGTTTGCTGCACATGCAGTGTTTAATTGTAAAACAAATAATATCCATTATATCACGATATGGCGCAAAAAAAGATAGTTGGGCGCTAAAAAAACGCTATGATTTGTGAAATAACGGCGAAAGTATGCGCGGATGGTTTAGCGTGGGCGGCCTGCTAATAAAAGGGACTGCCCTTTAAACTTCAGGACAGTCCCTTAATATAGATGTAGCGGATAGATCAGGCGCGGGCGCGCTTGATAAGCTTTACTATCTCGTACCACATAACGGCTAGCGCGGCAAGCCCTGAGGCAAACAAAAATTGCCCGAGGGTAAGTGGAGCAAGCTTGAGTATGCCGGAGAGCGGGGTATAGAGTATAAGCAGCAGACCGGCAAGTGTGCCAAGGTTTGTGAACCACATCACCTTATCGCGCGCAAGCCGTTTTATGGAGCGGAACATGCATTCCGTAGCCGAGCTGTTGACCTGCACAAGGAACAGGTTGCCAAGCATGAGCACAGTGAGCCCCATAGAGCGTGCGATCTGCGCACCCAGGTCCAGCATGAGGTAATATACGCCAAAGGATGCGGCAAAAAGCACTAGCCCCTGTATTATGCTCTTTGTGAGCATACCGGCGGTGAGCAGCTTTTCGTTGGGGTCGCGCGGGGGTCGCTGCATAATATCCGGTTCGGCCGGCTGACGCTCCAGCACGATGGAGCAGGTTGGATCTATTATAAGCTCAAGGAGCACCACGTGCAGTGGCAGCAAGAACAGCATCGTAGGGGCTATGCCGAGTATGGGCGCAAGCAGGGAGGCAAGCGCGATGGGGATGTGGATTGTGAATACGTATCCGACAGCCTTACGGATATTGTCGTATATCCGGCGACCATCGCGCACCGTGTCCACGATGGTGGAGAAGTTATCATCCATCAATATCAGGTCGGCCGCTTCGCGGGATACTTCGCTTCCACGTTTACCCATGGCGATGCCAATATCTGCGTGCTTTAGCGCAGGCGCATCGTTAACGCCGTCGCCTGTCATAGCGACGATTTCACCGTTAGCTTGAAATGCTCTGACTATACGCATCTTGTGCTCCGGTATTACGCGCGAGAAGATGGAAACATCCTTTACGCGTGCACGCAGCTCGTCATCGTCCATACCGGTGAGCATGTCGCCGGTGATAATATTGGTTGCATTTGGTATACCGATCTTTTTAGCTATCGACGATGCAGTTATTCCGTTGTCGCCTGTTATCATAACCACGCGTATGCCTGCTTTGGTGCACAGCTCGATATCATGCTTAACGTTTTCGCGCGGCGGGTCGGCAAGACCGATAAGGCCAAGCAGCGTAAGGCTGCACATTGTGATATCAGCAGGGATATCAAGCTGGGTTGCCGGCTTTTGAATACCAACGGCAATTACGCGCAGCCCTTGAGCGCTCATTTGGTTTATCTGTGCCTCAGCGGTAGCGCGCTCGTCGCCAGTGAAATTGCATATGGTCATAATACGCTCTGGCGAACCCTTTGCGGCGATTAAAATCTCGCCATCGTGCCGCCATACGTGCCCCATCATCTTAAGCTCATTAGTAAAGGCGTATTCGCTGATAAGCTCACCGCCAAACAGGTGCTCCTTGGGAATGCCAAGGGTTTCACAATGTGAGATCATGGCCTTTTCCATCGGGTCATAAGCGTCTGTTTCGCAGGCAAGCCCCATTATTTCGCAAAGCTGCTTTGTGTTGCCGTTTACCGCCCAAGTATCATGTACGGTCATCTTGTTGAGCGTTATTGTGCCAGTTTTATCCACGCACAGCACGCTTACGGCGCCAAGCGTTTCAACGGATGGAAGTCTGCGCACAAGTGAGTTCTTTTTTGCCAGCCGCCATGCGCCCATGGATAAAAACACCGTAAGTATTACCGGAAATTCCTCGGGTATCATTGCCATAGCCAGTGTGATGCCCGAAAGGATGCTTTCGATTATACGCGCACCTGGGGTATGATCTGGAATATTTATGAAGGTGACTACGCCAACCAACGCAAATAGCACTGCGGCAATGCCGGCGCAGGTTTTAACCAGTTTGCCGGTCTGCTTTTGCAACGGGGTGGGGGATTGTGATGCAGCGGCAACTCCAGCACCGATCTTGCCGTATTGGGTGGCCGCCCCTGTTTTATCAACAAGTACGCTTGCCGTGCCCTGCGTAACCAGTGTACCGGTATAGCAATAGTCCTTGCGCCAATAATCGGAGGATGGCTCGCACTGCTCACTAGGGGCTTTCCATACGCCCTCGGCCTCGCCTGTAAGGGACGACTCATCAACACAAAGGTCGTTGCATCTTATAACAATGCCGTCAGCGGGAATTTTAACGCCCTCGCAGATAAGCATAAGGTCGCCTGGCACAAGATCGCAGCTTGGGATATCAACCTCTACGCCGTCACGTATAACGTTGATGTGGGGGGCGGAAAGGTCGCGCAACGCGGCTAGCGTTTTGTCGGTTTTCCATTCTTGTATAGCATCTATGCTGATTATGCCAAGCACAAATATCAGCATTATCGCGCCATCGCGCGGCTCGCCAAGGACAAAGTAAATTACCGCAGCAACAAGCAGCAGCAGAAACATGGGTTCGGCAATGATGTGGAGTATTTTCCTAAAGAAGTTCTGCTTTTTCTGGGGGGCCAATTCGTTTTTGCCGTACTGCAAAAGCAGCTCCTGAGCCTGTTTTGACGAAAGGCCAAGTTGTTTGGGATCAGTCATAAAAGTTACCTCCAATTCGCGTTTGCGAGTAAGATAGCTCCATGTCAACTGCAAATTCGGTTTTCAGTTTTGTTCCGGTATCACCGCAGAAAACAGATATTATTTCTGCTGCGGCCTTGATGTGTAAAATAAAACACACCTGCGGAACAATCTACTGTCCCACAGATGTGCGTAAAACCTCATCTGTTGCCTCCTTTACGGAGGCCCGGCCCCACAGATCCATAACACAGGATCCATCGCCTGCTCAGTTTGTACTGTTGATCGCGTGCCCAAAGTTACGGACGTAATGCAGTGCAAAGAGAATACCAATAAAATATCATATGCGCTCTATATTGTCAACGGCACTGGAGAATAATATTCTATATATTAATAATTTTAAATATAACCAAACAGGCGGCATTTTAGTATGCCGCCCGTAAAAATAATAGATAAATTATGCAGGCCGTATTACAGTCCGCAGTATCGCAGCCAAAGCGCGATATCCTCGGATTCACCGCCAAGCGGCAGCATGGCCTGCGCCATTTCAGCGCCGGATATTTGGCAGCCTGTAAGCGCGGGTGATATACGCGAGATGAACGAGACGTCCATCGCATCGGAATAGACGGTTGCTTTGGAGATAAGTCCATTTTGGCAGCAGAGCTGTAAAAGCACTTCACCCCAGTCAAACCTGTGGGAAAGCTCCATATCGAAATCGGGGGTGCGGGCGCAGCGCCACTCAAAGGAAGCGTGGCGTTCTCGTAGCTCTGTAAGCCGCGAGGCAGACAGGGCTGTTTCATATAAAACCGTAAAGTCGCCGTATTCATCGGCAAATGTGCTTGTTATGGCAAGGCGCATGTCGTCAACTGTAATTGGGGAGATGGAAGCAAGGTTAACAACGCGGCTACGCACACTTTCCACGCCCTTGGCGGCAAGCTTTTGCGCAGATGGGCGCAGATAGCGAGCAAGCTTATCCATATCGGAATTTATCAATATGGTGCCATGGTGCATTCCAACAGAAGCGGAAAAACGAAATGCGTTGCCTGAAAACTTGGCTCCGCTATCGGTAACGATATCATTGCGTCCTGTAAAATGCGTATTTATACCTAATTTGCCGGCTGCGGCCGTAATCACGGAAAGCTGGCGCGGCAGATCATATTCATCGCGCTTGGTAATAAATGTAAAATTGAGATTGCCAAGATCGTGAAACACTGCACCGCCGCCGGATGTGCGCCGTGCAAGGCGGCCTCCGTCATTTTCAAGCTCGGCTATGCGGCATTCCTTCCAGGCGTTTTGGTGGCGCCCTATCACAACCGTGTTGCTGTTTTGCCAAAGATACAGCAATACACCGCTCCTGTGTGTATCGAAGAGCAGCTCCTCAAGGGCAAGGTTATACCACGGATCGGTGGAGACAGTGGATATAAGCATGTTCATGACAAGATGATACTATTTTCAGCTTAAAATCACAAGACCGATATTTTAATCTACCTAAAACATCAATTAAGTGATAAACTAGATAAAACCAACAAATTAACAAGTGAAAAACATCAGAGGTGATACCCATGAGCACATTGCTTACACGCGACGAGCTGTATCTGTGGGGTGAAGGAACGAACGCTTTTGCATACCGTGCGCTGGGCTGCCATAAAACCAAGCTGAACGGAAATGATACGTTCCGCTTTGCGGTGTGGGCGCCAAATGCGAAGCGCGTTAGCGTGGTTGGCAGTTTTAATGGATGGAATGAGAATGCTGACGTGATGTTCCCGGCAGAAAACAGCGGGGTATGGCAGATACATATCGGGATTGCACACAAGGGAGATACATATAAATACGCAATACTCACGCAAAAAGGAGAGCTTATCTATAAGGCTGATCCATTTGCGTTTTTTGGTCAACTGCGACCCAATACAGCCTCAATAGTTTGGGATATCGACGGCTATAAATGGCAGGATGGGGCGCATATGGAGCGCCGCAAAACTGCGGATATATTCAGCGCGCCGATGAGCATATACGAGGTGCATCTTGGCTCGTGGAAGCGGGGGCTGGACTATGACGGCCTTAGCGAGCAGCTTGTAAGCTATGCAGTTGACATGGGATATACCCATATAGAATTAATGCCGGTATCGGAATATCCGCTGGATGATAGTTGGGGCTATCAGGTGACGGGGTATTATGCCATCACCTCGCGCTATGGCACGCCGCAGCAGTTTAAGCATTTTGTGGATTGCTGCCATACTGCCGGGCTTTCGGTGATAATGGACTGGGTTCCGGCACATTTTACGCGGGATGAACAGGGATTGCGCCGCTTTGACGGTACGGCGCTGTTTGAAAATCCGGATGTGCGCCGCAGCGAGCAGCCGCAATGGGGTACGGTCATGTTTGACTATGGCCGCAATCAGGTGAGAAGCTTTTTGATATCCAACGCTGTGTTTCTGCTTACGGAATACCATATAGACGCATTGCGTGTGGACGCGGTGAGCTGTATGCTATATCTGGATTATGGGCGCGACGAATACATGCCAAACAAATATGGCGGCAGAGAAAATCTAGAGGCGATAGAATTTATAAAGCAGCTTACACAGGCGGTGCATACGCATTGCCCGGGTGCGCTGCTTATAGCGGAGGAAAGCTCGTCTTTTCCGTTGGTTACGGGTGATGTGGAGCGTGGCGGACTAGGCTTTGATCTCAAGTGGAACATGGGATGGATGAACGATACGCTTGCGTATATGCATACTGACAGCATAAACCGCAGATATCATCACAACCTGCTTACATTCCCCATGTGTTACGCCTTTGCCGAAAGCCACGTGTTGCCGCTGTCCCACGATGAGGTGGTGCATGGCAAATGCTCGCTGATAAGCAAAATGCCGGGTACCTACGGCGATATGTTCCGCCAGCTTCGAGTGCTGCTGATGTACCAATATGCACACCCAGGCAAAAAGCTGATGTTCATGGGCGGGGAGTTTGGACAGTTTATAGAATGGAACTTCCACAATTCCCTGGATTGGTTTTTGCTTACATACCCTAGCCATTCGGATATGCAGTCCTTCACACGGGAACTGAACCGCTTTTATACGAGCACGCCCGCACTTTATGAGGTGGACGATAATTGGGATGGATTTACATGGCTTGCAGCCGATGATACGCGCCACAGCGTAATTGCATTTATGCGCCGTGATGCGCAAGGCAATGAGCTGCTGTGTGCTTTCAATTTTACGCCGGTTAAGCATGAACCTTACCGTATACGCCTGCTTAAGGCCGGGAGATTTACTCAGGTAATGTCAAGTGTGGATATGAGTGCAACTGAGGCGAAAAGCCGAAGCGATGCATATGGAGATTATCTGGATATAGTACTTTCGCCTTATGAGGCGGTGTACTACATCAATAAATAATTCGCGCGGCAATATTTATAGGGATAAACATATCTTGATGTTGCACAGCATACAGCTGCGATGTATTGGACATGTCAGATAGAAGGAGGGGATACAGATGAGAAAAAAACGCATAGTGGCTATGCTATTGGCAGGCGGACAGGGAAGCCGGCTTAGCGTGCTGACGCACAGCATGGCAAAACCTGCTGTACCGTTTGGCGGGAAATATCGCATAATTGATTTTCCACTATCAAACTGCGTCAACTCCGATATAGACACGGTAGGGGTACTTACTCAGTATGAGCCGCTGGAGCTGAATGCTTACATAGGTACAGGCCAGACTTGGGACCTTGACCGTAACTCGGGTGGCGTATACGTATTGCCACCATATGTGCGTGGCAGCCATGGCGAATGGTATTCGGGCACAGCCAACGCAATATACCAAAACATCCCGTTTGTTGATAGATTCAATCCTGACAATGTGCTTATACTCTCCGGCGACCATATATACAAGATGGACTATGCCAAAATGCTCAAATACCACATCGAAAAGGATGCGGATGCTACGATTGCCGTGTTGCGCGTACCAATGGATGAAGCGCACAGGTTTGGCATAATGGATACGGACGGTCAAAACCGGATAGTGGAATTTGAAGAAAAGCCGGCTAACCCCAAAAGCGACAAGGCCTCGATGGGGATATACATTTTTAAATGGAAGCTTCTGAAGGAATTTCTTGCGGCAGATGAGGATGACAAGAGCAGCGACAATGACTTTGGCAAAAATGTAATACCGGCGATGCTTGGCGCGGGTAGAGCCGTGTATGCCTATTCTTTTTCGGGATATTGGAAGGATGTTGGCACGGTGCAAAGCCTGTGGGAAGCAAATATGGATATAATTGGCGATACGCCAAAGCTAAACCTAAACGAGCGCGAGTGGCGCATATATGGCAAAAATCCAATAATGCCGCCACACTGCATAGGCGAACATGCGCAGGTGACGGATTGCGCGGTGGCGGAAGGCAGCGATGTGGCGGGCAAGGTTTCTCACAGTGTTGTGTTTACGGGTGTAACGATAGAGGAGGGCGCGGAGGTCAGCGATTGCGTGATATTGCCGGATGCGCTTATAAAGCGTGGGGCGCGGGTGCATAAAGCGATTGTTGGGGAAAGCGCTGTGGTGGGCGAAAATGCTTCAATTGGCGACCCCAGGACGCCGGAGGACGGTGATTATGATATCTCGCTTACTGGCGACATAACGCTTATTGCCAACGCCATGACAATAGCTGACGGAGAGCGGATACCTGTGGGCCGGATAGTGGGAATACTCGGCGAAGGAGGTGGCACATGATGCAGGGCAACGCATTTGGACTTATATATACGGGTGAATCCAATATGCAGATGCGTGAGCTTACGCTCTCGCGCAGCCTAGCGGCAATGCCGTTTGCGGGCCGCTACCGCTGCATAGACTTTATTATGAGCAGCCTTGTAAATACGGGCATATCCAACGTGGGGCTTATCGCACAGAAAAACTACCATTCGCTGATGGATCATCTTGGTGCAGGCAAGGAGTGGGATCTGCATAGAAAGCGCGACGGCCTTTTTATACTGCCGCCATTTGTAACCAAGGAGAATACGGGCATATACCGCGGTACTGTGGATGCGCTACGCTCCGTGATGGGATATGTCCGGCGCAGCTCGCAGCGGTATGTGATACTGACAGGTAGCCATACTATATACAATACTACGTTTGATGCAATGCTGGCGCAGCATATTGATACCGCTGCCGATATTACAATAATGTATAATGAGCAGGCGGATTTTGATGCAAATGACCAATATCAGGATCTGAGACTTACGATGGACCCGGGCGGCAGGGTGATGGACCTTGAGATAGATCCATATCGACCCAAGAGCAATCTGGCTTCGTGCGATGCGTTTGTTATGGAAAAAACACTGCTGGAATATATGATTGAAGAAGCCGCATCACATGCGAGCACGGATTTTATAAGGGATATACTGCTAAAGAAGGTGGACTCGCTGAGGGTGTTTGGTTGGCGGTACGACGGATATGTTGCACGGCTTAACTCGGTAAGCTCCTTCTATACGCACAATATGGCGGTATTGCGTGCGGATGTGCGCAGGGATCTATTCAATCAGGAGCACCCGATATATACGAAGATAAAGGATGAGATGCCAGCTTATTATGGCAATACAGCCCGTGCATGCAACAGCCTTGTGGCGGACGGCTGCATAATAAAGGGCGAGGTGGATAACTGTGTGCTGTTTCGCGGTGTGCGGATAGGCAAAGGCGCAAGGCTTTCAAACTGCATAGTGATGCAGGCTTGCGAAATACAGGAAAACTGCGAAATGGATCATGTGATATTGGATAAAGGCGTGATTGTTCGCAGAGGAAGGCGCCTTGCCGGATACAGCACATTCCCTGTGGTAATAAGAAAGGGCAGTACGGTATGAATACGCAAGATGTGAGTAAGCCTGTGCAAAGGAAGGTATTGTTTGCGGCTAGTGAGTGTGCGCCGTTTATAAAAACGGGCGGCCTTGCGGATGTTGTGGGCGCGCTTCCGGCTACATTGGCGGGGATGGGACTGGATGTGCGGGTGGTGCTGCCTAAATATCGCGCAATACCGTTTGCATATACGGCCAAGCTCAGGCACGAGTGTGATTTTTTAGTAAAGCTGGGCTGGCGCAACCAATATTGCGGAGTGGAATCGCTACGGATGGCAGGGGTAACGTATTACTTTATAGACAACGAGTATTACTTTGGCAGAGAATATATATACGGCAATTTTTGCAGCGATGAGGCAGAGCGCTTCGCATTTTTCTGCAAGGCAGTGCTTGAGATGATGCCGAGACTGAACTTTTTCCCGGATATAGCGCACCTTAACGACTGGCAGTGCGGCATGGTGGCGGCGTTGCATAAGCTGCAATACGTAAAGCTGCAGCAATACCGTAATATGAAAACCGTATTTACGGTGCATAACCTACGGTATCAGGGTGTGTTTTCGCGTGACTTTGTGGATGAGCTGCTGGAATTAGGCGAAGCGACCATGGCACCGGAGTGCCTTGAATATTTTGGTTCTGTAAATTATATGAAGGCGGGCCTTGTATATGCGGATGCCATAACCACAGTAAGCCGGACCTATGCGCGCGAGATACAGACGGACGCTTACGGCGAAACGCTGGATGGGGTGCTAAGGGCGCGCAGCGGCGTGCTGCATGGCATAATGAACGGGATTGATGCGGAGGCATACGACCCATCGACCGATGCATACCTGCCCGCGCATTACACTTGTGCGGATATGGCGGGCAAGGCTGCGTGCAAGGCGGCCCTACAGGATGAGATGGGACTTGTTGAAGATGCTGACATACCGCTTATATCAATGGTAACACGCCTTACGGGTCAAAAGGGGCTTGATTTAGTAGAATGCGCGATAAACGATATAATGAACATGGATGTGCAAATGTGCGTGGTTGGTACAGGCGAATTGCGCTATGAACAGCTATTCAGCTGGGCATCGTGGAGGTATCCGGGCAGAATAGCGCCACGGCTGGTATATGACGACAGGCTTGCGCATAGGGCTTATGCGGGTGCGGATATGTTCCTTATGCCATCACTTTTCGAGCCGTGCGGCCTTGCACAACTTATCGCCATGCGCTATGGCACGTTGCCAATTGTGCGCGAGACGGGCGGACTTGCGGACAGCGTGCAGCCGTATAATAAATACACTGATGAGGGTATCGGGTTTACATTTGCAAACTATAACGCATGTGATATGATAAACACCATAATGATTGCGGCGCAGCTATACAGCGATAAGCCTTCGTGGCAGCGCATGAGGGCGCGGGCTATGGCTAAACGCTTTGGCTGGCAAGATTCTGCAAAGGAGTACATTGCACTGTATGATGGGCTTTGCAGCAGAATTGGATAGCAAATGGTTCTGCTCAAACGGCTGAAGCTGGACGATATTGAATAATAAATCACCATATTTTCCATAAAAAACTGATAGTATAAAAATATTAGCATATAATTTCAAAGTGATAGTGCATACTGCCATGTAAAAAATGTTGCAACCGTGTTGCGGAAGGATGTTGGTATACTATATGAGTCTGTTGGAAAAATTGGCAGAGCAACTGGGGTGTGAGTATATATCGCAGCTTCCATGCAAACACGTAAATCAGATGCAAATCGATTATATACGGAATCTTTCGGAGACACAGTATGCATTTGCGGACTATGTGGAGTTGGCAAAGTACGTACTTAGAGACGGCTGCGAGTATAGCTCCATAGCGCAGATAAAGGCGGCGCTCATCAAAAAAATGACGCAGCAATAATACAGCTAATAATCCTACGGCGTGTCTGCTTTGACACGCTGTTTTTGCAATTCGGAACAAATGTGAAAATACTGCGAAGTCGTGCAACGGCCTTGTTTTTATGCTACAATTTACACTATGGAATTGTATGCTCATCATGATTCACACAGGTTGGAATACCGTAATCCGTTTGGTGCGGCTATTACCGGCAGCGAGATCCGCATAGCTATCGACACGAACGGCCTTTCGGCGCGGCTCAGAGTGTGGGATGGTGAAGAACGGATATTTTCGGGCACGCGGTGTGGCGAACGGATCGAGTTTTGCTTTACGCCGGAACACCATGGGCTTTGCTGGTATTACTTCCTGATAGATACGCCTGAGGGGCTGCGCTACTACGGTGGAACAAGCGGTATGGGCGCGGTGTTTGATTACCCGCCGTGTGCGTACCAGATTACCGTGTATGATGATTTTAGCACTCCCAAGTGGTTTACAGAGGGGATTGCGTATCAGATATTTCCGGATCGGTTCAACCGTGTGGGCCGCGGAGGCTTGGCTAGGCTGAATTATCATGAACAGTTGGGCAGACGGACCTATACGCATGAGGATTGGCGGGACGATGTGCTGTATGCTCCGCTGGAGGGGCAGAGCGAATACTCTCCGTGCGATTTTTTTGGCGGTGATCTTGAAGGCATAACCGCAAAGCTGGACTATCTGTGTAGCATGGGCGTTACCTGCATATATCTAAACCCGATATTTGAATCGCCCTCAAACCACCGCTACGATACATCGAATTACATGAAGATAGACCCGGTGCTGGGCGATGATGCGGCGCTTGATGTACTTGTGAAGGGATGCAAGGCACACGGAATAAGACTTATGCTGGATGGCGTGTTTTCGCACACCGGGGACGACAGCATATATTTTGACCGTAAATGCGTTTATGGGGGCGGTGCGTATAGTGAGAGCACTTCAAAATACCGCAGGTGGTATGAGTTCTCTAATTATCCGGACAGCTATCGCTGCTGGTGGGGATTCCCAACGCTGCCTGAGATAAACGAGATGGAACCATCGTATATAGAGTTCATAGGCAGCGTTATAGCGCATTATGCGCAAAGGGGCATAACATCATGGCGGCTGGACGTCGCGGACGAGCTGCCGGATGAGTTTATAGCGATACTTCGCCGTGAAATAAAGGCGCAGGATCCGGATGGTGTGCTGCTGGGCGAGGTTTGGGAAGACGCATCCAACAAGCAGGCATTTGGGAGCAACAGGGAATACGTTATGGGCAGGGAGCTGGATAGCGCCATGGGATATCCTTTTAAGGATGCAGTGATGGACTTTTTGCTGTATAGGGCGGATGCGTACGGGCTGTATACCCGCCTAAGCGCACTAAGGGAGAACTATCCCAAGCCATTTTACGCGGCTCAGCTCAACATACTGGGTAGCCACGATACGGTGCGAGCCCTTACGGCGCTATGCGGCGCACCCCACAGGGACGCGCTTACGCGTGCAGAGCAGGCGCTATATGCACCGGATGCAGGGCAGATGAGGCGGGGAAGGGCAAAATTGATACTTGCGGCAATATTGCAATTTACTCATCCCGGAATACCTTGCATATACTATGGCGATGAAGCCGGAGCAACAGGCATGGCAGATCCGTTTTGCCGCAAACCATATCCATGGGGGAATGAGGATAAGCAACTGCTGAGCGGCTACCGCGCGCTGTGCATGGCGCGGAAAAACAGCCAGGCGCTCAAATGCGGGTCATGCAGCTTTGCTGCAATAAGCGGCGATGTGTTCGCAATAATGCGTGTTTATGATAATGAATCGGCGCTGGCGGTTGTGAACCGCTCAGAGCAGGCCGTTACGGTTGAGCTGGATGCGCGTAGATTTAACTGTGGGCCTGATGCCGCAGCAATGAGAATCGCGGAAAACTATACGGATGTGCTGGGTGGCGGAAATTATAGCAGTTGCAACGGTGTACTCAGGGTGGTGCTGCCGCCGATGAGCGGTACGCTTATGATAGGAGAGTAATTACATGGGCTTATTCGGAGGCCGATATGGCTTTGATAAACTGAACAGGACGATCTTTTGGGTGTCGATAGGACTAAATCTGCTGGCGATGTTGCTGAATCTTATATTTCTTACAAAGGTATTCACAGCTACTCGCATAATACAGGGAATAGCACTTATTATGATCGTTTGGGCGTTACTGCGCGCATTTTCAAAGAACTTCGTAAAGCGCGAACGCGAACTTGCCGCATATATGCGCTTTGAAAACTGGTTGCGTTGCGCATTTACAAGGGTAAAGGGCAAAAGCCGCAACGTGATAAATATAAATGAGCACAAGCACTACAGGCATCTTACTTGCCCTCAGTGTATGCAAAAGCTGCGTGTGCCGCGTGGAAAAGGCAAGATACTTGTGACCTGCACTAAGTGCAGGTGCAAATTCGAAGCAAAAACTTGATTTTTTACTTGCCATGGGGCCACACTATGTTATAATCGAAAGGATTTGAGATTTTAATATCCATTGAGTTTATATTATGTGGAGGATTAACAGATGATAAACAAAAGCATGACGATCGAAGAGATATTGCGCATGGACGTGGGTACGGCCGATATACTAATGGCTAGCGGCATGCATTGCCTTGGCTGTGTTATGGCCAGCGGAGAGGACCTTGAGCAGGCCTGCGCGGTGCACGGAATAGATGTGGACGAGCTTGTGAATAAGATAAACGATTATCTGTCCACCAAAAAATGAAAACAAAGGCACTCGCTCAAAGCGCCCTTATAGGGGCGCTTTATGCGTTATTCACTTTTATTTCGTTGCCGATAAGCTCTGGGCTTATACAGCTGCGTGTGTCCGAGGCGCTGTGCGTGTTGCCATACTTTACACCCTATGCGGTGCCAGGACTGTTTGTTGGTTGCATTATCGCAAATATAATCGCCGGCGGCGCGTTGTACGATGTGATATTTGGCAGCCTTGCCACGCTGCTTGCTGCCGCGTTTACAAGGCTTATGTGGCGCTGCGGGGTAAGCAGATACCTTGCGCCGTTGCCTGCGGTGATAATAAACGCACTTGTGGTGGGTGAAATACTGGTGTTGGTATATGGTGAGGCTATGCCATATTGGACCTGCGTGCTTTATGTGGGCGTAGGACAAACGCTTGCCTGCTTTGGACTAGGACTGCCGTTGATGGCGGTGCTGGAGCGCCACAAGGATAAAATGTTTTAAAATATACAGTATGCAACTAAAGTACGCGGTGAAGCGTTTTCAATGTTAGGGTAAAGGAGGATGTGATGTAATGAAAAGAACATGTTTTTTGTTATGTATATTCTGCGCATTTACACTTGTAAGCGCATGCGCAGCGCCTGCGCAAACACCGGCGATATCGCCGGCTACGCAAACAGTATTGCCTTCGCCTAACGAGGATGAAGCGCGGCTAATAAATGTGTCGATTCAAGAATATTCGGATATGCTGGTTGATGAGGCAGGGAAAACGTTAGCCACTGTAAGCTCAAAATATCCTGTGCTTGTGTTTGAGGGTGATAATGCTGTGCTGACAACGCTTAACTCCGAAATACTGAGCCAGGAGCGCGCTTGGGCGGATGAGGTGCTTAAGCAGTGCAAGCAGACGCTTACGCCGGAGGCGGTGGCGCAGGCAGGTGATTTCTTTACGCCATATGAATACGAAAGAACCTGGATTAAGACCTGCCTAACCGAAGAACTCGTTTCGTTTAAGGTGGATTATATGCAGTATGCTGGTGGTGCGCATCCGGACGGTGCATATTATGGCTATACCTATAACCTTGATACGGGTACACGGTTAGGTGCGGATGATATATTTGCCGATGTGGCGGAAGCCGACAAGCTTATGCGCGATGGATTTATGGAGCAGATTAAGGCCGAAGCGGAGAACTTTTATGATGAGGCGGCGGGCATACTCTCTTCAGGTGCGCAGCTTGACGAAAGCCTTTATCTTACGCCGGACGGCGCAACTTTCGCGCTGCCATCATATACGATAGCACCAAACACATTTGGCATACCAGTATTTACTATCGTGTATGCCGGCAACGAAACACTTTTCAAAGTCGTGCCGGAATGCGCGAAATAGACATATAAGAAAGGCCGTAAAAGGATTATTGAGCATCGTGGCAAAATCCGCGGCGCTCTTTTTTTGATAGTGGGGGCTTGCATTGGCGGTGCAGGCAATGTAAAATACGCAGTAGGTATTTTTATACCTAAACTGAAAAACCTACGATAAAACCGAAAGGAGAAACGCATAATGGATGCCGGGCCTTACCCTAGTAGAAGCAAAATAATTGAATACAGCGCGGCGTCTGCTGTAGTGGAGCGCCGCCGATAGAGAGGAGACGATTCACATGACAGATCGCGTTTTGGAGCTTCTTGAAAACAAGAAGTATTCGCAGGTCAAACTGACCGTGGCGGATATGAACGAGGTCGATATCGCGGGCGTGTTCGAGGAGATTGACGATCCCGAGCGCTCGCTAAGGCTATTCCGGCTGCTGCCTAAGGAGATGGCGGCAGAGGTGTTCGCCTATATGGATAGCGATATCCAGCAAAAACTTATTGAGGCGCTTACGGAGAACGAACTGCGCTATATATTGGACGACATGTATCTGGACGACTACGTCGACCTGGTTGATGAGATGCCGGCCAATGTGGTGATGAGGGTACTTAAAAACTCATCCAAAGAAAATCGCAGCCTGATAAACCAATATCTTAAATATCCAAACGATTCCGCCGGCAGCCTGATGACGAATGAGTACGTTTATTTTAAGCGTATACTCACCGTTAAGCAGGCGTTTGATGTGATACGCTCAACCGGCAGCGGCAAGGAAACAATATATACATGCTACGTAATTTCACAGGATAGAAAGCTGATAGGCGTTGTATCCGTACGTGATATGCTGCTTGCGGATCCGGACGATACGGTTGAAAAGATAATGGATACCAACGTGCTAAGCGCTGGCACGCTGGATGATAAGGAAGAAATCGCAAAGATGTTTTCGCGCTACGACATATTGGCATTGCCGGTGGTGGATAACGAGCACAGACTGGTGGGCATAATCACAATAGACGATGCAGTGGACGTAATGCAGGAGGAGAACACAGAAGACTTCGAAAAGATGGCCGGTATGGCGCCCAGCGATGACAGCTATCTAAAAACATCCGCTTTCAAGCTTGCGAAAAACCGCATATTGTGGCTGATGATACTAATGGTGTCGGGTATGGTGACGGGACTTATGCTTCAGCGGTATGAGGCGGCAATAGCGGCGATACCGCTGTTGGTTACGTTTATACCGATGCTGATGGATACGGGCGGGAACTGTGGCAGCCAGTCATCCACCATGATAATCCGCGGTATGGCGCTGGACGAGATAAATATGAAGGATTTTGGCCGTGTACTGTTCAAAGAGATTCGTGTGGGACTGCTGTGCGGACTTGCGCTGTCTGTATTTAACTTTGTTAGGATATGGATTCAATATAATGATGTGCAGGTTGCGGCAACAGTCGCTGCAACCATGATGACCACCGTATGCATAGCCAAGTCATTGGGCAGCGTATTGCCAATGCTTGCGCGCAAGCTAAAGCTTGACCCGGCAATAATGGCCGCACCTATCATAACGACGGTGGTTGATGCGTGCTCTATACTGGTGTTTTTCACGATAGCGATGCAGATATTGGGCCAAAGGCTTTAAACTTTAGAACAAGAATTTTATATCTAAAAAGCAGTGTAAATGTTGTAAAATACGCTGCTTTTTTACTATTGTGTGAACATTATGGCATGGCGTTGACGGGTGCTGGCAAAGGTGATATGTTCTTAACATGAAGAGATTTTTTGCAGCAATTTTAGTAGTAATAATGTTACTTGGCAACACCTCGGCGTTGGCAAGCGGCCTGGGCTTTAACGCGCAGAGCGGACAGGTGGAAATACCGGAGCAGACGCCGCAGCAGGAGACTGTGGAAAAGACTCCGGATAATACGCCGGACGCAACGCCAAATGCGGACGCAGGCAATACGCCGGACGCAACGCCAAATGCGGATGCAGGCAATACGCCGGACGTTGCCGATGGTGCACTGGATGAGCAGGCTTCCCCCGCTACGGAAACGGATCTGGAGCAGGTGAGCCTTGCCATGCTTGGGCTGGATATGGAGGATCCGTTGCTTCTTGAGGATGGGATAGCGCCGGAGGATAAGCATATACTATCGCCTGAAGATCTGGCGGGGATCAGCACAATGGCTGTAACCGATTATACCTATGCGAGGGTACGGCTATCCACAGAGCATACCTGCGTAAATGTTACGGTGCATGGCAATTATAGCCTGCAATCAAATGGCAATGCCGTGGCGCTGCTGCAAAATGGGGCAAAATACGCGCTGAGCTATTCAGGTTCGCAGGTTGTAATAGCTACAACCGGCGGAACAGAGCTGTATCGCGGCACGTCATTCACCTTGCAGGAGCATACGCCGCCGGCAGGGATGGCGTATAACTATTTTACGCTAAACAACACATACCGGAAGGCAAGCATCAATTATAAGGGCAGCCTTTACGCATATAAGGACACGGTTGGCGCAGTGACGGGCGTGTATCTTGTGAACCGCGTGTACATCGAGGACTATCTCAAGGGCGTTATAGGCTTTGAAATAGGTGATGGATATAATGCCGAGGCGCTTAAAACACAGGCGATTATAGCGCGCACCTACGCGCTGGGCTACATAAAGAGCAGCGGAAATTACGACCTTGTGGATACGAGCACAAATCAGGTGTATGGCGGCGTACCAAATCATCCTAACTCGGCCGCGGCGGTGGATGCTACGGCTGGAATCATAGCAGTGTACGGCGGCACAAAGGCGCGCATGTACTATTCCGCAAGCAATGGCGGCGAGATAGAGCTTGCGGCACACAGATGGACGGATAATACGGTGTATCCGTATGAAGTATCCAAAGCAGATGAAAACGACCTTGCCTATATCAGCGCATCTGCGGCAGGTGGAAGCAGCAACTATGCGGAATTTGCCAAGATAAACAAGACAAAACCAACAGGTAAGCTGGCAAATGCGCTTATAACAAATTCGCTAATACCAGCGTTGAATAATAACGGCTATTCCGTGAACAGTGCAGCAGATGTTGTTCTTGAGGGTGTTGAAATGGCGGCCACACCAAAGAGTAACCACAATCATAGCGGCGGTGCATGCTCCCAACTTGCGAGTATCAACGTTACCTACACAGGTAGCGTGGCAGGCACTGCGTTTAAGATTACAGCCACTGTGTTGGCTACGGATCTGTTTGTTGGCAATAACTGGGGTGTATTCACTAACAGCAGCCTTGGGGAGTATTGGCTGACTGATATGGGCAATTATTATGAGCTGCGCCATGCCAGATTTGGCCACGGTATAGGCGTATCCCAGGTTGGCGCGAGATATATGGCTGCTAACGGCAGCAATTATCAGAGTATAATAAGCTTCTACTATCCGGGGGTCGGCTTTGAGCGCTCCGCAGGTATAGGCACACCATCGCTTACGCCCATGCCGAACAATATTCAGACAAAAATGGTCACTATGCGGCAATCCGCGATATATGCTCAGGCAAGTGAAAGCTCAAATGTGCTGCTTACGCTGTCTGCTGGCAGCGAAGTTACGATTACAGGCACGTCTGGCGGCTTCTATGAGGTAACAAACGGCGTGATATCGGGCTATATGCTCATAAGCGCATTTGATCCGGCATACACACATGTGAAGATAGTCAACGTTACCACATCCTGTAATGTGCGCAGTGGAGCAGGAACAAACTATTCAATAGTTGGCCCTGCGCCAAAGGATGCGGTATACGAGCTTTTGTCCACTGACTATTTAGCCACATGGCTAAAGATTAAATATACGAGCGCCGATTACCCAAGCGGTACTACGGCATATGTAAACGCGGACTATGCAGAGCTTTTGACGGCCGCTGAGGTTACGCTTCCAAAGCCGGTCAAAGGTGTGTCGCTAGATAAAGGCTCAATAACGGTGTTTGTTGGCAAACAGGAAAAGCTAACGGCCACAATCACGCCATCGGATGCGGATAATCCAGTGGTTGTATGGAGCAGCAGCAATGCGGCCGTTGCAAGTGTGGACACAGATGGCAACGTTACCGGTATATCCAAAGGCACGGCGTATATCACCGCAGCGGCGGCGGATGGCAGCGGTAAGAGCGCGAGGTGCACGCTTACTGTGATGCAACCTGTTACCCAGATAACGCTCAACTATGCAGATTACAATATGGCTGTTGGCAGAACCGTGTCTTTAAGGGCTACGGTGCAGCCCAACAATGCCGGATTGCGTACTGTTACGTGGAGCAGCTCGGCCCCGGATGTGGCAAGTGTAACTAGCAGCGGCAGCGTAAGGGGTGTTTCACGTGGCACGGCGATAATAAGTGCAACTGCGGCGGATGGCAGCGGTGTAAACGCTCAATGTGTGGTGCGAATTGTGCAGATGGCCACAGGAGTAACACTCAATATGAGCACATTACCGCTCGCTGTAGGCGAAAGTGCAGATATAACGCCAACAATACTGCCAGCTTCAACGGACATTAAAGAACTTGTATGGGTTAGCAGCAATCCGGCTGTGGCCAGCGTACAGGCTGTGGAGGAGAACGGTGTTTGGGTAGGGCGTGTTACGGCAGCAGATAAGGCCGGCAGAGCGGTAATAACGGCAACGGCTACAGACGGCAGCGGAAAGAGCGCGAGATGCACAATAGAAGTGGTAAAACA
>JAVVVD010000008.1:0-68574 GCA_036652795.1 Clostridia bacterium | reverse complement strand
GTGCAGCGTGCGGACATCGAGCGTGGACAGGTGCTGGCAAAGCCCGGCTCCATCAAGCCACACACGCATTACAACAGCGAAGTATACGTGTTGACCAAGGAAGAAGGCGGACGCCATACCCCATTCTTCCCCGGATATCGTCCCCAGTTCTACTTCAGAACAACGGACGTTACCGGAATAATCACACTTCCTGAGGGAGTTGAAATGGTTATGCCGGGCGACAATATCCGCATGGAGATCAAGCTGATCACCCCAATTGCCATTGAGGAAGGCCTCCGCTTCGCTATCCGCGAAGGCGGCCGTACTGTTGGCGCTGGTGTTGTGGCCAACGTTATCGAATAACTTAATGCGTATATAATCCACACATGAGGACGTCCAATGCGGGCGTCCTCTTTGCATATGCATATATGACCACCACGCATTGAGAATTGTGAGAATGATCAAGGAGCGGAAGATGTGGCGTTGCAGATGCAAAAAGAACGTAAAAATGAATTTATTGAAGAATATTCAGTATGAAACGCTCGGAGCCGTGTGCGTTGGGCGCAAATAATAAAAAAGTTTGCATCAATCGTAAAAAAGCCTTGATTTCCTTTGCGTTTTCATGTATCATATCCCTGTTGTGCGTCAAATGCATCGTATTTTGCGCATAAACACGACTAAAGAAGACCTTGCGGGAGGTTGCCGGCTTTTGCCATCCGGGTAATTTTCGCGGGGCGCCCATTAACGGGCAACGGGCAGGATATGCCCGGCTATAGTATTTTAGGAATGAAACACTCGGCCGCGTGTACTGCTCGATACTAGAAGGAGGAAGAAAATAATATGGCAAATCAGAAGATTCGTATTAAGCTCAAGGCCTATGAACACAACTTGATCGACCAGAGTGCCGAAAAGATAGTTGAAACGGCCAAGAGGACCGGCGCGGCTGTGTCCGGTCCGATACCACTGCCTACGGAGAAGGAAATAATTACAGTACTCCGTTCGCCACACAAGTATAAGGACAGCAGAGAGCAGTTCGAGATGCGTACCCATAAGCGTCTGATCGATATCCTCCAGCCTTCATCCAAGACGGTTGACGCGCTGATGAAGCTCGATCTTCCCGCCGGTGTCGACATCGAGATCAAGCTTTGAGTTTCGGAGGTGGATTTAGATGAATAAGGCGATTTTGGGAACAAAGGTCGGAATGACCCAATTGTTCAGAGAAGACGGCACCATGATCCCTGTAACTGTGGTTTTGGCAGGTCCCTGCCCCGTGGTTCAGAAAAAGACCGTGGAGCATGACGGATATGATGCTATCCAGGTAGCGTTTAGACCGATACGTGAAAAGCTTTGCACAAAGCCAATGATGGGTCATTTCAAGAAGGCAGGCGTTGCAGCATATCGCTATGTGCGTGAGTTCAAACTGGATGATACCGCAGCTTATGAAGTTGGTCAGGTCGTTAAAGCGGACGTGTTCGGCACCGGTGATTGCGTAGACGTAGTCGGAACCAGCAAGGGTAAGGGATTTGAGGGTAACATAAAGCGTTGGAATCAGTCCCGCGGCAGAAAGACTCACGGCTCACACTCCTATCGTGTAGCCGGTGCAATGAGCGCTTGTAGCTATCCTGGTGAAGTATTTAAGACAAAGCGTTTGCCGGGCCACATGGGCCATGAGCGCACCACCGTACAGAACCTTGAGGTTGTTCGCGTGGATGTAGACCGCAACCTGTTGCTCATCAAAGGCGCTATCCCCGGCGCTAAGGGCGGTTTGGTAATGGTCAAGGGAACCGTTAAGTAAGGAGGAAGCAAAAATGCCTAAGATTGCATTATACAATATTGCCGGCGAAGACATCGGCAAAGTCACACTGAGTGACGATATCTTTGGCGCAGAGGTCAACAAGGTTGCTATGCACACAGTTGTGACGGCTTACCTCGCCAACCAGCGTCAAGGCACGCAGAGCGCACTTACCCGCAGCGAGGTTCGCGGCGGTGGCATAAAGCCATGGAAGCAAAAGGGAACAGGACGTGCGCGTCAGGGCTCAATCCGTTCTCCGCAGTGGCGTCACGGTGGCGTAGTGTTTGCGCCAAAGCCCCGCGATTACCGCATGAGCATAAACAAGAAGGTAAAGCGCATTGCACTCAAGAGCGCGCTTTCCAGCAAGGTTAATGACAACCAGATAATCGTGTTTGATGCGCTGGATATTGAAGCGGCAAAAACAAAGGAAATGATAAAGGTTCTTAATGCGGTTAAGGTAAGCAATGCATTGGTTGTGCTGCCTGATAGCGATGAGATAGTAGAGCGCGCAAGCGGTAATATTCCAGGCGTAAAGACGACGCTGGTGGGTACTCTCAATACATACGAAATACTTAAGTACGAAACGCTGATCCTCACAACGGAATCAGCAAAGAAGATCGAGGAGGTGTACAACTGATGACAAACGCACATGACATAATCATCAGACCGGTACTAACCGAAAAGAGTTACGATTTTTTGCCAGCGAAGGTTTACACATTTGTTGTAGACAAGCACGCCAGCAAGACCGAGGTTAAGCAGGCGATTGAGCAAATATTTGGCGTTAAGGTGGATTCGGTCCACACGATCAACTCGTTGGGTAAAATGAAGAGACAGGGCGCCCATCAGGGCCGCCGCTCTTCCATTAAAAAAGCCTATGTGAAGCTCAAGAAGGACTCAAAGGGCATCGAGTTCTTCGACAGCATTGCTCGATAAGGAGGCAGACAATGGCTATAAGAAAGATCAAACCCATAACCCCCGGCCAGCGTTTCATGACGGTTTCCGAATTTGATGAAATCACATGTACTACGCCGGAAAGGTCATTGCTTGAAGATCTGCGCAATAGCGGCGGACGCAACAACGCGGGTCGCATCACGGTGCGTCATCGTGGCGGTTGCACAAGGCGTAAATACCGCGTGATAGATTTCAAGCGAAATAAGGACGGCGTGCCAGCAAAGGTCGCTACTATTGAATACGATCCTAACCGTAGCGCAAATATTGCACTGTTGAATTATGCAGACGGCGAAAAGCGCTATATCATAGCCCCTCTTGGCCTGAACGTAGGCGATGCGATACTTTCAGGTGAAGGCGCCGACATCAAAATCGGCAATGCGATGGAGATACGTAGTATTCCCGTGGGAACCATGATCCATTGCATCGAGATTAAGCCTGGCAGAGGCGCGCAGCTTGTGCGCAGCGCAGGCAATGCCGCACAGCTTATGGCTAAGGAAGGCAAGTACGCTCAGGTGCGTTTGCCCAGCGGCGAGGTTCGCTTGATCCCAATGAATGCTAAGGCCACAATCGGCCAGGTTGGCAATGCGGATCATGAGAACATCAAGCTTGGTAAAGCTGGACGCAAGCGCCATAAGGGCTTTAGGCCTACAGTCCGTGGTTCCGCGATGAACCCGTGCGACCATCCACATGGCGGCGGCGAGGGCAAGAGCCCGATCGGCCGGCCGGGTCCTGTTACCCCATGGGGCAAGCCTGCATTGGGTTATAGGACACGCAAGAAGAAGAACGTCAATGATAAGTTTATTGTACGCCGTAGAGACGGTAAGTGATAGCGAAAGGAGTAACCCATGAGCAGGTCAATCAAAAAGGGCCCGTTTGTAGAAGAGCGGCTGATTAAGCGCGTAGAGACTATGAACGAGAGCGGCAAAAAAACAGTTATAAAGACGTGGTCCCGCGCCTCCACCATATTCCCAGAAATGGTAGGACATACCATTGCCGTGCACGATGGCAGGAAGCATGTACCAGTATACGTTACAGAGGATATGGTAGGTCACAAGCTGGGTGAGTTCGCGCCCACCCGCACATTCCGCGGCCACAGGGGCTCCGAGAAGTCCTCGGGCGGCAAGTGAGAAGGAGGAAGCGATAGATGGCAACCAGATCAAGAGAAAAAAGTGCGGCTCGCCGCGAGAATGCAGATAAGCGCCCACATGCGATCGCCCGTTATGTAAGAATTTCCTCCCGTAAGATCAAGATTGTAATAGATCTTATCCGCGGTAAGAGCGTAGCTGAGGCAAAAGCAATATTGATGTATACCCCAAAGGCAGCCAGCGAGCCGGTGATGAAGCTGCTTAACAGCGCAATCGCCAACGCGGAAAATAACCTCGACCTTTCCGCAGATAACCTGCATGTTGCGGAGGTGTTCGCAAACCAGGGACCCACGCTCAGGCGGTTTAGGCCAAGAGCACAGGGTAGGGCTACACGCATTAGAAAGCGCACTAGCCACATTACCATAATCCTGGATCAGGCGAAGTAAGGAGGAAAATATGGGACAAAAAGTTAATCCAAACGGCTTCCGCGTTGGCGTAATAAGGGATTGGAACACACGTTGGTATGCTTCCAAAAAGGATTTCGCCAATTACCTCGTTGAGGATAAGAAGATCAGGGAACATCTCAAGAAAGCCTATTATTCGGCAGGTGTATCCAAGATTGATATCGAGCGTGCTGCCAACAAGGTGACGGTGAGCATATATACAGGCAGACCAGGTATGCTTATTGGCAAAGGCGGCATCGGCGTAGATGCAATCAAGGAAGAGATGACCAAGCTGGTAGGTAAGCCCGTCAACGTGAACATAATGGAAGTCAGAAACCCCGACGCCAATGCTCAGCTTGTTGCTGAGAGCATCGCGGCACAGCTTGAGAAGCGCACATCATTCCGCCGCGCTATGAAGCAGTCCATGATGCGTGCCATGAAGGCTGGCGCAAAGGGTATAAAGCTGAACTGTGCAGGCCGCCTTGGCGGCGCTGAAATAGCGCGCAGCGAAGGTTACCACGACGGTTCAATACCCCTGCAAACCATACGCGCCGACATCGAATACGGTTTCGCCGAGGCGCATACAACCTACGGCCGTATCGGCTGCAAGGTGTGGATATACAAGGGTGAAGTGCTTGGCAAGAAGAAAGAGCAAGGAGGCAAGTAACCATGTTGATGCCTAAAAGAGTAAAACGCAGGAGAGTACATCGTGGACGCATGAAGGGCAAAGCTCTGCGCGGAAACGTCATCACTTATGGCGAATACGGCCTTGTTGCCTTGGAGCCCTCCTGGGTTACCAGCAACCAAATAGAGGCGGCGCGTGTCGCGATGACTCGTTATATCAAGCGTGGCGGACGGGTATGGATTAAAATATTCCCCGATAAACCCGTAACAGAAAAGCCTGCGGAAACCCGCATGGGTTCCGGCAAGGGCTCACCTGAATACTGGGTGTCGGTGGTAAAGCCCGGCAGAATTATGTTTGAGATCGCCGGAGTTGAAGAGGAGATCGCACACGAGGCGCTTAGGCTTGCAATGCATAAGCTACCGCTCAAGTGCAAGATCGTCAAGAAAGAGATCGAAGGAGGCGAGAGTAATGAAGGCTAATGAACTGAGAAAACTGTCTAAGGTCGAGCTCGCCGCCAAGGAAAAGGCGCTCAAGGAAGAGCTGTTTAACCTTCGTTTCCAACTGGCCACAGGCCAGCTCACAAATCCTCAACAGATTCGTGAGTGCAAGAAGGACGTTGCCAGGATCAAAACGCTCATCTGTGAGCGCGAGATCAAGGCAGCCGAGTAACGGGTGAAAGGAGATAATACCATGGAACAGATAAGAGGTTATCGCAAGACCCGCACCGGCGTCGTGGTTAGCGACAAGATGGATAAGACCATTGTGGTCGCCATCAAGACCAAGGTGCGCCATCCCCTCTATGGCAAGATGGTAAACCGCACCCGCAAGTTCAAGGCTCACGACGAGGAGAACGCCTGCGGCATAGGCGATACCGTAAAAATCATGGAGACCCGCCATATCAGCAAGGATAAGTGCTGGAGGCTGGTCGAGATCATAGAAAAGGCCAAATAAGCCTGAAAGGAGTACCCGAGCATGATACAGCCACAAACCAGGTTAAAGGTTGCGGACAACAGCGGCGCGAAGGAAATCATGTGTATCCGCGTGCTGGGTGGTTCGTCCCGCAAAAGCGCAAATATCGGCGATGTTATAGTCGCTTCGGTTAAGTCGGCATCACCCGGCGGCGCCGTAAAGAAGAAGGATGTTGTTAAGGCAGTAGTGGTGCGCACCGTATCCGGTACCCATAGGGTGGACGGCAGCCACATCCGCTTTGACGATAACGCGGCGGTCATCATCAATGACCAGAAGCAGCCCCGCGGCACCCGTATATTTGGGCCGGTTGCCAGGGAGCTTCGTGAGAAGGACTACATGAAGATAGTGTCCCTCGCGCCCGAAGTGCTTTGATGGAGGAAAGTCAATGAATAAACTCAACGTTAAGAGAGGCGACACCGTCGTTATCATCTCCGGCAAGGATAAGGGCAAACAAGGCAAGATCATGTCGGCAGAGCCTGAAAAAGAACGTGTGGTAGTGCAAAACGCCAACATGATAGTAAGGCATACAAAGCCCCGTAAGCAGGGTGAAGTTGGCGGCCGCATCAATAAGGAAGGCAGCGTTGCGGTATCAAACGTTATGCTTGTCTGTCCCAAATGCAGCAAAGCCACACGCATCAGCCATGCCTATGACGGTGATAAGAAGGTCCGCGTTTGCAAGAAGTGCGGCAAAAATATTGACTGAGGCGGAAGGAGGAAAAGACAATGGCTAAAAATGAAAACACTTCTTCGGCAAACGCCAAGAAGAAGAAGAACCAAGAGGAAGCCAAGGCTTTTACCGAAGCGGCACGCCTTAAGGTCAAGTATAACCAAGAGGTAGTTCCTGCACTTCGTGAGAAGTTTGGTTACAAGAACGTAATGGAGATACCAAAGCTGGATAAGATAGTGCTAAACATGGGTCTTGGCGCCGAAAAGGAAAATCCCAAGGGCATGGATGTTGCGCTTGACGAACTGGCGGCCATAGCAGGTCAAAGGCCAATAGTTACAAAGGCAAAGAAGTCTGTTGCAAACTTCAAGGTTCGTGAAGGCATGAATATCGGTGCAAAGGTTACGCTGCGCGGAAATCGCATGTATTACTTTGCAGATAAGCTGATGAACATAGTGCTTCCACGCGTACGTGACTTCCGTGGAATCTCAGATACAAGCTTTGATGGTCGCGGCAATTATGCCATGGGCGTTAAAGAACAGCTGATATTCCCAGAAATCAATTATGATGATGTGGATAAGGTCCGCGGTATGGATATAGTGTTTGTTACCACCGCAAAGACCGATGAAGAAGCGAAAGCGTTGCTCACACTGATGGGTATGCCTTTCGCCCAGGCTTGATAGGGAGGAAGTAACAGTGGCAAAGACAAGCATGAAAATAAGACAGTCGCGCGCGCCTAAGTTCTCGACTAGAGCTTACACCCGCTGCCGCCTCTGCGGCCGCCCACATTCGGTGTTGCGCAAGTATGGCGTCTGCCGCATCTGCTTCCGTGAGCTGGCGCATAAGGGAGATATCCCAGGCGTCCGCAAGGCAAGCTGGTAAGCGCTGCGAAAGGAGGAAATTAATATGTTAGTAACTGATCCCATCGCTGATATGCTTACTCGTATCCGCAACGCTCTGGTAGCGAAGCATACAGAAGTAAACGTGCCTGATTCAACGGTGAAGAAGGCTATCGCGGAGATATTGCTGTCGGAGGGTTACATCAAGGGGTTTGATATCCGTGAAGATGGCATTGCGAAGTATATCCATATCGATCTTAAGTACGGTGCAAATCGTCAGCGTGTTATTACCGGACTTAAGCGCATCAGCAAACCGGGTTTGAGGGTGTATGCACGTAAAGATAAGATCCCCAAGGTGCTCAATGGTCTGGGTATTGCGGTTATCTCCACCTCGCGTGGTATAATGACTGATCGCGAAGCACGCAGACAGGGCGTTGGCGGTGAAGTGCTCGCCTATATCTGGTAAGTGAGATAAATTGCATAGATTTAAATGGAGGTGTAGAAAATGTCACGAATCGGAAAACTTCCGATAAACATTCCAGGCGGAGTGACAATCACGGTCGGTGACGATAACACCGTTACCGTAAAGGGCCCCAAGGGTCAGCTTAGCGAAAAAATTACCAAAGAGCTGGAAATTACACAGGAAAATGATGTGCTGACTGTGAACCGTGTTTCAGACGATAAGCGACATCGTGCGTTGCACGGCCTGTCACGCTCTCTCATTAATAACATGGTGGTTGGTGTAACCAATGGCTATGAAAAAAACATGGAGATCGTGGGTGTTGGCTATAGGGCGCAAAAGCAGGGCAATAAGCTGGTGCTCAACGTGGGTTATTCACATCCGGTTGAATTTGTTGAACCTGACGGAATCACATTTGAAGTGCCTACGCCCAACAAGATAAAGGTGCAGGGCATAAGCAAACAGATGGTTGGCCAGATTGCAGCAGATATCCGTGCGGTTCGCGAGCCGGAGCCTTATAAGGGCAAGGGCATTAAGTACGATAACGAGTACGTGCGCCGCAAGGAAGGCAAGACCGGCAAGTAATGCGTAGATAAGGAGTGACAGTATGATTTCAAAGATCGATAAGAACGCTGTGCGCAAAAGCCGCCATGATCGTACCCGTAGGCATATAGTAGGTACTGAGGCGAAGCCAAGGCTGAATGTTTATCGCAGCCTCAACAATATATACGCACAGATAATAAACGATGAAGTCGGCAATACCATCGTCGCTGCATCTACGCTGGATGCAGAGATAAATGGCAAGCTCGACGGCAAAACCAAGAAGGAAGCCGCCAACATGGTTGGTGAACTCCTAGGCAGCCGCGCGTTGGATAAGGGCATCAAAAAGGTGATCTTTGACCGTGGCGGGTATCTTTATACCGGCCGCGTTGCTGAGGTAGCCTCAGGCGCCCGCAAAGCCGGACTGGAATTCTAAGGAGGTAGAGAATGCAAAAGCGTATTGATTCATCCACTATGGATTTGAAGGAAAAGCTTGTATCCATCAACCGCGTTGCCAAAGTTGTTAAAGGCGGCCGTAATTTCCGCTTCTCCGCGCTCATGGTAGTGGGCGATGAGAACGGCCATGTAGGCGTGGGAATGGGTAAGGCAGCTGAAATACCCGAGGCAGTCCGCAAGGGTGTTGAGGATGCAAAGCGCCATATGATAAGCGTGCCAATAGTAGGCACAAGCATACCGCACGCCGTTGAAGGCAGGTTTGGCAAGGGCCATGTGAGAATGCTGCCGGCTGAAGAAGGTACAGGCGTTATCGCGGGCGGCCCCGCACGTGCAGTACTGGAGATGGTTGGCGTTAAGGACATCCGCACCAAGAGCTACGGTTCAAACAACCCTGCAAACTGCGTAAAGGCTACAATGGAAGGGCTTAGCCAGCTTCGCACGGTTGAAGAGGTAGCCCGTCTGCGCGGCAAAACAGTCGAAGAGATCTTGGGCTGATAGGAGGCATAAATGGCTAATTTAAAAGTAACGCTCGCCAAGAGCACCATCGGCGCCCTCAAGGATCAGAAGGCGACTGTAGAAGCTCTGGGCCTTCATAAGACAAATAGCACCGTTATCAAGCCTGACAATGCATGTGTTCGCGGCATGATATTTAAGGTGAAGCACCTTGTCAAGGTTGAAGAAGTTTAATCGGGGAGGTTAGCAATGAGACTACATGAGTTAAAGCCCGCGGAAGGATCAACAAGCGCCCCTAAGCGCGTTGGCCGCGGCACCGGCTCCGGTTTGGGCAAAACTGCCGGCATGGGCCATAAAGGTCAAAAGGCCAGAAGCGGCAGCAAGAAGAACGGTTTCGAAGGCGGCCAAATGCCACTTGCGCGCCGCTTGCCCAAGCGTGGCTTCACCAATATATTTGCAAAAGAGTATACCGTTATCAACGTTTCAGAACTAAACAGGCTTGATGATGGTATGGTTGTAACTGCTGAGATGCTGCATGAAAAGCGCATTATCAGCAAGATCGAAAAGGACGGCCTCAAGGTTTTGGGCCGCGGAGAGCTCACAAAGCGCTTGGACGTTAAGGCTGCAAAGTTTTCAGAGACGGCCCAGAAAGCCATTGAGGCCGCGGGCGGAACTGTTGAGGTGGTCTAATGTTAAAGACGCTCATAAATGCCTGGAAGATCAAGGATATCCGTACCAAGATGCTGTATACGCTGATTTTGATAGTGATATACAGACTGGGTTGCTTTATTCCGGTGCCTGGCGTTAACGCCGAGGCCATAGCCAAATATGCAACAGATTATGATATCCTAAGCTTCCTCAACCTACTTTCTGGTGGTTCATTCGGGCAGTTTACCATCTTTGCGATGGGCATTACGCCTTACATAACCGGTTCGATAATCATTCAGCTGCTCACCATAGCCATTCCTTCTTTGGAACGTATGGCTAAGGAGGAGGACGGCAAACAGAAGATCGAACGCATCACCCGCTATGTTGGTATCGGTTTGGCATTGGTGCAGAGCATTGGCATAGTGATAAGTCTGGGTGCAGGCGTGGTTAAGGACACAAGCTTCTTCACCTACGCTACCATAGGCATAACTTGTACCGCAGGCACAGCATTCCTGGTGTGGTTGGGTGAGAGAATAACAGAAAAGGGCATCGGCAATGGTGTTTCCTTTATCATATTCGCTTCTATCTGCTCTCAGGTTCCAAGGGTAATTGTGAGCTTCATAAGCGGTGTGTTCGTAACCAACACATACCAGTGGTGGATACTGCCGGCGTTGTTGCTTATTGTGGTTGTGCTTGTAGCAGGTGTTGTTATGGTGGATAAGGCGGTACGCCGCATATCTGTGCAGTATGCAAAAAAGGTTGTTGGCCGTAAGATGTATGGCGGACAGACCTCGCATATACCTCTTAAAGCGAATGCTAACGGAGTTATGCCGCTGATACTGGCTATGACAATAATCCAGTTTCCAACGATGATAATTCAAATAGCTGATCCGAACTATCTGACCAATATCGCGGAGGCAAGTGCTTTTACAAGATTTTACGCAAACTATCTTTCACAGGGAACAGTGGTGTACTATTTAATCTACGCGTTGCTGATACTTGGCTTTGCGTACTTCTATACAACCATCACGTTTAACCCGGTTGAGATAAGTAAAAATCTGCAACAGAACGGTGGCTTTATTCCGGGTATCCGCCCAGGTAGGCCAACAAGTGATTATCTGGCTAAGATAACCAGCCGTCTTACGTTGTTTGGAGCAGTTTTCCTTATGTGTATTGCGATAATCCCTGCTGTAGTGATGCATTCATTCGGATTGAACAGCATGTTTGGACCAACAAGCATTTTGATAATGGTAAGTGTGGCACTTGAAACCAGCGAACAGCTGGAATCATTGATGCTGATGCGCCATTACAAGGGCTTCTTGGGTTGAGCGTGAGGCATAATACAATGAGATTGGTATTTTTAGGCCCGCCGGGTGCGGGGAAGGGTACTCAAGCCGAGCGGATATGTGAGCGGTTTAAACTTGCTCACATATCCACCGGTGATATGCTGCGTAGGCAGATGCGCGATGGTACACAGTTGGGTAAAAAGGCGCGCAGCTACATAGATGCGGGTGAGCTTGTTCCTGATGATGTAATAATAGATATGGTAAGGGACAGGATCGTGGAACCAGACTGCAAGAATGGGTTTTTGCTGGACGGATTTCCAAGAACAATCGCCCAGGCTGATGCGCTTGGCAATATTTCGAACATTGACATGGTAATAAATATAGATGTGCCCGCAGAGGCGCTCATTGACCGCGTAGGCGGCAGGCGCATGTGCCGCGGGTGCGGAGCGGTCTATCATATATCTTCATACAACAAGCCTGAGTGCGATAAGTGCGGCGGTGAATTGTATATAAGGGATGATGATAAACCGGAAACGATAAAAAACCGTATCCTTGTGTATACGGACAAGACGCAGCCTCTTATTGATTACTACGACGATAGGGGAGCGCTCATGAATGTGGATGGCAACATGCATCCAGATACGGTATTTGAATCGATCAGAACGATGCTGGAGAATCTGTGATGGGCATCACGATAAAGAGCGCCGCGGACATCCAAAAGATGCGCGAGGCTGGAAGAATCGTTGAAGAAACGCTTGAATTGCTATCCAGGCTAGCCAAAGAGGGGGTTTCCACCGAATGGCTGGATAAGGAAGCTGCGGCCTTCATAAGGTCGAGTGGCGCAGAGCCATCGTTTCTGGGTTATAACGGATACCCCAAGAGCATCTGCACCTCGGTAAACTGTCAGGTGGTGCATGGGATTCCAGGCGATTACAGACTGCGTGATGGAGATATACTCAGTGTTGATGTTGGCGCACAGAAGGCAGGCTGGCATGGCGACGCGGCACGCACGCTGCTGATAGGCAACGTGAAGCCGGAGGTAAAGCGACTGGTAGAGATAACGCGCGAGTGCTTCTTCAAGGGTATCGAGCGCGCAATACCTGGCAATCATATATCAGATATTTCGGCAGCGATACAAACACATGCTGAAAGCAACGGATATACGGTGGTACGAGAGCTTATAGGTCATGGAATAGGAACGCATATGCATGAGCAGCCAGATGTGCCTAACTTTATTGACAGCCGTATGGGCAGAGGCGTAAAGTTGGTATCCGGTATGACGATAGCGGTTGAGCCAATGATAAACCTTGGTACGCGCGACGTTGTACAGCTTTCGGACGGTTGGACGGTACAGACAAGCGACGGACTACCGAGCGCGCACTATGAAAACACAATAGTGATAACCGATGAGGGCGCACAGCTGCTTACATTAAGCGGAGGGACGCATGGATGACGATATTATCGGGCGCGTTGTGATATCAAAGGCAGGCCGTGATATGAGGCGCAGCTTTGTGGTGGTTGGTATAGCTGACGAGGGACATCTGTTGATTGCAGACGGTCAAACGCACAGGCTGGATCGCCCAAAGAAAAAGAAGCTCAAGCATCTTCGCTTTGAAAATTCAAGGTTAGATGTTTGCGATAAGCTGGGGGGCGAAACGGGCGTGACGGATGCATTTATCCGTAAAGGCCTGCTGAACCTTGGCTATAACCATGACAGTGAGATCGAGGAGGGGTAGCTTGTCTAAAACGGATGTTATTGAAGTTGAGGGCGTTGTTACGGATTCTTTCCCGAATGCGATGTTCGAGGTTGAATTAGGTAACGGCCATAAAATCCTGGCGCATATTTCCGGCAAGCTCAGGATGAACTTCATCAGGATATTGCCGGGTGATAAGGTGACAGTCGAGCTGTCCCCATATGACTTGACGCGCGGCCGCATCACATGGCGTGCAAAGAACTGATAACAGGAGGAAAAAAAGATGAAAGTCAGGCCTTCGGTAAAACCGATCTGTGAAAAGTGCAAGATAATCAAACGCAAGGGCCGCGTGATGGTCATCTGCGATAACCCGAAGCATAAACAGAAGCAGGGCTAAGAGCAGGCCTTGCTAAACGCCGTCCACCGCAAGTGGACGGAAATGAAAATTCCCTGCTTGGGCGGCTGCTGCGACTTATAATCGTGGAACCGAGCAGGATCGATAATACATTGACTCAACCAAAAATTACGGAGGTGTACAAGTTATATGGCACGTATTTCTGGCGTAGACTTGCCAAAGGACAAACGAGTCGAGATCGGCCTTACATATATCTATGGTATTGGCCGCAAAACTGCGACCGACATCCTGAAAGCCACAGGAGTGGATCCCGACGCCCGCGTAAGGGATCTGTCTGAGGGGGATGTCAGTAAGCTAAGAGATTACATCGACCACAGCGTAAAGGTAGAAGGCGACCTCAGACGTGAGACTTCGATGAACATCAAACGTCTTATGGAGATAGGTTGCTATCGTGGAGTACGTCATCGCAAGGGCTTGCCCGTGCGCGGACAGAGCACAAAGCAGAACGCCCGCACCCGCAAGGGACCTAAACGCGCCGTGGGCGGCAGGAAGAAATAAGGAGGAATGAAAAATGGCAAAAGCTGTTGCAAAAGTCAAAAAAGCCGTATCCCGCAAGCGTCGTGAGAAGAAGAACATCGAGCGTGGCGCCGCGCATATCCGTTCCTCCTTCAACAACACAATGGTTACTATCACTGACATACAGGGAAATGCACTTTCATGGGCGTCAGCAGGCGGCTTAGGCTTCCGTGGCTCCAGAAAGAGCACTCCGTTTGCCGCTCAGATGGCTGCTGAAACCGCTGCCAAGGCCGCTATGGAGCATGGCCTTCGTACGGTTGAGGTCTATGTGAAGGGCCCCGGCTCAGGACGCGAATCCGCTATAAGGGCTTTGCAGTCTGCCGGACTGGATGTTAACATGATCAAGGACGTGACGCCTATCCCGCATAACGGATGCCGTCCGCCCAAACGCAGAAGAGTTTAAGGAGGCAAACGATTATGGCAAGATATACAGATTCCGTTTGCAGACAGTGCCGCAGGGAAGGCGTAAAGCTGTTTTTGAAGGGCGACCGTTGTTATACTGCAAAGTGTGCCGTTGTTAAGCGCCACACCCCTCCAGGACAACATGGTCAGGCAAGGGCAAGGAAACCATCGGAATACGGAATCCAGCTTCGTGAAAAACAGAAGTGCCGCCGCGCGTACGGTGTATTGGAATCCCAATTCAGGAAATACTATACATTAGCGTCAAATATGCATGGTGTTACAGGCGAAAACATGCTTTGCATGCTTGAGCGCAGACTAGATAACGTTGTTTATCGTCTTGCGCTGGGCGAGAGCCGCCCAATGGCGAGGCAAATGGTAAACCACGGCCACATCTGTGTGGACGGTAAGAAGGTTGACATTGCTTCTTTCCTCGTGAAACCCGGTCAGGTGATCACTGTGAAAGAGCGCAGCCGCGATATAGAACACCTTAAGGATCTGCGTGAGCAGGGCGCTGCAAAGCCTATTCCCAAATGGCTGGAGCTGGATGCGGCCAATCTTACGGGCAAGATTGTGGCATTGCCACAGCGCGATGATATTGACCTCACAATCGAGGAGCATCTCATCGTAGAGTTCTATTCAAGGTAATGCTTTGGATATCTGTTGCCCTTATCGACCGACCAGTATTCAAGAGAGGGGATATATTGCATGATAGAAATTGAAAGACCCAAAATTGAGTGTTCGGAGCTCAGCGAACAATACGGTGTGTTTACCGTTGAGCCTCTTGAGCGCGGTTTTGGTACAACATTGGGCAATTCATTGCGCCGTGTACTGCTTTCCTCTTTGCCGGGCGTTGCGGTATCCTCAGTCAAGATCGACGGGGTATTGCATGAGTTTTCTACCGTTGAAGGCGTCAAGGAAGACGTCACGGAAATTATCCTCAACCTCAAAGAGCTTTGTGTGAAGATGCACTCGGATGGTCCCAAGCGGGTAATAATCGATGCGAGGGGCGAGCGAGAGGTCAGGGCGGGCGATATGATAGTCGATTCAGACATAGAGATCGTCAATCCGGAGCTGCACATTGCAACGCTGGGCGCAAACGCCAAGCTTTATATGGAGATAGTTCTTGAGCACGGACGCGGTTACGTTTCCGCCGATAGAAATAAAAAACCGGATATGCCAATAGGGCAGATTGCCGTGGACTCCATATACACACCCATAAAAAAGGTGAATTTCCGTGTGGCAGACACACGAGTTGGCCAGATAACCGACTACGACAAGCTTATGCTTGAGGTATGGTCGGATGGCAGCATAAAGCCGGATGAGGCTGTTAGCCTTGCCGCAAAGATACTTACAGAGCATCTTATGCTGTTTATCAACCTGACCGACCACGTACAGGGTGTGGAAATAATGGTTGAGAAGGAGGAGGACAAGAAGGAGAAAATACTCGAGATGACCATCGAAGAGTTGGATCTCTCTGTCCGCTCCTATAATTGTCTTAAGCGCGCAGGCATAAACACGGTAGACGAGCTTGTGCAGCGCAATGAAGAAGAGATGATGAAGGTCAGAAACCTCGGCCGCAAGTCGCTCGAGGAGGTCCAGCAAAAGCTGGTTGGCCTTGGCCTTTCACTCCGCAACAATGAAGACTAATACAAGGAGGAAGTAACATGCCAAACCGTAAACTTGGCAAGGCAAGCGACCAGCGTGATGCAATGCTGCGCAACCTGGCCACCGCGCTGCTGTGGAACGGCAAGATCGTAACCACTGTATACCGCGCAAAGGAAGTACGTCCAATCGCCGAGAAGCTTATAACTCTCGCCGTAAAGGAATATAAAAACACAGTTACCGTTGAGAAAGAGACCAAAAACGATAAAATGCAGATCGTCAAGGTCGAATCTGTCAATGATCTGCCATCCAAGCTTCATGCTCGCAGGCAGATAATGTCGTATCTTTACGATATACCCGAGACAAAGAAGGATAAGGAATCCAAATCCGATTACAAGGAGCGCACAAAGGACGTTGCTCATCCCGTCGTGGAGAAGCTGTTCCGTGAGATAGCACCCAAGTATGACGGACGTAATGGCGGCTATACCCGCATCCTTAAGATGGGCCCACGCCGCGGCGATGCCACTGAAATGGCAGTGTTAGAGCTTATCTAACCAAAACAACAAGTGTTAAACAAAGAGCGCGCATATCAAGCCGATGTGCGCGCTCTTTTTGTGTTGCGAGATCAATATTAGGTTTGCGCCTAATGGCTACCGCGGTATTTTTTGTTTGTAATGTCGGTACCATACTGCAAACAATACAAGGCCAACTATGCATGCGCCTGCGCCAAAGACCATAGCCGATGCTAAATCGGCATCAGCTAGCTTTCCAAATATGATGTTTGTTCCGATGCCTACGCTGTCGATAAGCACGGCATTGATGCTTAGAGCGGTGGCGCGATTGTTGGTGGCGACCTGCTTATTTTGCAAATCCAGTTGCAGTGGCTGAAATAAGCTGAAGCTCAATCGAAGGAGCATTATTGCGGCGATGGAGAGCATTGCGTTGCGCGTGAAAGCGAGTGTTATGCATGACGCAGCGGCAATAGCATAAAGTGTTGCGGATAGTGGCATTACCCCAAATCTTCGGGTAAGCTTGGCAGAAAACATACCGCCTAGCCCAATGATTGTAACCGCAATATATATCTTCCCAATTGACACGCCTGAAAGGCCGCAGCTTACATACTGGAGCTGATTGAAAAAAACCGTTATAGTCTGGTGTGTTTCATTAAGAAGCGCTATGCCTATAAGAAATAAAAGAAGATGTTTATTCTTCAATGTTTGTTTAAGCAAAGCAAGGAATTCCGTTATTGTGGATGGCCGCGAGACCTCATTGCAACGGACCTCGCGAAGTCCCAGCGCAAGCAGAGCGGCTAATCCATAACTGACAACCGTTAGAAGTCCACTCAGCCTATAGTCATCACTTGCAATCCCTGTGTAAACAGCGGCAGATAGCAACAGACCTGTTGTTATCAGATTATTGTATATGCCAAATACCTTTTGGGATTCATCCTTGTCGCATGACAGGTACAATATGCTGCTTTCAACACCTGATAAACCTGCGATAATTACACTTAGCATGATTCGCTCAAGCAGAAAACCCAGGAAACCGGTTGCCCTCCAGAACACTATCTTTGAGAGAAAGTACAGCCAGCAGCAAAAAACCATGGTTTTTCTGTAGCCTATCTTATCGGCAACAATCCCCCAGGGCATTTCCAGAAGCAAACAAAGCGCAAGCGAAATGCTTTCGATTATTGTGATTTGAAATATGGAGATGCCTGATGACTGACGATATAATGTGGCGATGGGCCCATAAAAAACCATACCCTGCAACAGGGCGATGGCATACATGAGCCATATATTCCGTTTTAAACGCATTTACACAATCCTTCCTGAATTTAAACGCAAAACAAACGCCAAAGTTAATGGCGCCATACGGACATATTTGCTATGCTATCAAGTCAGACTATGCATTTTAAGCTCCAGAATTTAATTGTGTATATAGGGTATTTTAGTTTATATCCAACTACGTGTCAACAAATGTGCAAAACATAAATCAAAAAGTGGCGCCACAGATGCTGTGACGCCACGGATCAGCTATGTTTATATAACTCAGCTATGTTGGGATATGCCCTTTATTGCCGATATTACCCAGTCGTAATCAGAGCTGGTGACTATAGAACCGCAGTATTCACACTTGGCAGAGTGATTTATGTCCACAGGTGCACCGCATGCATTGCAGTGTATTTGTGTAGCACCATTCTGCTGAACAGTCTGCTTGCCCTTTGTGCGGATAAGAGTCCACTCATAATCCATGAACAGCTCGGTGGTATTGCTGCCACGTACAACATTGCCTGTAATATCATCTACAACATAGTCAACAATGCGTGTTTGAAGGCGTGCTATGATTATATCGTTAACATCATCCTGCATATACCCCATTATGCGTGTGCCGAGTACGCTTATACGCTCAATGCGGTTGGTTTGATGTGCCTGAATTAAAGCGTCGAGTTGGCGATCAAACTGAGCATACAGCGCATCTGTAAATGTTGCACGCATGGGATCCAGATTTCTATTCTGGCATGCATTCTGCATCTGTACATATAGGTTGCTAAGCTTATCACACAAAGCGGCCTCGGAAAACTCAGGGTCTTGAGCAATAAGCTCGCTTATTGGTTTGAGCAGGGCTTGCGAAGTGGGAACAGCCCCTGGTGCAACGCCGCCATTTTTGCCCTTACCAGCCTTCAAAACAAAAAATATTATTGCACCAACAGCCATAAGTATCAGCCAGAAGCCTAGGCCGCCACCGTCATCCGAGGTATCGTTGTTATCGGTGGTATTGCTACCGGAAAAATATACGCCGTTGCTGTTGGAGGAACTGTTATTATCGCTGTCATTATTCCAATCGCTACTGCTGTCCCAATCATTGCTGCTGCTGCCCCAATCGCTGCTGCTGCTGCTGCCCCAATCACTGCTACCGCCGCCATAGCTGGAATCACCAGAAAAACCGCCGAGGTCGGCAAGCCCAGTTGATGGGAGCAGTACAAAGACTATGGCCAACGTCAGTGCGAGAAATTTTAATACTGCTTTCATAATATAATAAGGTATTCCTTTCGATAAAAATCAACACATCACTACATAAAATCATTATAACCCATGCAATATAGCATATCAACGAAATTTTGCTTTTAAGCGGGATTATGCCTATGTAAATCTATGCGCTCATATGCGTAAACAAGGTGCTTTAGGTTGCGTATTGTATGCGCTTACTATATAATAGTACATTGGAATATGAGGTAGAAGCCGAAATGATAAAGATTGATAATATAACCTACAGATATGAAACCGGCGGGAAAGCGGCATTGAAAAATGTTTCGCTTACCATAGAAAAAGGCGAATTCGTTGCTGTGGTTGGGCACAATGGCTCCGGCAAGAGCACGCTGGCAAAGCACCTTAACGCATTGCTGCTGCCAAGCGAGGGCGATGTGCTGGTGGATGAGATGAATACAAAGGATGAGACGAACGTGCTTGCCATACGCCAACGCGTTGGCATGGTATTCCAGAATCCTGATAATCAGCTTGTTACAACCGTGGTGGAAGAGGATGTTGGCTTTGGACCGGAAAATCTTGGCGTACCTACGGATGAGATAATCCAGCGTGTGCAGCGCTCGCTTGCCGCTGTAGGGATGGAAAAATACGCTAAGAACGCCCCCCATATGCTTTCGGGTGGTCAAAAGCAGCGTGTAGCCATAGCTGGTATGCTGGCCATGTGCCCTGAGGTGCTGGTGCTGGATGAAGCCACGGCTATGCTTGATCCGCGCGGGCGAAAGGATGTGCTGGAGATAGTAAAACGACTCAACCGCGAAGAGGGGATGACGGTGGTCATGATAACCCAATATATGGAGGAAGCCATAGGCGCGGACAGGCTGGCTGTTATGGCGGACGGCGGGATAATAGCCGTTGATACGCCAAGGAAGGTGTTTAGCCATGCGGAACTGCTACGCACACACAGATTGGATGTGCCGCAGATTGCGCAGTTAAGGGATAAACTGATAGCTGGTGGAATAAATCTTCCGGCCGATGTAATTACGATCGAGGAGATAGCTGAAAAACTGTGTCAATCGTTATAACAAAACTTAGTCATACATATATGTCGGGCAGCGGGCTTGCGCATAACGCGCTTACAGATATTGATCTCACAATAAATGAGGGCGAATTTCTGGGGCTTATAGGGCATACCGGCTCAGGCAAAAGCACGCTTGTGCAGATGATGAATGGGCTTATGCAACCAAGCAGCGGCAGCGTTATGGTGGACGGACTGCTAATGAGCGATAAAAAGCAGCGTGTGAAGGGCAGGCATCTGGTGGGGTTGGTATTCCAATATCCTGAATATCAGCTTTTTGAGGAGACTGTTGCTAAGGATATCGCGTACGGCCCACGCAACATGAAGCTGCCTGAGGATCAGATACATGAGCGCGTGATTGAGGCGATGAGACTTGTGGGACTTGCTGAAGAATACAGCGAAAAATCCCCGTTTGAGCTATCCGGTGGCGAAAAACGCAGGGCGGCGCTGGCGGGTATAATAGCTATGCGTCCCAAGTATCTGATTATGGATGAACCCATGGCGGGCTTGGATCCGATGGGTCGCCGCGAAATACTTGACACCATAGATGGTCTGCGCGATAAGACCGGTTGCGGCGTGGTGATGGTTTCGCATTCAAT
This sequence comes from Clostridia bacterium, assembly GCA_036652795.1. Lineage (GTDB taxonomy): Bacteria > Bacillota > Clostridia > Christensenellales > CAG-138 > JAVVVD01. Next base: position 48,097 of record JAVVVD010000008.1, on the reverse strand, counting down.
GGATGATATAGCGCGTTGCGCACAACGTATAGCCGTGCTGCACGACGGACGATTGGCACGTGTTGATACGCCGGCAAACGTGTTTGCGGATATGGATCTGCTTATGGAGACAGGATTGGATATACCGCAGATGTCGCGACTTACGCTTGCGCTGCGTGCGCGCGGGGTGGTTGATATACCAAACATATACGATATGGATCAGATGGAGCGCTTTATACTGGGGAGGGTTCATAAAGATGTTTAAAGACATAACCCTCGGTCAGTATTTCCCGGGCAATTCAGCAGTGCATAGACTGGATCCGCGCACAAAGCTGGTGTTGATGATAGCATATATCGTGATGGTTTTTTTGGTATCCAATATTATGCTGTTTATCGTGCCGCTGCTGTTTGTGATACTAGCCACATGGGTATCGGGCGTACCTATAAGCTACCTTTGGAAATCGCTTAAGCCGCTGCGCTGGATACTTATATTTATGACATTTATAAACCTGTTTGTAATTAAAACGGGCAACGTACTTGTGGAGTGGTGGATAATCCGTATAACGGACGACGGGATACGCCAGGCGATATTCATTGCGCTAAGGCTTATGCTGCTGGTATCTGGCACATCGCTGATGACGTTGACAACTACGCCTATAGCACTTACGGATGGGCTGGAGCGTTTGCTTTCACCGCTTAAGGTGCTCAAGTTTCCGGCACACGAACTTGCGATGATGATGACGATAGCGCTAAGGTTCATACCTACGCTGCTTGAGGAAACAGATAAAATCATGAAGGCTCAGCTTGCGCGCGGTGCCGACTTCGAATCAGGCAATATAATAGCCCGCGCAAAAAGCATGATACCAATACTTGTGCCGCTGTTTGTGAGCGCATTCCGCCGTGCGGACGAGCTGGCGATGGCAATGGAGAGCCGCTGTTACCATGGCGGTGAGGGGCGTACGCGTATGCGTATATTGCGCTTTCATGCTGGCGATGCCGTTGCTGCGCTGATAGTGGTGGTGATGATGAGTGGAATAGTGCTTGCCCAGAGGTTTTTAACATGGACGCTGTTGTAACTAGCAAACGTGCGCGCACAGTGATTTTGATAATCGCCGCAGGACTGTTTGCCGCAGCTGTGATATGGGGGCTGTCTGTAAGTGGTGAGAGCGAGCTGGATAAGCTTGCAACAAAGCTAAACGCCTTTGGCTATTCGCTATATGGTGACGATTTGTTTGTGGTGGGCGAAACAAAGGATACGTCAATATCGGGGCTGCTTGCCAACGTTGATATGACGGAGGCGGTTGAAGCGAGCCGCGCTGCTGGCTTTCCATCAGACGTTACGGCGAATGGCGATATATTGCTGATGCTTGCGGAACTGCCAGAGCGGGACGTTATGACACTGTATCTGCGCAACGGAGAGATTGAAATGTGCTTTATACAAAATCTCGCTACGCAGCAGGTGCGCAGCATACTTAAAAGAGAGAAAACCGGGTAAAGCGCATGACACGGATACGCATGATAATCCAATATGACGGTACGCAATATGTGGGATGGCAGGTGCAACCAAACGGGCTTGCCGTGCAGGAGGTTGTGCAAAGGGAACTTAAAAAGCTTACGGGCGAGGAGATTATACTGCACGCCTCGGGGCGCACGGACAGCGGAGTGCACGCAAGGGCGCAGGTGGCGCACTTCGACACATCAAGCCGGATACCGCCGGATAAGTTCTGCTATGCGCTTAACGCTGGGCTTGCGCGGGACATAAGGATTATGTACAGCGGCGCGGCGGAAGGCTTTCACGCCCGCTTTGACGTAACGCGAAAACACTATCGCTATACCATACAGAATAGTCAACATGCGGGGGTATTCACGAGGAGCACTGCACTGCATATCCATTATGCATTGGACATGGCGCATATGCAGGCGGCGGCTGAAATGGTGCTGGGTGAGCATGATTTTGCTGCTTTTAAGGCAGCTGGCGCGGAAGTAGAGAGTACCATACGCCGTATATATCGCTCACAATGGAGCAAAGAGGGCAGCTTGCTGCATTATGATGTGGCGGGTAGCGGCTTTATGTATAATATGGTAAGGATACTTGTTGGCACTATGATAGATATAGGCATGGGACGTTGCGGTGCTGATGTGATTAACGCCGCATTGTCAAGTGGACGCAGGGAGGATGCGGGGCCTACGGCGCCGCCACATGGGTTGACGCTGTGGCGTGTGGAATATAGCGATTTTGATACGGAGGATTACATAATATGAAAATTCTGGTAACACCACCGGTAACGGCGGAGCATAAGGCGATCCTTGAAAGCATCGCGGGCACAGAGTACATATATTGTGATGCAGACAAGGTAAGCGCGAAGCTTATGGAGAACATAGAGGTAGTGTTTGGTAATATCGGGTTTGACCTTATAAAGGCCGCGCAAGATCTAAAGCTGTTGCAGCTATTTACGGCAGGCACTGACGGATATGTGGACATACTGCCCAAAGGATGCGAACTTACAAATACCACTGGCGCTTTCGGCTTGGCGATAAGCGAGCATATGCTGGGCATGATGCTAATGCTTATGAAAAGAATGCATCAATATCGCGATAACCAGCTCAAATGCAGCTGGCAAGATATGGGGAACGTTAATTCGGTTGCAGGATCGGTGGTGCTGACAATAGGTCTTGGCGATATTGGCGGTGAATTTGCACGTAAAGCCAAGGCATTGGGCGCATATACAATTGGAGTGCGCCGCAAGGACACAAGAAAACCTGAATATATAGATGAATTGTATCTTGTGGAAAATTTGGACAAGCTGATACCGCGCGCGGATATTATTGCGCTTGCAATGCCGGGAAATGGCGAAACGCGCCATGTGATCAATAAGATGCGTATAGATTCAATGAAGCAGGGCGCTATTGTATTAAATGTTGGCCGCGGAAATGCGATAGATACTCAGGCACTTACCGACGCCGTGCAGCGTGGGCAGATATTGGCGGGCCTAGACGTGACCGATCCGGAGCCGCTGCCAAAAGATCATCCGTTATGGAAGTGTGAAAATGCGCTGATTACACCGCATGTTTCAGGATTCTTTCATCTGAAAAAGACGTTGGACAATATGGTGGACATAGCCGCACTTAATATTACAGCGATTATGGCGGGAAAACCGCTGCATAACGTGATAGACAGAGAAACTGGCTACAGAAAGCTCGAAAGGTGACAAAAAATGAATAAGACTAAGGGTGACGAAAAGATAAGACGGACGGTGCTGGGCGCACTGATGTGCGCAATAGTTGTGATAACCACAATGTTCCTTGCAATACCAATACCCAATATAACCGGCGCGTATGTTAACATGGGGGATGCGGCGGTGTATGTTTGTGCATTCGTACTGGGAGGCCCGCTTGGCGCGGTAGTAGCGGCAATAGGCAGCGCTTTGGCGGACATGTTCCTAGGAAGCTTCATATATGCGCCTGCAACATTTGTGATAAAGGGGCTTATGGCGCTATGCGCAGGGGTGCTGATGTCGCGCTGGCCAAAATTTAAATTGGGCGCGCTGCTGGTTGCGGGACTTATAATGCCGCTGGGTTATTTTTTGTATGAATGGGCACTGCTGGGCAGCATGGCTGCGGCTGCGGCAGGGTTGCTGTTTAACCTGATACAATACGCTGGCGGTGTGACAATAGGCATATTTGCAATCAGTGCCGTGGGCATCGTGGGTAGACAGAAGGTATAATGCAAATGACGGATATCCTGCTGTACATACTATGCGTGATTGCTGTGGCGCTGGTGGTTATGATGGCAATACAGCTATCCAGGCGCGGCAACGATGAGGAGTTGCTCAGGCAGGTGGAGCGTATAAAGCGCGAGATGGAGGAGCAGCAGCGCGATATGCGCCTTGAACTGGCAGATACGTTGCAGCGCTCAATAAAGACGCTGGGCGACATGCTGGCAAACAGTCAGGCGCGCGGCGATGCTTTGCAATCTCTGAAGCTTGCTGAAATAGACAACAACCTTGTGCAAAAGCAGGAACAAATACAAAAAACCCTTTCAGGTGCAACTGGGCAGCTTGAGGAGCGGTTAAAGACATTTGCTACGGAAAACGAGCAAAAGCTTGAAAATATCCGCAACACCGTTGAAAAGAAGCTTGCCTACATGCAGGAGGACAACAATAAAAAGCTGGACGAGATACGCCAGATAGTTGATGAAAAACTGCAAAAAACACTTGAAGAACGTATGACACAGTCCTTTACGCTGGTTAACGAAAGGCTGGAGCAGGTGTATAAGGGATTAGGCGAGATGCAGACGCTGGCTATCGGTGTGGGCGACTTAAAAAAGGTACTCTCAAACGTAAAGACACGCGGAATGCTAGGTGAGATACAGCTAGGTGCGATACTTTCGGAGATACTCGCGCCTGAGCAGTACGACATTAACGTGGTTATCACGCCAAACAGCAAAAACCCTGTGGAGTATGCCATAAAGCTGCCAGCCGATGATGATAACCATATATATATGCCAATCGATAGCAAATTCCCAATGGATGCATACTCCGATCTTATGGACGCATACGAGAGCGCCGCACCGGAGCGTGTAGCTGCCGCTAAAGAGGTGCTCAAAAGCCGCATACGTTCATCTGCTAAGGATATCCATGATAAGTACATTGCACCGCCGGAGACGACGGAATTTGGCATAATGTTTTTACCGACAGAGGGACTGTATGCCGAGGCCGTAAAGCTGGGGCTGATAGAGCAGCTTCAGCACGATTATCGCGTGAGCATAGCAGGCCCATCCACAATGGCTGCGCTGCTTAACAGCTTGCAGATGGGCTTTCGCAGCGTAGCCATACAGAAGCGCAGCGGCGAGGTATGGAAGGTGCTTTCAGCTGTAAAGACGGAGTTCGATAAATTTCAGGACGTGCTTGAGCGCACTCAGGATCGCCTTACACGCGCCAACAATGAGCTGGACTCACTTATAGGCGTACGTACGCGTCAGATACGCCACCGCCTAAAGGAGGTCACAACCATGCCGCAGACGGAGATAAAGCTATATCTACCGGATACAGAGCCGTTTGCAGATGATGATGTAACAAAAACAAATGAGGAGGACTGAACATGAATACCCCAACGCCGCATATCGAATGTGCCCCGTGCGATTTTGCCAAAACAGTGCTGATGCCGGGCGACCCATTGCGTGCTAAATTTATCGCAGAAAACTTCCTTGAAAATGTTGTGCTAGTAAATAATGTGCGAGGCATCCATGGATATACCGGTGAATACCATGGCAAACGCGTGTCCGTAATGGCAAGCGGAATGGGTATGCCGTCCATAGGCATATACTCCTATGAGCTGTTTAACTTTTATGATGTTGATAACATAATTCGTATAGGCAGCGCAGGCGCTATAAGCGCAGAGCTGGAAGTGCGCAGTATCGTTATCGCTATGAGCGCAAGCTATAATTCGGTATATGCAGATCAGTTTAAGCTGCCCGGCATCTATGCGCCAACAGCAAGCTATGCATTGCTAAAAAAGGCTACGGATACAGCACTGCGCCTTGACATACCAGTTACAGTAGGTAACATACTTTCAAACGACCTGTTCTATGATGATTCGATGAGCACAATGGAGTGGCAGAAGATGGGCGTGTTGGCGGTGGAGATGGAAAGTGCCGCACTGTATATGAATGCCGCTCGTGCAGGTAAGAATGCCTTGTGCATCTGTACGATATCCGACAGCCTTGTTACGGGCGAAGCGTGCAGCGCCGAGCAACGGCAAAACTCCTTCACTAAGATGATGGAGCTAGCGCTGGAGATGGCCTGATATTGATCCGATTATAAAGGGAACGCTGATTTATTCAGCGTTCCCTTTATGTTTATTATTTGATATTTTCAAATACATATTTAATTATCTGCGCCGCCTTATCCATCTGATCCTTTGTATGGGTGGCCGTATAGCTGGTGCGCAGCAGGCACATATCGTCAGGTACGGCGGGCGGCAGCACGGGATTAACGTATACGCCGTTTTCCAGCAGCTGTTTTGCGATCTTTAGTGTTCGGGTGGCGTCATAGGTGTATATCGGAATTATTGCGGTGCAGCCATCCATTATCGGTATATTATATTCGCGCAGTTTGCAGCGCATATATTCCGCGATATTGATAAGCGCCTTTATGCGCTCCGGCTCGCTGAGCATAATATGCAGTGCTTCCAGCGCGGAGGCGGCATTTGCCGGTGGTATGCTGGCGCTGAATATGAATGGGCGGGATTTATGCCGTACGTAATAGGCAACATCTTCAGTGGCGGCCATGCAGCCGCCAAGCGAAGCAAGGGATTTTGAGAAGGTGGTCATTATCACATCCACCTCGTCCTCTAATCCGTAGTATGAGGCTGTACCGCGGCCGTTTTCACCTATCATGCCTACGCCGTGCGCATCGTCTATCATAAGGCGCGCGCCATATTTATTTTTAAGCCGCACCAGCTCCGGTACGTTTGCTATATCACCGCTCATGGAGAACACGCCGTCCGTAATGATGAGCTTAGGGTCGTCCTGCGGTGCGCGGGAAAGCCTATCTTCAAGGTCTGCCATATTGTTATGCTCGTATTTTGATGTTTGCTTGGCAAAGCTAAGGCGGCAGGCATCCATCAGACTTGCATGGTTTTCATTGTCGCTGTAGATTATGGTGTGGCGGTTGGCGAGTGCGCAGATTATACCAAGATTGCTCTGGAAGCCGGTAGAAAATGTTACAGCGGCCTCTTTATGGAAGAAACTTGCAAGCTCTGCCTCCAATCTTTGGTGCAGCACAAGCGTGCCATTGAGAAAGCGCGAGCCGGAGCAACCTGTGCCAAATTCATCTAGCGCGGCCTTGGCGGCGGCGATAGTGCGCTTATCGTTGGTTAAACCAAGATAGTTGTTTGAGCCAAGCATTATTGTGCGTTTGCCGTGTATTACCACCTCAGTATCCTGCGCGGTCTCCAATGCATTGAAGTAGGGGTATAGCCCGGATTGCATAAGTTCCTTGGGCATCGTATAGGACTTATAGCTTTCAAAAAGATCCACTATTGTTGTTCCTCCATAGATGAAATTGAATAAAATAAATGATATATATTCCGATAATTATACATGATCTAGTCTGAGATTGCAAAAAGAAAGAAACCGGAGCGATGCGGCTCCGGTTTCAAAATATGCGGGGTATTACATATTTTTGAGTACGCCTGTTTTATCGTTAAAATCGTCTATCAGCGCGTCAAGCTCGGCGGCTTGGCTGTGGATGCCGGTCCAATACTTGTCGTCATACCACTGGGCATTGATCTGCTCATAGGTTTTGCCCTGCTGCTCTACCCAGGTGTAGTACTTGAGATTGTGGATGCGCTTGCGTTCCTCATAGGAAAGCTCCATCATGCTGTCCGTGCGCACGCCATGCAGGTGCTCACTGTAGTCGCGGGCGGCAGCAAGCATATCATAACTGCCCTGCTGCTCGTTAAGCTCGTCTATGCGGGAGGTATACATTATGGCGGAGTCGGTATATACGGTAGCGACAACGTCATTTTCAGTCAGCTCGTAGTACTTGGCCATCTTGATACAGCACAGCATGTTTGCAATGCCGCTTATACCCATGAGTGAAAGCTGATCTATTGTTTTTTGTGGTACGCCAACAATCTCTTTAAGGTATTTGTGGCCGACATCGGTGTTGAACAGGCGCAGCAAATTCTGCGAATCATCATCATCAATATCGATTACCATATCGGTGTTCTTAACGTTATGTACCCAGGGTACGTGCTTGTCGCCTATGCCTTCAATACGATGGCCTCCAAAGCCGTTGTTCAGCAGCGTGGGGCATTGGAGCGCTTCGCCTACAGCAAGCTTGGATAACGGGTATTGCTCTTTTAGGTAATCGCCGCTACTCATTGTGCCGGCAGAACCCGAGGTAAAGCAGGCGCCAGCAAACCTATCACCAGGACGCTTGATTGATTCAAAAGCGTCCGCGATAGCTTTGCCTGTTACCTGATAGTGCCACAGCACGTTGCCCATCTCTTCGAACTGGTTGAATATAACAACATCTTTGCGTGTGTTTTTAAGTTCCCAGGTTTTATCGAATATCTCTTTTACATTGCTTTCGCAGCCGGGCGTAGCTATGACCTCGCCTGCTATCTGCTTTAGCCAGTCAAAGCGCTCTTTGCTCATTTCAGCAGGAAGTATGGCGATTGAATCGCAGCCAAGCAACTTGGAGTTATATGCGCCACCGCGGCAGTAGTTGCCTGTGGACGGCCAAACAGCTTTATGGTAGGTGGGATCAAATTGGCCTGTAACAAGGCGGGGAACGAGGCAGCCGAACGATGCGCCTACCTTGTGGCAGCCGGTAGGAAACCACTGGCCGCACAGTGCGATTATGCGCGCCTTAACGCCGGTAAGCTCTGGCGGAAGCTCGATGAAGTTAACATCGCCGTAAGTACCGCCCTGCATGGTAGGCTCATTGCGCCATGATATGCGGAATAGATTAAGCGGATTGATATCCCAAAGTCCAACATGCTTAAGGCCGGACTTGATCTTTTCAGGGATAAGGTCAGGATTGCGCATCTGCGCAAAGGTCGGGATAACGATATTGTTTTCCTTTGCCCTGCCGATTGCCCTGCTGAGCTGCTCCTTGTATACTGTTAAATCGATCATTTTTTTCACACCCCACATATTTTTGTGTTTAGCAAGGATTTAATCCTCTTTATTCATCTACAGTTTAGTATGTTTGCGTGCGCTTGTAAAGTGTAAATCTAAAAATATTTTTATAATACTAAATATTTTTTAGCAAACATGCGGCTGCTGCACAAATACCCACAAATTACCGCTGTTTCGCGCAAGTTAGAACCACTATGCGCACCAATATCTCTACAACCTTTTCCATGGACTGTATGGGAATGTATTCGGTTACGCCATGGAAATTGTGGCCGCCGGTGCACAGATTGGGGCATGGTAAACCCATAAATGTGAGGCGAGCACCGTCTGTGCCGCCACGTATAGGCACTATGCTAGGGTTAACGCCAACATCGCGCATAGCCTCTGAAGCAGTGTCGATAAGGTGCATATGAGGAGCGAGCGCATCCTTCATGTTGAAGTAGGAATCCCTGATGCTGAGCGTAAGCACATTGCCGTATTTGGCATTGATGAAGGAAGCGGCATGGCGCATAAGCTCTTTTTTGGCGTTGAATTTATCCATATCATGATCCCGCACTATATAGCCGATCGCCGCCTTGTCAACATTGCCCATAAGCTGTGTAATATGGAAAAACCCATCGTAGCCGGAGGTGTGTTCAGGGCGCTGAGCCGCAGGCAGCAAAGAATCGAATTCTTCGGCTATGTGTATGGCGTTGAGCATCACGTCCTTGGCGCTACCAGGGTGGATCGTTCTGCCCAGGATATGGACTGTGACTGACGCGCCGTTGAAGTTTTCGTATTCAAGTTCACCAAGCTCGCCTCCATCAACAGTATATGCAAAATCAGCGCCAAATCCCGCTATATCAAACATATTGGCACCATTGCCGACCTCCTCATCGGGGGTGAAACCTATGCAGACACGTCCGTGCTTTATCTGTGGATTTGCAAGCAGGTACTCTGCCATAGTGAGTATCTCTGCAACGCCTGCCTTGTCATCTGCTCCAAGCAGAGTGGTGCCATCTGTAACTATTATATCCTGACCAACATAGCGGCTAAGCTCGGGAAAGCGGCCGGGAAGTATGGAGATATTATCATTTAGCGGGATAACGCCGCCGTCGTACTTTTCTACAATGCGTGGCAGTACGCCGCGCCCTGGCGCATCTGTGGCAGTATCCATATGTGCAATGAAGCCAAGGGCCGGCGCGTTTGCCGTATTAGCGGGGATAAAACCATACACATAGCAATGCTCGTCTATGCGCACGTCGCTAAGTCCTATGGCCTGCATCTCGGCTACAAGCGCACGTCCCAACTCAAACTGGGTATCCGTGCTTGGCATCTTATCCACACCGTCCGCAGAACGGGTGTCAAAGGAAACATACCTTAAAAACCGTTCGACCACATTTGACATAATTATTTACCTCCATTTGGATTTGGAAGATCTATGCGCGTCTTTGCTATACCATCGTCCACAACGACATGCTCTGGTGGTACAAGCAGCAGCTCTGGATTTAGCAGCAGTCGCCGCAGCAGGCGCATACTATATGCATAGTATTGCCCATCACAGATGCGCTCATCGGTGACGAACTTGAAACCTACGAAACGCTTTTCGGTTTGAGTGCCATCAGAGCCGACCATGCGTATTTTGTGCTTATTTCCCATTGCGATGAACATTGAGCAAGTTCCAAACTCATACAGATGATGGTATATTGGCCCTATACCAAGGCTACCGACATTTGTGAGGAACGCACTGCAATGCCAAGGACTGGTTGAGTGTATTTTTTTCGGTAAAAGACCTATCCCGTCAAGCTTAAAGAACATCCATACCACTGTGCGCACAATGAATGGCGGAAGCTTACCAAAGCCGGCGCTGGTGTTGTCCGCGCTGTTGCGGATTCCCTCGGTGATGTTAAGATCGACTTCGTTGCTTATCGTTTTTACAATGTCGTATAATGTGGCGGAAGGATCAAATTCAGGCTTTATCATTGTTTCTTCGCCGGATTGCTTGCGCTTTATCATCAATGACATGCGTATGTCGTTATGCGCATATATCTTGTTCCAAATTACAAAACGGTTGAGGTAGGGACGCTGGGAGATCATGCGCACAGTTGCTGCCATTACTATGTGCATCAACGTCATATCCGGCATGTCCTCGCGGTGCTCGCGGATGAAGGCCTCTATCCCTTCTATTGGGATATTTTCTTCAAAAAAGTTTTGCGAATCAACGCGTGTTCGCAGAAAAAATGGGATAACGTTGAACACGGCGTCAACATTTCGAACCCGCCAGCCGTCATAGCGGTCGATTATACTTCTTTTAAAATATTTTTGCATGTCATGTCTCCCTATAACTAAAAATGTATGATATAATGACGTCGTTGTTATATTCTATCATTAAAGCTAAAAATGATAAAGCCATACTTTCCACATGCAAATCGATAAAAGAAATTATATGAGCCTGTACAAATCTACAGGAATGTAGTATCATGTTAAAATCAGAAGATTTTGTGAAATTCCAATTAAAATTTAGGGGTAGGCGAATGAAACATATTTTGGGTTATCGTTGCACCATATGTGGGGCGGAGTTTCCTTATACGGAAATAATGACATGTCCTCATTGCGGCGAAAAGGGTATTCTGGATATTGTATTTAACTACCGATATATTGCCAAGATCCTTAACCGAAAGGCTCTTGCGCGCAACAACGAAAACAGCATGTGGCGTTATAAAGCTCTTTTGCCCCTAAGGGACAGGAGCTTTACTTCGTTTTTACGCGTTGGATGGACTCCGCTATATAGAGCAAACAGACTGGAAAACGAGCTGGGCGTGCATGCGCTTTATATAAAGGATGATGGATTAAATCCAACGGCTTCGCTCAAGGATAGAGCCAGCGGGGTTGCTGTGGCCAAAGCTATAGAGCTTGGATATGATACTGTCGCTTGCTCGTCAACCGGTAATGCCGCAAGCTCATGCGCTGGCAATGCGGCCCGAATGGGCCTTAAAAGTGTGATATTCGTTCCGCAGCGTGCGCCGGAAGGCAAACTGGCGCAGCTGATGATATTTGGCGCAAAGGTCGTGTCTGTTAATGGAGACTATCGGCAGACATTTGAGCTTTCTAAGGCCGCAATAGAGAAATACGGCTGGTATAACCGTAACGCCGGCATAAATCCAATACTCACCGAGGGAAAAAAGACGGTGGCACTGGAGATTGCCGAGCAGCTCAACTGGAATGTCACCGATTGGGTGGCGGTATCTGTGGGTGATGGATGCACGATAGGCGGCGTATATAACGGCTTCCATGATCTATATGAATTAAATATGATAGACCGTATCCCCCGTATACTTGGAGTACAGTCCACCGGTTGCTGCCCATTCGTAAATGCAGCGAAAAATGGTGTGGAGCTGATCCCGACGGAGGAGAATACAATAGCGGATTCAATTGCCGTGGGTGTGCCGAGAAACCCTGTTAAGGCACTGCGCGCGGTGAAGGAATCCGGCGGCCGATGGATTGCGGTGACAGATGAGGCCATACTTGCCGCAATGCGCGTGCTTGGCCGCACAGAAGGCGTGTTTGGAGAGCCTGCCGGGGTTACGGCGGCGGCGGGCGTGATGGAGGCTGTGAAATGCGGAATTATTTTGCAGAGCGAATCCGTTACAGTAATAAACACGGGCAGCGGACTTAAGGATGTTAAAAACGCACTTGCCGCGGCGGGGAAGCCCACGCTGTGCGAACCGGAGCTTTCGGCTCTGGAAGAAAGCGGCATATTAAATTAAATCGGTTTCCCGGCTGATTTATCTACGGACGGGGATGTATAAACAAAATAATCAGGAGGAAAACAAAAAAATGAAAAAGATCATTGCGCTCGTAGTCGCACTGATGATGGTTCTGGGAATGGCTGTGGCCTGCCAGAGCGCGGCTCCCTCGGATAAACCGGTGGACGATACATCAGCAGTTACACCAACAGATACCAGCACGTCAACAGATGTCCCCGCCGAAACCTACAGGACCCCTGTGGCCAAGGAAGACCTTAAGATTGGCGTCGTGCATATCAATGACGCAAGCGATCAGGGTTATTCCTATAACCATGAGCTTGGCGCTTTGGGCATGATCAAAAGTCTTGGCCTGGAAGAAAGCCAGTATATCCCCAAGTACAATGTTGCTGAGGATGATTCATGCGCTACAGCCATCAACGAGCTGATTGAAGAAGGCTGCCAGATCATATTCACCACAAGTTTTAGCTATGGTTCCTATACAATGGAAGCAGCTAAGGCTCATCCAGAGATAGAGTTCTGCCATGCAACGGGCAGCGATGCTGTAACAAATGAAATTCCTAACCTGCACAACTATTTTGCCAAGATCCATGAGGCACGCTACCTTGCCGGTATTGCGGCAGGCCTTAAAACCGAAACAAATAAACTCGGCTATGTCGGCGCATTCCCGTTTGCAGAGGTTATCTCAGGCTTCACAGCTTTCTACCTTGGCGCTAAGAGCGTTAACCCGGATGTAACAATGGATGTCATCTATGTTAACACCTGGAGTGATGCCAACAAGGAAGGTCAGGCTGCTCAGGCGCTAATCGACCGCGGATGCGACGTTGTGAGCCAGCACTCCGACACCACCGGCCCCGCAACAACCGCTGAGAAGAACGGCAAGTTCCATGTTGGTTATAACAACGACATGATCCCAGCCGCCCCCAATGCGTCATTAATCTCCGCGCGTATCGATTGGTCCAAGTATATGACCTATGCGGTACAGTGCATGATCGATGGCACTGCCATCGACAGGGACTGGGGCCAGGGCTATAAGGAAGCCGCCGTATATCTTTCCCCTCTGAACGAGAAGATCGCCGCCGAGGGCACAAAGGAAGCTATTGAAGCCGCCGAGGCCAAGTTCATGGATGGCAGCTTGCAGGTTTTCCAAGGCCCGCTGCTTGACGCAGCTGGCAAGCCGGCAGAAATTAAGAGCTGGGACGGCAGCGCTGTGCTCTATACCTTCACCGATGAAGCGTTTGAAGAGCCTATGTCCGCACCAAGCTTTAATGCGATAATCGCTGGAATCAACATCGTAGAGTAAACCTAATAAATCGTGGCGGGGTCGTGTAATACGGCCCTGCCACATTTGATTTTGATGGTGATAGGTATGAAAACAGCAATGGTGTTTTCATACCCATCCTCATTGCATAAAGGAGGTATTCGTACATTGGAGCAAAAACATGATAATGCCATCGAACTTCGTAATGTCACAAAGACGTTCGGCAAGGTGGTGGCGAATAACAAAATAAACATGGACGTGCGCCGCGGCGAGATACTTGCGCTGCTTGGCGAGAATGGAAGCGGTAAAACCACGCTTATGAACATGCTGTCAGGAATATATTTTCCGGACAGCGGCAACATACGCGTAAACGGACAGGAGGTAACTATCCGTTCGCCAAAGGATGCCTTCGACCTGCACATAGGCATGATTCATCAGCACTTTAAGCTGGTGGAGGTACTTTCAGCGGCGGAAAATATCGTGCTGGGACTTCCGGGCGGCGTTACGGTGAACCGCGGCAAGGTAAATGCGCAGGTGCGCGAAATAAGCAGAAAATATGGCTTTGAAATTGATCCGACTAAAAAGATCTACAGCATGTCCGTATCGGAAAAGCAGACCGTTGAGATAGTAAAAACGCTGTATCGCGGTGCCGATATATTGATACTCGACGAGCCGACCGCCGTGCTTACCCCGCAGGAGACAGAAAAACTGTTTGATATACTGCGCACAATGAAGCAGGATGGCAAGGCTATAATAATAATCACGCATAAGCTCAATGAGGTTCTTGCCGTGTCCGACAGGGTTACGATACTGCGCAAGGGCGAATATGTAGACACGGTGCTAACCAAGGACGCCAATGTGCAGTCGCTTACAGACGGCATGGTTGGCCGCCCAATTAAGCTGGAGATAGATCGCCCCGAGATGGCAAAAAAAGTCCAGAGCCTTGCGATAGAGGACCTGACATGCCTGAATGCGGATGGTGTGGAGACACTTAAGCACGTGAGCTTTAGCGCGATGGGCGGCGAGATACTTGGCGTTGCCGGCGTTGCCGGAAGCGGGCAGAGGGAACTGTGCGAGGCCATAGCCGGACTGTATCCCGTGAAGGATGGCCGCATAATGTTTGATACAAAGGACGGCCGCGAGAACATGGTGGGCATAAAACCCGACGATATATTTAAAAAAGGTATATCGATGGCATTTGTGCCGGAGGATCGGCTTGGCATGGGGCTTGTAGGTTCGATGGACATGGTGGATAACGTTATGCTGCGAAGCTATAAGGAGCGCCGCGGGATATTTGTTGATAGGCGAACCCCAAAGAAAATATGCGATGAACTGATCAATGATCTTGAAATCGTTACACCAGGAACCTCCACGCCGGTGCGCAGGCTTTCGGGCGGCAATGTGCAGAAGGTGCTTTTGGGGCGCGAGATACACTATCAGCCGCGTGTGCTGGTGGTTGCGTATCCTGTGCGTGGATTGGACATAAATTCCTCATATAAGATATACGACTTGCTAAATGGGCAGAAGCAAAAGGGCGTGGCTGTGATATTTGTGGGCGAAGATCTGGATGTGCTCATGGAGATATCAGATCGTATACTTGTGCTCTGTGGCGGGCAGGTATCGGGCGTGGTGGATCCGCGCAAGGTTGGTAAGGATGAGATCGGCCTGCTTATGATGCATGTGCCCGATGCGAAAAACACACAGGAGGTGGGGGCATGAGCTTGAAACACGAACATTTTGAGCCTGCTGTGCGCATGGTAAAGCGCGATTCAATAAGCCGCGGCAAGGCATGGATTATACGGATGCTGGCGTTTCTGGGCGCACTACTTACGGGCACATTGCTGATACTTGCGCTGGGACATAACCCGCTTCTTGTATATCGCGATATGATGGTAGGCAGTATAGGCAGCAGCACAGTTTTGATTGAAACGATAAAGATAACGGTTCCGCTGCTTATAACGGGCATGGCTATAGCGCTTTCGTTTAAAATGCGATTTTGGAATATCGGCGCGGAAGGGCAGATACTTGTGGGCGCGATTGCCGCAACCTACGTTGCTGTGTTTCACTATCAGGATATGCCGCGCCCTGTGCTGCTAGTTGTGATGGCACTTGCGGCAATGGTGGCGGGTGCGCTGTGGGGGCTTATACCGGCGCTGTTTAAGGCTAAATGGGGGACAAACGAAACTCTCTTTACCCTTATGCTAAACTATGTGGCTATAGAGATAATCAAGTATCTTATGAACGGTCCATGGAAAGACCCCAAACAGAGGGGCTTCCCCAAAATTGCCATGTATGACGATGTTGCGCGGCTGCCGAAAGTGTTTGATATACATATTGGTTGGATAATTGCACTGGTGCTTGTGATAGTGGTGTACATATACATTACACGAACCAAGCAAGGTTATGAGATTGCCGTGGTGGGTGAAAGCGGATCAACCGCGAGATATGCCGGCATGAACGTGGGCAAGATCTTTATACGCACGATGTGCATCTCTGGTGCTTTGTGCGGCCTTGTAGGCTATCTGCAATCTGCCGGCGCACACTTTACACTTACAACAAATACGGCGGGCGGCGTAGGCTTTACGGCGATAACAGTGGCATGGCTTGCAAAACTAAACCCAATCGTAATGATACCGGTGGCCTTTTTTATAGCGATATTGCAAAAAGGCTCGGGGAAGATACAAACCACATTCAAGATACCCGCTTCCGCATCTGAGGTACTCACAGGTATAGTACTGTTTTTCATGCTGGGCTGCGAATTTTTTATAAACTACAAGCTTATATTCCGCAGGCAGATGTTACACAAACCGGCATGTAGCGACAGAAAGGAGCGCGCAAATGGATAATTTCATCAACATATTTAATGCCGCCGTGCTTGCGGGTGCGCCGCTGCTGTTGGGAACGCTGGGCGAGATATTAACAGAAAAATCAGGTCACCTTAACCTTGGCGTAGAGGGCATGATGTATATGGGCGCAGCCATGGGCCTTGCCGGAGCATACTACTACGAGCAATTAATGCTTGCAGCAGGCAGCGTAGTATCCGGGCCAATTGCGGCGCTGCTCTCATTGCTGGCAGCATTTATAGCGGGCGGTTTTGGCGCATTGATATATAGCTTTTTAACGGTAACGCTGCGCGCAGACCAGAATGTTACAGGCCTTACGCTTACCATATTTGGCGCCGGCTTTGGCAACTTTTTCGGCGAGCTGATGGGGCTTGGAGCACAGGGCGGTTATGCTGCGGTGGGAGACAATGTAAAGGCGGCGTTTGGCAGTGTAAATGTTCCGATGATTTCGGAAATACCATATGTTGGCAGGCTGCTTTTTCAGTATAACTGGATGGTGTACTTTACGATTATACTGGCTGTGATAATGGCCTGGTTTCTAAACCGCACACGTGTGGGTCTTAATCTGCGTGCGGTTGGCGAAAGCCCAGCTACGGCGGATGCCGCAGGCATCAATGTGGCGCGCTATAAATATATTGCCACGGTGGTGGGCGGCGGCATATGCGGCGTGGGCGGTATGTATATATCAATGATAAATATGCGTGGCGTATGGGTGCACAACTGTGTGGGCGGCTGGGGCTGGATAGCTGTGGCGCTGGTGATATTTGCCACATGGAGTCCTGCGCGTGGTTTGATTTGCGCCGCAATATTCGGCGGATTGTCGATATTGCGCCTATATGTGAGCATTCCCGGGCTTCCTACGCAGATATACGATATGCTTCCGTATGTTGCCACAATACTGGTGCTGATAATAACGAGTATCCGTCAATCAAAGGAACATGCACAGCCAAAAAGCTGCGGTACTAACTATTTCCGCGAGGAAAGATAACGTGATTTGTATAACGTAAACATAAAGCGGAGGCCGTGAATCAAGTGTTCACAAGCCTCCGCTTTTTTAATCACGATTATAGCGACTCAAGTCCGCTGCCAAACAGCTCTCTTGCGCGCTCCTCTAATGAATAATCCTGTGCCATTATCAGTTTAAGTGAAAAACCGGGCGCAACATCACTTACGGCATTCGCGAGTGCTTCCTTGAAGCGTGGTTTGGAGAGCGTATCAAGATATATCGCCTTATCGAAGCCGGCTACAAGCGTATTTCCGTCTATGGCTAGCTTTTTTGCATTTATCATCATAACAGCGGCGGCAGGCTCACTTTGACCTAGCTTTTCGCGCACTGTATTCCAAATGGCTGAAGCGTCGGTTGCGGGGGCGGGCTGCTGCACATATTCGGGCTGCTGCACTATCGCATGAACAATCTCCTGCACAGGCTGCGGCATCTGTTCAGAACATTGCGGCATGACCGGCTGCTTGAGCGCTTTAGAAACGCCTGATTTCATCTGCGCCTCAAGCGACTCGATGCGTTCAAGCAGATCGTCAAGTGTGCGTTTTTCTTCGGGATGGGCAATGCGGATGAGCGTACTCTCTATGAGCACGCGTGGCAGTGTAAGCCACCGTAGATTCTGCTGAGTTTGCATGAGCAACTCGGTAGCGCGCAACAGCCGTATTTCACCGCAGCGCTCCGCCTGGGAAGCATAACGGAGCATATCATCCTGCGTACAATCCAGCACATCCGCGCAGGAGCCACACAGCTTTGCAAGCAGGAGCGCACGCATATGCTGCGCAAGATCATGAACAAGCACCTTGAGGTCGCGCCCACTGTTTATAACACGTTCAAGCAGGGTTAAGGCGCTGCGTATATCAGAATCTATAAGCGCATCCGCCAGCTCAAACATAAATGAATTATCCATGCTGCCAAGCACATTGTATACTTGCGCGGCAGTGACGTTGTTACCGCAAAAAGCCACACATTGATCGGCAAGGCTAAGCGCATCGCGCATACCGCCCTCCGCCGCACGGGCAATCGCAAGCAGTCCTGCGTCATCTATATACGCACCACTGCGTGCAAGCACATTTTTAGCACACGCTGTTATGTCGGCAACGCTTAGCCTGTGGAAATCCATACGCTGACAGCGTGAGATTATGGTTGCGGGCACGCGTTGCGGCTCAGTGGTGGCGAGTATAAAAAGTATATGCTCGGGCGGCTCCTCAAGCGTTTTAAGCAGCGCGTTAAATGCGTTGCCGGAGAGGGCGTGTGCTTCGTCGATTATGTACACCTTGGTTGAAAGCTCAAGCGGGGTAAAACGCACCTTGTCAAGTATAGCTCGAACATCGTCAACACCGGTATTGGAGGCCGCATCCATCTCTATTATATCGATACCACCGCCTTCGCTTATCCGACAAGCGCTGCATTTGCCGCAGGGCTCGCCGCCAACAGGCTCAAGGCAGTTGACAGCACGGGCAAGTATCCTTGCCACGCTGGTTTTGCCTGTGCCGCGCGTACCGGTAAACAGGTATGCATGCGAGGTGTGACCCGAAGATACCTGGTTTTTTAATATTGTTGTTATATGCTCCTGACCTATCACCTCAGCAAAGGAGGCGGGCCGGTATCTGCGGTAAAGCGCCTGATAAGACATAGTTCACCTCGTACCAATCATACTAATATTCTATCATCTTTTTGAACGGTTGCCAACGATGAGCATATAAAGTATAATTATGCGGATAAAGTGATATTAGGGGGAACGACCATGGAAGAAAAGAAAAAGATAGTGCTTAGCGGTATACAGCCGTCCGGTTCACCCACGTTGGGCAACTACGTTGGTGCGCTGCGCAACTGGTCGTTGCTTCAAAGCGAGGATAGATTTTGCTACTATTGCGTTGCCAACATGCATGCCATCACAGTTCGGCAGGACAGCGCGGAGCTACGCCGCCGCTCAATGGAGACTGCCGCATTGATAATTGCCTGCGGAGTTGATCCATCACGCAGCCCTGTGTTTATCCAGTCACACGTGAAGGAACATGCCGAGCTGAGCTGGGTGCTATCCTGCAACACATATATGGGTGAATTGTCACGCATGACGCAATTTAAGGATAAGAGCGCTAAGCATGCGGAAAATATAAACGCGGGCTTATTCACATATCCGGTACTTATGGCGGCGGATATACTGCTGTATCAAAGCGACCTTGTGCCGGTAGGCGCGGATCAAAAGCAGCATCTTGAAATAGCGCGCGATATTGCGGCGCGCTTTAACAATGCATACGGGCAGACGTTTGTGGTTCCGGAGCCGTATATATTGAAGGTGGGCAGCCGCGTGATGAGCCTTCAGGACCCCACTCAGAAGATGAGCAAATCCGACCAGAATCCAAATGGCTTCGTGGCAATGATGGATGAACCGGATGTTATAATGCGCAAGTTCAAGCGCGCTGTGACGGATAGCGATGGTCAGATAATATTTGATGAGATAAATAAGCCCGGGGTATCCAATCTTTTATCCATATACACTACATTTACAGGCAAGAGCATGGATGAAGCAGTGCATGAATTTGACGCAAAGGGCTATGGCGATTTAAAGGTTGCTGTGGCGGAAACCGTGATAGCGGAGCTTTCACCGGTGCAGGCGGAATACAAACGTATACTTGCGGATAAGGAATATCTGCGCAAAGTGGTTAATGAGGGCGCAGAGCAGGCGCGCCACGCCGCGTCACGCACACTGGGCAAGGTTTATCACAAGGTAGGGCTGGACGCATAAAATTAAAATGCATCATAAATAAAAGGGCCATTAAAGGCCCTTTTTGAATTATAGAATTATTATATGCTGTCGCGGTTGATTGGCATACTCATACAGCGTGGGCCGCCGCGTCCGCGGGAAAGCTCGCTGCCAGGTATGGTGTTCACCCTTATTCCCGCTTTGGCGAGCAGCTCATTTGTTACATCATTTCGGTCATAGGTTATGACATTACCTGGGGAAAGCGCAAGCGAATTGCTGCCCATGTTCCAGTGCTCGCGCGCAGAGATTACGGGGTCTCCCCCGCCAACCTCAATAAATTGCACGGATGAAAGCCCAAGGCTTTTTTTGAATAGATCACGTACAGAGTCAGTGGTACACCGGGTGTGTACGCCGCCGTTTGCACTGGGTGTTATATCGTACACCTCGAAGTATTTGTCTGCAATGCACGGATGCACAAGGAACTTATCGTAGTCTACCATGGTACAAAGCACATCAAGGTGCATGAACTTGCGATTTTTCGGATTGTTAAATAGCAATATGCGCTCAAAACCATGCTTAAATACCTGCTTGGCAACGCACTCAACCGCGTTTACGCTGGTGCGCTCGCCACAGCCTATTGCCAGCACCTTATTGGATAGCACAAGCACGTCTCCGCCCTCTATCTCGTATCCAAGGTCACTATCATACCATAATGGTATTTGTTGCGCAGTAAAGAGTGGATGATAACGGTGTATGTACTTTACGGGCAGGGTTTCGCGTTTGCGGCTTGGCATACTCATGGAGCTTATTATCATGCCGTTACCAACGGTAATACACACATCGCGTGTGAAATATGCATTGGGCACAGGATCTGTTATGAAGGGATAGGGATCCGTTACGCAAAGACGCATGGGCTTATCCACAACATAGCTAAGATCACGGTACATTATGCCCTTACATACTTCATTGAAAACCCCGCGCGCATCCTTTGAACATAGGTAATCGCGTATAATGTCGCGCATAGCTTCGCCCTGAATGCCGGATACGCGGATATAATCATCTATAAATGCGCGCCGTATAGTGCTGTCTGCAATTACATCACAGAACAGATCCGCAAGGTATAGCACAGTAACACCGTTTGCGCGCAGCGTATTGGCGAAGGCGTCATGCTCCTTTTGTGCCGTGGGCAGATACGGCGTATCCTCCGCAAGCATCTGCTCAAGATAATCCGGTATTATGTGCAGTATTTCAACATCCGGCCTGTGCAGCATAACGGTGTTTAGCTTACCTATCTCTGAAAATTGGCTCACAAAGTTGTTCATAAGCACCTCGAATGTATATTAGTCTGAATAAACGGCGTGTATATTCAACATGAGTATACATTATTTTATGCGTTTAGTCCATCTCTAAGAATTAACTGGTGTTATATATTTTTTGCATATCTCAAAGGGGCTAATTAACTTGATTTAGCTTGCTAAACTGGGGTATAATCCGATATAGATGAAAGATAGCCAATTGACTAACTTTCGATCAATTCATGACTGATAAGGAGTCGATATAGAGGCTGTATGTCATTTTCTGCGCACTGCCCTTCATACTATTGCGGCAGCATCGTGAAGTGCCGTTTTTTACACAGCGGCATACCCCGTCAAACATTATGATAATGAAAAGGAGTAACAACAATGGCTTACAACAGAATTTACAACTTCTCCGCAGGCCCATCAATGCTTCCTATTGAAGTGCTGGAAAGCGCAAGGGATAACCTTATAAACTACGAAGGTTCTGGCATGTCAGTTATGGAGATGAGCCACCGCTCCAAGGTTTACGACAATATTATCGTTCAGGCGGAAGCTAAGATGCGTCAGGTAATGAACATACCTGATAATTACAAGGTGCTTTTTCTTCAGGGTGGGGCGTCGCTCCAGTTTGCAATGGTTCCAATGAATCTGATGACTAAAAACCATAAGGCCGACTACATACTGACAGGCAACTTCTCAACGAAGGCGGCAGAGGAAGCGGCAAAGTACGGCACTGTTAACATAGCAGGATCTACGAAGGATGAGAAGTTCTGCCGTATTCCACAGCAGAATGAGCTTAAGCTGGATCCGGAAGCTGATTATGTGCACATCTGCTTTAACAACACAATATATGGCTCGGCCTTTAATTATATTCCAGACACGGGCAAAGTGCCTCTGGTGGCGGATCTTTCAAGCTGCATAATGAGTCGCCCGATAGACGTAAGCAAATTTGGCATGATCTATGCTGGCGCCCAGAAAAATGTTGCCCCCGCAGGGCTTACAATCGTTATAATCCGCGAGGATCTGCTGGGTACTCCGCTACCCGCAACGCCTGTGATGTGCGATTATTCCATCGCCGCGAAGAACAGCTCAATGTACAATACTCCTCCCTGCTGGTCAATCTATATCTGCGGGCTGGTAATGGACTGGCTGCTGTCAATAGGCGGACTTAGCGAGATGGAAAAGCGCAACGAGAAGAAGGCTCACTTGCTTTATGAGTGCATCGATAAATCCTCTATGTTCAAGTGCGCCATAGATAAGGGCAGCCGCTCTATAATGAATGTGCGTTTTTCCACAGGCAATGAGGAACTGGATGCCAAGTTCGTAAAGGCGAGCGCAGCCGACGGAATGAGCAACCTTAAGGCTCACCGCTCAACGGGTGGGCTGCGTGCATCTATCTACAATGCTATGCCGTATGAGGGTGTTGAGCACCTGGTAGAGTTTATCAATAAATTCGAAGCGGAAAACAAATAAGGAGGCCAATGATGCGTATTTTAGTAACTGACGGAATGGAAAAGGGCGCTATCGCCAAGCTTCGTGAAAATGGGCATGAGGTAGTGGAACAGTTCTATGAGCCTGATGCGCTGGGCAAGGCCATAAGGGATTTTGACGTGCTGGTAGTACGCTCGGCAACAAAAGTGCGTGCGCCACATATAGACCAGGCAAAGGGTGGCAAGCTCAAGCTTATAATCCGCGGCGGTGTGGGCGTTGACAACATCGATGTTGAATATGCCGAAAAGAATGGTATGGCGGTGCGTAACACCCCCAAGGCCAGCAGCGACTCTGTTGCAGAACTGGCTTTGGCGCATATGTTTTCAGTGGCGCGCTTTATCTCAGTTGCGGGCCATACAATGCGTGAGGATAAGTGGGAGAAAAAAACATACAAGGGAATTGAGCTTTCGGGCAAGACGCTGGGAATTATCGGCTATGGCCGCATAGGTCAGGCACTTGGCAGGCGCGCAATGGCGCTGGGCATGAGTGTGCTGGCATATGACGTATATAAGGTGCCTGCGCTGGAGTGCGAGCATATGAAATATGTTGAGATGGATGAGCTGCTTGCAAAATCCAACTTTGTATCGGTGCATACGCCGAGCATTGACGGCAAGCCCCTTATCAACGCCGAAACAATTGCTAAGATGAAGGATGGCGCGGTGCTAATCAACACCTCGCGTGGCAACAATGTGGATGAGACTGCCCTGCTTGCAGCGCTGGATTCCGGCAAATTATACGGCGCTGGCCTGGATGTGTATGCTGAGGAGCCGGCCAAAAACAAGGCGCTCTACAGTCACCCGCATGTATCTTGCACACCGCATATAGGCGCTTCCACCAGCGAGGCGCAGAAGCGCATAGGTGCTGAAATAGTTGATATTATCGAAGGCTTTGGTAAATAACACATAAATATCGATAGATAAGATAAATAAAAGCGGCTGCTTTGAGAATACTCGGCAGCCGTTTTTATTTAATCATCATTATTAAAATACCCTGCGTCCCAGCACAAAATTACGGTCAGACCAGCCGGACCAGCCGCTTATTATCACCTTGCCGGCTGTGCTGGACGCATGCAGATATTGGTTGCCGCCAAGCCATATGCCCGTGTGGCTTATGCGAGCAGAGCCGTCGCTGCGGAAGAATATCAGATCGCCCGCCTTAAGATTATTGACTCCGGACACCTCCTGCCACAGGCTGCTTTGGCTGAATCCCTCGGCGTTGCAGCGACCTACATTGATGCCAATGCCGCGCAAACAATAATAGACCAATCCAGAACAGTCAAAGCTGTCGGGGCCCTTATCGCTCCAAACATAGGGCTTGTTCAATTGTGCTTTGGCAACGGAGATCAAACCGCTAGGGCTGCACTCACCCGTGATACCGGAACCGCCGGAAGGTTTGCTGCTTGCCGGCGGGGTGCTGCCGGGCTTTAACGTTGCCTTTGGGGTGGGCGATGGTTTGGGCTTGGGTGTTGGGGTAGGGTCCACCTTGGGCTTAGCTTTGGGCGAATAAAGCAGATCACGTGTGGATTGACCGGCAACACTATCTAAATCCAGTTTATTTTTTGTTTTAAATGAGGTTAGCGCGCGTGATGTCGCAGTGCCAAAATATCCGTTGGTCTTGTCAGAATAGTACCCAAGCTCGTGCAGCCGCTCCTGCATCATTAGCACATCGTCGCCGTTGTCACCTTGCTGGAGAACATATATCTTGGCCTTATCGGAAAAGAGTATACTTTGGGTGAGCGAATCAGCAACGCCGGTCTGTGTCATATAATGCACACGCTGAAACCGCTTTAGTGCGGATTCGGTAGCGGGGCCGAAGTAGTCGGTAGGCTCATCGGAATCCATATAGCATAGCTCCATAAGTCGCTCCTGAAGGGGTATAACAGCCGCATCCTTATCATCGAAGCACAGTGAGGCGTATTGAGGATTATCCTGAGGTGGCGGCGCCTGCACAGGCGATGGGGCTGGCGGCTCCTCAAAGACGGGCATATCGTTGCCGGGCGTAGGTATGGCGACACCCGAAACAGGAATATCCGCTTGCTTTGCAGATTTAGATACGGAAGATCTGAGCAGGGCAGGAATTACCACAAGCCCAATAACGATCACGCCGAGCAGCGTGAGGCCGGGTATGCGTATTCGGTGTAGAATGAGCATAAATGCGGCTCTGCGCCGCAGCTTTTTATTTCGTTGAATTTCCATATGCTGACATTATATACTATAAATTTGCCGCTTTCCAGTGATTTTTGGCACCATAACAACTCAAATTGGTGCGAGGTAATATTGCAAGCGGGTACAATGGAACAAATATATCGCTTTGCCTTGCTGAGAGCAAAATAAATTAGTATACTTAGCTATACGGTAATTAACTTGATTTAATTGAAATAAGTTGAAATTTTGCGTGTGGGGGTAAGCATATGCAGCATGAGATAGTCAATCATGGAGAGCTTTTGAATGCGCAGGGTAATCTGCGTGAGCCTGGTTGGGCGCGCAGACTGATACTTGATTATAAACGCAGCGAAATAAAGGCTGCTGGTATACGGATAAAGGAATGGGATTATTATTATGTTGGCAACGGCGAGTACGGCGTGGCGCTGACAATAGCAGATAACTCATATATGGGACTTATCTCTGCGACACTGCTGGATTTTCGTAAGCCGTGGCAAGAAACGGTAAGCGTGATGAAGCCGTTTCCAATGGGAAAATACAAGCTGCCGGAGAGCAGCGCATCAGGCGATACGCTGTTTGGGGATAAACGGGTGCAGATGGCATTTCAGGTGAAGTCGGGCGAGCGTAGGCTATTTTGTAGATTTGCTGATTTCTACGATGGAAAAACGCTGGAGACGAATATCATACTCAATGAGCCGGAGATGGATTCAATGGTGATAGCAACGCCTTTTGATAAGCCGGGCCATTTTTATTATAATCAAAAAATCAACTGTATGTCGGCACAGGGCAGTGCGTCGCTGGGCGGCGATACATATGATTTTTTGCCTGGAACCTCATTTGCCACGCTGGACTGGGGACGCGGTGTGTGGACATATGACAACACATGGTACTGGGGCAGCGGAAACGGCGTTGTAGAGGGGAAGGTATTTGGGTTTAATATTGGCTATGGCTTTGGCAATACAAGCGCAGCAAGTGAGAATATATTGTTCTACGATGGCAGGGCGCATAAACTCGACAAGGTGAGCTTCAATATACCGGAAGACAGCTATGTTAAGCCATGGACATTCGGCAGCAACGACGGCAGGTTTGAGATGGACTTTGTGCCGGTGATAGACCGAGCGGCACATACGAGCGCGGCAGTGATAATGACGGATCAGCACCAGGTGTTTGGCCATTTTACAGGCAAGGCCGTGTTGGATGATGGCAGGGTGCTTGAAGTGCACGACTTAATGGGCTTTGCCGAAAAGGTGCATATGAGGTATTGATGGGGAAGACGGCTTGCTTTACAGGCCATAGGCCTAAAAAACTGCCATGGGGCGCGGACGAGCAGAATGCCGGATGCCGTGTGGTGAAGCTACGGATTATGGCTGCCATATACAGGGCATACGAGGAGGGTTTCACGCATTTTATAAGCGGCATGGCACAGGGAATAGATATCCTTGCGGCTGAGCTGGTGGTGCAGCTAAGGCAGAGCTGCCCGCTGATGACGCTGGAATGCGCGCTGCCTTATCGTAATCATGCGGATAATTGGGCGCTGGATCTGCGCGCACGCCACAGCGGCATACTCGCCGTTGCGGACGGAGTAACGGTGCTGGCAGAGGAATATTCACCTGCCTGCATGGCACAGCGCAATCGATATATGGTAAGCGCCGCCGACAGGCTGATAGCAGTCTACTCAGGCGGCAGTGGTGGAACCGCCAACACAATACACATGGCGGAAAAACAGGGGCTGGATATTGTTATCATATGCCCTGATGATATAGGGGGTTAATGTATGCCGCTTATAGCAGCAAATCAATTAAAAAAAAGCTTCGCTACGCGCCTTCTCTTTGAAGGCGTCTGCTTTGAGATAGGAGAGCGCGATAAGGTAGGTCTTGTGGGCGTAAATGGATGCGGTAAAACAACGCTCTTTCACCTGATTACGGGCAAGGATACATCGGATGAGGGCAATATATATATAAGCCGTGGCACACGAATAGGCACGATGGCGCAGACGGTTGAAAATACTGAGCTTACAGTTTATGATGCAACGCTTACGGTGTTTGGTGAGCTTATCGATATGGAACGGGAGCTTGGCGATATAACATTGCGGCTTACGGATATGCATGGGGATACGGATAAGCTTATAGCGCGCCAGGCGACGCTAAATGAGCGCTATGAATTCATGGATGGACTCACTTACCGCAGCAGGACGCGAAGCATGCTGCTGGGGCTGGGCTTTACGGAACCTGAGCTGAGCAAGCCGCTTTCGGATATGAGCGGCGGCCAGCGCAACAAGGCGCAGCTGGCAAGGGTGCTGCTTTCGGGCGCAAATCTGTTGCTGCTGGATGAACCAACAAACCACTTGGACATTGGCGCAATCGCGTGGCTTGAGGAGTTTCTCTGCGCTTATCAGGGCGCGTTTATAGTGATATCACATGACCGCTACTTCCTTGATAAGGTCACTGGGCGCACTATGGAGCTGAAAAACAAACACCTTACCGTGTCCGAGGGTAATTATTCGCGCCATATGGAGCTTATAAGCAATGAACAGGAGATGCTGCGCCGCCATTATGCTAACACGCAAAAAGAGATACGCCGAATAGAAGGAATAGTGGAGCAGCAGCGCCGATGGGGTCAGGAACACAATTTCATTACTGCCGCCGCAAAACTAAAGCAGGCAGAGCGACTGCGTGCCACGCTGGTTTCCCCCGAAAAGGATACATCCGCCATACGCTTTAAATTTAGGGCGGACAAGGTGAGCGGCAATGATGTGATAATTGCGAAAGACTTATCAAAGCGATTTGAAAAGAATGTGTTTAGAAATGCCTCGCTGCATGTACGCAGAGGCGAACGCGTATTCCTACTTGGCCCAAACGGCTGTGGCAAAACTACACTGCTAAACATACTTATGGGCAGACTGGAAGCTGATAGCGGGGAGACGGTGTTTGGCGCTAATGTGCGCGCGGGCTATTATGAGCAGACAATGGAGGGACTTTCAGCTGAAAATACCGTGCTTGATGAGATATGGAATGAATATCCAAAACTTAACACCACACAGGTGCGCAGCGCGTTAGCGGCATTTTTATTTGGTGCGGACGATATAGATAAAAAGATAGCGATGCTTTCCGGCGGAGAACAGGCACGAGTTCAGCTGCTTAAGCTTATGCTCTCAGGCGCCAACCTACTGCTGCTGGACGAGCCTACGAACCACCTTGATATAGATTCGCGCGATGCGCTTGAGAACGCCTTGGAGGACTATGACGGTACCATGCTGATAGTTACGCATGACCGATATCTTGTCAACCGCCTTGCCGACAGGATACTGCATATGACGGAGAATGGGATAACGGAATATATCGGAGGATATGATGATTTCATTGCGGCATGCAGTGCGCAACAGGAAAGCCAAGCCAAGGATAAACCACAGCCTGTGAATGACTATAAACAGGCGCGGCAGCTGCGCAGTGCGATAAACCAGGCGGAGGGCGAGCTGCGAAGAAGCGAGGAGCTGATTGCCTCACTTGAGAGCGAACTTGCCGATCTAAATGAGCGCATGGCTGCACCTGATGTAGCGGTTGATTATGAAAAAGCGGTGGAATTTGCGCAAATGTCGCAGCGGATGCAGGCAGAAATAGATACTCGTTATACCGAATGGGCGGAGGCAGAGCGGCTGGTAAACGAACTTAAGGCGCAGAACTAAAAAAAGAAGCAATAAATAATGATCCTCAGCATATGCTGGGGATCATTGTTGTTTATGGGTAGTTTAGCTGTTGAGTGCAAACCTTATTGCTGCTACCAAATCGTTTAGCGATCTGTAGGGGAGCAAGGCATTGTTTACATGCGCGACGGAAATGGTGTTGGTTTCCGTTTTTACAAATCCCTGCATTGGGTTGATTGAAAAATAATAGTCCTGCTTATCGTCCGGTCCGTGTATCAGGAAAAAGACGTAGACACCATCCTCCTGAAGCTTTGGCGCATCCTGCTCGCCGTAGGGTACGGAGGTAAGCGTTGCGGCGTCTATAACATCAGCGCTCATAGCAGGAGCATATATAAGCTTTATCTTTTCGCCGTATTTGAGCGCACCCTTAATGCCGCCAAATGCGGTTATATTTGCCACTGTGGACGGTATGGTATATTCTACGGTTGATCCGGCCTCGGATACTCGGAACTGCGTATCCGAAAATTCACCAATATTATCAACTCGACCGATAAACACCTCGTCGGCAGCATCGATCAGCGCTGAAATATCACCGAAATAACTATAGCTGGAATAGCCGCTTATAACCAAATTGAGTTTGGCTATATCGCTTTTAATCGCATGGTACGGTATTTTTGCACCAGACAGATTGACGGTATTATCCTTGAGCACAAGCGCAGATACCAGCGAATAGCTCAAGGAATCCTCTGAATAGGAAACATCGCCGTTTTTGCTCAGATACAGCAGATATTTATCGCCTTCCAGCATTGCTGAGTTGGTGCAGTGAAGCGTATCGCCAACAGACGCGTTGCCCGCTACAAGTTCGTCTATACGTATATCGCAGCACGGTTTGCCATTCGATCCAATATGGACTTGAACGCATTCACCGCTGATTACAAGCGAAGCATTGCGGTAGTTTGACCGTGCATCCAAAAGAGCGCGCTCATCCTGAGTAACAGGTGATGCGGCCGGGACAGCGCAGGCGCAAATTGAAGTCATAACAATGAGCGTAACAAGCGCAAGTATGATGCGATTTCTCATGCCATCCCTCCTTAAAAATTAATTTCCCTAATGATGAACCCCACATAATCTTAGACGATAGATATTACACAAAGGTTGCATACAATGGGTAGTTCATGAAATGTTCACATTTCACGGCGACCTTCCACGGCCTTTAGCAACGTCATCTCGTCTATATATTCAAGATTGCCGCCTATCGGCACGCCATGCGCTATGCGCGTAACACGGACGCCCTTGGGCTTGATAAGTCGCGCAATATACGCGGCGGTCGCTTCGCCTTCAACGTCGGGATTTGTGGCAAGTATAATCTCCTGTACGCCGCCTGACGCTACGCGCGCAAGCAGCTCCTTTATATGTATGTCGTCTGGACCGATACCATCCATGGGGGATATCGTACCATGCAGCACATGGTATTTGCCGCGAAATTCACGCATCTTCTCCATGGAAAGCACATCGCGCGCATCACGCACCACGCACAGCACCGCGTCGGAGCGGGTTTTATCCGCACAGATCGAGCATGGCTCCGTATCAGTATAATTGCCGCATATACCGCAGTAGTGTATCTGCTCCTTGGCGCAAAGTATGGCTGAGGCAATTTCAGATGCACTGTCCTTTGACATATCGAGTATGTGATATGCCAAACGCTGGGCGCTCTTTGTGCCTATGCCTGGCAGCTTGGCAAGCTGCGCTGTAAGCAGGGATATCGCATCCATCGCCATATATTAAAAACCAAGATTCACGCCGCCAGTGAGTTTACCCATTTCGGCACTTGTGGTTTCCTCCGCTGCGCGCAGCGCTTCATTAACGGCGCTTATTACCAGATCCTCAAGCATTTCCACATCGGCCGGATCAACCGCCGATGGATCAATCTCTATGCTTTTTAGCTCCTTGCGCCCATATACGGTGGCCTTTACAACACCACCACCAACTGCGGCAGTGAACTCACGCTCGGAAAGCTCTGCCTGCATACGTTGCATATCCTGCTGCATCTTCTGTGCCTGCTGCATGAGCTGCTGCATATTGCCGCCCATGCCCGGAAAACCGCCTTTTGCCATATGGCACCTCCAAGTTATTCTTTGACAGGTTATTATACCATAGCTCTACATGATATTTCAACGCTAAGGCGTTATTTACATGGCTTAACGGCGCAGCCAATCTTAACCAGCAATTGCCGGCATATATTTAAGTGCGCGGACGGTGTTAATATCATGAGCATTATTGAACTTGATAGTATAATAGATTTGAGGTAGAATATATCTGTAATAATATTTTTTTACGTGGGCGGCAGGATCATAATGATTTGCGCCGACCCAAATTTTAGAAAAGGAGGATGATATATGCCTGGCATCATAACAACAGCGCTTGGAAATATCACCATGACAGAGGATCTTGTTGCCAATATAGCCGGATATGCCGCTATGGAAAACTATGGCATAGTTGGGATGAACAATAAGACCGCAGGAGACGCTATCTTGCAGCTTGTCGGAGGCGACAGCCGTAAGCGAGGGGTTAAGGTGACCTTTCAGGGCGATGGACATGAGGTGGACATTGATCTGTTTGTAACGCTTATATACGGCGTTTCGCTGCCGGCCGTAGCGCAGAACACAATTGCCAATGTGCGCTATCGTGTGAGCGAATATACAGGGCTGAGTGTGCACAACGTGAATATTTTCGTTGAGTCTGTGCGCGTATAAGCACAATACGAAGGAAGATGGCGGTACCGCCTTCTTTGTGTTGCGTGCGCGCGAGAGATAAGGCGGCCCATTTGGAGGAAAAAATATTGAGTGAATTAAAGATAGGCGGCGATCTGCTACGTGATATGTTTACCACGGGTGCGGCATTGCTTGAAAAAAATAAAGCGGTGATAGATGCGCTCAACGTATTCCCTGTGCCTGATGGAGATACAGGTACGAATATGTGCATGACGATGCAGAGCGCGGTGAAGGAAATAAAGGCATGTAAAGGCAGCGGGGTGAGCGATGTGGCTAATGCAGCATCGCTAGGCTCGCTTAAAGGTGCGCGCGGCAACTCCGGCGTTATACTATCGCAGATACTAAGAGGCTTTGCCAGGGCGCTTGCGGGAGCGGACGAAATGGACGGCGCGATGCTGGCAACGGCACTAAGAACGGGAACTGAAGCTGCATACAAGGCGGTGATGAAGCCAAAGGAAGGGACAATGCTTACGGTGTCCCGCATGATAAGCGAGGCCGTGGAAAAAACCGCCAAGAGCAACGTATACAAGCTGGTTGACGTTATGCTTGAAAGCGGAGAGGAGGCGCTGCGGATTACACCTACGCTGCTTCCTGTGCTTAAGGAAGCCGGAGTTGTGGATTCGGGCGGAAAAGGCCTGCTGACGATATTCCGCGGGTTCAAGATGGCGCTGGATGGCGAGGAAATAGACGATTACGTTGAAGACAACGCGAACAATACCATGCCGGATAACGATCTTAGCCTTGAAGACGTTAACGACATAAAATACGGCTATTGTACGGAGCTGTTTGTGATCCATCTGGATGAAGCCTTCTGTGAAGAGGATCTTGATAAATTCCGTGATAAGCTGATGCGCCTTGGCGATTCAGTCGTGGTCGCGCATGACAGCGGGTTTGTAAAGGTGCATGTGCATTCTAATGCGCCGGGCAAGATAGTGCAGTTGGCACTGAGACTGGGCGAGGTGGATAAACTAAAGATAGAGAACATGCGCGAGCAGAACCGCGAGATACAGGAGAACCTTAAAAAGAACGAAAAAGAGAACGGAATTGTTGCCGTGAGCACGGGCGAAGGCATAGACGGCGTGTTTACAGGCATAGGCGTGGATGTGCTGATACAGGGCGGACAGACAATGAACCCAAGCATTGACGCTATAAACAAGGCGATAAAGCGTACAAACGCAAGGAATGTGTTTATATTGCCAAATAATTCCAACATAATCCTGGCCGCACAGCAGGCGGCAAAGCTGTCTGAGCGTAACGTTATAGTGATACCGTCAAAAACCATAATGCAGGGCATAACCTCAGCCATGCATTATAACTCAGAGGCTGCAATCGAAATCAATACGAAGCGCATGAGTGAGGCACTGGACAGCGTTATATCAGGCGCGGTTACATATGCCGTAAGGGATACGGTATTCAACGGCAACAGTATACGCAAAAACGACATAATAGGACTTATCGAGGATGAAATTGCCACCGTGGGCAAAGACATAGCTACGGCATCCACTCAGCTGCTTAGGCTGATGATAGATAAACAGCCCGAGGACAGTGTGGTAACATTGTTTTTCGGTGAAGGCGTAAACTGCGATGATGCAGATGCAATAGTCGCTGCGCTGGAGCCTGATTATCCTGACGCGGAATTTATTGTCCAGCCGGGCGGGCAGCCATTATATTATTATTATTTTTCCGTAGAATAAGATGAATGACGCTCCGATAACAAGCATAAAAGGAATAGGCCCGCGCCGAGCAGAACTGCTCGGTAAGCTGGGCCTTTTTTCTTTAAGCGATGTATTGCGTTTTGCGCCAAGAGACTATATGGATTATTCCAGCCAGGGTTATGTGGCGCAGGCGGTGCATGGCGAGAATGCGATATTCAGGATAAGCGTGCAGACACAGCCGCATCTTGTGCGGGTGCGCAGAGGACTTACGATAATTACGGTGCAGGCGCAGGATGATACGGGTCAAATAAGCCTTGTGTGGTATAACCAGCCGTATCGTAAGGATGCGCTGCACACAGGAGATGTGGTATATGCCGCTGGCAGGGTGGATGTTAAGCGTGGGCGAAAGCTTATAAACCCCACGCTGTATAAAGAACTGCCGGGCATATTGCCAATATATCCGCTTACGTCCGGACTTTCACAGACGCAGCTTAGGGAGGTGGCGCATGCGGCGCTGTTTGTGTGCGGCGTGCAGGAGGAATCACTGCCGGATACGCTAATAAACCGCTACGGGCTATGCAAACTGGATACGGCGATAAGAGAGCTGCATTTTCCACATAATATAGAGGCAATGCGTGCGGCGCATAGGCGGCTTGCGTTTGAGGATGCACTGATATTTAAGCTTATGACAGGGCTTATGCGCAATGAGCTGCGAGAGAAAGACGGCATTACATTTGAAATGCTCAACATAAAGGAAGAATTCCTTAAAAAGCTACCGTTTGCGGCCACGGGCGCACAACAGCGCGCAATGGATGAGCTGGCAGCGGATATGCAAAGGCCGGTGGCCATGAATAGATTGCTTCAAGGCGACGTTGGCAGCGGTAAAACGGCCGTGGCTATGTTTGCGATGTATGGCGCAGTAAAAAATGGGTATCAGGCGGTTTTAATGGCACCAACGGAGATACTTGCGGAGCAGCACTATGGCAGCTTGCGAAGGATGTTTGGCGAAAATGTGCTGTTGCTAACCGGGGGTATGAAAAAAGATGAGCGCGCCGAGACATGCAAGCTTATACGCGCCGGCGCCGTAAGTGTGGTGGTGGGTACCCATGCGCTGATATGTGATTGCGTGGAGTTTAATAGGCTTGGATTGGTAATTGCGGATGAGCAGCATAGATTTGGCGTACGCCAGCGCGCAGCATTGGCAGCAAAAGGAGCGGCGGCGGACGTGCTTATAATGAGCGCGACGCCAATACCGCGAACGCTGGCGTTGATGCTTTATGGTGATCTTGACGTATCGGTGCTCAACGAACTGCCGCCGGGCAGAAAACCGGTTGTTACAAGATATGTCCCATCCGACCGGCGTGATTCGATGTACGCCTTTATTGATGAGCGCACAGCCACGGGAAAACAGGCATATGTGGTGTGTCCGCTGGTGGAAAAATCCAATGCGCTTGCGGATGTGATTTCCGCAGCTGAGGTATATAAGGAGCTTGCGAATAAGCTGCGTGCACGTGTGGGCCTGCTGCATGGACAGATGAGCGCTTCACAAAAAAATGAAGCGATATCCGCCTTCCGTGATGGCAAAACCGATGTGCTGGTATGCACAACGGTGATAGAGGTTGGGGTGGATGTTCCAAATGCCAGTGTTATGGTAATAGAGGGAGCGGAACGATTCGGACTTGCTCAGCTGCATCAGTTGCGTGGCAGGGTGGGGCGTGGCAGCGAAAAATCATATTGTTTTCTATTAAGCGAAACGGACGGCGTTTTGGCAATGCGCAGATTGGATGCGCTTACCAAAACGCAGGACGGCTTTGCATTGGCGCAGCAGGATCTAATTATGCGCGGCCCGGGAGAATTTTTAGGGCAGCGGCAGCACGGCATTTCAGAATTTTCAGCGATGCAGCTTGCAGACGATATGAACGTGTTGGAACAGGCAGCGGCGGCGGCGGATCTGATATTATGCGAAAAATCACCCAATACGCAAGAGGATGCGCTTATCGCAAGGGCGAGGCAATGCCTGAAACGCACATGCGTGGATGTGGCGCCAAACTAATAAAAAATTTAAAAAATTAGATTGAAAGCACTCGCGATGCACATCATATATGAATGTACATCGCGCTTTTGTACACCTATATATTTCCACTCATTTTTATTTAAAAATTACACACATTAATAGCACATCCAATTGAGGAGGTGAAAAAAACGAATGGCACGAAATAAGGTTATGGTACCAGAATCAAGGCAGGCGATGGAAGCGTTCAAGATGGAAGTCGCTAATTCCATGAACGTAAATCTGAAGCAGGGGTACAATGGCGATATCAAGGCGCGTGATGCCGGTTCAGTGGGCGGCGAAATGGTTAAGCGCATGATAGCTTACTCTGCAAACAACATGAAGAAATAAAATATGGGGGAAAATACCCCAAATCAGTTGAAGGAGGTGAAAAATAATGGCAAATAACAAAGAATCCAGGCAGAAGCTGCAAGGTCTTAAGAGCGAAGTTGCTTCGTCCCTAAACGTTAATTTGAAGCAGGGATATAATGGCGATATAACCGCACGTCAGGCTGGTTCTATCGGTGGCGAAATGGTAAAACGCATGATCTCCTACGCCGAGAGCAATATGAGCACCAACAACATGAAGTAATTAAGTTTTCCCCTTTCATAAATGGGCGGTAGGCAATGCCGTCCATTTTATTATGCAATAATGAGGAGAATGTCGAAAAAACTCAAATAATTGGATAATTTGCGCTAAAACTTGCATTATGTCATGTTAAATTGGCAAAATGTAGAAAAAGAGAGTATAGCGATGTTAAGGACGGTATATGGTATGGATGCTTGCATGATGACTAATATGATCGAAAGTGAACTGCTGGGATTGGGGATTACTCCGGATTATCGCGGATACAGATATCTGTGCATGGCAATAGAGAAGGCAATGCAAAATGAGGAATATCTGTATTGTATTACGACAAAGCTGTATGCGGATATAGCAAGGACGATGGGCACAACGCCCGTTAATGTTGAGCGCAGTATACGCACAGTGATAACGGTGCTGTGGAATGATGCAAATACAAAACAACTATATCAACTCATGGGTAGAAATTATGAAACGCCGCCAGGCAATGCCAAATTTATCGGAGTAATGAGTAGGCGGCTGCATTTTAAATATGGTGCGGTTGAATTGTAAAAAGAGCATCCCTGCGTGGATGGCATCAGCATATCATGAAAACGCCTGCATTACATAAATTAAGTAAAACAATGATATTGTATAGCGTAATTAATGGCATGGCGCATAATTCAGGGATGCGGCTCTGAAAAACCCCATGAAACGATAAAAAAGCTTAAATAATAAACAATATTGTCTCTGCTGCTGCGCACTGAATTAAAAAATTAAGCTAAATATATAATTTAAAGAATATACTGTCTAATTTGCTTTAAATGATTAACAAATGGAACTAAAAGGTGTATTATAATGACATAGTTTAGCTGCCTATACGTATGGTAATAGGCAGCTAAATTGCATAATAGCAGATTCGCAAGCGGCTCTGCCTAAATTATATGCGGCGTGATACACATTATACAGGGAAAGCATAGGCGCATGCACTAAGCGCTAACAACAGATAGCAGGAGGCCACGAATGAGCGGCAGCGAAAAGAAGATATTGGACGATATTGATTCCAAAATAATCGAACTATTAAGCGAAAATGCGAACATGACCGCTACGGAAATATCTGGCAAGGTAGGACTTTCGGTACCTGCTGCAAACAAGCGTATAAACAAGCTGCTTGATTGCGGAATAATAGAAAAATACACAATAATACTGGATGCGGACAAGATAGGCAAACCAATGATGGCGTTTATCTCCGTGATTCTGGATCGCTTGAGCTATATGGATGGATTGATGAAATATGTCAAAAGCGAACGCGATGTGCTGGAATGCTTTGCGGTGGCGGGTGATTATGATTATATAATCAAGATACGCGCCAAGAACATGCTGGATCTTGAGAATAAGATAATTAGAATAAAGGAGATCAAGGGGGTTGCAAAGACAAATACAACAATAGTGCTGTATACGTATAAGAACATATCAAGCGTGCTACCGGACTTGCCGTAACATGGCGCTATTACCAGTTTTAATATTGCGAAAAAGAGAATACTTAAACAAAATTGTCACCCTAAAATATATTTAGGGTGACAATTTTTGCAGCTAATGATAAAATAGCCAGGACGGGGAGGTGAGACGGATGAGTACAAAGGATGATGTACTGTTTGTGCTTGAGAACAATCGTGGCCGTTATATATCCGGTGAGGAGCTGGCAGTGGCAGCAGGCATATCGCGCAATTCGGTTTGGAAAGCGATAAGCGCGCTGCGCGACCGCGGGTACAGCATATCGGCGGTACAAAATCGCGGTTATTGCCTTAGTGGGGATGATGATATAATCAGCACACAGAGCATTGCAAGGTATATGGATGCAGGTGATTTTTTTGAGCTGACGGTGATGGATGAAGTCACCTCCACAAATGCGCTGGTAAAGCAGCTTGCAGAGCAGGGTAAGCCAGAGGGAACGGCAGTGATAGCAAACAGCCAAACACAGGGGCGTGGGCGCAAGGGACGCAGTTTTTTTTCACCGGCGGACAGCGGTATATACATGAGTGTGCTGCTGAGGCCGCATATGGCTGCTGCGGATGCGTTGCTCATCACCACGGCAGCGGCGGTGGCTGTGGCGCAGTCAGTTGAGGAGGTTACACACAGGAGCGCCGTGATAAAGTGGGTTAACGACATATTTTGCGACGGACGCAAGGTATGCGGGATATTGACAGAGGCTTCGGTGGACTTCGAAACGGGCGGGCTTAGCTACGCGGTGCTGGGCATAGGTATAAACATTGCGCACCCGCGGCAGGGCTTTCCAAGCGAGCTGAACGGGATTGCCGATTCGTTGTTTGAACAGGAGGCGCCCGCAGGTATGCGCAGCCGCATAGCGGGCAAGGTGCTGCAGCGCTTTTTGAAAATATACAGAACGCTTCCGGACAAGACGTTTATGGATGAGTATATAAGGCGCTCATTTGTGATAGGCATGAAGGTGGATGTAATTGCCCCATCTGGAACCCGCAGTGCTCAGGTGCTGGGCATAGACGCAGATGCAGCGCTGTTGGTGCGCTATGATAATGGCGAACAGGGTAGGCTGGCATCGGGCGAAATCAGCATAAAGGAAAAGAAGAATGAATAGAACAAGTGGATTTAGTGTAAGAACATTGGTGCATGCGGCGATGTTCACCGCGGTAATTTCGGTATTGTCACAGATAGCCATACCAATGCCGGGTGGCGTGCCTATCACGCTGCAAACGCTTGCAATAGCGCTGTGCGCTTATACGCTGGGCTGGAAAACGGGATTGCTTTCAACAATCACATATGTGTTGCTGGGTGCAGTAGGCGTACCAGTGTTTGCAAATTTTATGGGCGGCTTTAATGTGCTAATAGGTGTGACAGGGGGCTTTATTTGGGGATTTTTACCAATGACGGCGCTTTGCGGGCTGGGGATGGCCATAGATAAGCCTGTGCGTAGCATATCCATGGGGATAGCAGGCCTGCTGGTATGCCATGCAATTGGAATATTGCAGTTTTCACTGGTTACACAGGGCACGCTGATAAATTCGGCTATGGTGGCGTCGCTGCCGTATATCATAAAGGATGTTGTCT
Source organism: Clostridia bacterium (assembly GCA_036652795.1). Lineage (GTDB taxonomy): Bacteria > Bacillota > Clostridia > Christensenellales > CAG-138 > JAVVVD01. Next base: position 9,207 of record JAVVVD010000008.1, on the reverse strand, counting down.
GCGTAGTTGGCGCGTATTATATGGCAAGGGTATTGCGCCGCACACGGGCGCTGCGGATTACGCCGGAGCAATATAGAAAATAGCATATCAACAAATGGCGTAGTAACACTGACATTGACTTTATTTTGATTATAAACATTAAATAAAATTAAAGGCTGTATCCTTGAGGATACAGCCTTGGACATTACTCGTGCTGCGCGCATTATCACGCTATGCGCGGAATTTCTTTTTGATCTCTGAAATTACGGTTTTCCTATACCAGATCATCGAAATAATTATGATGATGATTGAAAGGCCGGAGAAGAGCATCAATTCAACGCTTAGCTTCCCTATAAAAATCATTCCTATAAGCAGGGATATCATTGCCGCTGTTACACTATGCAGCAGTGGCATCAGGTTTGTTTTTTGATCGTTAAACCACAAAAAATAAACTGTGGACGCCAACGCAAGCAAGGCAAAATATATCAGCGGGATCAGTTTTTGCGACGACCATGGCACCGAAGGCTCTAATATTTCAATGAGTACCAGCAGCGAGCAAATAGGAAAGACAATTGCGAAAGCACGCTTGATTATGCCGGTTTCAACAAGATCCCATGTCATACATCTGGTGTAGAAGATGTATTCTGAAAACAGCGCATACAGACACCATGGTTTACCGCCCAAGATAATATTGGCTATCATGCTGAGGATGAAGGCAGATACGAATAGATAAAACACGCATTGGCGCAACACTATGAAATTGAATTTAGGCGCCGTTATTTCAGGATAGAGCTTGCTTGTTATGTTCATATGCTTACCTCCTCAACGCGTATATTAAGCCCCAGCTTCTGCAAGTAAGCAAGCATGGATCGCTCAAACGATGGTTCTCTTGTGGATTTGGTGATGGTGAGCACCATATGATCTTCATAGCTGCCAACTGCGCATCCAACTATATTGATGCTTGTGGGGCCCAGAATAAAATCAAATTGCTCAACATTGCCTGCAAAATCGCATTTCACCACCCCAAGATTTGACAATGTGGCTGTTACTGTTTTTTCGCCTACTATCATATAACTGATGCGGGAGATGAGGGTTTTAACGAATAATGGCAGGAATCTTATGAATGGGCTGCCAATAAACGAGTTGATCCAAGAGATTTTTTTGTCCATGGCTTCTTTTGAGGTTTTTGCGGCCATTTTTTGGGCAATCTGCGCAAGCATAGCGGAATCTTCCGTGACATCCTCTAAGCGAAAACTAAGCACGCCATACATCGAAAAGTTGTTTAACGTTGAAGAAGGATAAAATTTTCGCATGTTAACGGGAACATCAATGTTGATCCAGCCTTTTTTTCTGCTTATGGACGCTTTGGCGCACAGCAGCATGGCGTGTATAAGTAAAACGCTGATGGTTGTGTTGTGATCGCGTGCGATTTGCAGCAATTCCTTAGCCGAAAAAATATAGTGCGATAGCTTTGTGGGCTGAACAGTCGTGCGCTTGCCTCTAACCTGCAGAGCAAGCTTTTCGCTAAGCCCTGTGCTGGACTTTGTTTTATCGACGATTAGAAAATCATTGCGCCATTCCTTCTCGCTTGGTGTTTCTTCAAGGTTGAATATCTCAGGATCGGCAGGAATGGCTTTACCGAGCAGCTTTAAATATTGCGCAACAAGGGTCTTTAGAAATATCAGCGCGCCGGCGCCATCGCTTAACACATGAAAAGCTTCGAAGGATATCCTTTTTTCAAAATATTGCACACGAAACGTCAACGAACGATTACGACTTACATCGATTGGCGTGCAGGGCATCATAGTTTCCTGAGCGACGGTGTAGCGAACCTTTGCGGCATCAAGATAGTGCCAAAACACGCCGCGTTTTATCGTGGTACAAAAGCGCGGGAAGCGCTTGATGGTTGTAAGCAGCGCAACTTGCAGCACACATGGGACGACTTTTTCAGTTAAATATGCTGATACACGATACATTTTTACGGCGGAATGCGTCATAGAGAGCGGATAGACCTTTGCCGCACTATCAAGCGGGTACCATTCATCTGGTTCGCGTATTTGATAGAAATTCCCAAGTGGGTTTTCACCGAGGCGCGTAACCGCCTCCTGTGCGGAAAGTCCCTGTTTAAGATAAAATTCAAACAAAGCACTAAAGTCGTCAATAATCGCCTGCTTTTCGTTTTTGGGTAAATCAATTTTATCTTTCAGCCTATCGATATATTCTAAAAGCAAAGGGCTATCCTGCATGGAGACATTATTACCGGGGTTATTTATCATAGTGTAATCCTTTCATTGTAAATCACTGCATAATATTATAGCACACAATGGTTGTATGCTACAATGAATAAAGCTATATATAACCTAGGATTATGCCAATTTTATCCGAATACACTTATCCAAGCTTACTTGCAACAAAAACGGCATTTTCGGGTTTAAAATAATCAGCGCTATTGCTACTCAGACCGCTTGCTTTCCACGCCTGCTCAAATGAGATGTTTTCTGTATTACTAAGAATTGTATAGGTAATATCAATTTCTGCATTACTCAGCCTACCAGTTATAGTTAACTTGTATTCGTAAGTGTACTCATCTGTTTTCCAAGTACCATCGCTCATTTCGTAATAAGTGGTCGATGTAACTTCTTCGGATTTTTCATGGCATTCTTCGATAAGATTAGAGGGCGTTTGCTCAAAAGTATTCACAATCGTTACTTCGTTGTCGATTGTGCTATCGTCCGTTATGGGATAGTGCGGCTGTGTGCTCAGCAGCGCCTCGATGGTCTTGACCGAGACGCCACAGGCCGCCACAGAGCCGCCCGCCATATTGTCCGCCCATTGCCGGGAAAATTGAAGCAATATCGCCTTGTATCCATCGCTTATTTCAAATTGCAGCATATCAAGATTGTGAATCAGTGCAAATAAGGTCATGGCATTTAGGGAAAACTCTGTTTCGTATGCGTCTTCATAGCTTTCAAGCTGCCCGTTTTCCACCGTAAAGCGCACGGTCATGGCGTAGGGCTCGTTGCGGGTATACAGCGCAAAGCCGTCGCTACGCTCGTTCAGCCCGCCGGGAAAATCCATGGCATCCAGCAGCCTACCCACCGCCGAATTGTTGCCGATATATTCCGTTTTGCACCCATACAGCGTTTCGGCGTAGCTCTTTTCAGCTTGCACCTCCGAGCACGCAACCAGCCCTGCGGCAAGCACGAGCAACAGCACCAGCGCCGCCGCGAGCCGCAGCGTCCTGGGCCTGTCGCCGATATTGCGTATCCGCCGCTTAATTTCCCGTTTGCCGTCCGCCATGGAGGTCGACATATCCGCGACGCCCTTGCGCTTTCCGTTTGTATGGATGATCGTGAGCAGCGCCATGCCGTAGCTCTCGCATTCCGGCTGTGAAAAGCCCTTCATCACCCGCGCGTCGCAGGAAAGCTCACAGTCGGCCCGGCAGCGAAACGCCGCCCACCACACGATGGGATTGAACCAATGGACGATGCAGCACAGATTTCTTAAAAGCGCCCACCATTGATCGCCCCCGCGATAGTGGCACAGCTCATGCCGAAGCACCAGCTGATAGATATGCTCGCTTTTAAGCGCCTGGGTATTCATCAATATGCAGGGCTTAAAATAACCGAAAAGGCAGGGAGAAGAAAGCCCAGACATGCGGTAGAGGGGCGGGCGCATTTCCATATCCACGGGTGTGCGTTCCCGCCTGACGCGCCGATAGAAGCGCAGGTTGACATACAGCATATAGGCAAGCACCACCGCCATGCCGCAAAGCCATACCCAAAAGAGGATCGTCATAAGATCGGGTGCGGCTTGCGCCACCGTTTCCCCGGAAGCTCCGGACAAAATGGGCCGCACTATAGGCGCGGGCGATGCGACAGGTGCGTTAACAACAGGGAGCAACGGAAGCGTATGTGTACGCTTTGACGCCGCGCTCATAAGAGACAGGGCGCTTTCAAACCGGACGGGTATGAGCAGGCGTATGGCGGGCAGCAGCCACAGCCCATAGCGCAGGCGGGGCGAAATGTGCTTTTCCGTAAGCTTTGTTATGAGCAAAATGCAAAGAATAAAAGCGCCTGCCTGCACGCTCATGGTAAGCACGCGTTCCATTATGTCACTCATGGCGCTCACTTCCCGCTTTGAGCAGCGCTTCAAGCTCCAAAAGCTCCGCGTCGCTCAGCTCTCTTGCGCTTGCCGCAGACTGCATCATCAAGAGGATGTTGCCGTTATACACCCGCTCCAAAACCTCCTCCGTTTCCGCACATATGGCGTCGTTTTTGTTAAGCAGTGGATAATAGAGCTTCACGGGGTTAGCGTCTTCCACCCGAATCGCGCCCTTTGTCTCCATGCGCTTTAGAAAGGATATGACCGCATGCCGCGTCCAACCGTTGTCGGCGCAGGCGGCGTCACAAATCTGGCGATAGGTGCGCGGTGGGTTATCCCATATTATTTGCATCAGCCGCCATTCGCTGTCGGCAAGCGTAGCTCGATTTTTCATGCGTCACTCCTTAGGGTGTGTTTCTAAAAGCGGCTAACGCAGGACAGATGTCTTTTTTGCTGCTTCTGTGTCGCTAAAACCTTGAAATAGCGCTGCTATTACTGCGGTTTTGCCCCTAGAATCAACTAAAAATCCATTCTGCCTGCATTTAGTCCATTTTAGAAACACATTCTAGTAATCATTTGATTACTAATAGAATATCGGATAATTTTGTGCTTGTCAATGCTTTTAGGTAACCAATTTATTAACAGAGTGAAAACGAATAGATAGAATTTATGTTTAGATTTGGTATTCGCTTACAAATCGTTTACAATCCGATGAATACCTGTTTACCTCTTGTCTGTTACAATGATATTGAATGGGAGGTGTGTGGCATGGCAAGAAATCGTATCATGGTTGTTGAGGACGAAGAAGCCATATCGAAGATCATCATAAAAAATCTTATTGCCACGGGCTATGCCGCAACGCCCTTTTACGACGGCGCGGAGGTGGCAAAGGCGCTTTCTCGCGATGCGGATTACGACCTGGCGCTGCTGGACGTGATGCTGCCGGGGCTTGACGGCTTTGAGCTGATGGCTTACATGAAGCATCACGATATTCCGGTGATCTATTTGACCGCCAAGGCCGATGTGGATTCCAAGATACAGGGGCTTAGGGACGGCGCACAGGACTATATTGTAAAGCCATTTGAGGTGCTGGAGCTGCTTGTGCGCATCGAAAAGGTGCTTGAGCGCACGGGTAAATTTCAGCAGACGCTCAGCGTGGCCGGCATAGAGATAAACCTGCTTGAACGCTCGGTAAGGCGAGCGGGCGCAGAGATCACGCTCAAGCCAATGGAGTTCGATCTGCTTGTTATGCTCGCTAAAAATAAGAACATCGCGCTCACGCGGGAACGCCTGCTCCATGGCGTGTGGGGCGTTGACTACATTGGGGAAACGCGCACGGTGGATGTGCATGTGGGTCAGCTCAGAAAGAAGCTTGATCTGTTCGATAACATCAAGACCATCTCCAAGATGGGCTACCGATTAGAGGATTGATATATGAAGCTATGGCTAAAGGTATCCCTCTTGGCGGTCATCGTCGTTACGCTTGCCACCGCCGTATGCTCCTTCATGCTGCTGCTGCGTTCCGGGCAAAGCAATCTTGACCTCGCCATAGAAAACGCGCTGACCGATCAACAGGTGCGCGCCGCAAACTGGCGAAGCGCTATGCAGTCGCGGCTTGAGGAAAGCTACAGTGAGACTGCCCAAAGGAGCCTTGCCAAATACCTCATCGGTCAAATTGGGGACAGCGGCACGGTGCTTTTGCAAGGTGCAGACGTAATCTGCAATGCCACCGCCATTTCGCCGGAGGACTATCTTCCCATTACGGCGGAAGCGCGGCAATACGTCATAGAGGATATTTCCGGGCGCACGATGCTGCTTGCGGGCAGCGCCGTTACGGTAAAGGGCGCGCAATACCGCGTATACGTCGTAAAGGACGTGACGCAGGTCTTTACCGGCATACAGGAGCTTGCCTACAGCTTTGCGGCGATCAGCATCGCCGTAATACTCGCGGCGGGGGCTGTGACGGTGCTTATCACCAGGGGACTCTTAAAGCCCATCGGCACGCTAAAGAAGAACACAGGCCTTATGGCGAGCGGCGTGTATGACAGGCGGGTAAGGATCGCGGAGCATGACGAAATAGGCGAGCTTGGCGAGGATTTTAACCGTATGGCGGACGCCGTTGAAGCGCACATACGCGCGCTTCGCGATGAGGCGGAGCGCAGAACCATGTTCATGTCCGCCCTTACCCACGAACTAAAAACCCCTATGACCAGCATAAAGGGCAACGCGCAAACGCTGCTTGCCACAAAGCTCACCGACGAGGAACGGGAGGACGCGCTCATTGCCATCGACGCGGCGTGCACGCGGGTGGAGCGGCTCAGTCAAAAGCTGATGCAGCTCATAGTGCTGCGCCAAAGCGGCGATCTTGTTTTGTCCCCAGTTCCGGTATCCGAGCTTATCAGCGAGGTACAGAGCGCGTGCGCACAGCAGCTCAAGCGGCGCGGTTTGAAGCTTATAATAGAAAATGACATGGATACGCTGGTGATGGAGCACGACCTTTTTTCTGACCTGCTGATAAATCTTATCGACAACGCGGGTAAGGCTTCAAAGCCCGGGGACGTGATCAAGCTTAGCGCCCACGGCAATAGCATAGCTGTTTGCGACATCGGTATCGGCATCCCGCAAAACGAGCTTACCAAGCTGACCCAGCCCTTTTATATGGTAGACAGATCCCGCGCCAAACGGGAAGGCGGCGTTGGCCTGGGGCTTGCCCTGTGCGAGGAGATCGCGCGGCTGCATGGCGCGCGGCTCGTGATAGAGAGCGCACCCGGCATTGGTACGACGGTAAGCGTGGTATTTGAAACGGAAGGGGTGCAAAATGAAAAAGCCGTTCAATAAATGGAACCTGCTCTATGTACTGCTCTCTTTACTCATCCTCTTTTCACTGTTTGCTTCGCCCCGCATCGTGATGGGCGTGATGAATGCCAACAAGGGGCAAATCGTCACCGTGGAGAACGAGCACGAATAGGCCGAAATTATACTATTCTAATTCTAGAAAGCATTCCAAAATAATTTGGAATGGCTAAGGGAAATAGTATCTACTAATCCGCAGAATGGTAACTGATTAGATGCGGATTAGTATTACAATCTGTTTACCATCCGTTGAATACTTGTTGCATGTGCGCGGGCTATGCTTGACATATTCGATACGAACGGAGGGCATTTGTTATGAAGCGCATCATCAGCGCGATACTGTTGTTTTGCATACTTCTATTTACGCTTACCGCCTGCCAAAAAACGCCGGAGGTGGATATCGTCATACAAAAGGATATGGAGCAGATGCTGGAGCTGGCGCAGGAAACGCCGGACGTTTCCTCTGTGCCCCAAAACGCCGCGCCACAGGCGGAATCCCCACTGATAGCGCGGCTACATGTGCCGGAGCGATACAGCCCGGAGATAACCTCTGCCAACGAGCGGCTGACCATAACCGTGGACGCGGCGGTGCGCGTGCCAAACGCCATCGCCATGCCGATTGCGCGGGTAAGGCCGATACAGTTTTCTCAGGAGGTTGTAAGCGCGTTTTTCGAGCGGTTCTGTGGAGATATCATCCTGTACGACACCACGCCCAGCGGCTTTACAAAATATCAGCTTGAGGAAAATATCCTCATGTACGCTAACCGGGTGAACGAGCGCACGGGCAGCGAACGCGAAGCCGCCAAGAAAAAGCTGGACTTCCTTGAGACGGAGCTTGCGGGCATACCCGCCGACACCGCCGATATGGTGTCCGACGGCACGCTGCGCGAGATGATCATCAGCACAAGCAAACCCGACGTTGGCCGCTATATGGGCGTGAGCGCCGTGGAAAAGCCCTTTGGCGCATTAAGGGAAAGCAAGGGCGTCGCATTTAGCGCACGCAACGATCCCGGACGCATGGATTACGATGATGAAAGCGTGGACTGGGGCAAGGAGATAGGCGCGAGCCTATCCTACGGCACGAACCGTAATTATGGCGAGGACAACGGCGAGGAAAGCTACAAGTTCCTCCTTGATGAAACAGCCGTGCCTGAAAACGCGCGGGGCAGCCTTGCCCTCACCCCAGCCGAGGCACGCGCCATGGTGGAGGAAGCTATGACTGGCTTGCCCGTGGAGCTAATGACGGACGGCGTTTATCTTATGGAGAAGCGCTTTTTTAAGCAAGAGGTAATAGACGGAGAAACGTGCATCTATGACGAATTTTCCGATGAGCCGCCCCGCTTTGCCTATGTGGTGACATTGGGACAGCCGGTGGGCTCTGTACCCTGCCGCAATGTAATGGAGGCGGAAGCCAACAATTTTAAGACCGAAACCAGCCTTACCCCGAGCTGGTTTTACGAGCGCATCCGCTGCATTGTTACGGACGATGGGATTGAAAGCTTTTACTGGCGCTCGCCAATGGACATAATGGAGATTGTCACGCCGGACGCAAACCTCCTGCCTTTTAGTGAAATAGCCGCCATTGCCGAGCGTATGCTGCCCGTAATTTACGGCGGTCAAATATACGACGAGATCGTTAGTGTCACAGCGAAAATCGACCGCGTGCAGCTCGAATTGCAGCGCGTCACCGAGGAAAACGCCATCGAATATGGCTTGGTCATTCCCGTGTGGAACTTTTACGGCGAGTGCTTGAGCGTCTACGATGGGGGTACGGACAGCAGTCGGCGCAGGTATGAACTGCCGGATTCGCTCCTCACCGTCAACGCCATCGACGGCAGCATCATCGATGTGGAGCGGGGGTATTGACATAAGTAAATATTTTGTAAACGGCGGCGTGCAGCCGCCGTTTACGCGCACCGTTATGCTATACTTTTGACATGAATGATTTACTGAGCGGATTTTCATTTTTTCCGGTGGCCGCCGTATTTGCGGCGCTTATATACCTGCCTTTTTTCATTGTACTCCGTAAAAAGAGAAAGTGCGGCTTCCTGCGCCATGTCGTAAACTACGGGCTCATCGGGTACGTTATCATGCTTGTGTGGATAACACTTACAGGTGCGTTTTGTGAGGGCTTTGCCAACGAAACGCACATCGTAAACCTACGCCCGCTCACCGAGTTCGTGGCGGTGTATATGCGGGACGAGGGCATGTACCTTTCCCAGCCAATGCTGAACATTATCATGTTCGTTCCGCTGGGCATACTGCTCCCAT
>JAVVVD010000007.1:0-85421 GCA_036652795.1 Clostridia bacterium | reverse complement strand
CGGTCTCGCCTGCTGTGCTGAGGTGGGCTCCTCCGAAGTCTGGCTTATCGCCATAGGTGCGCTTTGCGCCATCGCCATAGGCTGGCTTATCGCCATAGGTGCGCTTTGCACCATCACCATAAGCGGGTTTATCGCCATAGGTGCGCTTTGCACCATCACCGTAGGCTGGCTTATCGCCATATGTGCGCTTTGCACCATCGCCGTAGGCTGGCTTATCGCCATATGTGCGCTTTGCACCGCTATAGGCTGGTTTATCGCCATAGGTGCGCTTTGCACCGCCATAGGCGGGTTTATTCTTATTGTAGGATGGCGCACCGCCCGCGGGCCGGTTGCCGGCCGGAACGCGCTTTGTGGGCACCTCCTCATGTGTTGAGCTGCCCGTAGCCTTGTCATGGACGGGCTGGCCATCGCGGAAGGTTACGGGTTGGCCGCCGTCTTCATTGCGGCCACTGTGTTTGCGGTAATCAGGCATGATATATCCTCATTTCTGTATTTGTGTGTTTTCGTTATGTATGTTTCCCATGACCCATTCAAGTATATCCGCATCCGAAGCGCCGGATTTAGCCAGACCTAAAAGCGCTGCACCATTGCGCTTGACCGCCTCAGTGCGCTTGCAGCTAAGCTTGCCCTCATGGCAGGCGGAGCTTATGCAGGGCGGCCCACCTAATGCAAATAGTGACGGGGCTTCTCTTATCGCCATACCAAGCATACACCATGCAAGGCGGCGTATCTCCCATTGTGCGCGTTCGCAACAGCGCAGCTCAAAAAAATGCAGAAGCTCACGCGCGTTCATGGTCATTATCATGCGGGTTTCTGCGGCATTGGGCAGCACAAAGCGCGCATCTTCCGCCGGTATGCCCAGGTTTAGCCAATGCGTATAGAATTGCCGTACGGAGTCCATCTGCGCACAGTACTCAGATGTTGCTTCCTCGCCAAGCGCCGCTATGGAGGGAGGGACGATATAGGTTAGCTCGTCCTTTGTGACATAGCGCTGGGACTGCACGGAAAAACTGGCGATGCGATGCCGCGTTATTTGCGCCAGCAATGCGCGCGACACCCCCTCGATACCGAACGTAAACGAGGCATGTTCTATCGGTGAAAGATGACCATAGCCGATAAGCCTGTCCACGAATTTGTCGGCGCTATCAGCGACCGCGCCATGAAGCGAAGCAATATCGGAATCGCTGTAACACAGCCTGCCCGAAAGGGCTATGGTTGTTTCCGGTTCAGCCGTGGCCGAAAGCAGGCGCACATTAAGCGTGACCTCACCCATGTTCAATCCTCCGTTGCGGCGCCCTTGCCGCATGTTAAAGCAACTTTAATCAGCGAGGTCAGCCGTTCATCCTGCTCAGTAAGATACAGGTACCCTATCAGCGCCTCAAAACCCGTGGCAGTGCGGTAATCCGCTATGCTCGCGTTCTTAGGCACGCTTCCCATATGGGAGTTGCGGCCGCGCTTGAATATATACAGCTCATCCTCAGTGAGCATGGACTGTAAAGCGAAAAACGCCTGTGCCTGCGCCGCTGCGCATACAAGCTTTGAGGATTGCATATGCAGCCCATGCGCGTTGAGGTCGGTTGCCAATATCGCCTGAGTGCGAACAAACAGGTCGAATACGGTATCGCCTATATACGCAAGCACCAGCGGACTAAGCTGCATGGGGTCGCGCGCGGACAGGCCAAGGGGCGCAGCCGCTGTGCCAAAGAGGCTTCTGTTGCATTGAGTATTTTCCATCTATTTTATTATAGATGCAAAATCGCAATAAGTAAACGGATTGCTTTGCGCTTTATACGCGTGAGGCCCTTTTTTTATAAAAGAGCCTCAACTTTAAACATTTATTGCTTTTATGTGGGCAGCTGCTCAAGGTAGGCCATTATGCCATTGGCGATACCGCTTGCCAGCTTTGCCTGATAATCGGGATCCTTTAGCATTGCCTCCTCATCGGAATTCGAAAGGAATCCGCCTTCAATTATAACGGCGGGCGTGGGGGTTTCGCGTATGACGTAATAGTCGCCCGGATTTGCGGCCCTGCGGCCCTGTCCGGTGGCATCGGTAACAGCGTCTATAACGGCCTGAGCAAGCTTTTCTCCCTCGGTCGAGCCCTCCATAAAAAAGGCCATGCTTCCCTTTACAGAGCGGTCGTTGAATTTGTTCATGTGGATGCTGATAACTGCGTCCACATTTTCGGTGTTTAATATGCGCTTGCGCTCCGCCATATCGGCATTCTTGGTTTTGCCAAGCGCGCTATCATCGCTGCGCGTCATAATAACCTTGACGTTATCCGCTTCCAACGCCGCCTTAACAAGCTTGGTAACGGCAAGGTTCAATCCGGCCTCTACAGTGCCGTTTCGGCCAACAGCTCCGCCGTCGCTGCCGCCATGCCCCGCATCCAGTATAACCGTGTATACCTTTATTACGCTGCCCTGCTCTGCCGGTAGCGCGGGCTCCGGTACGGATGCAGACAGCGATATAAGCTTGACGGCGAAAAACCCCACTACGAACACGGTTATAACCATGCTCAGCGTATCTACACACTTTCGTATTACGTCCTGCCTCTGCATACGATGCCTCCTAAAACCGACTTTATGCTCTCTGTTTTAGCTATATTCGGGCGCATCTACTGCTATACTTCTTTTTTAATGTGCGCTGCTCATATAGTGAATTATGCCGTTGGACGCAATAATATTGTATAGAATGCTGCGCTTATATAACGCAGACCAATATGCCGATATGTGAAAAAAATCGCTTTCGGCTGAACGGCTAAGTCAATAATTCCTACTTGACAAAACAGACATATCCACACAATCCACAGAGTTATGCACATAGTAAAGCGCAGAATAAAGCTGTTTGAAGGGCTTATCCACAGCCCCGGCAACACATAAATCACACTTTGCATATTTCATTTTAGAGCCATTTTTCATCTTAAAAATGCAAGGTGGGCGGAGCAAAACAAAAAGATCGGTCATACGACCGATCTTTTGAGAAATGAAAAAAACTATGTCAACGCTAGCGCAGGCTGTGCGTTAAGTGAAAGCCCCGCGCGTTTTCCCGCAAGCAGAGCATAGTGGCCGGCACAGCCAATCATTGCGGCATTATCTGTACAATAGGCAAAATCAGGGCAAAAGAAGTCCAACCCAGCATCATGCGCCGCAGCCTCAAGTGTGGAGCGTAGGCAGCGGTTAGCAGAAACGCCGCCTGCCAAGGCCAAGCGCATAACGCCCTGCGCCTTTGCGGCACGAATGGCCTTATCTGTAAGGGTGTTTACCACACAGCGCTGGAATGAGGCGGCAACATCCGCACGATGCAGCTCATCACCTTTTTGCTCTGCATTGTGCAAAAGGTTGATAACGGCGGTTTTAATGCCGGAAAAGCTCATATCGGGCGAAGGGCTGCTGTTGAAAGCGGATGAGAATTCATAGGCGAACGGATCGCCGCAGAGCGCAAGCTTTTCAAGCTCAGGGCCTCCTGGATATGGCAGCCCAAGTACGCGGGCTACCTTATCGAACGCCTCACCTGCCGCGTCGTCGCGGGTGCGGCCAAGCAAAGTAAACTCGCAATAGCTGCGTACAAGCACCGTGTGGCTGTGCCCTCCGCTTGCAACAAGGCAAACAAACGGCGGTTTTAGCAGCGGATAGGTGATGTAGTTAGCGGCTATGTGCCCAGCTATATGGTTTACGGCCACAAGCGGAAGGCCGGTGCATAGCGCAAGCCCTTTAGCATAGCTTACACCGACTAGCAGCGCGCCAACAAGGCCCGGACCCGCCGTTACGGCAATGGCATTTATATCGGCAAGTGCAACGCCTGCATTGCTAAGCGCCAGCTCAACAACTGCGCCCACACGCTCCACATGGCTGCGCGAAGCAAGCTCAGGCACAACGCCACCGTAGTGCCTATGCAATGGAATTTGCGTATGCACGCTGGAGCCCAGCACTCTGCGCTCGGATATCACGGCGGCTGCGGTTTCATCGCAGGAGGTTTCAATGGCCAGCATAAGCGGCATAGCGTGGGCGGGATATTCCTGTGCGCGCATCTTGGCAAGGGATTCATAATCCATTATACATTGCCCTCGCGTTTGCGCCCGTGACGCACGAATATGCGGCTAAACGCATACAGAATCGCCATGGGCACAAGGAAGAGAATGGCGAAGCGCACAATTATGTCGAAAAACAGCCGCTCCGGGCATATGCGTATCATGCGGCAGGTAGCGGGGTCCAGCATCCACAGATCATTTGTAAAAAATGCATAATGGAATTGCGTCCAGAAGGAATTAAAGTCTATAAGCATCCACGCACCCAATCCCACCAGAATAAAGATGAATACCCATGTGGCGGCCGTGAACCCTTCTCCCAGGGTGCGAAGCGTATCCCTGCGCATTAACATAGCAATAAATAGCAGCACTGCGGCAGCACCTATAAGCCCATAGGCGCGCATGTCGCGGAAACTTTGGTACAGCGCCTTTACATCCACCATGTGGGCGCGCTCACGATCGTTATACATGCTTACCAACCGCCCGTTTTCATTTACGTCAATATCGATACTGCCCGCTTCATCTTCCATATAATGCACAAGCTGCATCATGGCGGCGGTAATATCCTCTGTGGGTATCCCTATCTGCTCAGAAAGCCGAAGCTTTTTATATTCGCGATCAAACCAGCCCTCATCGTTTATCACAAATTGCAGCGCACTCAACAGCAGCGCGAAGATGATGATAAGCGAGGCGCAAAATGCCAAAAGCCTAGAAAAAAAACGTTTCATTGCAGCTTATAACCTCCGTGGCAAATCGCACAGCGCCTCATCCAGCGCGAGTATGGCCTCATCCTCGTTGCAGGCGCCGGCCTTACAGAGCAGACGCGCCATGCGGCGGCGGGGTTGTGAATTCAGCGCACACAGCGCACTGAATAATACGTGCGGGTGATCAGAGGCAAGCTGACCGCCAGGTAACGGAGCGCTATAAGCGCCAAGCTCGTCATAGCGGAGCTGGCAATGACATACAAGCGATTCATCGGCGCTATGCAGCGTTATGCGGTAGGTTTCCGCGGATGCGGCAGAGCACAGCAAGCGCACCTGCACACGGAATAGCTCCGCTTCGGCGGCGTCGTCGCCAGCCAATGGCGAAATTCCACCCATTGGCGCAACAGCATAATGCGCTAGTGTAATCACCCGTGTGCGCACATCCCTATCCGGTGCGCCGAACGTGGCGAATTGCCTTAGCGGCAGGCCCTCAATCCCTGTTTCCTCGCGCAGCTCGCGCGCGGCGGCGCACAGCGTATCCTCATCCATATTGACAAAGCCGCCGGGCAGCGCATGCCAGCCGATCTGCGGATGATCAGCGCGCTTTACAAGCAGAACGCAAAGTGCGGGGGTATCATTATATTTAGTCAGTGTAAAAACAGCCACGTCCGCCGTTACGGAGGGGCGCTGATATTTGTTTACGTCATATGCGGCAAGAAATTCCGCAAGCGTAAGCCCATTTTTATTGCGAAGTTCGTCCATACTTTTCACCTCAAGATCATTATATCCGATAAAAGCGGATATAGCTACGCTCAGTCAGGCTTTTTATTATAGGGAATCTGTGAATAACGTGGGGTTTTGGCTCATATATATACCCATCGGGAGGTGTATCTATGCTCACGGAACGTCTTATCGCATTTAAAAACGGATTCGCCGGAAAGGCATCGCTGCGTACAAGTGCAGATCAAACCGAGGTGGAGCTGCTGCTTAGGGGCGGAGAACGGGTGGAGTATGCACACCTGTATAACAGTGCGGCGCACATATCGGTACCAATATATGGCGCTCGCGGAAATGCCGCGCAGCACTTTGAAGCGGACGCAGTAATACTCGAATTTGGCGGTGAGGCGGTGGCGTGGGGCGGCTTTGCGGGGGATGTGCGCAGAGTGGAAAATGCGAAGCGTGATATCAGGATTGCCGCACAGAAAAGACGGGATGCGGCGGGTGTCAGCGATAATAAGAGCGCACCGCCAAAGCAGGACGCGCAGGCGGATAATACCATAAAGCAGGTATCGGCAGCTCAGAGTACAAAGGCGCAGAATTCAGCAAAGCACACATCGCCACAGGGTGCAAAGCAGCAAAGTAGCGATGCACTTATCTCGATACTTAAAAAGGCGGAAGAGCTGTTTGGGCCGTTGCAGGGCGCAAATCAGGCTGCCGGCGGACAGGCAAACCCCGAGCGGCAGATGGTGCGGCAGACGGACACAGACAGCCTCTTCCCGGGCACTTTTCCTGCCGCGCGGTGGAAAAGGGTTGAATACCCCGGCACAGGACGTTATTATCTTGAAGGGGAGATGGAGCACGGCGGCGTGCGCTATATGCTCCATGCCCTGCCGGGGGAATACTCACCCGTTTCACCCAATGCGCGAGGCGGCTTTAACCGCTTTATTAGGGCGGCTGACGGCAGCGGATACTGGGTGCGGGTACGCAGATATAAATAAGTATATAAGGTATAAACCACAATATATATGCATCTGTAAAAAAGCTACCACAAGAGCATAAAAAAAGCTGATTATTTAGCGCGTTTACAGCGTGATTTTCATTGACAACCCACCCTATATATGCTAGATTAATAGAGAAATCCCCCCGACGGGGGCTTTATTTAGGTTTGAAATCATTACCGGGTGCGATGAGTGTCCGCAGGAGGAAGAGAGAATGCGCGTAAAGATCACACTGGCATGCACAGAGTGCAAACAGAGGAATTACAATACTTTTAAGAACAAGAAGAACGACCCTGACAGGGTGGAATTTTCAAAGTATTGCCGTTTCTGCCGCAAACACACCCTTCATAGGGAATCCAAGTAATCGGGGGACGGCATAATGTCAAACATTGAGAAAAAAACGGAAAAAAAGAAAGAAAAAAAGGCAAAGCGCACAATCGGGCAGTTCTTTAAAGAGGTTTTTGGCGAAGTTAAAAAGCTGTCGTGGCCAACCAAAAAAGAGCTTGTAACCTATACGCTTACGGTGCTGGGCTTTATCGTGCTTATGGCGATAATCATTTATGCACTGGATCTGGCGTTTGGCCAGGGTCTGGGTCTGCTGAGCAAGATCAATCTGTCTGGTACTGTTGCTTCAGGCACCGATGCTGTAGCCTCAGGAACCGACGTGATCGCTTCAGCGGGATTTTAAGGAGCAACTATGTCCGAAGAAGCCAAATGGTATGTAGTCCATACCTATTCGGGCTACGAAAACAAGGTCAAGCAAGACTTGGAAAAGACCGTTGATAACCGCGGCCTACAGGAGATGATACTTGAGATTAAGTATCCTACCGAGGATGTTGTGGAGATCAAGGACGCAAAGCGCAGAGTAGTGCAGCGCAAGGTCTATCCGGGTTATGTCATGATCAAGATGATCATGAACGACAAGACCTGGTATGTTGTGCGTAATACGCGCGGCGTTACTGGCTTCGTAGGTCCCGGGAGCAAACCAATCCCCCTCAGCGACGAGGAGGTCACAGCTATGGGCGTGGAGCGTATCCCCATTCAACTGGATATCGAGGTGGGCGAGAGCGTGCGTGTAGTGACCGGCCCGTTGGAAAACTTTATTGGAACGGTAGAAGCGTTGGATATTGAGCGCCAGAAGGTCAAGCTTACAGTGTCCATGTTCGGCCGCAGCACCCCTGTGGAGTTGGATTTTATCGAGGTGCAAAAATTGTAAGTATCAGTATGTAGCCCTATGGGGTTTGCATAGTGGGAGACTTATCACAATAAGTCGCTCGCACCACATTATTTTTAGGAGGAACAGATAAAATGGCAAAGAAGATCGTAGGTTATGTTAAGCTACAGATCACGGCCGGCAAGGCAACACCCGCACCGCCGGTTGGCCCCGCGCTGGGTCAGCACGGTCTTAACATCATGGGCTTTTGCAAGGAATTCAACGAGAGAACACAAAAGCAGATAGGGCTGATCATCCCTGTTGTAATTACGGTATACCAGGATCATTCGTATTCCTTTATCACTAAAACCCCACCGGCAGCCGTTCTTATAAAGAAGGCCTGCGGTATCCAGTCAGGCTCCGGCAAACCAAACAAAGAGAAGGTCTCCGCCATCACTAAGACGCAGATCAAAGAGATCGCAGAGCTTAAGATGGAGGATCTCAACGCCGCCAGCTTAGAAACTGCAATGAGCATGATTGCCGGTACTGCCCGCAGCATGGGCATCACCGTGGCAGAATAAGAACACCGCCTTGGATGGATTGTGGGAGGCATAAGCCGGTATTACCACAGAGAGGAATTAAGATATGAAGCACGGAAAAAAATATCAGGACAGCGAAAAGATAATTGACAGGCTGAAGCTATATGATCCACGCGAAGGCGTGGAAGCGGTGATTGCCACCGCAAAGGCCAAGTTTGACGAAACAATCGAGGTTTCGGCTCGCTTGGGCGTTGACCCCCGCCACGCGGACCAGCAGGTTCGCGGCGCGGTAGTGCTGCCGCACGGCACAGGAAAAACGATACGCGTGTTGGTGCTTGCCAAGGGCGACAAGGCCAAAGAGGCGCAGGAGGCCGGCGCAGATTTTGTGGGTGATGATGACATGATCCATAAGATCCAAACGGAAAGCTGGTTTGGATTTGATGTTTGCGTAGCTACACCGGATATGATGGGCGCGGTTGGCCGCGTGGCACGTATACTTGGACCAAAGGGCCTTATGCCCAACCCCAAGAGCGGTACGGTCACGATGGATGTTGCCAAGGCTATAGCGGACATCAAAGCCGGTAAGGTCGAATACCGCGTAGATAAAACAAGCATTATCCACGTTCCAGTGGGCAAGGCATCATTTGGACCGGATAAGCTGGAGGAAAATCTTGCCACGCTTATGGAGGCTATAATCAAGGCCAAGCCTGCCGCCGCTAAGGGCACATATATAAAGAGCCTTGTGGTATCCAGTACGATGGGCCCAGGGATCAAGTTCAACCCCATGAAGTTCTAATGCAGCAACCCTGCGGGAGTGCATATTGAGTTGACAACCGTGCGGCGGTATGATATGCTACCGCACGGAATCAAATATTGCCAAAGACAGCCGGTGGCCTTATGGGCGTAAATCCTGCCGAGGTGATTAACTACACAATTACGGTGTTGTTATATCCTCTGTCTTTTGGCAGGGGATTTATTTTTTAGGAGGTGAAACCATGGCAAACGTCAAAAACGTCGAGATTAAGGCAGCTAAGGTTTCCGAAGTCCGGGAGAAGATAGCCAAGGCACAATCCGTAATAATTTTCGATTATCGCGGACTCACCGTGGCTCAGGTCACAGAGCTTCGCAGCAATATGCGCAAAGCCGGCGTGGAATACGCCGTGCTCAAGAACTCCATCGTGGAGCGCGCAGCTATGGAAGCAAATGTTGACGAAAGCATCCTGGAATTCTTGAAGGGTCCCTCCGCGTTCGCATTCGGTTATGAGGACGCAGCGACCCCAGCCAAGATACTCAAGGAGACCATCAAAAAGTACAAGAAATGCGAGATGAAGGGCGGTATAGTGGAAGGCGCGGTATTTAACGCCGAAACCGTGAACGCTCTGGCAGATTTGCCCTCACGCGAGCAGCTTATCGCTCGTTTGCTGGGCAGCATGATGTCCCCAATCTCCAAGCTGGCCGTCGTAATGGGCCAAATCGCGGAGAAAGCCGGCGCCGCTCAGGCTACGGAAACGGCGCAGGAAGCGCCTAAGCAGGAAGAAGAAAAGGCCGAATGATCGGCAACAAAAAAACTATATTCAAAATACTTATAGGAGGAACTTACAATGAATAAAGAGCAATTGATTGCCGATATCAAGGCTATGTCAGTGATGGAACTCAACGAACTGGTTAAGGCACTTGAAGAGGAATTTGGCGTGTCCGCCGCCGCTTCCGCTGTTGCGGTTGCAGGCCCCGCCGCCGCTGAAGTTGTTGAAGAAAAGACCGAGTTTGACGCCATACTTACGGAAGTTGGCGGCGAGAAGATCAAGGTCATCAAGGTTGTGCGTGAGCTTACCGGTTTGGGTCTTAAAGAGGCCAAGGATCTGGTTGATTCCGCTCCTAAGGCCGTTAAGGAAGCCGCTACCAAGGAAGAATGCGAAAAGATCGCCGCTGCCCTCAAGGAAGTTGGCGCAACAGTGGAGATCAAATAAGCTTTACACAGATAATCGTTACGGATATCGTATCGGCTCCTTGCTCGTGTTGGGCATGGAGCCGTTTCCATTTTGTGTATTGGAAGCGCCAATGTAAAGCCATAATTAAGTGCAGCAGCAGCGAAAAAACCATATAATCTGTTCATTTGCACATTGTGGCCGCTTATGCTATTATGAGGAATAAATCGGACTTGGCGTAGGCTATACTGATATGAGGCGGGTGAGAGCTGATGGCAAAAAATCAATATACAGTGCCTAAAAAATCCGTGTGGTATGTGTTTAAAACATTGCTTATAATACTTGTGGTGGCAGGGATAGGCGTAGGGGCATTTACGATGGCGATGTATGTAAGCAACATGTACATACTCGTTACCGAGGGGATGCATCTGCGCGCGGAGTGCATATTGCAAGATGGCTCCGTGCTTGAAATGACGGAATATTTTACACAACACTTTGTGGATAAGGATGCAGCACTGAAGGACAGCAAATACGATGCATTCACTATAACCGACTTCACATACAATGTGGATATAGAGGGCATAAGCGTTATGCCGTGGGGAAATACGGCTGGATTTAGGGTGATGGAAAAGGTAACGGGCATAGCGGCCACGGTAAACGAAGGGTCCGGTAACCCCGATGCGAAGTTGCCTGAATGGAAGACGACACGGTATGATATCGTATTTAAAAGAATAGACTCGCGTTGGTACATAGATGAATTAAAACTGATAGATGAAAATCCCACACCACGACCAAAGGGAACACCTGATCTAAGTTTGTTACAGGAAAACGGGTAATATGCTGCTTAAAGATAAAAAGATCGCATTTCCGGTGCTGCTTGCGCCCATGGCGGGCGTAACAGACATGGTGTATCGCGAGATATGCTGTGCGCAAGGGTGTGACCTTACATATACTGAAATGGTGAGTGCTAAGGGATTGCACTATGGCAGCGAGCATACAGCGGAGCTGCTGGAGATAGGATCGGGCGAACGGCCGGCAGCTGTTCAGCTTTTTGGCAGCGATCCCGACATAATGGCGGAGGCTGCGCGACGGCTGTGCGGCGGTAATAATGGCGAGCTGGCGCTCATAGATATCAACATGGGCTGTCCTGCGCACAAGATAGTTGCCAACGGTGAGGGCAGTGCGCTGATGCGAGATCTGCCGCTTGCGGGCAGGATAATTTCCGCTGTGGCACGAGCAAGCGATTTGCCGGTGTCGGTAAAATTTCGCAAGGGATATGACGATGAGCATATAAACGCTGTGGAATTTGCGAGTATGGCGCAGGATAGCGGTGCGCGGATACTGACACTGCATGGCCGCACGCGTGAGCAGATGTATAGCGGGCAGGCGGACTGGGATATCATAGCTGAGGTGAAGCGTGCTGTGAGCGTAGCGGTAATAGGCAATGGCGATATATTCTGCGGCGCAGATGCTGTGCGTATGCGGGCGTGCACGGGGTGCGATGGGGTGATGGTAGCGCGGGGCGCAATGGGTAACCCCTTTATTTTCCGGGAAATAAAGGCGGCGCTCTTTGGCGAAGCATATATGCCGCCAACGGCACAGCAGCGGCTGGATATGGCGTTGTATCATGCACGGCGTATGGCGGATAAATACGGACGTAAGGGCATCATTGAGATGCGCAAGCATATTGCATGGTATGTGAAGGGATTGAAAAATGCGGCGGCGTTACGTGCAGCCGCAAACACGGCAGATACGCTGGATGCGCTTGAAACACTGCTTGATAGCTGCCGCGGTGGTATTTCTTGACAAAGGGATATAGCATCCATATAATAGCTTGTAACCAATTTAGAGCAAGGATTACTTCGGGAGGAAAAAATAATGGCAGAAATGCGACTCACCGCTGAAGGTGTGACAAAATACGAGGATAGGCTGGAGTACCTTAAGACGACCGGCCGTACCGAGATTGCTGAACAGATAAAGATAGCGCGCTCCTTCGGAGATCTAAGCGAGAATGCGGAATATGACGCGGCAAAGGCAGAGCAATCGCGCATCGAATATGAGATAGCCGAAATAGAAAACATGCTGCGCAATGTCGTACTTATCGACGAGGATAATTTAGATACAGAAATAGTAAGCGTTGGCGCGATTGTGCAGGTGCAGAACATGTCTTCGAATATAAACATGAGCTTCCAGATAGTGGGCAGCGCGGAGGCAAATCCGCTGCAAAACCGTATATCCAACGAAGCACCCATAGGCAAGGCGCTGCTGGGTAAAAAGAAGGATGAGATCGTTGATGTAAATACGCCGGGCGGCGTTGTGAAGCTAAAGGTGCTTTCAATAGGCAAGTGATATGTGCTTACTACGATATGCCTACAGGAATGGAGAATTACAATGGAAAACACGAAGGAGAATCGACCGGTAGAAACAAAAGAGCTTACGCAGCAGGAGCTTTCCGAGCTGCTTCAGGTGCGTAGGGATAAACTTAGGGCTTTGCAGGATGCCGGCTGCGACCCTTTTCGCCATGTCAGATTTGATCAGCAGTATTACAGTGCAGACATAACTAACAACTCAGACGAGCTTATAGATAAGCCTGTCAGCATTGCCGGCCGCATGATGTCAAAGCGAGTAATGGGCAAGGCAAGCTTTGCGCATCTGCTGGATTATAAGGGCGGTATACAGATATATGTTCGCAGTGATGCCATAGGAGACGACGCATACGCCGCATTTAAGTCGATGGACATAGGCGATATACTAGGTGTTACGGGCAAGGTGTTTTTAACAAAAACAGGCGAAGTGAGCATACATGCAGAAACCGTAACGTTGCTTTCCAAGTCTCTAAGGCCTTTGCCTGAGAAGTTCCATGGCCTCAAGGACCAGGAAATTCGCTATCGCCAGCGGTTTGTTGATCTTATAGTTAATCCTGAGGTGCGCGACACCTTTAAAAAGCGCAGCGCGATAATCGCACAGATAAGGGAGCGGCTAAATTCCAAGGGCTTTATTGAGGTGGATACGCCTGTGCTCAACACCACGGCTAGCGGTGCGTCCGCGCGCCCGTTTATCACGCATCACAATGCGCTGGATATGGATATGTACATGCGAATAGCAACCGAGCTGCACCTTAAGATGTGCATAGTTGGCGGTCTTGAGCGCGTGTATGAGATGGGGCGCATATTCCGCAATGAGGGCATGGACGCCACACATAACCCTGAGTTTACCACAATTGAGATATATCAGGCATACACGGATTATAATGGCATGATGGAGCTGTGCGAGGATATAATATCGCACGCAAACAAGATGGTAAACGGCAAGGATATGATAAGCTATCAGGGGCAGGATATAGACCTTGCGACACCGTTTAAACGGCTTACAATGAACGATGCGGTAAAGCAATATGCAGGCGTTGATTTTTATGGCTGTGAAAGCGATTTGCAGGCGCATGAGCTGGCAAAACAGATTGGCCTTTTTGTGGAGGATAAAACTGCCACAAAGGGTCAGATATTGGCATTGGCATTCGACGAGTTTGCAGAGGATAACCTGATACAGCCAACCTTCATAATAGACTACCCTATAGAGATATCCCCGCTCAGCAAGCGTAAGCCCGGATTCCCCGGCCTTACGGAGAGATTTGAGCTGTTTATTGCCGGGCACGAATACGCAAATGCGTTTTCAGAGCTAAATGATCCGGTGGATCAGCGGGATCGCTTTGTTCAGCAGGCGCAGGAGCGGGATAAGGGCGATGATGAGGCCATGATGATAGACGAGGATTTCTGCCTTGCGCTGGAATACGGTATGCCACCCACAGGCGGTATAGGCATAGGTATAGACAGGCTGATAATGCTATTGACAGATTCGCCTACGATACGCGATGTGCTGCTTTTCCCCACGATGAAGCCTATTTCCAAATAAAGGGAACTACAGCGCGGCAAAATGATATTAAAGGGCGTGATGGCAGTGCTTTTCGCATTGCGCAATCGCGCCCTTTTGCATGTAGATAAAGCAGGATTGAGTGGCAATAATGCCCTGCGCAATGTGTTAAATATTTATGAATACGCTTTGAGATTGGGAAGTTTTGTGGTATCATACAACATGAATATGTGGGGACAACCCCCAGGAGGACAACTTATGAAAAAAAAGCTATTGGCGCTGCTTTTGGCGCTTATCACTTTAGCAAGCGTATTTGCTGGATGCAAGGGCGGAGATGACGGTGTTATCGATGTGTTGGAACCAACACCTGCTCCGGACGATAGCACGGTGCTAGAGCTTCAGATTAATATACCTACCGGTGTTGGCATGGTTGCGGCGGGTGATGTCCATACGCTGGGCGCACGCTCCGACGGCACTGTAATAGTAGCCGGCCATGATACAACAGGCCAATTGGCTGTTAAAAGCTGGAAAAATATAGTATATGTGGCCGCAGGCGAAACGCTGTCGGTAGGCCTTACCTCCGGCGGCATTGTTATGGTTGCGGGTAACGAAACGCTTGCAACTGAGGCAAAGGCGTGGACGGATATCGCAATGGTTGCGGCAGGCGCAGGCCATATAGTCGGCCTTAAAACCAATGGCACGGTGGTCGCTGCGGGCGACAATGCGGCGGGTCAGTGCAATGTAAACGCATGGAGCGATATAGTCGCTGTTGCGGCGGCAGGCAAGCATACCATTGGCCTTAAAAAGGATGGAACACTGGTAGCCACAGGCGATAACGCAATGGGCCAGTGCAATATTTCGGATTGGAGCGGCGTTAAAACAATAAATGCAGGCACGGATCAGACCGTGGCCATTAAGGATGACGGAACCGCAATATCCACTAAAAATGATGTTTCAGCATGGAGCGACATAGTAAGCATAGCCGCAGGCGGTACTGCCACAATAGGCGTTACCGGCGCAGGCAGCGTGGTGTGCATACCGGATGATCCGGCTGCTGCCGCTATTACGGATGCAAAGAGCGTAGCCGCGGGTGCGGTACATGCTGTTGTAGCTAAAAAAGATGGCTCGGTTGTGGCATTTGGCAATGACACCGACTTCCAGTGCGGAGTGGATAACTGGAAGATAAGCCCGTATATGGATGGCACATTCATATTGGGCTTTGCGCCAGGTATGCCGGTAGCCCGCGTTAAAACTGTGGTGGGTGCATATACCGGTTCTGCAAACATAGAGATAAAGGCGGGCGGCAGCGCCATGGCTGATACCGATGGCGTCTATACGGGCGTTGAGGTATATAAGGACGGTGCGCTCCTTGCAACGCTTGTTGTGCTTGGCGATGTCAATGCAGACGGAGTGATCAATTCTTCCGACGGAGAGGCCGTAACCGCGCATCTGGAGGGCAAATCCACACTTGCAGGCGCAGCGCTTCGCGCTGCGAGCATCAAGGTTGACAGCGACGGCAAACTTACAAAATCCTGCGCTGACGCTATTGCGTCACACAGCGACAACAGCGTGCCCCTGTCTCAGTTCCCAATGACAGGCGCAAAAAAATATGACGCTGAGTTAACTGCCGCCAAGGCTAAAAATTCCGATGTGGTTGGCTGGATAGGTATAGACGGTACGGTAATCAGCTATCCTATAATGTTCAACGACAAGGAGCTGTGGTATTATAACACCCACGATCTGGATAAGAAAACGTCCGAGAGCGGCTCAATATATGCTTTCTACAACAAGCTGACAAAAAATAACGTAATCACGGGCCATAACTCCCGCGTGTCGGGAACGATGTTCCATCAGCTGCATCACATACAGGAGTTTAACTTAGGCAACGCTACCTGTGCATATTCTAAGTGCAAGACGCCGGATCTGGCAACCGCGGGTCTGCCGGATTTCAAAACATACAAGGGCCGTATTATGACCATAGACCTGTATGGAACAGAATCACAGTGGGAGATATTCTCAATGTATGAAACCCCTGCTAGCTCAAAATACAGCCAGCTGGAGTACAATACCTGGTATCACCCCAAGGATAACTGGCTGGATACCGATGAGCAGATACAGAAGTGGATAAATTCGCAGATTGAAAACTCGCAGTATAAATTCGACGTTAATGTATCCCCCAAGGATACGTTTATGACGCTGTATACCTGCGGCAACGAGCATTCGGATTCCTCCGGCGGCAACTACGCAAGGTTGTACTTCTTCCTGCGTAAGATAAACTAATGAATTTTAATGCCATATAAAACAGCAGGGGCGGCTCCATATGGAGCCGTCCCTGCTACTAAATATACAATGCCTGATCACTTTCCGAACAACCGGGCTATAGGCCCCATCACCTTACCAAGGTCGTTTATGCTGCGATTAAGGCCCTTTATGTCAAGTTGATCTATCTTTTCCATTGCGCTGGAAACGTTGACAAGGGCGGATTCTATGCCAGAGGAGCCATCGGTAGCAAGCTTTGTTACACTCTCTGTCATGGCTAAAAGGTCAAGCTGTTCAACCTGCGCTGCCACAGTTTCTATTTGTGCGGCGGCGGACTGCATCTGATTCATAACCGAGTTGTAGCGGGGTAAAATCACCGCCAGACCAAGGCCAACGGCCGCTACAAGCACAACCATTGCCACAGTACGGATAATGGACAGCCTGGACTGAGCGCACTGATACTTGCGTTGATCTGCAATATAGGCGGAAAATGCCTCTGCCGAAGCGTCGGCTGCGGTGATGACGGGCACAGTATTTGGCATATTTTCCATGACATATTCTCCTTCTAAGATATATTTGATAAGATATATAAGCAAATGGTAACATCACCCGAAAATTAAGGCAATACAAGCGGCCAAAATGTATAAAAAAGATGAATATACTTTGAAATATACATGCCATATGATATAATCGTTTTAAAACTTAACATAAAAATATTACATATTGGGGGGCTTATAATGAACAATATAAGGGTTGCCATTTGGGGCTTCGGCGCAATGGGAAGCGGCGTTGCAAAGGTGCTTTTGCGCAAAAAGGGAGTGGATATTGTAGGTGTGTGCGATATACATCCGCAGCGTGTCAACAGAAGCATATTCGATATTTTAGGCGAACCTCAAGGGGTTCACGCAGACGTTATCGTATGCCCGGATATTGATAAGGTCGTTACTCGCGGCGGAGCAGACATATGCGTTGTCGCCACAGATTCGTTCACAAAAAAAGCTTTCCCCAAACTTAAATGCATACTTGAAAAGGGCGTAAACGTGGTGTGTACCGCAGAGGAGATGAGCTACCCCAAGGCGCAATCCCCGAATTTGGCGCAGGAGCTTGATAAAATCGCCAAGGCCAACGGTGCTACGGTGCTTGGTACGGGCATAAATCCAGGACTTATGATGGATTTGCTGGCGATATGTCTTTCCGGCTGCATGACGGATGTTGAAAGCGTTATGTGTAAGCGTGTCAATTCGCTATCGCCATTTGGCCCAGCTGTTATGGAAGAACAGGGCGTGGGGCTTGCGCAGGAGACGTTTGCGGCGGGCGTTGCGGATGGTTCGCTTGCGGGGCATGTGGGCTTTGCCGAGTCCGTTGGCATGATAGCGGAGGCGCTGGGCTTTAAGGTGGATAAATTTGAACAGCAGATGAAGCCTATCGTTAGCAATGTTGAGCGCAAATCCGCCTATGGCTTTGTAAAGGCCGGCGATGTGGCAGGCGTGAATATGACGGGTCAAGGCTATGTCGATGGCAAGGTCAGGATCGACATGATACACCCGCAGCAGATAGAGCCTGAGATGGAAGGAACGCATACGGGCGACTATATCGTGCTAAAGGGTACCCCTGAGGTTAATATGGCAATCCAGCCTGAGGTGGACGGAGGAATAGGTACAATAGCAATGTGTGTAAACATGATTCCCCATGTAATCAATGCGGCCCCGGGTCTGGTTACAATGATAGATTTGCCTGTGCCACATGCTATAATGGGCGATTTCAGAGATTATATAAAATAATATCAAAAAAAGGAGGAATACCGGTAAAAACGGTGTTCCATTAGAGGCAAATGAAAAACAAACGCATACAAAGCAACATAATGTTGGTTATTACCGCCCTTATATGGGGGGTGTCATTCGTGGCTCAAAGCATTGGTATGAAGCATGTGGGCCCATTTACGTTTAACGCGGTAAGGTGCATATTGGGTGGCTTGGTGCTGATACCCTGTATAGCGCTTATGGACCGCAGCAAGGCAAAAAGCGTAACCGTAGACGCGGCAGCCCCGATTGCCGCACCCAAGAGCGTGTGGCTGGGCGGTATCATGTGCGGCCTGGCGCTGTTTGTGGCAAGCTCGCTCCAGCAGGTAGGTATCCAGTACACCACGGTGGGCAAGGCAGGCTTCATAACCGCACTGTATATAGTGATAGTACCACTACTGGGTTTATTCTTCAAAAAAAAGGTGCCGCTCACGGTATGGACGGCGGTGGCGATTGCCACGGGCGGCATGTATTTGCTGTGTGTGACCAAGGGCTTTGATATAGGCAAGGGCGATATACTGATGCTGCTTTGCGCTGTATGCTTCTCGGTGCACATACTGGTGATAGACCACTTTTCGCCGCACGTGGATTGCGTACGCATGAGCTGCATACAGTTTTTTGTTTGCGGTTTTGTTTCGCTGATACCGATGTTCCTGCTGGAAAATCCGGAAATAAAGCAGATACTGGCGGCATGGATGCCAATACTGTATAGTGGAGTGCTTTCATGCGGCGTAGCATACACGCTGCAAGTTGTAGCTCAAAAGAATACGGCGCCCGCAGTGGCTTCGTTAATACTGAGTCTGGAATCCGTGTTTTCCGTGCTTGCGGGTTGGCTGTTGCTTGGCCAAACGCTTTCCGCGCGCGAAATATTGGGCTGCGTACTGGTGTTTGCCGCTATAATTCTTGCACAACTGCCAAGTGGCAAAAAGATATTAAAGTAAAGAGGTATATCAAAATGGCTAAAAAGGGCGATTGGGTGCTTACACACACAATAGTGCTGACTCCGCAGCAGCGCGCTTCGCAGGTGCCTGAGGATACGCATAAGGTACCGCTTGAGATGTGGGTAAAGGGAAGGCTTACGGCGGATGCGGCTATTGGCGACGAGGTGAGCGTTATCACACGCACCGGGCGCATGGCGTCGGGTACGCTGCTCACGGTTAATCCGCGTTTTGATCATGACTTTGGCGATTTTGTGCCGGAACTGCTTGTAATTGGTGATACTGTGCGTGAAATAGTGTTCGGGGGTGAAGGGTAATGGCAAAGGATAATAGCTATGAAGCGGTAATGGCCCGCAAGGGCGAAATAATGAAGTCCGCTGTGGGCATGGACTATTCCAAATTTGAATCCGGCTCTATTGCCTTTGATTACGAGCGCATGATGGCTGCCGCGGGGCTGAATATAGAGGATGTTATAAAGATACAACAGGGCTTTTCAATCGGCAACACCCCGTTGATTGAACTTAAAAATATCACGGCACTTGCCCGCAAGCTTGCGCCTGCCGGCAAGGGAGCGCGCATATTTATAAAAGATGAGGCAACCAATCCGTCTGGCAGCTTCAAGGCGCGCCGCGCGGCCACCAGCATATATACGGCAAAGCATATGGGTTATAAGGGCGCAATATCCGCTACCAGCGGAAACTATGGTGCGGCGGTAGCATCAACTTGCGCCATGGCGGGGTTAAAATGCATAGTAGTGCAAGAGTGCTACGATAGCCATGGAATGGGTCAACCGGAAATAGTCGAAAAGGCGCGCAAGTGCGAGGCGCTTGGCGCTGAGGTGGTGCAGCTTTCGGTAGGGCCGGAGCTATTCTATATGTTCCTGCGTATGCTTGAGGATACAGGCTATTTCAATGCTTCGCTGTACACGGCATACGGAATATTGGGCGTGGAGACGCTGGGCTATGAGATAGCCACGCAGTTTCGCACAAAGTTCGGCAAGGACCCCGATGCGGTGGTATGCACCAATGCAGGCGGCGGCAACCTCACAGGAACTGCGCGCGGACTTATAAAGGCGAACTGCAAGGCGGACGTGATCGCCGCGTCGGTTAACCTTAAAGGCTTGCATATGGCAAGCGACACCCAATTTAACAGAAAATCCTTCACCACAGGCCATACTGGCTTTGGCATACCATATTCAACGTGGCCGGATCGCAGTGATGTTCCACGCAGCGCTGCACGTCCGCTCCGCTATATGGATCGTTATGTTACGGTGAATCAGGGCGAGGTGTTTTACATGACCGAAACGCTTGCTTCGCTTGAAGGGTTGGAAAAAGGCCCTGCCGGCAACACGAGCCTGGCGGCTGCGTTCTGCATAGCGCAGAGCATGGATCAGGATCAATGCATCGTGGTGCAGGAAACCGAATATACGGGTGCCGGCAAGCATGTTAATCCCCAATTATCATTTGCACGAAAGAATGGCATAGAAGTCCGCTTTGGTGATCCTGAGGATGAAATACCTGGAAAAAGCATAATACTGCCTGAGCATCCAAGGCTGATAAAGGCGCGCGATGTTGACGTAAATCATATGAGAAGATCGCTTATCCGCAATGCGCTTGCCACGATAGACGGTGCGCCTACGGTGCGCGATATTGAATTCCTTGCGGAGGAGACACGCAGCGATACGGCGTTTGTGAATAAAGTTATCAAGGAGGAAGCATGAAGAGAAACGATGATTTTGAATCGCGCAGAGCACACCTAAAGGGCTTGTCAGACGCGCAGCTTGAGCAGCGCTTCTGGGCATTGGCTAAGGAGCTGACAGACCCCATGCTTAAACTGGGCTATGAAAATACCAGCCCGGCCATAGAGCGCAGCGTACTGCTGAGGATGGGCTTTTCTTCCATAGAGGCAAAGGCAATAGTGGACGCTTGCATGGAGCATTCGCTGATGAGCCACGGTGCAGGCAACGTAGTATACCGCTTGGCAAAGGCGCAGAATACGGGGATACGCGAGGCAGGGCTTATGTTGGCGGATAACAAGTGCTTTGAGCAGGCAGAAAAACTCTTTAAAGGGGGTAATGTGTGATGTATAAGCTGGACCCCAATAAGAATATAGACGTGACGGAGATACTCAAGGATCTTGATAAATATCGTCCGCGCCGCCATGGCTGGACATGGCGCGAACCGGTTGAAGATCTGCATATGGGCCCGTTTGAATACCATGATTGCACCAAGCCCCTTGAGGATAGCGTGGCGTTGCCGCCCGCCCATTACTTTGGCAATATAGACCCGCAGCCAGGTCCTGTAATTACGACGGAGATCGCTTCAGGCCGGTTTGAGGATGATATACGCCGTATGCGTATGGCGGCGCACCACGGTGCGGACCACATAATGGTAATCCGCACGGCAGGCCAATCACATTTTGACGGGCTGATTGAAGGCACTCCGCAGGGTATGGGCGGCGTTCCAATAACCAGAAAACAGGTGCGCGCGCAGCGCAAGGCACTTGATATGATAGAGGACGAGGTGGGAAGGCCAATCAACTATCATTCCTATGTATCAGGTGTTGCCGGCCCGGATATTGCTGTTATGTTCGCCGAGGAAGGTGTAAATGGCGTGCATCAGGATCCGCAGTATAATGTGATATACCGCAATATCAACATGACACGTTCCTTTGTTGACGCATGTGAGAGCAAGCAGATCATTGCATGGGCTGGCATGGCGCAGATAGATGGCGCGCATAACGCCAACGCCACCGCGCGTGAGGCGTGGAAGGTAATGCCGGAGCTGATGGTGCAGCATGCGATAAATGCAATATTCTCAGCCTCTGTTGGTATACCAAAGAAGAATATCTGCCTTTCGACAGTGCCGCCAACAGCGACCCCTGCACCATGCGTGTATATGGATATGCCATACGCTGTGGCGCTGCGCGAGCTGTTTCACGAATATCGTATGCGCGCGCAGATGAACACAAAGTACATCGAGGCGTCCACACGCGAGGCCACAGTTACCCATGTGCTCAATATGCTGGTTAGCAAGCTGACAAGCGCTGACATACAGTCCACCATCACCCCAGACGAGGGACGCAACGTGCCATGGCACATATACAACATCGAGGCGTGCGATACCGCCAAACAGACGTTGGTGGGCCTTGATGGGCTTATGGAGATGGTGCAGCTCAAGCAGGATGGATATCTACGCGATAAGGCAAGGGAGCTTAAGGAGCGTGCCGTGCTTTTCATGGAGGAGATGCTTGAGATGGGCGGCTATTTTGCCGCAGTTGAAGAGGGCATGTTCGTGGATAGCGGTCTATACCCGGAGCGCAATGGCGATGGCATCGCGAGAAAGCTAAACGGCGGTATAGGCGCCGGCACGATATTCAAGCGCGAGCAGGATTATATGGCGCCCGTAAGCGCGCACTACGGCTACAACAACATTGCCCAGTATGGCGCCGCCAACCCCAGCGATTTGATCGGCGGCTGCACACTGGAATGCCCCGAAAAGATAGTCTATATAGATGAGTTGGACGAGAGGGATAATGTTAATGTGCGCATGGAGGACATTAAAGAGTTTGCACAACCGGATGCCAAGCTGATACGCCCCGAGATGGAATGGCTGGCGGATGGAACGGTGCTAATTACCATGTTTTTCCCGACGGAGCGCCATATCGCGGAGGCGGCGGCGATTGAATGCGGCCTAAGAATGAACCTAACGGATGTTGAGGTTATAAACCGCGAGGTAATGCACGGAGCTGAAGGCACGCGTATAGAGATAAAGGGTAAGGTTCCATTCGCTCTTAATATCGATGAGCTTGTGATACCAAAGGAGCCGGATATACTGAGCGAGGACGATCTTCGCGCGGCAATAGAGGAAAAACCTATGCGCGTGGTATGCGGGACTATAGGTGAGGATGAGCATTCAGTTGGTCTGCGCGAAATAATAGATATAAAGCATGGCGGCATTGAAAAATATGGGATAGAGGTGCATTATCTTGGCACCTCGGTAGCGCCCGAAAAATTGGTAAATGCTGCCATAGAACTCAACGCGGACGCTATGCTGGCGTCGACCATAATAAGCCATGACGATATCCACTATAAGAATATCGCCAAAATAGATAAGCTGGCTCGTGAGATGGGTGTGCGCGATAAGCTGATATTCGTATCCGGTGGCACTCAGATAGACGATGCGCAGGCACGCAAGGCCGGTGCGGACGTTGGATTTGGGCGTGGAAGCCATGGCAACCATGTGGCAACATTCCTGGTTAAGCGCCGCAGGGAACTTGAGGGCAAATAAAACCAGAACACCGGCGGCCTTTTGAAAAAGACCGCCGGTGTAGCGGAAGATAACGGCACATGTTTAAACTTGGATTTGCCTGTGTGTATGGGCGCGTATTGCGCATCAGCATAAAACTTTGTGCCGGAAACGGGCAGAAAAAGAGGAGCTATGTTCATCGACGTACTGGTGGCCGAGATCGGCTCTACAACAACGCTTGTCAACGCATTTGATGGTATAACCACTGCGGCGCCGCGCTTTATAGGGCAAGGACAATCGGCCACAAGCGTAGCGCAAGGCGATGTGAGGATAGGCCTTGCGTCAGCTATACGTGGGCTTGAACGCAGCTTGGGGGAAACGGTGGAATATGGCGAGATGTTTGCCACCAGCTCAGCGGCGGGCGGCCTGCGTATGTGCGTGCATGGTTTAGTGTACGAAATGACGGTTAAGGCGGCGGAGGCTGCCGCCCTGGGCGCGGGCGCGATAGTCAAGCTGGCTACGGCGGGCAAGCTTACGGATTATGATATAGGGGATATAATTGCAACAGACCCCAACCTCATACTTATCGCCGGTGGAACGGACTATGGCGAGCGAGAAACGGCGCTTGAAAATGCGCGGCGTATCTGCAAGCTAAAGTTAGGCGTACCTGTGATATATGCGGGGAATGTGCAAAATCGATCCGCCGTTAAGGCGATGTTTGAAGCGGCCGGGCAAAGCTGCTACTTGGCGGAAAATGTGTATCCCAAGCTGGATAAACTGAATATAGAGCCAACGCGCCGCGTAATACATGATGTGTTTGAAGAGCATATCGTCAAAGCGCCAGGCATGCTGCATATACGCGATATGGTAACAGGCAGCATAATGCCAACGCCGGGCGCTGTGATGCAGGCGGCGACGATATTGCAAAAGGATATAGGGGATCTGGTGGTTGTGGATATAGGCGGGGCGACTACGGATGTGCATTCGGTGAGCGCGGGATCTGATGAGATTGCACGGATAGCAACATCGCCCGAGCCGTTTGCCAAGCGCACCGTGGAGGGCGACTTAGGGCTGTATGTGAATGCGAAGAACCTTGTTTCCATGATCGGCAAGTCCGCGCTTGAAAATGAGCTTGGGCTGGATGTGGATGAGGTGATGAGCGAATACCTGCCAATACCGCAGAGCGAGGCGCAGCTTAGACTGACGGAGCGGCTGTGCCGTGAGGCGGGCGTTGTGGCGCTTGTGCGGCATGCGGGCGCACTGAGGTATATATATACCCCATCGGGCCGCCAAACGGTAGCGGAAGGCAAAGACCTGACGCAGATAAAGTATATAATAGGCACGGGCGGGGCGCTTACACGGCTGGTTCATAGGGAAGCGCTGCTTGAAACAATGGCTGGCTGCAATAAAAACGGCATGATGCTTTTTCCCAAGCTGGGCGAGCTTGAGATGCTGTTTGATAATGACTACATAATGGCGTCGTTGGGCGTGATGAGCAAAAAATATCCACAGGCAGCCCTGACGCTGATGAAACGGAGCATGGGAATATGAATTATCCGCTTATTACGGCAGACCTGGTCAAGCTCAAGCATAATATAGATAAACTCTGTGCGCTATGCCATGCAAACGGCTTAACAATGGCGGCCGTAACCAAGTGCGTTTGCGCACAGCCCAGAATAACGGAGCTTATAAACACAACCGATGTGGATTTTATTGCAGATTCAAGGATACTTAACCTTGCTGGAATAATGACGGATAAACCACGTATGCTCATACGCATACCCATGCCGGGTGAGGTGCAGGACGTTGTGGCTAACAGCGAAATCAGCCTTAACAGTGAGATTGCCACAATACGTCTGCTGGGCGAGGCGGCAAAGGCACAGCGGCGCAGGCACAGGATTGTGCTTATGGTGGATATGGGCGACCTGCGCGAAGGCGTGTTCTTTGGCGATGAGGCGGCAATAATAAAAACGGCGGCGGCCGTGCTGGATTTTCCGGAGCTTGAGCTGTATGGCGTGGGCGTAAATCTTACATGCTTTGGCGGTATAATGCCGGATAAAACAAACCTTGGCGGCTTGATTATGATAACCGAGCGCCTGCGCGAAAGGTTTTCAATCCCAATACCCATGGTGTCTGGCGGCAACTCGTCCACAATGGGGATGATCTATGCGGGCGAAGTACCCAAGGGTATCACAAATCTACGCATAGGCGAAGCATATCTGCTGGGCTCCGATACATCTGTGGGCAGACTTATGAACGGTTACTACGGCGATGCGTTTACGCTTAGCGCCGCGCTTGTGGAAGTACAGCGCAAGCCAAGCTTTCCAATAGGCAAGGCGGGCGCGAACGCCTTTGGCGAGCAGGTCGCGTTTATTGATAAGGGCGAGATGCTGCGCGGTATTTTGGCGCTAGGCCGTCAGGATACAAACACCGATGGACTTGTGCCAAGGGATAAGCGGATAGATATATTGGGCGGCAGCTCGGACCATACAATACTGGATCTGACGCGCGCAAGCGAATATAGGGTGGGCGATACGGTGGATTTTACACCGGATTATGGTGCGCTGCTCAAGGCCTATACAGGCCGATACATACAAAAACAATACAAATAAAACATACAAGGAGAAAAATGTTATGCCAGTAAATCTAAAGGGACGCTCGCTCCTTACCCTCAAGGATTTTACACCTGAAGAAATAAGATATCTGCTGGATCTTTCGCACGAGCTTAAGACAAAAAAGCGCCTTGGAGTGCACAATAACCTGCTTGAGGGCAAGAACGTGGTGCTGCTTTTCGACAAAACCTCCACGCGTACTCGCTGCGCGTTTGAGGTGGCTTGTCTTGATGAGGGCGCGCACGTGACATTCCTTTCAAACAGCCAGATGGGTAAAAAGGAATCGCTGGAGGATACGGCAAAGGTGCTTGGGCGCTTCTATGACGGCATCGAATACCGCGGCTTTAAGCAGGAGGCTGTGGAGGCACTGGCACGTTTTTCTGGTGTGCCGGTGTGGAACGGCCTTACGGATATGTATCATCCTACGCAGATACTTGCGGATTTCATGACCATTGAGGAGCATGTGCATAAGCCGCTAAACAAGGTAAAGCTATGCTATGTGGGAGACGCGCGCAATAACATGGGCAATTCGCTTATGATCGGCGCGGCTAAGTGCGGGATGAGCTTTGTTGGCATAGCGCCTAAAAACCTGTGGCCGCAAGAGGAATTAGTTGCCCAAATGCGCAAGGTAGCGGAGCAGACAGGCGCGCTAATTAGCTTTTCAGAGGATGTGGCTGCCGTAAAGGGCGCGGATGCCATATATACAGACGTATGGGTATCAATGGGCGAGGAAGCGCAATTTGAGGAACGCATTAAGCTGCTTACCCCATATCGCGTGACAATGGATATGATAAACATGACGGGCAATCCTGAGGTGATATTCCTGCACTGCCTGCCTGCATTCCATGACCTTGAAACCAGCGTTGGGCAGGAGATGTACGAAAAATTCGGCATCAAGGAGATGGAGGTTTCCGATGAGGTGTTCCGCAGCAAGCATTCTAAGGTGTTTGACGAGGCGGAAAACCGTATGCACACGATAAAGGCCGTTATGGTAGCCACCATAGGCAAGCAATAATAAGACGCCTTCAGGGCTTTTGCTCTGTTGGCGGCCTGTGCGGGCGGCCATTGACCGCCCGCTTTAGCTGGAAAATAATCATAAAAAAACAGCAAAAGAGGAAAACAGGCTATGGATACATTGACCGCCCGCACTTGGGCGCAAATAGATCTGCGGGCGTTAAAGCATAATCTGGATGTGGCAAAACGCTGCGGCAAACCGGTAATGTGTGTTATAAAGGCTGATGCCTATGGGCATGGTGCGCTTCGCTGCGGCAAGCTTTTGCAAAGCAGCGGCGCAGCGGCGTTTGCGGTTGCCTGCATAGACGAGGCGATTGAGCTAAGAAACGGCGGCATAACGCTGCCAATATTGATACTTGGCTATACTTGGCATGGCTTTGCAAAAACGCTTGCGGATAATTCGCTGACACAAACCGTTGTAGATGAGACTGCCGCAAACGAGTTATCTATCGCCGCGCAGGCGGCGGGCGTAACGGTGGATGCGCATATAAAGGTGGACACGGGCATGTCGCGTGCAGGCATATTGGCGCAGGGCAAGCGTGCCGCAATTGAAGCAGCCGATGCGGCGGAGCGTATAATGGGGTTGCCAGGCTTGAATGTTACGGGAATGTACACCCATTTTTCAGTGGCGGATACGCCTGAGGAAAACGGTTATACGGAGTGGCAGCTTGAAAATTATATGCATGTACTAAACGAGCTTACGGCTCGCGGTAAGCGTCCGGCGATATGCCATACCAGCAACAGCGCCGCTATAATGCAGCATAGCGAAACGATAATCGATATGGTACGGGCTGGTGTGATGCTCTATGGTATGTATCCAGATAGTATGCCCAGAACGGGTGAGCTTGAGCTTGAACCGGTTATGACGCTTAAATCGCGCGTGTCACAGGTGCGAGAGCTGCCGGCTGGAACTACTGTGAGCTATGGGCGTGCATATCGTGCTAAAACGGACATAACGACGGCAGTGATTACTGCGGGCTATGCGGATGGATATTCGCGCAGACTCAGCGATAACGCATACGTGGTGATAAAGGGGCGCAGATACAGCCAGATAGGGCATATATGCATGGACATGATTATGGCTGACGTAACAGGCGGCGATGTGTGCCGTGGCGATGAGGTGATACTCTTTGGAAAAGGCGCAATGAGCATGGAGGAGGTATCACAGGTGGTTGGTACAATCAACTACGAGTTGACCTGCTTGATTACGCCGCGCGCAAGGCGCGTATACATTAACGGCTGAATGGAGGCGATGTTGTATGCTGTATGCTGTTGCTGGTATTCTGCTGTTGCTTATAGGCCTGTGCATCACAGGCGTTGTGATAACAAATACAATATATCACCCCCGCCATTTCACGTGGGAGCAAGGTAAGGAACACGATAGGGAAAACGGCGTGTGGATAGATGGCGAGTTTGAGGCGAGGCCGATAGAGCGCTTTAGCATAAAATCATTTGACGGCACACTGCTAAACGCCGCGTGGCTTATGAACGAAACGCCATCCAATAAGGCGGTTGTGATAATGCACGGCTTTGGCTGCTGCGCCGTAAATTCGTATAAATATGCAAAACTGTTTCTTGCGCGTGGGTATAATGCGCTTATATACGATAACCGCAACGCAGGCGAAAGCGAAGGTAAACGCACGACGCTTGGGTATATGGAGCAGCACGATTTGCACCTGATGGTGGATATAGCTGTGGAGCGGATGGGTAAAAACGGTATAGTTTGCACGCATGGCGAATCCCAAGGCGGCGCTACGGTGCTGCTAGAAGCCTGCCACGACAACAGGCTCGCGTTCGTGATTGCGGATTGCCCGTTTTCAAATATGGCAGAGCAGGTGGCCTATTCTGTAAAGCGTATGGCAAAGCTGCCGAGGTGGCCATTTGTGCCGTTTGCTAGCCTTATAAGCAAACTGCGCGCAGGCTTTTTCTTTAGCGAGGCGTCTCCATTGCGGGAGCTTGAGGCCGCTTGCGGCTTGCCGGATATGCCGATATTGTTCATACACGGCACGGCGGATACGTTTATATTGCCGTATCATACGCAGCGATTGTACGATGCAAAGCGCGGCAAAAAAATGCTGTGGTATTGCCAGGGTGCAACACATGCGCGCAGCATATGCAAGGCGCCGCAGGAGTATGAACGCGTGTTGGATGAATTTTTATACTTAGTGAAAAATGCAGATGCATTGGGCAATAATACAGTTAATAAATGATTTGCTGATAAAATCCAACAAAATATGTATTGACAAGTCACAATGTTGGATATAATATATTACCTAAATTGATTTTAAATATTTCGACAGGAGGAACGGCCATGACACATACGCTTTCAAACATGACAAACAGCGCGCAAATGCTGTCCGTTTCCCTGCTTATAGGTATGGCTCTGCTGAGCCTTATTTTGGTTGCTCTGGTTGGCGTACTTGCTCTAGTACTCGTAGCGGTCATTATTATTATTGTGAGCATTATTGTACGCATGATCAAAATTAAATCGGAGTAGGAGCCATGGCATAACACGGCGGTTGCAAAGGCGGTTCCTCTCCGGAGGAACCGCCTTTTGAATATTCAACAAATAAATTTTAGGAGAATACAACAATGAAAAAACTTATTGCATTTACACTCGCATGCGCACTTGTGCTGGCAATGGTAGGCGGCTGCGCAGCACCAAGCACACCAGGCACCGATACGCCGGCAGACAACGCTAACGCGGACGCTTCAAGCAGCGGCGCAGGCGAAACCATCAAGATCGGCTTGAACTACGAACTTTCTGGCGATTATGCCATGTATGGCCTTGCATGTAATGCGGGTGCTGAGATGGCACTTAACGAGGTTAATGAGGCCGGCGGCGTAAACGGCAAAAAGCTTGAGCTGGTCAAGTATGATAACAAGTGTGACCCTGCTGAGGCCGCCACACTGGCCACAAAGCTCATGACAGTGGATAAGGTAGTTGCGGAGATAGGGCCCGCACTGACAGGCACATTTTCATCCGTCAGCTCCGTTGCCGAAAACAATAAGGTTCCCGTTATCACAGGCTCCGCTACAGGCGATAACCTTATCGCCGAGCACAATGAGGATGGCACGGTAAAATCCCATAAGAATTACACCTTCCGTATCTGCTTTAACGATTCCTTCCAGGGCGTTACCATGGCAAACTTTGCCGCAAATGATTTGGGAGCAAAGAAAGTTGCCATCTATGCAGACAGCTCCAACGACTACGCAAAGGGCCTTGAAAAGAGCTTTGTAGCCACCTTCCCGGGCGAGATAGTTGCACAGGAATATTATGCAGCAGGTGATACAGACTTTAATGCCGTGCTGACTTCACTTGCCGGCAAGGAATTCGACGCATTGTTTATCCCCGGCTATTTCAGCGAGGTTGGCCTTATCATAAAGCAGGCGCGCATGTTGGGCATAGACTGCCCCGTTATCGGTGCGGACGGCTTTGAATCCGAAAAGCTGGTGGAGCTTGCGGGCGCTGAAAACCTTAACAACGTATATTACAGCTCACATTATTCCTCCTTGCTGGCAGACCCCAAGATCGATACATTTGTAAAGAACTATACAGAAAAGTACAATGAATCCCCAAATATGTTCCATGCGATGGGCTATGATGCCGCTATGTTCCTGGTTGACGCTATAACGCGCGCAATGGCACAGAGTGGTGAAGCTACCGTAACTCCAGATCAGATACAGGCCGCGCTGATCTCAACAACTGAGTTCTCCGGCGTTACGGGTTCATTTGCAATAGATCCGGAAAGCCACGACACCGTGAAGGCCATAGTTGTGGTTGAGCTTCAAAACGGCGTTGCCGTTTCCGCAAAAAAAATAGGCTAACATATTTATGCTCCGGCCGCGTTCAGTACGCTGAACGCGGCCAGATATTTACTCCGTAGATTTGGAGGAATGCTCTTTTGAACAATATATTTCAACAGCTCGTCAACGGCCTTTCGCTGGGCAGTATTTACGCGCTGGTAGCCTTGGGCTACACAATGGTATACGGAATAATAAAGCTAATAAACTTTGCGCATTGCGATATTTATATGGTAGGTGCGTTTATAGGTTATTTTTGCGTAACCACTTTGGGGTTAGGCTTTTTTCCGGCATTACTTATAGCTATGGTGCTCTCGATGCTGCTGGGCATATTCATAGAGCGCGTGGCATACCGTCCGCTGCGTGATTCATCGCGCATAACCGTGCTGATAACCGCCATAGGCGTATCCATGCTGCTGGAATACGGCATGATGTTTTTCGTTGGCGCAGACCCGTATGTGTACCCTGATCC
Organism: Clostridia bacterium; assembly: GCA_036652795.1. GTDB lineage: Bacteria > Bacillota > Clostridia > Christensenellales > CAG-138 > JAVVVD01. The sequence continues at coordinate 54,343 of JAVVVD010000007.1, read as the reverse complement.
GGTAGGCTGGATGGCGATACGCATTGAGGCGGGCGGCGCAATAATAAGAATGCAGCAGATATTGATAATGGGAATAACCGTGCTGCTTATGCTGGGACTTCAATTCATAGTGCACAAGACGCGTATGGGAAAATGTATGCGCGCCGTGTCGCAGGACCCTGATGCAGCAATGCTGATGGGCGTGAATGTTGATAAAACGATATCATTTACGTTTGCAATAGGTTCCGCGCTTGCGGGCGCGGCAGGCGTACTGGTGGGGGTATACTACAGCTCAATAAACCCGCTTATGGGAAGCCTACCGGGGCTTAAGGCATTTGTGGCGGCGGTGTTGGGCGGAATAGGCATAATACCTGGCGCAATGCTGGGCGGCTACCTGATAGGCCTAATTGAAACGCTAGTGGCTGGCATTGGCCTTTCAACATATAAGGACGCTGTGGTGTTCTTTATACTGATACTGATATTGATAGTGCGCCCTGCGGGTCTGCTGGGCAAGAACAAGAGAGAGAAGGTGTAAGAGGATGGCAAAGAGGATACTTAAAAAATCCACCGTACGCACCGTGATAGCTCTTGCTATATTATTTGCACTGGTGTATGCGCTGATACTTACCGGGGTGCTGGGCGATTATTATTTTGCCACACTGGTATCGGTGGGGATAAGCATAATACTTGCCGTCAGCTTGAACTTGATAACGGGTTTTACAGGCCAGTTTTCGCTGGGTCATGCGGGCTTTATGGCCATAGGCGCTTATGTTTGCGCGATAATAACATCACGCATTCCAACGCAGTGGGGCTTTATCGTGGGCATGTTTGCAGGCGCGGCAGCGGCGGCGGTAATAGGCGTTGCGGTTGGTCTGCCTACGCTGCGGCTGGGCGGAGATTATCTGGCAATAGCTACGCTGGGCATGGCGGAAATAATCCGTATCGTGTTCCAAAACCTCAAGATAACAAATGGAGCGGCGGGCCTTTCAAACCTGCCAAGATTTGTAAATTGGCCGTACCTGTTCATATTCACAGTGGGCACAGTGGTAATAATTCGGAATTTTCTAAAGTCCACCCATGGGCGGGCATGTATAGCCGTGCGCGAGGATGAGATAGCTGCGGAATCAATGGGGGTATCCAGCACCAAATACAAGGTGCTTGCGTTTACGATAGGCGCATTTTTTGCAGGTATAGCAGGGGCAATGTATTCATCGTATTTCTATTTTATCAATCCCGGCATATTCGGCTTTAAAAAATCAATAGACGTGCTGGTGGTGGTTGTGCTTGGCGGTATGGGCAGTCTTTCCGGCTCTGTGATAGCGGCGGTGGTACTGGCGATTATAAACATGCTGCTTCAGTCCTTTGCAGAAATTCGTATGATAATCTATGCGCTGCTGCTGGTACTAATAATGATATTTAGACCCCAGGGACTTATGGGCGACAAGGAGCTTAGCCGTGATTTGCTCAAAAAGATTAAATTGCCGGCGTTCCTGAGCAAAAAGGGAGGCGATAAGTAATGGGTACAAGACTTAGATTGGATCATCTTACGCTGACATTTGGGGGACTTACTGCGGTACATGACGTTTGCATTGAGCTGCAAAAGGGTGAACTGGTTGGGCTTATCGGCCCAAACGGCGCCGGCAAAACGACCATATTTAACCTGCTCACCGGCATATATACGCCAAGCACGGGTGCGGTGTATCTTACACGCCATGGAAAGGAACAGGATATATCGGGAATGAAGCCCAATGTAGTGTGCAGCGAGGGCATCGCCCGTACCTTTCAGAATATCAGGCTGTTTAGGAACCTTTCGGTGCTGGATAACGTAAAGATAGGAATACATAAAAACGTTCAGTATGGAATGGCAGCTTCGTTTTTCCATCTTCCGCAATGGAAGAAGGAGGAACGACTGTGCACCGATATGGCCATGAAGATACTGGATGACATGGCTCTTACGGATAAGGCGGACGAACTTGCACGCAACCTGCCGTATGGCGACCAGCGCAGACTGGAGATTGCCCGCGCACTTGCCACAAATCCGGTGTTGCTGCTGCTGGACGAGCCTGCCGCCGGAATGAACCCGGCAGAAACGGCTGACCTTACAGAGCTTATCTACAGGCTGCGCGAGGACTATAAGCTCACAGTACTGCTAATCGAGCACGATATGTCGCTGGTGATGCGCATATGCGAGCGTATATACGTACTGGACTATGGCGAGGTGATCGCATGCGGCACTCCCGATGAGGTGCGCCATAACAGGCGCGTCATCGAGGCTTATCTTGGGGAGGCGGCAGACAATGTTTGAAGCTAATGGACTAAACGTACACTACGATTTAATACATGTGATAAAGAACATATCGTTTCGCGTTGATGAAGGCGAGATAGTTACGCTTATTGGCGCAAACGGCGCAGGCAAAACCACAACACTGCGCACGCTATCCGGTTTAAAAAAGCCAACGAGTGGAACAATAACATTTGAAGGTGCGGACATTACGTCAACAAGTCCGGCGCAGCGCGTTAAAATCGGCATATCGCAGGTGCCTGAAGGAAGGCGCGTGTTTGTGGACATGAGCGTTCTGGAGAACCTTGAAATGGGCGCACTGCTGCGCAACGATAATGAAAGAATAGGCGAGGATCTCAACACGGTATTTGCTTATTTTCCGGTACTAAAGGAACGTAAAAGGCAGGCTGCCGGCACGCTGTCGGGCGGTGAACAGCAGATGCTGGCAATGGGCAGGGCGCTGATGAGCCGTCCGCGGTTGCTACTGCTGGACGAGCCGTCCATGGGTCTTTCGCCGCTGCTAGTGCAGGAGATATTCAATATCATAAAGGAGATAAACCAGCGCGGAACCACGATATTGCTGGTGGAACAGAATGCAGGCATGGCGCTTAAAATAGCCAACCGCGCCTACGTTATGGAAACAGGCAACATAGTGCTTTCGGGCAACGGCAATGAGATGATAAGCAGCCCGGAGATAATGAAGGCATACCTTGGCGGCTGATAGAGTGCCAATAAAACGGAGGGACGACCTATTGAGCCGTCCCTTTTTAGTATAAAGGGCGAATAAAGGGGTAGAAATTCTTGTATACATGTATACAAGAATACATGGATATGATATAATACACCAATAAAATGAAAAGCGCCATATTAGGTAACACGCTATGTGCGCACTAAACTGGGAGGGCAATGTAATGCGCAAGCAATACGGAAGAACAAATCTACTTCAGGAAAACGATTATGATTACGAGTTGCATGATGTAAAAGAGGCTGAGCTATTTAGGGATAGCTTCCCATACGACTCAGTGCCGCGCATCAGGTTTAACCATAGACAGGTGCCAATGTATTTTCCGGATGATATATGGATAACGGATACCACATTCAGGGATGGGCAGCAATCGCGCGCACCGTTTACGGTGGAGCAGATAGTTAACCTGTATAAGCTTATGAACCGTTTGGGCGGATATAAGGGTATAATACGCCAGAGTGAGTTTTTTATATACACCGAAAAGGATAGGCTGGCGCTGGAAAAATGCCGCGAGTTGGGTTATAAATACCCCGAAATAACCACATGGATACGCGCTAGCAGCAGCGATTTCAAATTGGTTAGGGATATTGGCGTGGAAGAGACGGGACTGCTGGTGTCCTGCTCGGATTATCATATATTCAATAAGATGGGTCTTACGCGCAAGCAGGCCATGGATAAGTATTTGGGCATCGTCAAGGATGCGCTCAGCTATGGCATAAAGCCGCGCTGCCATTTTGAGGACATAACCCGTGCGGACTTCTATGGCTTTGTGTTGCCCTTTACAAACGAACTGACGCGCCTAATGGATGAGAGCCATATACCCATCAAAATACGTATGTGCGATACCATGGGATATGGCGTATCTTTTCCCGGCGCAAGTCTGCCGCGCAGTGTGCCGGGCATAGTATATGGGCTAAGGTTTTATTCCGGCGTGCCGTGCGAGCTGCTTGAGTGGCATGGTCACAATGATTTTTACAAGGTGGTAACCAATGCAACAACAGCATGGCTGTATGGCGCATCCGCTGTCAACTGCTCTCTTTTGGGGATTGGCGAGCGCACAGGCAATTGCCCGCTTGAGGCTATGGCGATAGAATATGCGCAGCTGATGGGTAAGACGAATGGAATGGATCTATCCGTAATAACCGAGATAGCGGAATACTTTGAGAACGAATTGGATACCCGCATACCAGAGCGCACTCCATTTGTGGGCGATAGCTTTAACGCCACGCGCGCAGGCATTCACGCAGATGGTATGCTAAAGGATGAGGAGATATACAACATATTCGATACCGAAAAAATACTGGGCAGACCGCCACGTGTGGTTATCGGCGAGCATTCAGGCGCGGCGGGGGTCGCTCATTGGATGAATACCAGATTTAAGCTCAAGGGCGATAAGCAGATGGATAAGCGCAGCGAGACTGCGGTGAAGCTTAAAGAGGCAGTTGATAAGCTATATGAAGCGGGTCGTAACACAAACGTATCGGATAAAGAGATGGACGATATAGTAAAAAAAGTCGCGCCGGAGTATTTTACAAAGGCAGCGCAAAAATAAGACGAATCACGTCGGAGCTTGGCATTTGCCAGGCTCCGGTGCTATAATCAAACTATTAGTTAATGAAGGGACAGGCAGAACGTATATGGCAAAGTTGACGTTGGAACGAGCTAAGGAAATACTTGAAAAGCATGTTACGCAGCCGCATCTGCTGACGCACGCATTGGCGGTAAGCGCTGCTATGGGCGCCATGGCGGAGCATTTTGGTGGCGAGCGCGAATATTGGGAGGCAATAGGATATCTGCACGATGTGGATTTTGAGCGTTTTCCCGAGGAACATTGCCATCGTGTTGAGGAGCTGCTTGTGCCAGATGGCGTTGAGGCGCAGGATATACGCGCAATAATATCGCATGGGTTTGGGCTGTGTGCGGATGTGGAACCGCTAAGTGATATGGAAAAAAGTCTGTTCACGGTGGATGAGCTTACCGGCATAGTGATGGCTGCATCGCTAATGCGTCCAACTGGGATAAGCGATATGGAAGTAAAGAGCGTTAAAAAGAAATTCAAGGATAAAGGCTTTGCGGCTAAGTGCAATCGTACCGTTATACAGGAAGGCTGCGATAGACTGGGTATGGAGCTTGACGAGGTAATGGCGCTGACGATAACGGGCATGAAGCGGTATATGGATGAGCTGGGGCTTATGCCCAAGGAGTAAGCTTGAAGATCGACAGGTGAGTTATACGGCGAATCGGCTTAACAATACGCAGAAAGCACAGATTGATGATTAAACTAAAAAAGAGAGCGGAAGCTCTCTTTTTTTGATGCCGGTATATATGATTAAAACATTTCCATCAGCCTTACGTAGAACTGCACTGTGGCAATGACTTTTGAAAGTGGGATACGCTCATTATGGCCATGCATACGGGCACGCTCATCGCTCGTGAGTGCCATACCGGAAAACCGGTAGACATACTTGCTTATGTGCGAATAGTAGGTGGAATCGCTGCCGGCAACCATAAGATATGGCGAGATTATTGCATCGGGCCACGTTTGGGCTATGGCGGCGCTAAGCTTTTCCCAGGCTTTGCCGGAGGTATCGGAGAATGACGAGGGATGATTAAGACCGGCGGGACTGCCGGTTAAGGATATTTTGTCGCTGTGCACAACACATCTGAGATGATCCAGCACAAACTCAGGGGTTTCACCGCCTATTATGCGCAGATTTGCGCCGACCATTGCGCATGGAGGCAGCACGTTTGGTGCTGAGCTGCCCTGCATACGTGTGAACGCGCAGGTGGTTCGGAGCATTGCGTTAAGCTCACCGCCGGAAGATTTGCATATGGCATCCAGCAGCGGCATAAAACACCAGAGGTTTGCGAATATCAGCCGGTATAAAAAGGACGAATGCCTACCAAGCGTATCGAGTAGTTCGGCAACGGGCTTTGTAAGCTTTCGTGGGAATGGATGGTTTTCAACGTTCGCCACTGCATTTGCCAAGAGTCCCACTGAGGTATGCGGTGGCGGGGTTGAAGCATGGCCGCCATTGTTGCAGATTGTGAAGTCCACATCCAAATAACCCTTTTCGCCGGTGCCGATTAAGGCACAGGGCTGCTTTAGACCGGGGAACACGCCCTCAACAACGGCGCCGCCCTCGTCAAACACAAATGCGGGGGTTATCCCGCGGGCCTTGAACTGCTCAACCATGGCCTGAGCGCAGGTGCCGGAAAGCTCCTCATCTGCGCCAAAGGCAAAATACATATCGTTTTTAGGAATAAAGCCGCCGGCTATTAACATCTCGGCGCTTTCTAGCGTGGCCAACAGCGTTGTTTTAGTATCCAGCGTACCGCGTCCCCACAGCACTCCGTCTTCAATTACCGCATCAAAGGGAGGCTTATCCCACGCGGCGTCATCAGCGGGAACCACGTCGTAATGCGACATGAATACGGAGGGCGCATCGCTGCTTTGACCGGGTAGCTTATAGAGTATGCCGCCGTTGCCAACGTACTCAAGCGTACAGGCGTGCTGTATATTAGGGTAAAGCTCGATAAGCAGGTTGCGAAATTTTTCAAATTCCGCCTCGTCCCTTTGAGATTCATCCGAACAGGATATGGTGCGGCAGCGTATCATTTGGGCTAGATGTGAGCAGACGGTATCGCTATTCACCTGCACATCACGCAGAGGGACTTTGTGATGTGGCTTAGGTATAAAGCAGAGTGCGCGCACAATTATCAGGATAAGGAATGCCGCCACAAGGGCGGGGAATACAAGCCACCACATAGCCATAGCCTCCAATATTATGTGTTTTTCATTATCACGGATTCAATAGCGTCGCTCACGTCCTCACAGGCGTCGCAGCATTTTTCAAGGCCATCGTACATCCTGCTCCATCGCATTATATAGAGGGGGTCGCCTGCCACGCCAAGTCTGCGTATTACCTCAAGGTGCAGTTTATCGCCCTCCTCCTCCTTGGTGTTGATCGTTATAAGGTGTTCGCGCAGCATTTTAGAGCGCTTGAAGTCGTGGAACTCTTGTAGCAGGCATTTTGTGGCCTCGCAGCATTCGCGTATTATGGCCGCAAATGTAACAGCATCCTTAGGCACGGAGGTAAGGTTGTACATATACATCCTGCGCAGTACATCCTCCAGCGCATCCGTAACATCGTCGATACGCTGAAGAATAAGCATTATATCCTCGCGCTCAATGGGTGTGATAAACTCGCGCACCAGCTTTTTCATAACCTCATGCTTGCTCATATCCGCCGCATGCTCTATGCGATGAAGCTCTTCAATACGTGCGCTCAATGTGTTAGGGTCGAATTCGCGCAGGGTGGTTTCCAAAAAAATGGCGCCCTGGCAGAAGTAATCCGACAGCATAACGAAGCTGTCGTAATAGTAGCTGTCCTGTTTGCGTGACATATATAATTGCCTCCGATCAGAATATCATAATAAATGCTTTGGCCATAAAATAACCTATAAGGCCGCAGCAGGGGAATGTCAGAATCCAGGCAAGCGCCATTTCGCGCACTATACCCCAATTTACCGAGGATAGCCGCTTTGCGGCGCCAACGCCCATTATTGCGGTGGTTTTAGTGTGGGTGGTGCTCACCGGTATGCCGGTAAGGGACGCCAACAGCAGGCATAGGGCTGCCGCGGTGTCTGCTGCAAAGCCCTGATATTTATGCAGCTTGACCATATCCATACCAACTGCCTTTATTATGCGAAGTCCGCCTATGGATGTGCCAAGCGACATCACTAGGGAGCAGAGTATCACAAGCCATATAGGTATGGAATCAAAGGAGGTAACGGCGCCGTCGCCCCTTGCAAGAAATACGCCAAGTAGAAACACGCCTATAAACTTCTGCCCATCCTGAGCGCCATGCATGAATGCCATTGCGGCCGCACCGCCGATCTGCGCATTTTTGAATACCTTATCCATCTTGCGGCGATCCATGCCGCGGCAAATGCACTCTGTAAGCCTTGTTGTGAGGAAGCCAAGCGCAAAGCCCAGTATCGAGGATAGCCCAAGGCCATACAGCACCTTTACCCATTCGGCGCCATTTATTCCGGAAAGTCCACCCTGTAGCGCTATCGCGGCACCTGATATTCCGGCTATAAGCGCATGACTTTCGCTGGTAGGTATGCCGAATTTCCATGCCGCCGTAGCCCATGCCACGATTGCGAACATACCGGCGCACAGGGCGATGGTTGCATCGCTTGTATTGCCGGAAAAATCCACCATATTGTATATTGTAGCGGCTACGGAGCGGCTTATGAAGGTCATTACCAATACGCCTAAAAAGTTGAATATTGCCGCCATGGCTATCGCGGCGCGCGGCCCCATGGATCTGGTGGATATGCAGGTGGCGATGGCGTTTGGCGCATCGGTCCACCCGTTAACGAGTATAACGCAAAGGGTAAGCAACACCGTTATAAATAGTGCAGGGTTGCTCACAAGTTGCGCAATGAATTCGGGGAAGGAAACATTCATATATGCACGAACGCGGCCCAAATTAAGGGTCGGCCTCTCTGATTATGTGTGAATATACATTAATATTACACGCTAAGCCTTTCAATATCAAGCACGCATTTGTATTATTAGCATATCATGTTTGCGGATTTAGCAGCGAATACAGCTCGCTGGGCACCCTGGATTTAGGGATGTCTTTTTGTGTAAGCCCAAGCGTGTTGCACAGTGCAGCCATATCCAGCAACAGCGCATCGCGTTCACGCTGCATGTCCTGCAAGGCAAATGGTATATTAATATCCGCGCCATCGCCCCTATGGCTCAGCGTGTAAAGCCTTTGTTTACGCAGCGCCATACGCGCAAGCTCGTTACAGGCACTCAGCGCGACATCTTGTGAGGCGTTTGCTGCTGTGCTTTGTGCGGCGGCGTAAGCCTTTGCGGCAAGATAGTCCGCCGCATTGATGTACACCTGTATGTCCTTTGCCATGATATCGGCCTTAACGTAGTTTACATCATAGCGAGGATTGAGCGGTATAACAATTCCAAATATATCCTTTATAAGTGCGCGCAGCGCCTCATTATCTATCAGGTAATAATTGGCATGGGTATAGGGGGTGCTTGAATTATATTCGCCTGCAAGCGTGTGACGCTTAAGGTTTGAGGAGTTTAGCTCCATGCCAAGCGCTGCCAATGCGGCGATCTGGTCTGTAGTAAGGTCGGTATGCACATAGCCGCGCACAGACTTATATATCTTTGGCATCTTAAGAAGCTGTTGGGTGGACTTTAGCTTGTTGAATATGGCGAAGAGCATACGCTGTTGGCGGTCGTTGCGGCCCACATCCGTGCTTATGCCCTTGCGCGCGCGGCAGTAATCCAGTACCTGCTGCCCATCAAGATGCTGCTTACCCTTTTCAAGCACACGCCCGTTTAGCACTATGCGCACATCAACATCGTATGTTATGCCGCCCATGGCGTTTACAACCGCCTTTAGCCCATCCATATCAACGCCTGCATAATGATCTATGGGTACGCCAAGCAAGCGGCTTACGGTGTTAATGGCAAATTCAAAGCCGCGCTTTCCCTCGGCGCTGCCACCCTTGGCAAATGCGGCATTTATCTTCCAATGGCCTTTTGTGGAGTATAATTCGCCCCTGTCATTATATATAGGTGCATAGGAATCCCTGGGGATGGAGATGAGATGCACAGTTTTATTCTTGAAGTCGGCGCACATGAGCATAATTACATCGCTGCGGAAATTGTTTGTTTCATCGCGGAATACATCGCTTGTTTCATCCTCGCGCTCAGGGCTTTGATCCCAACCCAAAAAGAGTATGTTTACCTTATCTTGCATGAAGGCGGTATCCCCAACAGGCGTGATCGTTTCGGTCGGCTGCGGCGTTGCCGTAGGCGAAGGTGTGATCACAGGCTGAGGCGGCGTAACAATTGGCGCCGGCGTGGGCGATGAGGCTGTGGGCGTGGGGGGTGCTTCAAACGCGCTCATAGGGTTTATGAACATGATATAGGCATAGCGCAGACCTATAAACAGCATAAGCGCACCCAATGCTATCGCCGTTATCAGCAGTACGCGTTTTATAGAAAAGCCGCTTTTGATTTTTTTATCCATGCGCTAATTATACCATTTGAATCCTCAAAACAACATCATTGATCAAAGGTAAAATGTGGAGGGGGACTTTTTTGTTGCACACCAGGCCGCCATACGATACAATCATCGTGAGGAGGTGTATGTATGGCACAGGAACCTATAATTGCGATGATGTATGATTTTGATAAAACGCTTTCACCTAAGGATATGCAGGAATATGCCTTTATACCCGGCATAGGTATGCAGGGGAGCGATTTTTGGAATCAATGCAATAAATTGACTAAGCAGTATAATATGGACGATATGCTATCATACATGCTTGCTATGGTGCAGGAGTCGCGCGGCAAGATGTTGATTACCCGTGAGGTGTTTTGCGAGCTGGGCAAGAGCGTGCAGTTTTTTCCAGGAGTTACCACATGGTTTGACCGGGTAAACAAATACGGCGAAAAGCTGGGGCTTACGGTGGAGCATTACATAATCTCTTCAGGACTAAAGGAGATAATAGGCGGCACACATATAGCGCGCTTTTTTAAGGAGATATACGCGGGCGAGTTTTGCTATGACGAGCGCGGGGTGCCGTTTTGGCCTGCGATGGCCGTAAATTATACCAGTAAAACTCAGTTTTTGTATAGGATAAACAAGGGCGTATTGGATGTGACGGAGCATAAGGAGCTAAACGGATATACGCCGCCTGGAAAGCATCGCGTACCGTTTCCAAATATGATATACATAGGCGATGGACTAACGGATGTACCCTGTATGAAGCTGGTAAAGCAAAATGGCGGCCATTCTATCGCGGTGTATCAGGATGATATAGAGGTTGCCCAAAGCCTGCTGCGGCATGGGCGCGTGGATTATATCATACCAGCGGATTATGGCAAGGGCAGTAAGATGGAAAACACGGTGTTTGCGGTGCTGGATCAGGTACGAACACTTAATCGCGCCATGCAGCTTCACCTTGACGATATGGCGCAGCTTGACGAATGTGAATAGAACAGGCGAGGTAGACGGATGTATTATAAGCAATACGGAAATAAGGATTTCAAGGTGTCGGCGGTGGGTATGGGCTGCATGCGCTTTGATGAAGAGCTTGTTAAGGCGGGCAGGTTTAATGAGTGCGCCGAGGTAGCGCTGTATGCGCATGAGCGCGGAATCAACTATTTTGACAGTGCGCCAACCTATTGTGGCGATAAAAGCGAGGAGATACTTGGAATGGCGCTTTGCCAGCTTCCAAGAGATAGCTTTATCGTTAGCAGCAAAACAAACTTCGGCCAAATTGGAAAGCCCCCCACAAAAGAAGGGTTCTTCCGCCGCCTTGAAACCAGCCTAACAAGACTGCGCGTGGATTATATAGACGTATATCATCTATGGTGTATGATGTCACTGGAGCAATACGAAATGCAGTGCGGCACAATGTATGGATGGTTTGAGGAGGCAAAGGCGCAGGGCCTGATAAAACGCATAGCGGTTTCATCACATATGCCTGGCAACGAGCTGGAAAAGGTGGTGGAGCAGGATAAATTCGAAGCGATGCTAATCGGTTACAATGCGCTTAACCATAGATTCCGCCAAAGCGGTATATCCGCAGCCCACGAAAAGGGGATGGCGGTGGTTGCGATGAACGCGGTGGCGGGCGGCCTTATACCACGCAATCCGGAACGCTTTGCTTACCTTGCTGAGGGCACAGACCTAACGCCCACACAGGCTGCACTGCGATTTGTGGCTTCGCATAAGGAGATAACCGTAGCGCTAAACGGCTTCACAACCAAGCGGCACGTGGACGATGCGGTGCTTGCGCTAGAAGGCCTTGTGGAACAGCCTGCCAGCGAACTAAACGAAAAATGGAAGAACGAAGGCGAAATGCTCAGGGACATGTGTACGGGATGCGGTTACTGCGATCACTGCCCGCAGGATATCCATATTCCGCGCCTGATGGATGCATACAACCGCAAGCTGCTTGGCGAGGATATGGCGGAGGCGGTCGGGCACTGGGGGCTTGATCCAAAGGATGCGGACAAGTGCGTGGCCTGTGGCCAGTGCGAGAGCCTATGCACACAGCACCTGCCCATAATAGAGCGGCTGCGCGAGGTGGCTCAGGCTAAAATGGAGGAATAAAATAAAAACTGCTTTACTGATTAAATAAATTCAGCAAGGCAGTTTTTTTGTGCAAAGGAATATTATGCTGTAATGGAGCTACACCGATTAATACCCGATACCTACGGCCAGACACAGCGCAGCAACGCTCATTATCAGCATTATAAGCTGCATCTTCCATGTCCAGCGGAACCACTTGCCCCAGCTCGTGCCTGTAAGGCCAAGCATAATCAGCAGCGCCGCATTGGTGGGATAGATCATATTTGAAAATCCATCGCCAAGCACGAAGGCAAGTATCATTGTTTGCCGCGTTACACCGGAAAGGTCGGCAAGCGGAGCTATAAGCGGAATGAGAAGAAATGCCTTGGCGCTGCCGGAGCCTATGAAGCCGTTGAAAACAAGCACGATAAGGAATATTAACAGCGCCGCGCCATATGAGGACGCGCCGGCAAGGCTGCCGGAAAGCGAATATAGTATTGTGTCCATTATGCCGCCGGCGGATATTATCTGCTTTACGCTCATTGCCAGCAGGATAAGCAGCACGGCGGGAAGCACAGAGAGCATACCCTTTAAAAAGTCACGGCCCAATGTTTTGCCATATTGGGCGATTGCGCCGCATACTAGCCCTGCTGCGGCAAACATCACAGCCATCACGATAAGGGTATAGTCGGCAAGCGGCTTTATAAAAAACCCAAGCACGATATACGCGAATACTACCAGTATAAACGCCACGAATATGCGTGTGGCAAGTCGCAGATGGGTATTGCTAAGCGCTGACTCATCCACACCGGAAGCATAACGATCGCGGTATAGTTCATCTGTTTTGCGGGTGATGGAGCGTGCGGGGTCTGCCTCGATGCGCCGGGCATAGCGGCTGATAAACAAAACCAGCACGACGTAGGAAAGCGCAAATATCGCGGCGCGCAGCCATACGCCGGAAAACATAGGAACCTCGGCAAGGTTTTGTGCCACGCCCACAGTAAAGGGGTTAAACGTGCCTGCGCCAAAGCCCATTGCCACGGCAAATGCGCTTATGCCAAGACCTACAAGCGAATCCCAACCCATGGAAAAGGCGATGGCCACAGCGATAGGAACAAGGGTTATCGTTTCTTCAAATATGCCTACGGTTGAGCCAAGCAGCATAAATATGAAGATCATCACCGCAAGCATACGGTATTTTTGAGACGCATACCTTTTGATGACGCTGCTCATTATATAGCGCAATACTCCGCTTTTATCAAGTATGTAGAACGTGCCGCCAATAAGCGTTAAAAAAACCATAATACCTATGGCGATAGTGGAATCCCCTGATAGCAGCACCTCAAAGGGCGCTGTCAACCAGCGCCATACGGGCAGCTTGGCGGCGCCGCTAAGCTGGGCATATGAGCCTGCTACGACCTGCTCGCGTCCGTCCACCACAACGCGCTGAAAGCTACCCTGCGGGACGACCTGCGTAAGTATTCCAGCTGCCAGCATGAGTATAAGCAGCAGCGCTACTGCGCCGATAAAGGTGCGCACGCTGATGTTGAGCCCGACCTTTTGCTTGTGTTCCATGGCGACCTCCTAATTTAATAAATAGAATAGTAATATTTTATCAGAAAATATACTATGATACAACTTGTTGCCATATAGCTTACAGGTATCAATTGAAAATTTTATGGCTATAATAGTGCGTTTGCGCTACAATTAAACATATGAACAATAAAAAAAGACATGAGCAGGTATATAGCTTCTTTAGATGGCTGCTCACGCCATATATGAAGCAGAAATTCAATATGCAGGCGGATATCGTCACGCATGTTAACGGGCCTTATCTGGTGCTTGCAAACCACAATATGGATTGGGATTCACTTGTAATTGCAATGGGTTTTCCAAAGCAGATGTATTTTGTGGCCAGTGAACATATATTCCGCAAGGGCATACTTACGCGCCTGTTGATGCGATACTTTGCCCCAATCTCCCGTATAAAGGGCAGCCTTGCTGTTTCTACCGCCATGGAAATAATCCGCCGCCTAAGGCGCGGGGATAACGTGTGCATATTCGCAGAGGGAAACAGATCATTCAACGGATTGACCTGTCCGATACTCCCATCTACCGGTAAGCTGGTGCGCTCATGCGGAGCAACGCTTGTGACATACCGGCTTGAGGGCGGGTACTTTACACAGCCGCGCTGGGGATATACGCTGCGGCGCGGAAGGATGCATGGCAAATGCGTGGGTGTGTATCCGGCACAAACGCTGCGTGCTATGAGCGTGGATCAGGTAAACGATATGCTTGTGCGCGATCTTTTTGAGGATGCGTATGCGCAGCAGATACAGGAGCCTGTGGCGTTTGAGGGCAAGCGCCTGGCTGAAGGGCTGGAGCATTCGCTATATATATGCCCGCAATGCGGCCGCATAGGCACGTTGCATAGCAAGGGGAGCAGCTTCTTTTGTGATTGCGGATTATCTGTAACGTATCAGAATACGGGTTTCCTTCTAGGCGGCCGTTTCAAAACGATTACCCAGTGGGACGAGTGGCAGCACGAGGAGCTTTGCCGCATAGCGCGCAATCTTGGCGATGCGCCGGCCTTTTGCGATGATGATTTGACGCTGCTTAGGGTGGGCGATGATCACGCAAGCGAAATTGCCGCGCGCGGGGAAGCTAGTTTCTTTGCGGATAGGCTTGATGTGGGGGATGTTTCGATACCGATTTCCGATATAATTGATTTTGAGATACACGGCAGATCAATCGCCGTATTCTCCACGGGGAGCGCGCATTACGAGCTCATATCGGGTTCAACCTATTGCGGACGCAAATACGTTCAGCTATATAGAATATTGAAAGCAAGGTGAATCTCATGGATTTTTCTGCCGCAAACACAGCACTGTGGAACATAATGATACAGTTTGGCATAATGGCAGGCGTAGTGCTGCTTGCAAACCTGCTGCGCCGTAAAATAGCGTTGGTACGCAACAGCCTAATGCCTACGGCGGTGCTTGCTGGCTTTTTGCTGCTGGTGCTGCGGAACCTGGGGATACTTAGAATCGACACAAATGTGCTGGAGATGATAACATACCACGGTATAGCCATAGGCTTTATTGCGCTGTCGCTGCGCGTACCTAAAGCACATAGCGAGGCTGAGCGCGGCAACATGACGGCCTCCAAGAGCGGTGCGCTAATTGTGAGCACATATCTTGTGCAGGGGATACTAGGGCTTGCCATATCGCTGCTGCTGGCATATACGATAATGCCCGGACTGTTTAAGGCATCCGGGATACTTCTGCCTATGGGCTATGGTCAAGGCCCGGGGCAGGCAAACAACGTAGGCTCATCGTATCAGGCGCTGGGTTTTGCGGGTGGCCGCTCATTTGGCTTGTCCATAGCGGCGGCGGGGTACATGTGCGCGTGTGTGGTAGGGGTAATCTATATAAACATACTCAACCGCAAGGGCATTATCAAAAAAAGCACACAGGATGAAATTTCAGGTTCGGTTACGGTGGACACGTTTCAGGATGAAAATGAGATACCCATAGCCCAGTCTGTAGATAGATTTTCAATGCAGGTCGCACTTGTGATTTTGATATATCTGCTTACATACCTAGTTACGTTGGGACTGACATCGTTGTGTGAATCCACAGCGCCCGGACTCGCAAAAACGCTCTCGCCGCTGCTGTGGGGCTTTAACTTCATAGTCGGCTCGGCGTTGGCGATGGGAGCAAGAGCGATATTGTCGGCGTTTAAAAAAACAAAGATAATGACACGCCAATATCAAAACAACTATCTGCTTAGCCGTATATCCGGCCTTGCATTTGACGCGATGATAGTAGCGGGTATCGCATCGATCAACATAGAGGATCTTACAGGGCTATGGCTGCCGTTTATACTGATGGCGATATTGGGCGGCATAGTTACACTTATTTATCTTAAGTGGCTATGCAAAAAGTTGTATCCTAATTACTACTACGAGGGGCTTACATCGATGTATGGGATGCTCACGGGCACAATAAGCTCCGGCGTACTGCTGCTGCGCGAGCTTGATCCCGAATTTACCACTCCGGCGGCCAACAACCTTATATCGGGCAGCAGCTTTGCGATATTATTCGGCGCTCCAATGCTGCTGCTGATAGGCATCGCCCCCAATTCCGACCTGATGACTTTTGTGGTGATGGGGCTGCTGATTGCATACCTTGTGCTGCTGCTGCTGTTTATGGTTAAGGTAAAGCGTAAAAAAACGCGAATAAATGAATGAAGTGTAAAAATATTGTGATTGACCTTCGCGCGATGGCGCGGGGGTCTTTCTTTATTGGCCGTCATATATTATAATGCGTGTTGAAAGGGAGCTAACATATGTCAAAAACAAAAAAGAAACTGCCAGTATGGCTAAAGGTCACAATATTGCTTATTGTTGCCGTCATATTATTCATAGCCGGCAGGTTCCTGTATACTACGTTTATAGATCCCATGGGCGCTTTTGATGCGCCATCAACTCCGTCGCCTGTTGTAACAGCAGGGCCTATTGTGCCTACACCGGCCCCTACACTCTCCCCTGAGGAACAGCTTAAGGCTGATGAAGATCAGCTTAAGGCCGATGCGGATATGGATTTTATGAAAAACCGCGTAAATATCCTTATGCTAGGCTGGGACCAAAGCCCTGAGCGCGATGACGCGGGCAACGTGATGTACCGTGATGAGGACAACAATTTCCGCAGCGATGTAATAATGCTGATGACGTTGGACTTCGAAAAAAAGACATGCGATTTAATCAGCGTGCCACGCGATACGTTAGCGCCAATATATAAATCCGACGGCGAGCTATATTCAAGCACTGCACATTACAAGATAAATGCTGCGTTCGCCAAGGGCGGTAGCACGGATGGGGATGGTTTTGGATATGCAAGAACCACCATTGGCAAACTGCTTCAGGTACCGATAGATTATTATGTGGGTGTGGATATGACGGGCCTTAAGGCGGTGGTGGATGCAATGGGCGGAGTGGACTATGACGTGGATGTGCGCATAGTGCTAAACGGGCGCGTGCTTGAAAAGGGTATGCAGCATTTAAACGGGCAGCAGGTGCTGGATTATTGCCGCGCACGTAAGGGCATAAGCACGGATGTAGGACGCAACGATCGCCAGCAGCGCATTCTGTTTGCAATATTCGAACAGCTAAAAAGCCGTAAGCAGCTTGCGAATTTCCCCAATATCTATCTGTCACTCAAGGATTACATAAACACCAATCTGGATTTTAAACAGATATCGGCGTTGTGCGTATTTGGCCTTGACCTTGATATGCAAAATATGCGGCGTCATACGCTTGAAGGCGAATATGTGAATAACACGGCCTACAGCAACGCGTCATATTATGCGCTCAAAAATGATGAGCTGGCGGCGATGATGAAGGATATATTCGGCACGACCATCACCACGGATAACCGCTATGATGTAGCCTACGTGCTTGCGGATAAATCGGCTGGGATTGCGTTGGACTATGTTAAGGCGTCATACTATATAATGGATATGCTGGGCATAGAATACAGCGGATATTCATCTTTTGAAGTGGATGAGCTGCTTAGCGCGATAGACGAGGTTAAATCAGTGGCGGAGCGCAAGCTGCCGGATTCGCTTTCTGACGACGAAAAATATCAACGTCTTCAGACGCCGCTAGATAAAACGGCCTGTGATGCTGCCGGAGAGCGAATTCGCAATGCGCTGCTTACGCTGTGCACAAACTATGGCGTTACACAATTGCATGTAGATAAAAAAATTGTGCCCAAAGAGCTATACACCCTGTTGCCGTCAGGCACATGGGAAACAGAGTAAGGAAAGCGCGCACACAAATAGATAATAAACCTATGGCCGGCGCTTATGCGCCGGCCATAGCTGTATCCGCTATTATGATAATAAAGTCACTCATCCTCGTTGGCCGCGATCTCACGCCTGTGTATTTCTATGGCAAGCTGCAACGCAAGTGCCGGCAGCTTATCCGGATCAACGCCATTTTTAACATACAGGCAATAGTTCACTCCTTCGGTGCCCCATATCATGGCGCCATCCTTGTCCTGTGTATATTTAAGTGTCATATCGCCGATGAACCAGTTGCTTTGCACATCTATCGTTTCGCTTTGTTCAAAGTCCACAGAAACGGCCGGCACCCCGGGATACTTCTGCGCGCGCAGCTCATAAATGCGCTCCTCATAGGTGAAATCCACAAGCGCCATGCTGTCGTCATATATTCTGTAACCAATGTCCGACGCACCTGCGGGCGCATCTATGTATATGCCAAACAGCTCTATGAAGTCGGCGGGTGATACGTTGCCAAGCGCGCTTGTTCCGCCCTCGTGCGTATTATAGTGGAACGTATCCGCCAGATATGACGCCAGGCTTCCAAATCCATCAGGATCAGTATCGGCGGTACAATATAACGTAAAGCTTGCGGGCGGAAAGCTCCATATTGCCAGCATACCGCCGGAACGCACCGCAAAGACGTCTATAGTGAGCGAATAGTCCACAGAATCCAGGTTTAGCGAAAAAGTGGCCTTCTTTTTAATCTCGCCTTCCTTGCCGGAGATATTATAAAGCTCGTTGGAGGCGCGATATACGTAATTGCTTCCATTCAACGAAAATGCCAACTCAGCTATATTGCCCTCTATTATGCGGCGGGCAACATGGGTTGCGCCGCTGGGCGCAGACAGGGGAAGCCCCATCGCTGATAAAGAGGCCGCATCTGCTTCCACCATGGGGTTTGGCGCAATGGTCGGCTCAGGTGTTTTATCGGGTGTGCCATGCGGTTGCGCGACGGCACAGCTGCATAGCAGCATCAGCGTACAGATTACGCAGAGCAGACTTATGAAACGCTTCATATATGTTGTGTACCTCACAGCTGCCGCCCGGTCGATTAAACCGCGTGGATACAGGGCTTAATCAACAGAGCAACAGATTATTATATGTGATTTCTCACACGCGAAATTCCGCTGCGGAAGCTCCGCGCGCGAGCATGTCCATTACGGAGGCAAGCTTGCTTATATCACCCACAAGTATGCAGCCGCAGAGCCGTTCATTTAAAAAGTAGTATTTCTCTAAAACGGTATCGCCGGATATGGGCTTGATTATTTCATACTGCTTGTCCGCCGCGGTGCCCACATCGCCTAGCGCAAACAATGCGGTATTAAGCCCCATGAATGTAACGGCGGGTGAGAATGCGCCATAGGCTATACGATCGCCTGCGGCGTTCGCCCCCGCCACACGACCCTGCTCGCTCGCTTCCGGCCATATGGCATAGTTTATGCCGGAATATTCAGCACAGTCGCCCGCGGCAAAAATGCCTGACAGGCTGGTTTGCATATGCTCGTCAACCACGATAGCCTTACCCACCTGCGCCCCTGCCGCCTTGGCAACGGCAACGTTGGCGCGTATGCCACAGCTCATTACCACAAGCTGGGCTGGCAAGCTGGTGCCATCTCCAAGCTCCACGCTCTGCACACCATCCTCGCCGCGGATACCCGCAATTGTAACGCCGGTCATAACGGATATACCGGCGGCTTCGCATGCATTCTTTATTACAGCGGAGCCCTCCTCGTCAAGCTGACGCCCCATCAGCCGTGGCGCAAGCTCAACTACGCTGACGTGCTTTTTAAGCTTTTTCAGTTCGCTTGCGGCCTCAAGCCCCAGTACGCCGCCGCCTATTAGCACAACATCGTTAACGCCATGCAACAACGTGCGCAGGCGCTCAACATCGCTAATAGCGCGTATGCTTATCACCCCCGGCAGCTCAGTGCCCGGTATGGGGGGGATGAACGACTCAGCGCCCAGTGCATATATGCATTTGTCGTAAATATATCTGTCACCACCGCTTAGGAGCACCTCGCGTATGGTGGGGTCAATCGCTTCAACCACACCATGAACCAGATATATGCGGTTATGTTCATACCAGTTTTCGTCGTGTATAGCGATATTGCCAGGGGTATCGGCAGCTATGGATTTTGTTAGCATAGGCCGATTGTAGGGAAGAGTCGGCTCGCTGTGAATGATCACTATGTTTGCATCATCGTTGCGCTGCCTGATACTTTCTGCAGCGCTTACAGCGGCTACGCCGCCGCCAAGCACCAGAAACACCTGATCGGTATCAAGGGAGAAGGATGCCGATGCGGCTTCCACCTGAACGAAATTCTCACTTCCTGCGCCGCACACCGGGCATACAGAAAGGCTTGAGTCAAATACTTCGCCGCAGATGAGGCATTTCACTTGCCCAGTCGTCTTGTCTGCCATACGCCTACCTCCTTTAGTATATTTAATTTCCATTATATCATATCCAGCCCATATCATGGCTAGCCTTTATGGACTAAAAATGTATATTGTGATAATATAGCATGAATGTTTCAGTGTTGAATATCGATCAGAAGCCGTGGAGAATGCTATGGAAAACGCAGTAAAAAAATGCAGACTAAGGGATTTGTTCATATCATTTGTGCGTGTGGGCGCGCTGACGTTTGGCGGTGGATACGCAATGCTGCCGATGCTGGAGCGCGAGTGCGTGGATAAGCATGGTTGGGTAACAAATGAGGAGATGCTCAACTATTTCGCTATAGGCCAGTGTACCCCCGGTGTGATTGCGGTAAACACCGCCACATTTGTGGGGGTTAAGGAGCGCGGCGTATTGGGCGCATTGGTGGCTACGCTGGGCGTGATATTGCCAAGCATTGTTATAATACTGATAATTGCAATGCTGCTTAATAACTTTGCGGATATACCAATGGTGCAGCATGCCTTTGCGGGCATACGCGTGGCTGTGGGTGCGCTGATACTAAAGGCGGTAATCAAGCTTTTTAAAAGCAGCGTAAAGGATTGGTTTGGGATAGCGCTATGCGCAGCAGCGTTTGTGCTGGTGGCGATAGTCAAGATTTCGCCGGTGTATGTGGTGCTGGGCGCGGCGCTTGTGGGCATAGGCGCCGATAGGATAAGGGGGAATGGCAAATGATATATCTGCTGCTGTTCTATGAATTCTTCAAAACGGGCTTATTCGCCGTAGGCGGAGGACTTGCCACACTGCCGTTTTTAAGCCAGATGGCGGATAAGTACGATTGGCTTACGCACGACATGCTTGCCAACATGATAGCCGTGGCAGAATCCACACCTGGGCCGATAGGCATAAACTGTGCAACCTATGCGGGTTTTGCCGCGGCCGGCATACCCGGTGCGCTGGTGGCTACCATGTCGTTGGTGCTGCCAAGCTTTATTGTGATACTGATTGTGGCGCGTTTCTTAGCGCGCTATAACGACAGCAGACTGGTGCGTGGTGCGTTTAGCGGCCTACGCCCTGCGGTTACAGGGCTTATCGGTGCGGCGGGGTGGGCGGTTATCGCCATAGCTGTGTTTAGCGGCACGGGCAGCGGCCTGCTGGGAATGATTGAACTAAAGCAGGCTGTGCTGTTTGCGGTGCTTGCGGTGCTGGTTAACCTCAAGCCGCTGGATAAGCTGCACCCGCTCGCCTTCATAGGTGTTGCGGCGGTGGCGGGCATAGTCTTTAAATTTTAGGAGTAATACGTATATGCGATTTTGTCCGTTGTACAGCGGCAGTTCGGGTAACGCTACGCTTGTTGAGGCGGGCGATGTGCGGCTGCTAATAGATGCAGGATTGCCGGGGCGCACTGTGGAAAACGCGCTGCGGCAATGCGGCGTAGACCCCTGTACGCTAAGCGCTATACTCGTGACGCATGAGCATCGTGACCATATAGGCGGGGTTGGCGTGTTATCGCGCAGATATTCGTTGCCGGTGTATGCAAACGCAGGCACATGGGCGGGAATGCAGCCGATAACGGGCGAGATAGCGCCTAAAAATACGCGTGTGTTTGAAACGAATCGTGATTTTTACATTAAAAATGTCAATATACTTCCATTTAAAACACCGCATGACGCCAACGAGTCCGTGGGGTATGTAATAAACTGCGGCGGCGTTATGGTGTCGGTGATGACGGATGTGGGGCATGTGAGCGAGCGGATGCTCGCCGCAGTGCAGGGCAGCGATATTATACTGATAGAAGCCAACCACGACGTGGAGATGCTAAAGGCAGGCAGCTATCCATATCCGCTCAAACGGCGCATATTGGGGGATAATGGGCATCTTTCCAACGAAAACGCAGGTATGGCGCTGTGCAAACTGTATCGCGAAGGGGTAAAGCACGCTGTGCTGGGGCATCTTTCAAAGGACAACAACTATGAAGCGCTTGCGATGGAAACGGTGCGCAGTGTGCTTCGGGAAGACGATATCGTGGACGAACTGTTTGCGTTGGCGATTGCGCACCGCGACAGGCCGACCGGTATGTTTGAGATAGGCGGATGACAATTAAGATACTATGCGTAGGTCGGCTCAAGGAGCGCTTTTATACGGATGCGGCTGCGGAATTTATAAAGCGGCTCTCGCGCTATGCGGTAGTGGAGCTTGTTGAGGTGCCGGATGAAAAAGCACCCGAAACGCTGAGCGCCGCGCTGCGCGCACAGGTGATAAGCGCTGAGGGCGCGCGCCTATTGGAGCGTATAGGTGAAAGCGAATATACGGTTGCGCTTGCGATAGAGGGCAAAAAGATGGGCAGCCCCCAGCTTGCGTCGGTGCTTGAAGGCCTTATGACGGATGGCAAAAGCCGCTTTACATTCGTGATAGGCGGCTCACTAGGGCTAAGCCCGCAGGTGATGGCGCGTGCGGACATGGCGCTGAGCTTTTCGGATATGACGTTTTCACACCAAATATTCAGGATAATGCTGCTGGAGCAGCTTTACCGCTCGTTTAAGATAATCAACAACGAGCCGTACCATAAGTAAAAGAAGGAAGCATGTTTTTAAATGATACACCCAGAAGAACAGCCGGTTATGGAGGCATTAGCAGAGCTCGGCATACATTATACGCGCTATGAGCATGGCCGCGCTCTTACAATGGAGGATTGCGAGAGCATCGGCGCGGATGTAGGCGCGCAGCATGTGAAGAATTTATTTTTGACAAACAGGCAGGGTACGGACTTCTATTTGCTGCTGCTGTGCGCACAAAAGAAATTCCGCACAGCGGAGGTATCCAAGCAATTGGGCGTTTCCCGCCTGTCATTTTGTACGCAGGAGCAGCTTATGGATAAGCTAAAACTTGTTCCCGGCTCGGTTACGGCAATGGCGCTGGTAAACGATACGCGGCACGAGATTACAGTGGTTGTGGATGAGGACGTAAAAGGACTTGCGATGTTGTGCGTGCATCCGTGCACTAGCGAGGTCTCCTATGCTATAAGCGGCGAAGATCTGTTTAAATTCCTTGCATGGCGCACAAACGAACTGCGTTTTGTACATATTGACGATGATGCCTAAGCGACTCCTTGACAGGGCATCACATAATCATGATAATAAAAATTGAAAATATAATCGGAGGGCAAAAAGATGGAAGAACTCAAGGCAGCAAAAAATTTCATTGAGGAATTTATAGAGGAGGATATGCGCACAAAGCAAAACCGCATAACCACCCGCTTTCCGCCAGAGCCTAACGGTTATCTGCATATTGGACACGCCAAGGCGCTGTGCATAGATTTCGGCATGGCCAAAAAATACGGCGGCACATGCAATTTGCGCTTTGACGATACAAACCCGACCAAAGAGGATGCGGAGTATGTTGAGGCAATCAAATATGATATCAACTGGTTGGGCTTTGAATGGGCAGAGCTCAAATTCGGTTCGGATTATTTTGGCCAGTGCTATGAGCTTGCCGTAAAGCTGATAAAAAAAGGTGTGGCCTATGTGGACGACCTGAGCAAGGACGATATGCGTGAATATCGCGGTACGCTTACGGAGGCAGGCAAGGAAAGTCCGTTCCGCAGCCGCAGTGTGGATGAGAATCTCGAGCTGTTTTCCCGCATGAAGGCGGGCGAGTTTGCGGACGGGTCGCGGACGCTGCGCGCTAAGATCGATATGGCTTCACCAAACATAAATATGCGCGACCCTGCGCTTTATCGCATATTGCACATGGCGCACCACCAGACGGGCGATAAGTGGTGCATATACCCGATGTATGACTTTGCACACCCAATCCAGGACGCGATAGAGGGTATAACGCATTCGCTCTGCTCGCTTGAATACGAGGCGCACCGCCCACTGTATGACTGGGTGGTGGAACAGTGCGAGTTTGAAAATAAACCGCGTCAGATAGAGTTTGCCAGACTTAACCTGACAAATACGATAATGAGCAAGCGCTATCTGCGCCGCCTTGTTGAGGAAGGATATGTTTCCGGCTGGGATGATCCGCGTATGCCAACGCTGTGCGGCATGCGCCGCAGAGGCTATACGCCGGAGGCAATACGCGATTTTCTTGCGCGAGTGGGCGTATCCAAGGCGGATTCAACGGTGGATACCGCCATGCTGGAGCATTGTGTGCGTGAGGATTTAAACGCCAGCGCATACCGTATGATGGCAGTGATTTCGCCAATCAGGCTGGTTGTAACCAACTGGGAAGCGGGCCGCTACGAGGATGTTGAAATAGAAAACCTGCCCGGCGGAGAGGCCGGCGCACATAGCGTGCGCTTTGGCCGCGAGCTGTATATCGAGCGCGAGGATTTTGCGATAGATCCGCCAGGCAAGTTCTTCCGCCTTAAACCGGGCGGTGAAGTGCGCCTAAAGGGTGCGTATATTGTAAAGTGTGAAAACTACGATGTGGATGAGGCGGGGCTTGTTACCACAATTTATTGCACATATGATCCGGCTACAAAAAGCGGCGAGTGCGAGCGAAAGGTAAAGGGTACGCTACATTGGCTGCCGGATAATGCCGTGCCGGCGGAATTCCGCCTGTACGAGCCGCTGATGCTAACGGCAACAGATGAGGATGCGGATAAGGACTTTACGCAGCTTATGAATCCGGATTCATTGCAGATAAAGCACGGCTTTGTGGAAAATGAGCTGGCTAAGGCCGCCCCGGGAGATCGCTTCCAGTTTATGCGGGTGGGCTATTTTGCAGCGGATATTGATCATACGGCGGAAAAACCGGTGTTCAACCGCACGGTAGGCTTAAAGGACAGCTTTAAAATGTAACGAAAAGCCGTGCCATGAAGCAATTATAAAAGGCTGAAGGAAGAATACCCCAACGAAAGGATTTTTAACACCATGACACAGGTACGCACGCGCTTTGCGCCAAGCCCTACGGGCTATATGCATATAGGCAATCTTCGCAGTGGGCTGTATGCCTATTTGTTTGCAAAATCCCAAGGCGGCAAGTTTTTGCTGCGTATAGAGGATACGGATCAGGAGCGCTTTATCGATGGCGCCACCGAGCTTATATATCGCACCCTCAAGGATGTGGGCATGAGTTGGGATGAAGGGCCGGATGTGGGCGGGGACTATGGTCCGTATGTGCAGAGCGAGCGCAAAGCGATGTATCTTCCATATGCGCAAATGCTAATCAAAAGCGGACATGCATACCGCTGCTTTTGCACCAAGGAAGAGCTGGATGAGCGCCGCGCGGCCGCGCAGGCCAAGGGTGAAACATTCAAATACGATAAGCATTGCCTGCACATGGATGAGAGCGAGCAGCGTGAATACATGGCGCAGGGGCGGCCATATGTGATACGCCAAAACGTGCCTACAGAGGGAACAACATCCTTTACAGACCTGATATTTGGCACGATCACGGTAAACAACTCTGAATTGGACGATAATGTGCTTATTAAGGCGGACGGTATGCCGACATATAACTTCGCCAATGTGGTAGATGATCACCTGATGGAGATCAGCCATGTTATGCGCGGAATGGAATACCTTGCGTCCGCGCCCAAATATAATCTGCTGTATGAAGCGTTTGGCTGGGAAATACCGCAGTATATCCATATGACGCCGATAATGCGGGATGCGCAGCATAAACTTAGCAAACGCGACGGTGATGCTTCGTATGAGGATTTCATAAACAAGGGCTACTTAAAAGAAGCGATAGTCAACTATATTGCGTTACTGGGCTGGAATCCCGGCGATGAGCGCGAGAGATTTACGTTAAGCGAGCTATGCGAGACGTTTTCGGTGCAGGGAATGAGCAAATCCCCGGCTATATTTGATCCCGCCAAGCTCACATGGCTTAACGCGCAGTATATACGCGAGCTGGATGCGCAGGAATTCACTGCGCACGCCGCGCCATATTACAAACAAGCGGGTATCGCGCATATGAATAGCGATGTGCTGTGCCGCATTTTGCAGCCGCGCGTTGAAGTGTTTTGCCAGATACCGGATATGGTGGATTTCCTTGCATCATACGATGAAGAATTTGACCTTGAACTATTTACAAATAAAAAATCTAAGACCGATGCAGATGTTAGCCGCGGAGTTCTGGAGCTGGTGTTGCCAAAGCTGCGTGAACTGCCGGAATGGACTGAGGACGCGTTGCACGCGCTGCTAATGGGTACGGCGCAAGCGCAGGACATGAAGAACGGCACGTTGCTTTGGCCGGTACGTATAGCTATGGCCGGCAAAGCGGTTACGCCGGGCGGAGCGATTGAGATAGCGGTGCTGCTTGGCCGAAAAGAGACGCTAAGCAGAATGGAAGCTGCGCTATGCAGGCTGAAAGCAGGGAAGGGATAAACGTATAGCTGGTGCGGCAAGGTAGAAGGCACTAATTTTCAGTGTATTATCATACTTGCAATAGTATTTATCGTTATGCTATAATGATTTGCTAACGTTCTTCTTGCTCTATCCAGCGAGATAGGGCCAATAGACCATAAGGAGGTGAAACGTGTGAATAAGTACGAAGCATTGTATATCATCACGCCTGAGCTTGAAGAGGAGGCTAACCACGCCATAATCGAGAAGTTTTCCGGCATAATCACTGCAAACGGCGGTGAGATCGGTAATGTGGACGAATGGGGAAAGAAGCAGCTTGCCTATCCCATCAAATACAAGACCGAGGGTTACTATGTGCTTGTTAACTTTGAAGCCGCGCCCGAGCTCCCAATGGAGCTGGAGCGTAACTTCAAAAACGATGAGAAGATCATCCGCTTCATGGTAGTACGCCGCGAAGCGTAACGGTATAGAACTGAAGGGATGGATGGTGCATGAATAAAGTTATCCTAATTGGCAACCTAACGCGTGATCCTGAGGTGCGCACTACAGGCAGTGGAACAAACGTATGCTCGTTTTCGATTGCTGTTAACCGCAAATTCTCAAATCAGGCGGGTGAAAAGGTCACGGATTTTTTTAATATCGTGGCATGGCGGCAGCTAGGCGAGCTGTGCGGCAAATACCTTGCTAAGGGCCGCAAGGTCTGCGTAGTAGGCGAGGTGCAAAACCGCAGCTATGAGGCCAAGGATGGCACAAAACGCACTGTGACTGAAATAATCGCTGACGATATTGAGTTCCTCACCCCGCGGCAAGAAAGCGGCGGCGGTGGAAACTATTCAACGCCGGCTGAGCCCTTTGCGCCGCAGTCAAATGCGGCTGATGGGTTTGTGGATGTGCAGGACGACGATCTCCCGTTTTAATGGTTGATCAAAGCGCCCGCAAAATAATCAGAAAGGAGATATATCATGGAGGATCGCAAGATGAAGCCCCGCGGAATGCGCAAGGGTAGACGTAAGGTTTGTGGTTTCTGCGTGGATAAGCTTGACCATATCGACTATAAGGACATTTCGAGGCTGCGCAAGTACGTGACCGAGCGTGGCAAGATCATGCCCCGCCGTATGAGCGGTGTATGCGCCAAGCATCAGCGCGAACTGGCAATCGCTATCAAGCGCGCACGCATAATGGCACTGCTGCCGTATGTGGCAGACTAAATAAAATACTACTTCTTTGGAAGTTCGTTAGTAAAAAAGCCCTCATGCGTACACATGGGGGCTTTTTATGTTGTGTTTAATAGTATTGTGATATAAAATAGAGACGTATATATAAATATTGGAGAATAAAAGAGTTGGAAAAAGAACGTAAAGTATCATTTATGCATATACTCTTCGCGGCGCTCATAGGCAGCGCGGCGTTTTTGGGCGCGTATGTGCCGCTGCTGCTGCTGTTGCTGCCAGCGTTTTTGGCGTTTGTGGCAGTTGCGTGGGGGAATGTATGTTTTGCAATAGCGCTTGCTGCCGCGGCTATAGGCGTATATACGGGCTGCGGGGGCGTAATCGTTTCTGCGCTGTATGATATAGCAATATTCGCGCCGGCCGCAGTTATAATAGCACTGGTAATCAACAAAAAACAGCCGCATCGTGTGGGCGTGGCCGCAGCTTCGGGCGCGCTGGCACTGGGCGGATATCTGTTGCTGTGCTTGCCGTCGCTATTGGCGGGCAAGGATCCGTTTGCGCTGCTTACAGAGGGCATGGTAAGCATAGTAGAAAGCCTTACCGCCGTGTTTAAATCAATGAGCGAAGTGCCAGTGGGCATGGCGGATGCACTCGAATACATACAGCTGCTGCCATCAATGGTACCGGAAATGGCAACGATGCTGCTTGTAGGCGCGGCGATGGTAGCGGGTTTTGCAAACTACATTATCGCCTATGCGCTATCAAGGCGCACGGTAAAAGAACTAAAACCTATGGCGCCATTTCGCCTGTGGCAGCTCTCTCGCAGCTTTACATGGGGCGCGCTGATACTGCTGCTGGGCGCGATGATAGTTACAAATAGAGGGATGATAAACGCGGCGGCAATAAGCGTTGCTGTGCAAACTATATTGGTAGGTCCGTTCGCGCTAAGCGGGATGTGCTTTTTTGAATTTATAGCTTCGGTGCGCGCAGGCTCGGGTGCACTTATCCGTATTGTGGTGTACGCAGCCGTTGCGTTGATGATGCCATACAGCATCATCGGGCTTGCAATAATCGGGATGGCGGATAGGATATTCCATATACGCAAAAAATATATAGACAACATCGCCCAACGGTAAAAGCACATTGCGTACAAAGGTATAGACAGGAGGACACATGCGAACAAAACCACATATCGCACTGATACCATTAAGTATTATTGCTGCGGTGGCCAGCGCGGCACTGGTGTATTTTGTTAAGCCGATTTGGATAGGCGCAGCAATGTGTATTTTGAGCGCGGCGACCTTTTTGTTTGGAATAATTCTGTTGCATGTTTACAGCAAGGCCAACATCGCCGCACTGGATGACGTGTTTAGGCAAAATGAGAGCGTAGCGGGCGAAATAATCAACAAAGTAAATCTGCCGGCGCTGATATACAATAAAAGCGGTCACATAATATGGTCAAACCAGGCGTTGGATGATATGTATGCCGGACATGACATACGCAAATTGATGCCGGGAACAGACCCAAGCGTGATTACCAGCAAGCTTAATATCGAATTTAACGGGCGCAATTTTCAAGTGACAAGCATGCCGGTGGAACGGAGCCATAAAAATGCGCAGCCGCTTACATTTCAATACTGGATGGATCGAACAGAGGCGTTGCACTATTCGCGCCTCTATGAGGAGCAGATGCCAACGGTGGCACTGATATATGTGGATAACTATGAGGAGCTTAATGCCGACAAGCAGTTTCATAAAAACGCCGTGCTCTCAGAGGTGGAAAAGCTAGTAAGCGCGTTTGCAAGCACTATAGAGGGCATATACCGCAGATACGATACGTCAAAGTTTTTTGTGGTGTTTGAGGCAAAAAAGCTAAACGAGCTGGAAAAACAGCGTTTCCCATTGCTGGATTCGGCGCGCGAGATAGATACCGGCACAAATCAAACGGTTACACTGTCAATATCGGTAGGCGTTGCCAACCGCATAGCGCTTTCAGATGAATCGGCACGGCAGGGAATGGAGCTTGCGCTGGGCCGTGGCGGGGATCAGGCGATAGTAAAGCGCGGCGCGTCGTATTCTTTCTTTGGCGGAAGGCAGCAGGTGGCTACAAAAAGCTCTCGCGTGCGTGCACGGTTATTTGCCAAGGCACTGCGCCAGCTAATGGAAAATTCGGATCAGGTATTTGTAATGGGCCATAAACATGCGGATATGGACTGCGTTGGTGCGGCGCTGGGATTGATGTGCTGCGCTGTTTTTGCGGGTTGCAAGGCATACATGGTGCTGGATGAGCCAAACCCGATGATAGAGAACGTGTTTGCCTCTATGCGAAACAACCCTCAGTATAAGGATAGTATAAAAACGGCGGAACAGGCCGAACAGCTGCTTCGAGCGGGATCGGTTGTGTTGGTGGTGGATACTCAGCGCGAAGGCTCGGTGATATCCCCTGAGCTGTATAAGCAAGCGGGAAAAACTGTGGTGATAGACCATCACCGCCGCAGCGTGGATGCGCTTGCTAGCCCCACGCTAAATTATCTCGAGGCGGGCGCCTCATCTACATGTGAGATGGTGACAGAGGTATTGCAGTACTTTGATGACACAATGCACCCCAACGGTTTTGAATCCTGCGCACTGCTTGCGGGCATTACGCTGGATACTAAACACTTCGCGTTTAACACCGGTGCGCGCACGTTTGAGGCGGCAAGCTATCTGAGACGCAACGGCGCGGACAACAGCCTTGTAAAGCTGATGTTTCAGGATGATATGCAGACCTACCGCTGCCGCTCTGATGTGGTTGAAAGTGCCATACTGATGGAAAAGGGTATAGCCATATCAACATGCGCCATTGATATGGATAACGCAACACTGATAGCCGCGCAGGCTGCGGATGAATTGATTTCAATAAAGGGGATACGCGCCTCTTTCGTATTGGCGGCGGAGCGCGATATAATAAACATAAGCGGCCGTAGCTTGGGGGATATTAGCGTACAACTGATACTTGAAAGGCTGGGTGGCGGCGGACATCTTACGGTAGCGGGCGCGCAGCTGCGCGACGTAAGCATGGACGATGCAATAGCGCAGCTTACGGAGAGCATACATTCTTATATAAAGGAGACAGAAACATGAAATTATTACTCTTGCAGGATGTGAAGGGAACGGGAAAGACAGGTCAGGTGGTTACTGTTAGCGATGGTTATGCACATAACTTCCTTATCCCTAAAGGGATGGCTGCACCGGCGGACGCCAACAACATCAACGCAGCCAACATAAAGTTGTCCGCTAAGCAGCATCAGCTTAAGGTGGCGCGCGATAATGCGGAAAAGCTAGCCAGCGATATGAGTGGGCTAACGGTGAAGATCGTGGCCAAGGCAGGCGCAAATGGCAAGTTGTTTGGCTCAATCGGCGCCAACGAGATAGCCGAGGGGCTAAAGTGCCAGTATGGCATAGAGGTGGATAAAAAGAAAATACGCTTGGATGAGCCAATCAAGTCGTTGGGTATGATTGAGGTAACAGCCCATATGTACGAACGTACGGATGCGAAGTTCAAGGTGGAGGTAATCCCCCTATAACGCGCGATATATAGATATTACTTGCAAATTGAATATTGCGTATGCAGAGTTTAGACGGCAAAGCGATAAGTTGGGAGATACCATATGGAACAGGCCAGATCATTGCCACAGAGTATTGAGGCCGAAAAATCTGTGCTGGGCAGCATGTTGCTCTCGCGTGATGCGGTGGAAGCCGCCTGTGAAACGCTAAAGAGCGAGGACTTCTATGTGCCCGCGCACCAGGATATATTTGCAGTCATGGCAAAACTGAACATAAATGGCGAGGCGGTGGACTCTGTTACGGTAACAGATGCGCTTTCGCGTGCCGGCAAACTGGAACAGGTAGGGTCGGTAGTGTACATAACCGAGCTTTCATTGTTTACGCCAAGCGCGGCCAATATTTCGCACTATATCCGCATAGTGGAGGAGCGCAGTATAATGCGCAGGCTGGTGCATGCCGGCGGTGAAATAGCGCAGGATGCAATGGTGGGCGAGAAGGCGATAGATGTGATGATGGATGATGCGGAGCGCGCCATATTCAACATCTCAATGAAAAAATCGCAGGATGCGATGCGCCATATATCAGAAACCGTGGCTGAAAGCTACGAGCGCATAGGCGAATTGATGAAGCTAAAGGGCGCAATAACGGGTGTGCCAACGGGCTTCATTGACCTTGATAAGCTGACAAGCGGATTGCAAAAGAGCGACCTTGTAATAATCGCAGGCCGCCCCTCAATGGGAAAAACTGCCTTTGCATTGGGCATAGCACAGTATGCTGCCATATATGCACAAAAGACAATATGCATATTTAGCCTTGAAATGCCGCGCGAGCAGCTTGTAACGCGATTGCTATGCGCTGAATCCGAGGTGGATATGCAGAAAATAAAGACCGGAACCGTATCCGATGCGGAGCTGCTGCGCATTGCGGAAAAAACGGATCCGCTCTCGCGGGCAAACATATATATCGATGATACGGGCGGCATTGGCGTGGGCGAGATACGCAGCAAATGCCGCAGGCTGAAATCGCGCGCAGGGCTGGATATTGTGGTGATAGATTATTTGCAGCTTATGCAGACGGCGGGCCGCGGCGAGAACCGTGTAACGGAGATAGGCGAGGTAACTCGCTCGCTCAAGATACTTGCGCGTGAGCTTCAGGTGCCTATAGTTTTGCTAAGTCAGCTTTCGCGTGGACCCGAAACCAGGCAGGATCACCATCCAATGATGAGCGATCTGCGCGAGAGTGGCGCAATAGAGCAGGATGCAGACGTTATAATGTTGCTGTACCGTCAAGCGGTATACGATACAGAGGCGGATAATACAACGGAGATAATAGTTGCAAAGCATAGAAACGGACCAACTGGAACCGTGGAGGTTGCCTGGGTAGAGAACTTCGCCAAGTTCGCCAACCGAACCGACAGAGAGGAATAACGTGTAGAAGCGCAAAGCCTTGAGATAAAATATATTAACAAGTATTATAACAAAGCGCCGCCGCCCAGAGTAACTGGGCGGCGGCGCTTTGCGTTGCAATTTAAACCATTTTAGGCTATAATAAGACATATTATATATTTATTCACAATTATTTCATAATTTTGGAGGACTTTTATCAAATGGAAACCAATAAGCGGCGAATCGGCGACCGCAAGGACGGGTACTGGCTTAGGGACCTGGATGCACTCCATGTGTTTACGCCGTATCTGATGCCTGATAGAGCCGATAATGAAGCCTTTGTACAGGAGCGAATAGACCTTACAAATCTAGAAGCCTACCTAGCAAAGAAGAATGCGATGGCGCCGGAATACGAGTATAAATTGTTTCACGTTGTGGTGGCTGCCATCGTAAAAACCGTTATACTGCGACCAAAGCTCAATTACTTCATACAGGGCAACAGGATGTACAGACGCAATGAGCTGACAACGTCATTCGTAGTCAAAAAAGAATTCAAGGATAATTCGCACGAGGCATTGGCGTATATCTCCTACGAACCGGATTGCACGATTGATTCCGTGCATGATAGGATCATGAGTGAGATCCACAACTGCCGCAGCGATGCATTGGACAACTCCACCGCCGGCATGGACATGCTGGGCAAACTCCCCAGATGGGTACTTCATATAGTTATAGGTATATTGCACAGGCTGGACTATTACGGCCGTGTGCCGCTTTCGCTTGTTAAAACGGACCCTAATTATGCAACGATATTCATATCTAACCTTGGTTCGATCAAGCTGAATGCCGGCTATCATCACCTCAACAATTGGGGAACCAACTCCTTGTTTCTGGTTATAGGCAAAAAACATATGGCGCCCGTATTCGACGAATCCGGCAATTACACAATGCATTCCGTGCTGGAGATGGGCTTTACGCTGGATGAGCGCATCGCGGATGGTTATTACTATTCCCGCTCAATAGCGCTTTTCAAGCATCTGCTGCAAAACCCGGAATTGTTGGAACTATCTGCGAATACGGAGGTCGAATATGAGTGAAATTAAAATGCCATGGCTAAAAAATTATGGCGAAGTCGAAGCGCACCTAACCTACCATACAGGCAGTATGATGAACGCACTTGAGGATATTGCAAAGCGATATCCCGATTATGTCGCCTATGATTTCATGGGTAAACCCACCACATACAAGCAAGCTGTAAGCGATATACACAGCTGTGCAAAATCGCTCAAAGCAATGGGTATAAAGCCGGGCGATAAGGTTACGATATGCATGCCAAACGCGCCGCAGACCATAAGCATGTTTTATGCGGTCAATCTGGTGGGCGGCATTGCCAATATGGTACACCCGCTTTCCGCAGAGGCGGAGATAGCGTTTTATCTAAAAGACTCCGAAAGTGTTGCGGCGATTACGCTGGATCAGTTCTACTATAAATTCGAAGCTGTGCGCAAAAGCGTTCAACTGCCCAAGCTTATAATCACCAGTATAAAGGATGCGCTTTCCCCTTTGGTGAAGGCCGGCTATATGCTCACGCAAGGGCGCAAGATTAAAAAGCTGCCCCCGGATGCGGATGTGGTGCTGTGGCGCGATTTCCTTAAATTGGGCGACGAGGTTACGGACTATATTGTGCCGCGCTTTGCAAATGATCCTGCCGTCATACTTTACAGCGGCGGAACCACAGGAACGACCAAGGGCATACTGCTTACAAACCTCAACTTCAACGCGCTGGGCGCGCAGATAATTGCAACAAACACCATGTTTAGGCCAGGGGATAAAATGTTGGCAATAATGCCAATGTTCCATGGCTTCGGGCTTGGCGTGAGCATACACTCAATGCTGGTGTCGGGCGGCAGATGCATACTCATACCGCGATTCACCGCGGAAAGCTATGCAGGGCTGCTCAAAAAACACCAGCCCAACTTTATCGCGGGCGTTCCCACCCTGTATGAGGCACTGCTGCGTATACCAACAATGGAGGGCGTGGATTTAGCTTGCCTTAAGGGTGTGTTTTCGGGCGGCGATTCACTGAGCGTGGAGCTTAAAAAGCGCTTTGATAAGTTCCTTAAAGCGCATAACGCAAGCATAGAGGTGCGCGAGGGCTACGGAACAACGGAATGTGTGACGGCAAGCTGCCTCACCCCAATGCATATGAGCCGCGAGGGCAGCATAGGTCTGCCATTTCCGGATACGTACTACAAGATAGTAAAGCCGGGCACGCAGCAGGAACTTCCCTACCGCGAGGAGGGTGAAATTTGCCTTGCCGGGCCAACGGTGATGCTGGAATACGTAAACCAGCCGGAGGAAACCGCAAACACGCTTAAAACTCACGAGGATGGCGTAACATGGGTGCATACGGGTGACCTTGGCTTTATGGATGAGGACGGCTTTATCTATTTCCGCCAACGCATAAAGAGGATGATAGTGACAAGTGGCTATAACGTGTATCCGTCCCAGATGGAAAACGTGCTGGACGCGCATGAATATGTGCATATGAGCTGCGTTATAGGCGTTCCTGATCCATATAAAGTGCAAAAGGTAAAGGCATTTATAATGCTAAAGCCGGGTATCGCCCCTTCAGATCAGGTGCGGGGTGAGCTGATGGAGTATTGCCGCAAGCATGTGGCGAAGTATGCATTGCCATACGATATAGAATTCCGCGAGCAGTTGCCAAAAACGCTTGTTGGTAAGGTAGCATACCGTATACTTGAGGAAGATGAGCTTGCCAAGACCGTTATGACGAAATAGCATATTATAGTTTAAAGAAGCACCCGTATGGGTGCTTCTGCGATATACGAAAAAACAATACTATGGCATTTTTTGACGCAAAGCTTTATACTATAACATATTATGTGAATCATTTCACAAGGAGGTAATGTATGACTTATTGTAAAAAATGCGGAACACAAATGGAGGATGGTGTATCCTTCTGCCCACAATGCGGCGCAGCCGCAGAAGCTAAGACAGCGCCCGCATATGCCCCTGCTCAGCAGCCGAATCAGAATACGGTTATGAGCTTGGGATCATACCTTGGAACGCTGCTGCTGATGGGGCTGCCTATAGCAGGCTTTATACTTACGATAGTTTGGGCATGCGGAGGCTGCGAAAATAAGAACAAGATAAACCTTTCGCGCGCAATGCTGATAATCATGGCGATTGGGGTTGTGATTTCAATCATATTTATCGTGTTCTTTAGCGCGGCTGCGGTCAGTATGGCAGAGCTAGCCGGCAGCAGCTATTGAAGCTAACAACGATTCGTCCAACTGCTATGACGATAACAAACAGGATACATTTTTAGGATGGGAGAAAAGCAATGAAGAAGGCGCTTGCTATACTGCTGTGCTGTATATCTACATGTATGCTTACCGCATGTAGGAGTACGGAGGTAATAAGCGTAATGCAGGATGAAATAAAGCAGGGCATAGAGGAAGCACTGCTTGAGATCGAACCTAAAAATGTGTGGACAATAACAATAGATGATGATTGCGTAGCGGAAAGCATGGGCGTGATAATCAGCGCACAATGCCATGCGGTTTTATCCACTGTGGCGGGGAAAGAGCCGATAGGCAGCTACTCTGGCGGGATAACTATGGATTTTTCTGTGGATTCGGGGCGGATTGGCGAGCTGTTGACTTCGCTGGGCGAAAAAGACCTTGATTTTAGCGCAACGGCAAGCAACAGCGCGCTTGCGATGGAGCT
This sequence comes from Clostridia bacterium, assembly GCA_036652795.1. Taxonomy (GTDB): domain Bacteria; phylum Bacillota; class Clostridia; order Christensenellales; family CAG-138; genus JAVVVD01. The sequence goes on along the minus strand of JAVVVD010000007.1, from coordinate 17,792 downwards.
TATTCCATACGAGCGCCAGGCAATGATGGACTTTGTAAACAGCACCCGCGATGAATTGTCTGTGCTTGAACCGCTCATAGATGGCAAAGCCATGTGCTTTGGCGATAGCATAGACCTGCCTGAGGGAGATATTGATATGCTTGTGGACTTTAGGACGGGCGGATTTTTAAACGATGCCGCCACAGGAGATAAGCAAAGCGCAGTGACTGATGCGCAGGGGATGCCATATTCGTTATTGCTGCTGCCGGATGGGCGTGTGCAGCTGACCATATATAGTGGCGAGGGCATTGCTGGAGACCTGATATTCTATGGTGTTATGGATTGTGTGTCAGCATAGAAATCGTGGGTTAGCAATTTTGCCTATATCAAAATAACGCAAGGAGGAATTGAAATTGAAGATCGATCCAAAGGTACAATCGCTGGTGGATAGTTTTGGCGCATGGTGTCAGGATGGTAAAAAAGATAACTGCGCTGGCGGCGTGGCCCGCTTTACGCAGGAGTTGTACCCGTATGACGCGATGTTTTCGCCAATACAGGTCAACCGCACCACGATCAAAAACCGCCTTGTAATGGCGCCTATGGGCAATATAGACATGTGCGAGGAAACGGGGCGCCCCAACGATAAGATGCTGCAATACTTCTTTGCGCGCGCAAAGGGCGGTGTGGGTCTTATCACCACAGGCCTTATACCCATAAGCCATGGTATAGACAATTCTGTAACCGAGATGGGGCATCTTTCGTACTTTCCCCGGATAGACCGCAGCCGCACGGTGTTTTCGGGCTGGCGCGATCTTGCACAGGGCGTGCATTGCTATGGCACAAAGATATTCGTACAGCTTACGCCGGGCCTGGGCAGGGTGGGAAATCCACAGTGCCTTGTAAACGAGATGAAATTCCCCATGTCCGCCTCATTCAACCCCAACTTCTACATACCGCAGGTTCCGTGCTGGAGACTTTCTGACGGCCAACTTAAGCATATAATCAAAAACGCAGGGCAGGCAAGCGCCGATGCTAAGGCCGCAGGCTTGGACGGTGTATATCTTCATGGGCATGAGGGGTATCTGCTGGAGCAGCTCACAAATCCCGCGTTCAACAGGCGGAAGCTTGGCAAATACGCTAAGTGGCAGCGCTTTGGTATTGATATTGTAAAACAGATGCGCATAAGGGTAGGCCCTGATTATCCGATAATGTACCGCATAGACCTATCGTTGGCGCTCAATGAAACATACGGCGAAAAGGGGATGAGCGTACCCGCCCTCAAAAAATTTAAAAACGGCCGAACCATGCAGGATACGTTGGAATATATGGAAAATCTTGTTAAGGCGGGCGTAGATATTTTTGATGTGGATCTTGGCTGCTACGATAACTGGTGGCTGCCGCATCCGCCGGCGGGTATGCCGGCCGGCTGCTTCCTGGATGTGGCCAAGCTTGCAAAGGATCACTTCAAGCTAAAAGCAATAAAGTCCAACGCCGGCATCGAGGTGCCTGTGGTGGCGGTAGGCAAGCTGGGATATCCTGATCTTGCTGAAAAGGCGCTGCGCAGCAATATGTGCGACATGATTATGCTAGGCAGGCCTCTGTTGGCAGATCCGGAATGGCCCAACAAGGCGTTTTCCGGCAGGGTGGGTGAGATACGCCCCTGCATAGGCTGTCAGGAGGGCTGCATAAACGAGTTTGTGGATGGCGGGCATCCGCAGTGCGCGGTCAATCCACGCACGGGCTTTGAGGATGTGATGGCGGAACAATTGCCGCAGGTAGATATAAAGAAAAAAATTGCCGTGGTGGGCGCAGGACCTGGTGGCGTGATGGCAGCTATTGTTGCTGCAAAGCGCGGCCATAGGGTTGAGATATTCGAGGATGGCAAGTGCATTGGCGGCAAGATAATAGCGGGCAGCGTGCCAAGGGTCAAGTATGATCTTGATAACTATAGGCTGTATCTGGAACGTACGCTGGACAACGCCATTAAACAATATGATATAAAGCTGCATCTTGACACAAGGGTAGATGTGGGCGAGCTTGAAAAAGATAAATTTGACAGTATAATTTTTGCCACAGGCACGCGCGAAGCCGCGCCCAAATTCGATGGTGCGGATAGGGTGAGATGCATTCAGGCAACAGAGCTTTTGCTCAATCCATCCCTTATAGGGGATGGAAAGAATGTTGTGATAGTGGGTGGCGGAGTTGTTGGCTGCGAAACAGCGTATTACCTTGCGTATGAACACGGCAAGCAGGTTACTGTGGTGGAGATGCTTCCCTACATAATGGATGGCGTATGCACAGCTAACCGCGGTCATCTTATCCACTATATGCGCAAGGCGGACGTAACGCTGCTAAACTGTGCAAAGGTAACAGGCTTTGATACGGGCAAGGTGAAGGTAACGCAGAACGTATCTGCGGGCGTGCCAGATCCTTACAATACATGGCAGCCGATATTGCCTAAAAATATTGAGAACCCGTTTGCTAAAAAAATAGGCGGCGAAACACGCAACGCGGAACTGAATGCGGATCTTGTGGTGTTGGCGCTGGGCGGTAGACCGGATGATTCGATGTTCTTTGAGGCACAAAAGAGGCACATAGCTGACGAGCTGTATAACATTGGCGATAGCTTCTCGGCCGGAAGGGTGCTTGAGGCGACGCGTGCGGCATACTCGCTTGCATGCCGCATATAGAGGAGGTCAGTTATGGAACATAAAATGATGCTAACGCCTGAGCAGCAGGCCGTGCTTGACGGCGGCTCCGGCGAAATCAGGGCGAAGGTAATGAAAACGCTGGTCATGTACGGCGAAACATTCGGCGCGGAGAAGATGGTGCCGGTAACGAGCAAGTACGGACACCTGGTAACAAGCTTTGGCCTTAGCGTGATGAAGCCTGTTTACGAACTTATGGATAAGCTGATAGATAGCGGTGCGATTTCAGACCAGCGCTTCAGCGTGGACCCAAGGCCGCTGGATAAAAACGTTCCTGCCAATGCGATCCAGAGCTTGTTTTTCAAGATCATGTATTCCAAGCAGCAGGATTATGAGGTTCAGCTTCAAAAGCTGGGCATTATGGGCGATGATGCGTTCACCTGTACCTGCTATATGGATGAGGTGGGCAATAAACCGCAAAAGGGCGATGTGCTTAGCTGGGCGGAATCCAGCGCGGTGGTGTACGCAAACAGTGTGCTGGGCGCACGCTGCAACCGCAACAGCGGCATAATTGAGCTGTTTGGTTCAATTGCGGGCTGTGTTCCATACTTTGGGCTGCTAACCGATGAAGGCCGTAAGGCCGCCTGGGTTGTGGAAATAAAGACCACTAAGCTGCCGGAGGCGCAGGTGCTTGGCAGCGCCATAGGCATGAAGGTTATGGAGGATGTGCCCTATGTAAAGGGACTAACGGAGTTTATTGGCGTTGAGCTTAATGAAAAAGCCACATCATACCTTAAGGATATGGGCGCAGCCACCGCAAGCAATGGAGCTGTGGGGCTGTACCACATCGATAAGCTCACGCCGGAGGCGGTTGAGCAGGGAGAGGCGCTTATTGCCGCAGGAGCGCGCACATACGTGATAGATGATGCGGAATTGCAGCGTGTGCAGGATTCATATCCGTGCATCTGGAAAGATGAAAATGCCGAGCCAAAGCTTTGCTTTGTGGGCTGCCCGCATATGTCGCTCAAGCAATTGATAGGCTGGACGCAGAAGGTAAAGGCAGGGCTGATCGCAGCAGGGCGAGAAAAGGTGGCCATACCCACGGTATTCACCACATCGCCGGCGGTGCTTGCGGAGTTTAACAAAACCGAGTATGCACAGGAGCTTAAAAAGCTTGGCGTGATAGCTAGCTACATCTGTCCGCTGATGTATATGAATAACCCCATGTGCGGCAAGATGCCTGTTATTACAAGCTCAAACAAGCTGCGCACATATACCTCAGCAAGGTATTACACCGATGAGCAAATACTGCAAAAGATAACCAAGGGGGTCAAGTGATATGAAGCAATTCAAGGGAAGACCAGTAGTACCGGGCAGCGTGACGGCGGAGGCGCTGGTCAGCCATAACGGCTTTAACACGCTTGCAAGCTTCCAAAAATCCTTGATGTTTGGGGATAAAAAGGCCACATGTTCAGACCAGAACAACCCCGATCTGTATGGTAAGCCCATGCTTGGCTCAGCATTGTGTATGCCCCAGACGATTGGCTCCACCACTGGCGGCATGGTGTTATACTGCGCCGCAGCAATGGGAAGGCAGCCCGCGTGCCTGCTGTTTTCCAAGCCTATCGATTCGCTCGCGGCCGCGGGTGCGATACTTGCGGATGTATGGGCGGATAACGCATCAATGCCTACGGTGGATAACCTGGGCGATGAATTTTTGAGCTATGTCAAAACCGGAATGAAGCTCACTGTTGCGCAGGATGGTACGGTTACGGTGGAGGAATAAACGCACAATATAATAACGGATAGCATTAAGGGGCCTTTGCGGGCCCCTTTAAAATTTTCAAAGTATACATATCCTATCGGTTGACAATATATAAGCAGGAGGGCTAAGGTAGGGATATGAAGAAATTTGCCTTAATGTTGATAATCGTGCTGATGCTTACAGGATGCAGCGCACAGCCGCATCAGATAATAGACGTTGCTATACCCACGCCGGATATAGCACTTGTACCTGTGCCTGATGTTACGCCTAGTGCAAGTGCGGCGGTGGTTGCACAACAGCCGCCTGAAGCGACGGCTGTGCCGGAGGTAACGAGTGCGCCGGAGGTAACGAGTGCGCCTGAGGTAACGAGTGTACCAAAGCCGACGGGCACTGTAACGCCAAAACCAACAAAAAAACCTGATTCCGGCAAAGCGCTGTCCGGATTGGTGGTAGGCGTAGACGCAGGACATCAAGCAAAATCCAACAGCGAGCAGGAACCGGTGGCGCCGGGATCGGAAGAAACAAAGAAACGCGTATCCAGCGGAACGCAGGGGGTAGATACGCGCACGCCAGAATACAAGGTGAACCTTGCGGTGGCGCTGCTGCTTAAGGATATGCTGGAGAGTGCAGGGGCCAAGGTGGTGATGACGCGCGAGCGCAATGATGTGGATATTTCAAATGTTGAGCGCGCTCAGGTGTTTAATGAGGCGAAAACGGATTATGCAATACGGTTGCACTGCAACGGCTCAAACGATAGGGCAAAGCGGGGCGCATTTATGCTAATACCAAAGGATAACCCCTATAAGGCACAATGCCGTGCCGCCGCGCAGATGCTTATAGATGAATATTGCGAAACAACAGGCATTGATAACCGGGGTATAACCGTGCGCAGCGATCAAACGGGATTTAACTGGTGTGAGCGCATGATAATAAATATCGAAATGGGGCACATGAGCAATTCGGAGGAGGATAAGCTGCTTTCGGATAAGGATTTTCAAAAAAAAATGGCGCAGGGCATATTCAATGGAATATTAGCCTACTGCGCCGCACAAAAGTGATGGATTATGGCAATGTGCCATTTATCAGCCCATATACGACAAATATGGCGAGGCAGCCCACAAGCGTGATTGCCATTACGATCTGTCCGCGGCGGAAATCCCGTGCCACGGTGCGTGTGATCAGGCGCGGTGCAAACATGGCTATAACTACCGCCACCAAAAAACTTATCGAGCCGAAGCTCTTGGTTTCGCCTAGCCCAAACAGGCATAGGCCGATAAGCAGTCCCAAGGCGATTCCGATCCATGTTTGCCATTTTTTCCATTGCTGCGGCGAAAGTGCAGATACTTTTTCTGCAAGGTCCGATTTTGGCTTTTGTTCTTCCATATCATTTCTCCTGAATCTATAGATTTACTATGTTCTAAATATAAGTTAGCAGTTCTGCAATACCCTATAACTCGCCCGGGCGGCAACCAAACATCTTTTTGAATGCCCGTAAAAACGATGAATAATCCGAAAATCCGCTTGCTGAGCTGGCTTCTACCACAGGTGAGCCGCCTTTGATAAGCTCCGCGGAGCAAATGAGGCGCTTTTGCGTGATATAGCTGTGCGCGGTATACCCCGTCATAGCCTTGAATTTGTGCATCAGATATGAGTTGCTCATAAAAAATTTGTGCGAAAGCGCGTCTATTGATAAATCTGCGCATAGATTGTTGTTTATATACGCCAATATCTCACTGAGCTTAGGGTCGCACATATACGCGGACGGATTTTGCACGGTGTTATCCTTATCGGCAAGGCGGTTGAGCAGGATAAGAAATTGCAGCAGCGAAGTGCGCGCCAGCAGATCATGCGCAAACTCATCCGAAGCCAAGGCACTTTCGGTTGCATAAAGCAGTTTTATTATTTCTGCGCGCTCCTGCGCAAGCATACGGATCAAAGCAAAACCACGCGCCCTCGCAAGCTCCATGCAGTGCGAAAGCGAGTAACCATCAGCGCTGTGTTGCTGCAAAAAATTAGGGTTGATCCAAAGCACTATGCGCTCGTATGGCGCCGAAGCATCGATTATGGGGCGATGCACCTGATCGTGCCCCACAAGCAAAATATCCCACGGCTTGAGAAAATACGCCGTACCCTCCATCATGTAGGTAACGCTGCCTGAGATGAATATCACTATCTTATCGAATTCATGGTAATGATACTCGAGTCCCAACTCCAGCTTGTCCTTGATGTGAAAGAGACGAAAATCGTCGTGCAAATATCCACGCTTATACCCTGATTGCTCCATGTTCTAATTGTATAGCAGTTTTTGCAATATTTCAAGCAATATATACGGTGTACATTGCAAAAAAATCCAACTAGAATAGCAGTGAAATAAAACGAGAGGAGAAAGGCGATGCAAGCGGTATTTGAATCCTTAAATGACATATTTAAATTCATTGGCCCGGTTTCCGATTGGCTGTGGGAATTCCCCACAAATTACGCGTGGTACAGCAGCATACCAGTGCTGGGCAGCTTCCCTCTGGCGATTATACTCCTTCTTGGCTGCGGACTTTTTTTTACGATTAAAACGGGGTTTGTACAGCTTACACACTTCGGGGCGGGCATGCGCTCTATGATAACAAAACAAAAGGCAAAGACAGGGCTTTCATCACTGGGCGGGTTTTTCATGAGCACAGCCATGCGCGTAGGACCTGGCAACATAATAGGCGTTACGGGCGCTATCACAACAGGAGGGCCGGGCGCGTTATTTTGGATGTGGGTAAGCGCGTTTTTAGGCATGGCCACAGCCTATGTTGAAAGCGTGCTTGCGCAGATATTCAAAGAAAAAAAAGAAGGCGAATATGTGGGCGGTCTGCCATTTTACGGGAAGCGACTGCTGGGTAACCGGGCGGCGGTGGGTGTGTTTTTGTCGCTATTGTATATCCTATACGCACTCTGCTGTTTGCCTGCGCAAAGCTTTAACACCATAAGCGCGCTTAGCTCTATGGTCACAATAGTTACAGGTGTGGCATATGATGTTAACAGTACACTCTATTACGCGCTTGGAATAGTGATAGTTATAATTACCGCCGTGATAGCATTTGGCGGGGTGCGTGCGGCATCAAAGGTGAATAACAAGCTTGTTCCGGTGATGGCGGCGGTATACTGCGTGGCGGTGCTTGCGCTGGTGCTTATGAACCTAAGGCGTGTTCCAGCATTTTTTGTGGATGTGCTGGGCGGAGCATTTAAGGCGGAGGCTATATTTGGCGGGGTGTTCGGCACGGTGATCGCCCAGGGCGTAAAGCGTGGGTTGATGAGCAACGAGGCGGGTCAGGGCACAATAACAATGGCTGCGGCCACAGCGGAGGTGGATCATCCTGCCAAGCAGGGCTTTGTGGAATCCATAGGTGTATTCTTGGATACTATCGTGATATGCACGCTTACGGGCTTTGTGGTGGTGATGGCACAGCTTTGGCAGGGGCCTAACAGTGCTGCATTTATGTCGATGGATCGCCTGCCCAAATTCATTGCATCGGTGGCAGAGCTTACGCCAGGTGCGGCGGTCAATGTGGTGAGTACGATGCTGGTGACGGTATGCTTTGCGTTGTTCGCTTACACCTGCGTAACAAGCTTTTTGAGCTTTTCAGAGATAGCGGCAAACCGCATAAGCAAGAACCCGATGTTTATTAATATTGTGCGCGCAATGTGCATAGTATGCACGGTATTTGGACTGTTGTGCAATATGGCGGGATTAAACCTGGATAACCTGTGGCTGTTTTCGGATCTTGGCAATATCCTAATAGTTTTGTTTAATATACCGTTGTTGCTCATAGGCGCAAAGTATGTGTTTAGGGCCACGCGCCACTATAAAAAGCATGATGGCACAAGGTTTGATTCATCCGTTATAGGCTGTAAAGCACCCTATTGGGATGAGCGCACGATAGATGAAGATGTATAAACGGTTTTCTCCTGATGATACGCGATGTGGCGCAAAGCTATGCTTTGCGCCACATCACGTAATCCTACAGATGCTATTTTACGATGATCTTTTTAAGCTTTGCAAACCTTGGCAAGCCGTTTTCATATACAAGCTGCGCCTGCCCCTGCACGAGTGGCAGCGCATAGTCAATAAATGCGGGGGTAAGGCCGTTGCCAGCGGCGTTTATCATCTCGTCCGGCACCTTTTTTTCGGAATTGGCTACGCTGGATAGATCAAACAACTTTATACGGCATACGTAGCCGCCGTTGCCGTCATAACTGCGCTCATAGCCGACCATCTTATCAGTAGCGCCGGATACGGCCTGCTCCACGGCCGTTTTGCCGGATAGAAAGGATTCGTCGATGTCAGTCTGAGCGGCGCAGTGGGCGGCGCAGCGCTGCATCAGCGAGAATTCAATAGGGCGGCATTTAACGTTCATGCGATTCTTTATAATTGAGGCAAGCGTTGCGGCCAGGCCGCCAAGCTGCTTGTGGCCAAAGGCATCGAGGTCGCCATCTGACGCGCCGTATTCCACGATGAACCTGCCGTCCTTATCGTGTATACCTTCGCTTACGGCGATAAGGCATTTGCCGCTATTATCGTATACGCGCTGCACATCCGCAATGAAGCGGTCCACATCAAAATCGCGCTCGGGCAGGTATATCAGGTCAGGACCATAGCCAAAGTGTGTTGCAAGTCCGGCGGCGGCGGTGAGCCAGCCTGCGTGACGGCCCATGCACTCAATCACGCAGATCATATCTGTGTCATATACGCGCGCATCCAAATACAGCTCCATACAGGTTGTGGCGATATATTTTGCGGCGGATCCGAAGCCCGGGCAGTGATCGGTGCCAAAAAGGTCGTTATCTATCGTCTTTGGCACACCTATTATGCGGCATTCATAGCCTACCTTTTGCATGTATTTGGATATCTTGTTGCAGGTATCCATGGAGTCGTTGCCGCCGTTATAGAAGAAATAGCGCACATCATGCTTTTTAAACACCTCAAGAATGCGCTTGCAATCCGTTTCATCAACAGCGGGATCCTTAAGCTTATAGCGTACCGAGCCCAGCGCGGAGCTGGGGGTATGCAGCAGCAGCGCAAGTTCACTTGGATCTTCGGCGCGCATATCATAGAGCGTGTCGTTAAGTACGCCGCGGATGCCATGTGCCGCGCCATATACACCTGTGATGCTTGGGTTTTCAAGTGCGGTTTTAATAACGCCGTATGCGCTGGCATTGATAACGGACGTAGGTCCGCCGGACTGACCCACTATGCAGGCCCCTTTGAGCGCGTTAGCCATTAAAATTCCTCCTATGTGAGCATATTATAGCATTTTATGGTTGTTATTTTAATTATTATACCATGAATTTGCCATATCTATAAAGCGCACATGAAAAACTTGACATCGTATATAATGAGTACTATAATCAGTGCAATAAATACAGCTTTGAGATGGAAGTAAAGCAAGGTACGCCTTTACAGAGAGCGGGGGTGCTGGAAACCCGCAGGAAACGGACTTGCAAATGGGCCATCGAGCGTGCGGCGAAAGGCGGATTCCCGCTTAGTATCCCGCAACGGGTTGCGCCCGTTACAGCGTGGGGGGTGTGTTGGCATCTCTGCATGAGTTTGCTCGGCTTTGCCGGGAAACAAGGTGGTATCGCGGTGAGATTACATCGTCCTTGTTGCATCCTTTGTGGATGCGGCGGGGCGTATTTTTTTGCCATAAAATATTTAATATAATTTAAGAAAGGAAATGCCGCTGCGGCCAACAGCACGGCACACAACAGACAAATGATGGATTATAAGGACTTTGAAAACTATCAAAAACGCTTCCCGGATGCGGAGGGAAGGTTTGGCGAATACGGCGGACAGTATTTGCCAAAAGAACTTGTGCCCGTGTTTAAGGAGATCGATGATGCATATGAGACTATATGCCGCAGTGCGCAGTTTATCGCCGAGCTTAGACGCATACGTAAGGAGTTTCAGGGACGCGCTACTCCGGTGTATCATTGCGAACGACTAAGCCGCCGGATAAGCAAATGCCAGATATACCTCAAGCGTGAGGATCTCAACCACACGGGCGCCCATAAGCTTAACCATTGTATGGGCGAGGGGCTACTGGCAAAATATATGGGCAAAAAGAAGCTTATAGCCGAAACCGGCGCAGGGCAGCACGGCGTTGCATTGGCTACGGCGGCGGCATACTTTGGGATGGAATGCGATGTGTATATGGGAGAGACGGATATCAAAAAACAGGCGCCCAATGTGACGCGTATGCGTATGCTGGGGGCACGGGTAGTGCCTGTTACGCATGGCGCGGCTACACTAAAGGAGGCGGTGGACGCCGCGTTCGAGGCGTATCTGCACGAGCATGACGATGCGATATATTGCATTGGTTCGGCGGTAGGTCCGCATCCATTTCCTAAGATGGTGAGGGATTTTCAACTGGTAGTGGGGCAGGAGGCACGTGAGCAGTTCCTTGAAATGACGGGCTTAATGCCGGATGCAGTATGCGCAAGCGTTGGCGGCGGCAGCAATGCGGCAGGAATGTTGGTGCCATTTCTTGCCGATCCTGTGGAGCTGTATGGTGTGGAGCCGATGGGCCGCGGCAGCGCGGCAGGCGACAATGCCGCAAGCCTGGCATATGGTAAAAAGGGTGTGCTGCATGGATTCGAAAGCTATCTGTTGCAGGATGAGTCGGGCGCGCCACTGCCAGTGTATTCAGTTGCTAGCGGACTTGATTATCCGGCCGTGGGGCCGGAGCATGCATACCTGCACGATACGGGCAGAGTGAAGTATGTAGGGATAGACGACGAACAGGCAATGGAAGCATTTTTTATGCTGTGCCGGTGCGAAGGAATAATCCCCGCCCTAGAGAGCGCGCACGCGTTGGCATATGCGATAGCGTATGCAAAGGAGCATAATACGGGGTCTATATTGGTCAATCTCTCCGGCAGGGGTGATAAGGATATAGATTATGTGCTTGAAAACTACGGTATAGGGCAGCGATTTATGTGAAAAAAACGATAAATAATTACATATAATCGTTGTGCTGTTACACAGGAACATGCTATACTATGTAACAAATCAGATGTTATGCAGCATATGCGCACCCAATGGAATAAGTCGGGGGTAAATCAATGGAGCTTAAAGAAATACTGAAAAATGCGGTGGAGCTGAATGCATCCGATGTATTCATAATGCCGGGCGTGTGCGTATCTGTAAAGATAGACGGACAGGTTAACCAGTTGGGCGATGCTGTGATAACGCCGCAGGATGCTGAGGCGCTGACACGTCAGGCGTACGGGCTAAACGGTGCGCGCGGAACCGACAGGATAGTACGGGATGGCGACGATGATTTTTCGCTTGCCCTAGATGGCGTCGGCAGGTTCCGCTGTAACGCATACAAGCAGCGCGGGGCGTATTCGCTTGTATTGCGCGTGCTGCCATTTTGTATACCGGACCCCGTAGAATTCAATATACCAGCCGCCATAATACAGCTTACCAGGGTGCGCAAGGGCATTGTGCTTGTAACGGGCGCTGTGGGCAGCGGTAAATCCACAACACTCGCATGTATGATAGATAGCGTAAATGCTTCGGCGCAGAACCATATAATTACGATAGAGGATCCTATAGAATACGTACATTCACCTAAACACAGTATAATCAGCCAGCGCGAGGTAGAGAATGATACGCTCAGCTATGCTGCTGCGCTAAGGGCGGCGCTGAGACAGGCGCCGGATGTGATATTTGTGGGTGAGATGCGTGATCTTGAAACCATGCAGACAGCGTTGAGCGCAGCGGAAACAGGCCAGCTTGTGCTTTCCACATTGCACACAATAGGCGCGGCCAACACAATAGACCGAATAATCGACGTTTTCCCGGCAGGGCAGCAAGCACAAATACGCACACAGCTATCAATGACGCTTAAGGCCGTGGTAAGCCAGCAGCTTATTCCGGCCGTGAACGGCCGGCGCGAGGTGGCATTTGAAATAATGATAACCAACAGCGCCATACAGAACATGATACGCGAAAACAAGGTACACCAGATGGATAGCGTGATATTCTCCGGCGCGGCGCAGGGAATGCGCAGCATGGACGCCGATATATTAAGGCTATATAGCGAGGGCAGGATAAGCAAGGCCAACGCTATTATATATGCTGCGGATTCGGAGCAAATGAAGAAAAAGCTGAATTGAAGAGGTGTGTATGGCAAATCAGAGTGTACAGATTAAGCTGCTGGGCGGGTTTGAAGTGATTGTTAGCGGCAAGGTAATGCTGCCAAGATTGCAGCAGTCCAAAAAAACACGGCAACTTTTGGAATATCTTATTTTAAAGCAGGGGAAGAGTGCTACTCATGAGGAGCTGCTCGCCAATATATGGATAGACAGAAACAGCATAAATCCAGCTACCGCATTGCGTACTCTGCTGCACCGCTATCGCTGTATGGTGGATGAAAGCGGCATTACTGCACTTGAAAATTCTGTGATCACAAGCCGCGGGGGCTATTGCTGGAATACAAACCTAAGCTGTGAGATAGATGTGCTGGAGATGGAGCGCCTGACTAAGGAAGCGGATTGGACTAAGGATACGGCCAAGAAGCAGGATCTGCTAAGCAGGGCTGTGGATATGTACACAGGGCCGCTGCTGCCGGCGTCCGAGGGGGAAAACTGGGTTGTGGGCAAAGCGGCATATTATCGCGACATATACCTTGGTAGCCTGTATAATCTGGTGGATATGCTTAAAGCACAGCAGGATTATAGCCGTATTGTTCAGATTTGTCGCAAAGCGCTGGATGTAGAGCCGCTGGATGAGCGTATAAATGCCGAGCTTATGGTAGCATTATCGCAGACGGGCCGCGGCGAGGATGCATTTTTACAATATCAGCACCATGGCGTTATTGGCAGAGAAAGACAGGGCGAATCTGCGCGCACTGAGTATGAGCGCCTTATGCGCGCAGGGGAGCGTACGGAGACGGATATTGATAAGATACAGCAATACCTTTTGTCCGGACAAAGGCTTAGCGGCGCGTATGTTTGCGATTATGCGGTATTTGCCGAGATATTTGAGCTACAGCGCAGACTGCTTCAGCGCTATAATACAACGATGTTTATGGTGCTGCTGAGCCTGAGCGACAACGAAAGTAAGAGTGCGCTTTCGCTGGAAAGCACGATGAATAAGCTAAACGCAATAGTTCGCGCAAATACGCGTAACGGTGATACGATATGCCGCTACAGCAGTACTCAGTATATTTTGCTGATGCCCGCCACAACCTACGATACCGCCGGCATGGCGATGGAGCGCATTAAGCAGCTGTTTTATGAGCAGTGCATGGATACGGCAATCACACTTTCCTATAAGCTGCGCCCGTTGGATATATCTAAGGAGTATTGAGGTAAACAGCCGTATATTAGGCGCTGCCACTTTGAGCATCATGGATTTTAGACGCGATTGAATACGGGGCGCGATATTGCTAAAATTTTGGTTTTTAAAAGGGTGTTTTATAAAAAACACCCTTTTGCGTTAAACGTATAATCAATTGAGACTATTGCCGCACTTACTATGTGCGTGGCTTGCCGTAGAAAAATACGGAATAGAGCCCGGGGCCGGTATGCGCCCCTACGATTGGGCCTATGAAGGTATAGAACACATCGGTGAAGCCAAACCGCTCTTTTAGCGAATCCCCGATTGTGACTAGCTCGTCGTGATCCATATCCGAATGGCAGACGTACAGCGTTTGTTCCTGCGGCGCTATGCATGTGCGCTCTATAATTTCACAAATACGCTTAAACGCACCCTTGCGTCCGCGTGTTTTGTCGTGAATAACGATACTGCCTGCATCATCCAGCTTAAGAATGGGGTTTATGTTGAGTACGCTGCCAACAATCGCGCTGGCCAGGCCCAACCTGCCGCCCCGTTGCAGATATACAAGATCATTGGTGGTGAAATAGGCGTTTATCAGCGCTTTATGGGATTCAATCCAGTCCACACATTCCACGGCGGATTTGCCATCATCGCGCATATCGGCGGCCTTGATGAGCAGCATACCGTAGGCGAGCGAGGCAAGGGTGGAGTCGATAAGGTAGAGCTGTACGCCGGGATGCTCCGCAAGAAACATCTCCCTTGCGGCCACAGCGTTTGAATATGTGCCGGATATGGCGCTGCCTATTCCAAGATGCACGATTGGCAGATCAAGTGGCAGAAGGGATTTCCAGAAGTTTATAAGGTCATACGGTGGTATCTGTGTGGTCTTAGGGGCTGCGCCGGATCGCATGTCGGCATAAAAACGCTTGATATCGGAAACCTCCGATGTATCCGTATATTCCTTATCGTTCACTATGTATTTCATTTGATAGGTGATGAGATTACGGCTGCGGCAGAAATCGGCTGCTAGATCACAGCCGGAATCTGTTGCGATGCAGAATTTTTGCACTGGGGGATGTCCTCCTTGATATAGATTGTGGCCATAATATGATGGCCTGCCTTGCCACCAATTACGTAAGGCGGAAATTCGACGCTTGATCTAATATCGCTGTTATTTGGCGGCGGTTTTTCTCATGCGGCGCAAAAAGGCCTTAACCTCGTCTACCGTGGTCTGCATATCGGGTGTGGCTAGGTATGCGGACAAGGTCTTATCCGCGCTTTCAATTTTAAAGTGCTTGCAATTGACAAATATCTTTTTCCAGCGGGTGGTTTCGCAGGGGAGCTTTGCAGCTTCTGCGGCTACGTTTTTTATATCGGTATAAAGGATGGTATCGGGGGTGTTTGTGATCTCGTCTTTGAATACGAGAGAGAACTTGAAGTCGTACCAATATAGCGTATCATTGGAAAACAGCAGCACCAGCGCCTCGCAGTTATTGGCGCGCGGCACTCCATCCTTACCTATTTTAACAAGAGCAGGAGCGTCCTTTGTGTTGAAATAATAGGTTTTGATAACGACCGGTTCATGGGCGTCAACGGCCTCGCTGGTAAGCCCAAAGTGATTCATGGCGCGCGACACCGCGTCTGCGGCAAACAGGTCGCGCTGCTCGTCAAGCGCCGAATCCTTGATCAGCTTGGTGCTTACGGCAAGCGCAAACATGGCTATTCCGCCCAACAGCAGCACGCAGCCGATAATCAGCGACAGCATTATTCCCTTGTCAAGACCTAGCGTAGCTGTAAGCAGGCCGCTTAGCAGCATGAGCACCGCCGTGCCTATACGCCTTGGGAAAAAATAGCGTTTGTTGCGGGAATATCTCATTGGCATGTCTCCCTTATTATTATTATTTCAGATCAAAATAATTCCGCCTATATGACGATTATACGATAAAATAATGCAGCTAGCAACAACGCTACAACTCGCGCAACACAAGCACCGTTGTGCCGGGTTCCTGCGTGATGATCCGTTTTACCAGCGGATGTGAGGCATATTCGGTGCGGATCATATCGCGCAGGGCACAGCCCATATGAAAGCCATGTATTGCACGTATGCGATATACTCCATTGGATGAGCGCAGCGCCGCATCCAGCGCGATACGGGCCTGAAACATGTTCATGCCGTGTAAATTCAACTCGATTAGCGCACTTGTGGTCAGCATATCACACCCCCTGCTTGGATATCCAAACAAGTCGCTCCTTTGATATGGAAAAGCCAAGCCGGCGCTGAAGATTAAGCGAAGCCTGATTGGTATATATTACCTGACCATAGGGGATACGGCCGCAACCAAGCAGGTAATTCACAAGGTAGGCTTCCAGCGCCCCGCCCACGCCCCGCTTGCGGTATTGAGGAAGTATGTGCAAAAGACCCATGCTGCCCTCCAAATGCATGCCGATAAAGCCCATAAGCGCGCCGCCGTCAAACGCGCCAAACATCCCCTGTTTTAAACACTGCTCTATATACGCTTTGTCGTCAATAGAATTATAATGTTCTATTATAAATGGCAAATGCTCCATTGTAAGCAGCCGTATATCAAAGCCCTCCGCGCCCTCCATGGGCATATCGCACAGATATGCCGCCTGATAGCATCGCTCAAGCTCGGGCATGAAGCCCAAATCTAAAAACAGGTCGACATATTCCTCCTGATGCAGTGTAACCATACCTGTACTTGGCAGCGACTTGGCAATAATCCCTGCACGCTCCCGCGTTTTGCAGCTGATCAGGTACGAGCTGCTAACACGGTTATACAGCAATACGCCGTCCTCTGCGGCATAGCGTATGTGGCCGATGCCGCGCTTTAATGCGTCTATCATGTCAATATGCAGCAGGGTATTTTGAGTAAGATATTCATATATATCCATAAAAATAAGCTTTGCCTCCGCTAGGGTATGCACGAGAAGAATTGGGATTATTATACCATATCAGGGGCGAACAAAATATTACATTTAGTTAATGGATTGCTTGACAACCGTAATGGCTGATGTTAACATAATAAGGATGAAATCTATCGATAATGGCTTGCCATTGTCATAAGCGGGGCGCGACCCCGCACACTTGCAAAACCGGAGCGGCCAGCTTGACAGCTCCACAAAATATGAAAGGGGACTCAACTAAAATGAAAAAGACAATCGCAATCGCACTGGCATTCGTGATGGTATTCGCAATTGCCGCCACCGCATTCGCAGGCATCGGCTTTGGCGCAGTTACCACACCTAAGGGACCTGATGTTAAGGTCGCCGTAACACTGTATGATATCGGTGAGGACGATGCAGGCAATCCCATGCTCGTCAAGCATCCCAGCACCAAGGGCATCCTGGCCGGCTATACAATGGCTGCCAAGATCACCGTTACCATCCCAGCCAAGTATGATCCGACCGATGATGAGCTTAAGGTTACCGTAACCAACGTTCTCGATGATGATATTGGTGTTGATGGCAATGATCTCCCTGGTTTAACTTTGTCAACCTCACCTGCGCTTCCCACATTTAACGGTGGCGCTAGCGTCTATGCTGGCTTTGAAAAGGAAGACAAGGCTACAACATATGATTTCTTCATAACCCTTATTGCTGAAAAGACCAAGGACGTTAAGGTTACCGCCGTGTATTCCAATGGCGAGATTGGCGACGACATCCATACTGCTGACGGCCTGATAATCACCAGGGGCGGCAAGGACTATGCTGTGTACCATGAGGCTATTGATGATGACGATGATGTGACCGACATGGCTGCTGCAACGGATGTTTTCATTGTAGAATCAAGCGATGGCAACGCGGTTATGTTCAACACTGAAGCTAACGATGGCGACAACAACTATCCGGTAAACGGCGTATTCTTTATTAGCGGTCCAGAGGAATACACTGTTGCTGTTATGAACGGCGTTGTTGCATTCCAGTCTCGTAATAATGGTGAGGATTCAACTTCTTGGCTGTATCCGGCTGACGAAGACTATGCAGCGCTTAAGAAGGGCTTTGACGGCATCATGAATGCCCTTGGCTTCTCCATGACAGCCGGCAAGTTCGGCGT
>JAVVVD010000006.1:0-105713 GCA_036652795.1 Clostridia bacterium | reverse complement strand
ATACCGATATGGTGTATAGGTGCTTTTCTCGGATGGATATCTATCCCGCTTATGAATGCAAATATGGATGTTCTGTTCCGCAGCAATATCCCGATTGAAATGCAGGGGCGAGTGTTTGCGGCAAGAAATACACTTCAGTTTTTTACGATTCCGGTCGGGTACTTTCTCGGCGGGATTTTGATTGATAAGGTATTTGAACCGTTTATGGCGGCACAAAACCCTGATGGATTTATGCATATGGTTTTTGGACTGGGCAAAGGTTCAGGTGCTGCGGTATTGTTTTTTGTGATTGCTGTATTTGGCGCACTGACCTGTTTGGTTTTCAGGAAAGACCCTCATATTTGGGTACTGGAATCAAAACAAAACATACGGTCTGAGCCCGATGATGAATCCAACATTCGTTGACCGATTTGAGAAACAACTTGACAACTTTCCGTTTATCGAGCATACACTATCCCGGCTGGACGCACCCCTGCGCCCAGCCGGGTTCACTTTTATGCCTGCATTTCATTAGGCTTGTCGTTAGCTACCTATAGCTTTTTGTATGGGTGGGAAACCTGTCCTCGATGTGCACGATGAGAAAAACAAAGCGGTAAAAGGAAAAATCGCACAGCTCTGTGCTCAGATGTATGATAGGAGCAATGTTGGTTCCATTAGCGGATATATGATCAGCTGGTGCGATGTCAATATTGACGATAGATTATCTGTCGTTGATACATTAATTGAATCTATACATGTGAGGCACGGCAAGGTGAAGATTTCGCGGAAAATATAGCATGGCAGGTTGATTGTTTTGCTGTTGCAACAGAACAAAAATAACATTATTTTGGTGTGATTCCGCCCGGCAGTCATACATCTCCACAGCGTTGCTGCAAATGCGCTTATATCTATCGCCTTATTCACTTCAATCTGTTTTTTATTTATATGCTTTAGGAATATCCGTTTATAATAAACAGCGTCTTCATATTAATTAGCCCAGCCAACGCACGTTTAATACACTTTGCGAATACAGTGACAATATAAACAATCAAGAGGTGGGGCGGCATGAGGATATTACAACGCGGCGATACAGGCAGCGACGTTAAACTCTTACAGACGGCGCTTCTGCGCGCAGGATACGATGTGGAGCAGATCAACGGCGTTTTTGGCTCTCAAACAGAGAGAGCAGTCAAGCAGTTCCAGCGCGCACTGGGACTTAAAGAGGACGGCATCGTAGGCTCTTCCACATGGGGCTTCCTTGAGCCGTTCCTAGAGGAACCCGATCCGGATATTTTGAGAAGAGGCAGCAGGGGCGAGAGTGTTGAGATACTGCAAAATGCGCTTAAAAATGCCGGATATGATCCCGGTAGTTTAGACGGGCTCTTTGGCACTAAGACGCAGTCGGCGCTTAAGGCCTTTCAAAAGACCAAGAACCTGCCGGAAACCGGCATTGCCGACACCAACACATGGCTGGCACTGGCTCCAAATATCGATGAAAAGGCCGTATTGCTCAAGCGGGGCGACAGCGGTATATTCGTTTTGATATTGCAGACGGCGCTAAAAAATGCCGGCTTCGACCCCGGCACTTCGGATGGCGTGTTCGGCATGAAAACACAATCAGCACTAAAGGCGTTTCAAAAGGCCAATCGTCTTACCGTGGACGGAATCGCTGGGCCACGCACATGGAAAGCGCTAAAAACTGGCGGCGGCGGCGGCACAGGCAATGTGGTGATGTATACGGTTAAACAGGGGGATACATTATCATCAATAGCCAAGAATTTCAAAACCACAGTGGAGGAGCTGCTCAAGCTAAATCCACGCCGCAATCCTGACCTTATCTATGTGGGTGAAATACTAAAGATACCCATGCCTGATATTGCAACAAGATTTGAGGAGTACGAACAAATAGAAAGATGATTGCATTTATGGAACAGCCCACAGGAGGACGATGCTTTAACCGGCCGTCCCCTGTAGGCTGCATTCCACTAAGCTTTTATCGGTCTGAGCTATGCTCAATCGCTTTGAGCCATACGGTAGCCCACGCCCATCTCCGTAAAAACATATCGTGGCGCGGCCGCATTTTGTTCTATCTTGCGCCGTATATTCGCCATATGCACCCGCAAAACCTGGTTGTCTCCATTTGCGCTGGGACCCCATATGCTTTTAAAGATATAATCGTAGGTAAGCACGCGCCCGGCGTTCTGCGACAATAGTGCTATGATCTTATATTCATTCTGCGTCAAATGCACATCCGCCCCGCAAACACATACCTGGCGCTTATCATAATCTATCGTTAGATCCCCGCATGTAAACATCCCCGCCTGCCGTATATCCGTGTTTACATCCCGCATGTTCACATGCCGCAGCGCAGTCCTTACCCGTGCCAGCAGCTCGGATGTGCCAAACGGCTTTGTTATATAATCATCAGCGCCTAAGTCCAGCGCCATAACCTTATCTCTTTCATGTGTGCGCGCGCTTACCACTACTATTGGCACCTGAGTCCATGTGCGCACAAGCTTTATTATATTTTGTCCATCCATATCTGGCAGACCCAGATCCAGTATTACAACGTCTGGGCAATGGGATGATATCATCATTAGCGCCTGGCTGCCGTCATGCGCCTGTAAAACATCGTATTTGTTTGCGGTAAGTATTGCGACAATATAATTAGCAATATTTGTCTCGTCCTCCACGACCAACGCGCTAAAATGGTTATTGCTCATACATCCCCCTCTTCCAGCGGCAGCGTAAAGCGGAACACCGCCCCGCCCCCATCGCTGTTATGCGCACTCATCGCGCCGTTATGCGCCCTGATTATCGTATAACATACCGAAAGACCTATCCCCATATTTCGCTTTCTATCGTTCTCCTGTCCACAACTGCCATTGGAATAGCCCTCAAATATATGCTGTTTAGTATTCTCAGCGATCCCACAGCCGTTGTCAATAACTTCGAATACCGCCTCGCTACCCCGTTTGTACACCGTAACAGCTATCCTTGTCGCACCCCCTGAATGGAGCACAGCATTCTCAAGCAGATTGATTATTACCTGTTGAATCAGCATCGCATCCATAGGGACCATGAGCAATGTTTCCGGAACCGATACGCTTATGCCTTGCTCTGGAAACCGTTTGTAAAATTTGGACACTGCTTCAGAAACAAGCTCCTCCACCGCTTCGGAATGCTTTATTATACTTGCGCCATCGCCTGCATCCATACGCGTAATGGCGAGAAGGTTCTCCACCATCCGAATGAGCCACTGTGCGTCCTCATTGATACCTCGCCGTAAGTCCATGCGTTCCTTCTTTGCCAATATATCGTCATTTTCAATTATAGTTGAATTTGCACCCAGTATGGACGTTAGCGGCGTCCTTATATCATGCGAGATTGCGCGCAGCAAATTTGCCCGCATACCCTCTTTTTCCGCCTTCATACGCATTTGCTCCTGCTGCTTCATACGCGAAGTCAGAATTCCGGCGATTATGCACACTATAAGCGAGCACAGTGTTGTTGCGTAACCAATAGGCGTAAAGCTAAAAACCTGATTCGGATATGCCGATATAAAGTTGACAGCGAACATCCCTGCCATTGATGCGATTATTCCGTATAAATAACCGTTTGTAAAACATGATATAAGAAATGCAGCAAGTATAAACAGCATTGGCGTATATGCGTCCTTATGGTCAATACGGCGCAGCAAAAAGCATATGCCTGCCGCCGCCAAGATCACGAACGATGTTAGTGATGTGTCGCGCAACGAACATGGAAACAGCTCATTTATGCGTACAATCCGCTGTTCACGAGTTTTGACCATTCCAACCATTCGCCCCACCCTTAAAGCCCCAAATTACACTATATTAAGATTATATCATATTTGTGGCCGTAAGGGTATTGATATGGACATAAGCGTTAAGCATTCGTTAAGATTATATCCAAGCTCATCAAGCATCCGCCAACATTAGCGATATAGCCTAGCAATATTGAGCGTAATGTGATACATTAATCCAAATTGCGCAATTCAATAGCATATGTGCAAAACATTTTGAACTGGGGGGAGCATCTTGGAACCAACGCTATCCATCTTCTATGTCTCTGCGTTTTTTATCGCACTGCTCGCTTTCGGCTTTGCCGCCTACCTTTATCTGTGGGTTAAAAAACAGAAGTCGTCCAATCCTAAAATACTTAAAATAGGCGAACTAATAAAGCAGGGCGCAAACACCTTCATGCGTAAGGAATACATTGTACTTGCTAAATTTGCGGCAGTGGCTGCCGTAATCATTTTTGTGTTACTCCCTTCCCCCATCTGGAAGGGCAGCGTTGTTGACAACGTTATAATGCTAATTGCATACATAGCAGGCACAACCTTTTCAGCGATTGCTGGAAAAATCGGGATCTTTGTTGCAACAATAGCCAATACCAAAGCCGCAGAAGCATCCGTAAGCGGGATTAAGCCTGCGTTTTTAGCAGGTTTTAGAGGCGGCGCGGTAATGGGTCTTGCCGTTGTAGGCGCAAGCCTGCTTGGCGTGGCCGGCGTACTGCTTATTACTGATAATACAACCGCACTGCTTGGCTTTTCATTCGGCGCAAGCTCGCTTGCGCTGTTTGCTAAGGCTGGCGGCGGCATATTCACTAAAACAGCCGATATAAGCGCAGATCTTGTTGGCAAGGTCGAGCTTGGCATACCTGAGGATGATCCGCGCAACCCCGCCGTAATCGCTGATAACGTTGGCGACAATGTTGGTGATGTTGCCGGAATGGGCGCTGATCTTTTTGATTCCAACGTTGCTGCAATGTCAGCCGCGCTTGTTATTGCCGGCACACTTGATAAGGCAATTGGCGGCACTGTAAACACGGCCATGATATTCTGCTATGCAGCGCTTGGCCTGCTTGCTTCGCTTATCGGCATTGCCACAGCTCGCATAGGAAAAAATGGCAATCCCACCAAGGCGCTTAACTCCTCCACCTACGTGACTACCTGCATATTCATCGTCCTCACTGCAATTGCTACGGCTGTTTTCAAGGGCTTCCGCTGGGAAATCTGGGGAGCTTCGGCTGTGGGCTTGTTGGTTGGCGTCGTGATCGGTATCGCCACAAACTACTTCACCGATGATTCCATGCCTATAGTCAAAAAAGTATCCGCCGCATCAAAATCAGGTCCGGCATTCACCATACTTTCCGGCATTTCATATGGTTTTATCTCCGCTTTGCCTGCAATGGTAGGCATCGCTGTATCTGCGCTGGTAGCGTATAACCTGTGCGCTGGCCTTGGCGAAGGATACGCCATGTTTGGTATATCCATGGCTGCTGTTGGTATGCTCTCCATCGTTGGCATGATAATCAGCAATGACGCTTATGGTCCCATCGTAGACAATGCGCGTGGACTTGCTGAAATGGGCGATCTTGGCGAAAAGGCACTGAGCGTAACAGATGAGCTTGACAGCGCAGGCAATACCGTAAAGGCTGTTACCAAGGGCTTCGCCATAGGTGCAGCGGGACTTACAGTTATAAGCCTTTTAGGCGCATACATGAGCCAGGTTAATGCCGCGGCAGCGGAGCTTGGCTTGCCGCTTATTGTTGGCTTTGATGTAATGAACCCCACCGTATTCTTCGGCCTGCTGGTAGGCGCGGCCGTGCCTGCCGTATTCTCCGCAATGCTGATGCTGGGTGTGGATCGCAACGCGCAGCGCATGGTAGCTGAAATCCATCGTCAATTCAAGGAAATAATTGGCCTAAAGGAGGGCAAACCCGGCGTAGAGCCTGAGTACGGCAAGTGCATAGAAATTGCCACGCACGGCGCGCTGCGCGAGCTTATACCGGCCGGCCTATTCGCCATAATTTCAACGCTTGTTGTTGGCTTTGTTGGTGGCGTAACGGCCATAGGCGGCTTCCTGATGGGCAACATCATAAGTGGACTGCTGCTTGCACTTTTCATGTCCAACGCCGGCGGACTTTGGGATAACGCTAAAAAGTACGTTGAATCCGGCCATGATGGCGGTAAAGGCTCTGACGCGCATAAGGCTGCGGTAGTTGGCGACACTGTAGGCGACCCATTTAAGGATACGGCAGGCCCCTCTATCAACACCCAAATCACGGTTGTGTCGCTTGTGGCTTCCCTTATGTCCACACTGTTTTTAACGGCTTCGCTATTCTAAGCCCAGCCCTGTATCACGCTTAAATATAAGCCCACGATAGTATTCAAGCTATCGTGGGCTTTGTTAAATTCCATTCTGGATTTATAATTGCTGCCGCATACCGCGGGCGTCTACTTGAACATCTTAAGCTTTACAAATATCAGCGTGACTATAAGGCTAAGCACCAGCGATATAATCACGATTATAGTGAAGCTGTTGGGGTTGCCGGCTATTGGCATCCCTTCCATAGCCACATTCATTCCGTAGGCGCTGAATATCATAGTTGGAATCGACATCACTATTGTGATTATGGCCAATACTTTCATAACTATGTTAAGATTGTTGGATATTACAGAGGCGAACGCATCCATCATGCCGCTTAATATGCCGCTGTATATATTTGCCATCTCTATAGCCTGCTTATTCTCGACTATAACATCCTCCAGCAGATCTGTATCCTCAGGATACCGCTTTATGTTATCGTTTTTAAATAGTTTTTCCAGCACCATTTCATTGGAACGCAGCGCAGTAGTAAAATACACCAGGCTCTTTTCCAGCTTCAGCAGCTCGATAAGCTCGCGGTTCTGAGTTGATTTATGCAGCTTATTTTCTACCGATTCGCTTTTTTTATCGATTATGCGCAGATATTGCAGATATGCTGACGCAGTGCGGTATAGCACCTGAAGCACGAATCTTGATTTCATATTGGTGCGAAAATCCTTAACCCGACCATCCGCGAGCAGCTTTAATATAGGTGTATCCTCGAGGCAAACGGTAACAACAGTATTTTTTGTTATTATCACCGAAAGCGGTATAGTATTGTACAGCTCTTTTTCGTTGTGCTCCTCCACCGTGGGTATATTAACAAGCACCATAGTATAGCTTTCATCCGTTTCGATTCTGGATCGTTCATCCATATCAAGTGCCGATCTTAACGTATCCGTATCTACATCATTCTCACTTGACACAGTTGATATCTCGTCATCAGTGGGATTTATAAGTGCTATCCAGCTGCCCTCACATGGCTGATCGATCTGTTCTACCGCGCCGTTTACGGTACTGTAACGCTTCATCATAGCATTTGCCCCCTTTTAGGTTTACCATCATATTTAACACCCTACCGGCGCCTTTTGCAAGCAATCATATTTATCCGAATTTAAGGCGCGTTACTATGCGAATTATATTGGTATAAAGATTTCGATGGAAATTTTAAAGCGCTTGACTATCTCCCTGGGTGTTGGCCTATTATGGTACCAAGAGGTGATAAATATGCTTATAAAAGAGGTATGCACGCAATGCGGATTAACAAAAAAGGCCGTTTAATATTATGAAGAGCAAGGCTTAATTCATCCTGCAACTTCAGAAAACCGATACCGTAATTTTAGCGCATACGATGCCGAATGCCTAAAGACAATAGCCGTGTTAAGAAGGTTAGGCCTGAACATAAAGTACATTAAATCCGTCTTGTGCAGCACTGGCAACGATGTTTTGTGTGGAATAGCCCATCAGTGTAACTTGGAAAGCAAACGCGAAATGGTAAAACAAAGGCTGCTGAAAAAGCTTAGCGCCGATATTGAAATTAACCCCCTGAAATCCAGCATATATTAAGCCCTGCCAGGTTTTAATGCCGGCAGGGCTTGTAATCGTGTGTCGTATAAGCCGCGCATCTAGGCTTTGTGGTTTGCGTATATCAGCCCATTACCGCTTCAAGCAGGGTTGAAAATTGCTCTGCGCTCAGCGAGCCTTCAATCACTACGGCTATCACGCCGTCCTCATCAAGTATTAAGGTGCGCGGTATGGTTTGCAGATCATACAGTTTTGATAAATCATTGCCGCCTACCGCCACCGGAAAATCCAAACCATTCTCGCTCATGAATGCAGCTGCATCCTCTGCTGATTCCGACACGTTGACTGCCAGTATGCTAACATCCGGGTAATCCTCGCTCATCTGCTGTATATGCGGCATTTCTCCCACGCACGGATTGCACCATGTAGCCCAAAAGTTCAGCAATACAACTGAGCCGCGCAGATCGCTTAGCGTTATATCTGTTCCATCGGTGAGTGTCAGCGTAAAGTCTGGCGCCAGCATACCCTCTTTAATGCCAATCTGTGGCTCGGCCGTATCACCCTCAGTTGGCTCGGCGCTCACTTCAGGATCGGATACGGCTGGCTCCGGAGTTGGCTCAATATACTCCTCCATATCTCCCAGACATCCGGACAGCGCCAGTGTCAGCGCCAGTATCGACGCAATAATCAGTGCATATTTTTTCATTTTAAATTCTCCTTCTTCATAAAAAGCGTTTTAGGGGTTACCATATATATCGCGTTATGTGCACATACACTTTTGCATTCACCGCAGCGAACACACTCCAGGCTATTTATGTGCCTTACGTCCAACTTGCAAAATCGCACGCAGGCACCACAGCCCGTACATTTATCCTTATCCACCCTTATTCCGAATATCGCCACACGGTTAAAGAGCGAATATATTGCACCCAGTGGGCACAGAAAGCGGCAAAATGTGCGCAACATAAAAACCGAAAGCACTAGTATTGCAAGCAGCACGCCGCACTTCCAGCTAAACAAAAAGCCGATTGAAGCGCGTAGATTGGCATTTTGCAGCACCATTGGTATTCCGGCACCCAACGTACCGGCTGGGCAAATGAACTTGCAAAACGTGGGTGAGCCGATCCCATTGTGCGCCAGCATGTATAGCGGCAACCATATTGCAAGCGCAAGTAATACAGCATATTTTAAATACGAAAGGCAATGCGTGACATTGCTTTTTTTAAGCTTTGGCGATGGTATTTTATACAGCAAATCCTGTACCAGTCCAAATGGGCACAAAAAGCCGCATATAAACCGGCCCAGCAGCACACCAAAAAGCAGCAGCGTACCCACAACATAATACGGTCGTTCACCCGCGGCAAGCCCACTCTGCAATGCGCCCATAGGACATGCGCCCACCGCACCGGGACAGGAATAGCAGTTAAGCCCCGGCACACAAAGGCCCTTTGAAGCGCCCCTAAAGATCCTGCCACTAAAAAAGCCGGATATATTAGCATTATATCCCAACGTTGCGGCCAGCTGTGTAAATCGGCGCACCATCTGCATTTTATGCTTTGATTTAGCCAATACCGATA
Organism: Clostridia bacterium; assembly: GCA_036652795.1. Taxonomy (GTDB): domain Bacteria; phylum Bacillota; class Clostridia; order Christensenellales; family CAG-138; genus JAVVVD01. The sequence continues at coordinate 96,460 of JAVVVD010000006.1, read as the reverse complement.
CACTCCAAACATATATATACGGCCTTGTTAAGGACGCTATCATAGTCGCCGCACAGTATACCTACACCGATGAGGCATACCGCGATAATTAGCAGCGCGATGGCTACATGTTTTGTTGCATATTGTTTCATCGTATGGATTATAGCAGAGCATCAACACAATTACAACAAATACCATTCGTACTAATCCATATTAATTATTTTTCTATTGCGTTATCCATATATTAAGTGTAAAATTACTATGTTTTAGTAGGATGCTCTACTGCTTAATTAACAATTGATACAAAATCAATCCTTTTGATATCTGCATCCAACGCACCGGAGAAGCTGTAAAAATGAAAAATAGACGATTGCCATCACCAATAATTGCAATTTCAGCCTTTACTCTGATTGTACTTTTCAGTCTGCTGGGCTATTATATCGATACCAAACGTGAAACGGTCAAGCAGGCCTATACGACGCTTGCAGAGTCCGCTGCCTATCAAGCTACCGCCTTCACATCCAAACTCAACGGGCAATATTATGTGCTTGAATCCTATGCAAAGCTGCTAAACGCCCCATTCCAAAACAATCAAAATATCATACATGAGATGAGTGCCATAGCGCTCAGCGGTGACTTCACATACGTCAGCTTTGCCGATAAAAGCGGAAATGCGCTATCCAATATAGCCACCACCTTTGATGTATCCAATACACACTTCTTTAAAGACAGTATCCTTGGCCGGCGCGGATTTGAATATACGAAACATGGCCTTATCAACGATGTGGTACGTTTCACCATATCCGTTCCTGTTCGCCACGGAAATAATATTGAAGGAATTATAATGGCAAGCTATGATGATAGCAACTTCAATGATCTGCTTATATCACAGGCATACAATAGAGAAAGCTTTTCATTTGTTGTGGATTCGCTCGGCAATACGGTGATTGGCAGCAACAGCAAAAACTTTTGGAGTGAATGGAGCAATGTGCTTGACTTGTATGGGCGCGCGCAGCTTTCAGATGGGATCAGTTTGGAGCATATACGTCAGGATTTTGCAAATGGTCGCCCCAACACCTTTCATTTCATATATAACGGCAATGCGCGATATGTATCCTATATGCCACTGGGTATAAATGACTGGAATATTATCTGTGTTGCGCCTGGTGATCTCGTGGATGCGCGTGCCAGCGCCGCCACCAACAGGATGTTAATGCTTTCCGTGGAGCTGCTGCTTGCAAGTGCGCTGCTGATTGTGTATATCATTTTGCGTGACCGCTTCAAAACAAAGCAGCTATTAAATGAAAAAGAGCTGCTCAGACGAAGCGAAGAACGCTATAGACTGATCGAGGAGCTCTCGGATTCCGTCATATTTGACGGGGATCTATCCGCCGACACCATACATTATAATCAAAGCTTTAAAAGGGTAATAGGCCGGATGCCGCTCTCATTCAAGATAAGTCAGCTTGAAACGCCGGATGATAGCATCTATGACAAGGATAGGCCAATTGTAAAAGAGCTTAGCTCTGCATTTATGCGTGGCGTACCAAAGGCTGCGGCAGAATTCCGTATGCTGGATGCAACCGGCAGATATAACTGGTACCGCATGGAAGGCGTTACCCTGTATGATGCGGACAACAAGCCCTATCGTGTGCTTGGTAAGCTATCAAACGTTAACAATGAAGTGCAGCGATTGCAGCAGCTTGAATCAAAGGCCGAAAGCGATTCCCTTACGGGGCTTTTAAACCGCGAAACCGCATGCACAAAGATTGACGATTTTCTTTTAACCGACGGACGCAACGCAAGACATGCGTTCATGCTAATAGATATAGATAACTTCAAATCCGTAAACGATACGCTGGGGCATTTTGAAGGCGATCGTACACTGATAGCGCTGTCATTAGAAATGAAGCGTCTATTCCGCGGCACTGATATAATCGCCAGACTCGGCGGCGATGAATTTGTTGCCTTCATAAAAAACGTTGCGTCTGACGAACCCATCTGCCTTAAGGCCAGAGAACTTTGCGATGCTATGGAATTCGTGCACACAGCCGAGGGTGGGGAGTTGCACATATCATGCAGCGCCGGCATCGCCATATATGGCAGTGATGGAACTAACTTTGAACAGCTTTATAAGTGTGCTGATTCTGCGCTATACGAAGCCAAGAAGCAGGGGAAGGGGCGCTACTTATTCTATGGCGGAGAAAGCACATCGCATTCCGGCACAATTCCGCTGCCCTCTGGCAGCTCAGCAATCCAGCTACACGCATTGTTGGATAATATAGATGGCGGCATAGGCCTTTTTGAATTTAACAAATCAACAATTCGCTCGTTATACCTTAATCCTGGCTATTATTCACTTGCGGGCTATACCTGCGCTGAGCGACCCGGACCCGGTGACGATATACTCAGCCGGCTTAGCGAAACCGATGCCCTGCATATGTGCGATCTGCTTTCGGAAGCGTTGGCCAACAACGATGTTATGGATCACACCTTCCCTGTAATACGGTGTAATGGAAGCATTGGTTGGTGGCACATACGTGCAGTACAAATTCCCTACAACAGCAGCAATGCCCTTCCCGTTTTTATCGCCGTAATAATGGATGTGACGGCGCATAAGCAAACTGAGGAGGAACTTGAAAAAACTTCACTAAAACTGCAAGCTCTGATAAACAGCGTGCCCGGCGGTATAGGCATATTTGAAATAGGCGACACCATAAAGGCGCAATATGCTAACGATGGAATGCTCTTGCTAACCGGATACAGCCGCGAAGAATTATCTTGTATCACCGGCAACTTTACAATGGCGCTCGTGCATCCGGATGATCTGCCGGCGCTTATTGACGCCATCTCAAACGCGGTTGAGAAACGGCAGCTTATGGAGCATTCTTTCAGGCTAATGACAGCAAGCGGAGAATGTCGTTGGGTGCTCGCGCGCGCATCCCGCATAGATACATACGAAGATAAGCCTGTCCTCTTTGCAATGCTGATGGATATAACCAAAGAAAAAGCACTCGAGCAGGAGCTTCGTACGGGTGAGGAGCGCTTACAGATAGCCTTTGAGCAGACCGCTGCAAGTATATGGGAGTTGGACATTGCCACGCGCATCTCTTACCAGTCTGACTCGTCCATGAAGGAATTCGGGCTAGAATCATCAGTTATACACAATTCACCGGAATGCTTTGTTGAAAGCGGACTTGTTCACCCGGATTCCGTAAATGAGTTTATGGCGCTGTATGAGAGGATATACCGCGGCGATAGGCAATCAAGCTGCATAGCAAAATTGCGCCTGGCAAATGGACAATACTGCCGAATGCGTATATCATTTAGGAATATATTCGATGAGTTTGGAGTACCCAACAGAGCCATAGGCATAGCCGAAGCAATTGGCATCAGCGAACTGCGTGCGCTCGCATAAATAGCTTACTGCCCTGCATTACAGCATGGTTAATCACTTGAAAGGAACTATAAATGGACGGATTATTGTTTTTCTTATTGCCCAGTTGCCCGCACTGCAAGCTTGCAAAGCTGCTAATAACAGAGGTCATTGCGCAGCACCCTGAGTATGCAAGCATTCAGATAACCGAGATAGACGAATCTAAGCAGGTTGCGTTTGCTAACCGCTTTGCCTATTATTACGTGCCAAGCTTCTATTTTGATGGCGTCAAGCTGCATGAAGGACACGCCGAAAAAGCCGATATCGAGCGCGTGTTCGCCGCAGCCGCCCAAGGTGTAAATCAACTTAAACAGAGCTACCCGTAATATACGCGCAGCCCCTTGATTTTTAAATCTAGTTTAATCTATGTGTTTTTCGTATGCAACGCGTTTTTGCCCGTCCACCATATACACACTTCCGCGGCAGATAAAACCGCTGCGCTCCAGTGCACCGCGCATAGGAACGTTATTTTCATGTGTATCCGCGCGTATATTTCTTATGCCCGCATTCACGCACATATCGGTTATCTGTGTAAACATGACCATTGCCACACCGCTGCCCCTATGTTCTGCGGATACGGCCATACGGTGTATGGTCGCGTATTCATCGTTGGAGTTCCACTCACCATCATATATATGCCTGTAATTTGGTTCATCGCCTATAATTACAACCGCAACAGAAAGCATCTCTCCATCCTGCATTAACACATGGGCATTGCCGTGTGCTATGTCCTGCATCAGCAGTTCCTTCTCTGGATACCCATTCGTCCATTGTATGAACCCCTGAGATCTTATAAATTCCTGTCCCTGCGTTATTATCCGCATTATTTTATCTATATCATCGGGAGTTGCGCTTCTAAAGTGCATTGTCTAGGCTTTCCTTTACTTTGATTTAATCATCTTCTCCGGCCTTGCACGCCTCATTGCGCCAATATCTGCTGCCATCAGGCACACGCCGCAGATACCCATCCTCCACCAGCCCGCGCCGCAGTACAAAATAGTCGTCAAATGTATGCCACTGACTTATTATGGCGTTTACCTCATGCTCAGTATAATTTACACCATATTCGAACTTACCCGCTATATATGCGTGGGCAAGCTTACGCATGGCGCTCTTAGATGGAAGTTGCTTAAGTCTGCCGTTTTCATCCAAAAATCTTGCTATATCAATCTGCTTTTCCCGCATGGTTTCACTCCATATTGTTTTATCTTATAAAACTGGTTGTCTGCCGTGTTTCCTCAAGTGGTGCTGGCACGCCTGCATCCTTGCCAGCCGCTATGCATTTTATCATCCATGCCATATTGCTGCCAAGCGTGCGCATTATCTGCAAACCTTCAATATCCTGCGCCACTTCGTTTGGTGTATTTCCATGCACCATGTTCCAATACTGTGAAGACGCAATAGGCATACCTGAAAGGCTAAAGTACTTATTCAATACATCCAGCGATGCAGTTGTTCCTGCGCGCCGCGCTGATACCACTGCCGCCGCGGGCTTATGCATAAAGCAGCTTCTGCCCGCACTGCTAAACATGCGATCTAAAAAGGCCAACACGCTGCCGTTGGGTGAGGCATAATACACAGGTGCGCCTACCACCAGCCCATCCGCCTCGCGCAGCTTTTGCGCGGCGATGTTCACCCCGTCGTCAAATACGCAGCATCCCGTGTCCGTACAGCCGCCGCAATCCACACAGCCGCGCACAGGCTCTGTGCCTATTTGAATCAGCTCTGTACTTATACCCTCTTTTTCGAGCTGTCGCGCCACCTCACACAGTGCGGTGAACGTACAGCCCCTGGCATTTGGGCTACCATTGATCAACAGTACCTTCATTGTGACGGCCTCCTTATAATTATTGTTATTCTCATGGGTATGCACGTGGCGAAGCATCATATACGGATATTTGGATAAATCATTCGAATATGCCAAACCTGTCGATTGGCGAAACACGCAGCATCGCACTGCCTATTATTCTATTTATCGGTATTATCATAGTTTGAGGGGTGTTGCACATATTTGCCCTGTCATCAGGCATAATAAACCATTTTGCCGTATCCAGCACGATTGGCTGTATATCCGGACTTAAATCATATGTATATACGCTTTCGTTAAGCAGCATTCCGTCTATATAGATATTTCCTCCGTCCGCGCAAACAGTTTCGCCGGGCAACGCCACCACACGACCTACATGCACCGCGTCGCCATCACGATAGGCAACAATATCACCGCGCTTTGGCGCAGACATAAAGTAGTCCAGCTTATTAAAGAACACAACGTCACCGTTGCGGATTGTAGGCGCCATACCTTCGTCATCCACGCGCAGCGCGACAAGCCACACCAGAAATGTAAAGAGCAACGCCACACATACAACCGCCAGCGTTATTGTAATATCCACTGCGCGCGCCCGCTTATGTTCACTTTGAAGTGCTACACTTCTACCCTTCATAGATCCCTATAATTGGCTATTGGCCATATTACACTTCTGACCTTACCAACAATGCTGCTGTATGGTATAGGCCCTACGTCCGTGCTGCGGCTATCCAAGCTAAAATTGCGGTTATCGCCAACCACGTATACGCAACCCTCCGGCACACTAACGGGTAACGTAACCGAATCTATATAGCCGTTCCAATATTCGCTTTCGTCAAATATCTCGTTATTTATATGCATTGCACCGTTGTACACCTGCACAATATCGCCCGGAAGACCCACAATGCGTTTAACGCAAGTTTGTGTTTCCCCTGGATAATAACAAATTATTATATCGCCCCTTTGTGGCTCTTCAAACCAATAGTCCGTTTTGGTTACGAACATACGCTCGCCGTTATGCAGTGTTGGATACATCGAATCCCCCGACACACGCACAGGCTCAAATACAAACATGCGTATAGCCAACGCAATTGTCAATACTAATATGAAAAAAAGAACAAATTCCACATTGGCTGTGCGCCTATAATCAGAATCCTGTTTATGCAGCTCTTCGCTCGCCTTGGTTAGGGCATTGAGGTCGCGCTTGCTTAGTTTTTTATTTTCCAAGGTCTTTCGCCCCTTCATTCAAGTTTTTTTTGGCGCGTTTTAAGAAGTCGGATCGGTCCAGCATTATCACTCGCCCGCACATCGCGCATCTTAGCTTTATGTCTGCGCCCGTGCGTGTGACCTCCCACTCGTTTGAACCGCATGCGTGCGGTTTTTTCATGATTATATGGTCGCCAATACCTATCTTTTCTACCATAGTTGCCATTATAGCACCGATTCAACGATGCGTCTATTCTGGTAATAATTTATGGGTCAACTGTTGGGTTTTATATCCGCTGCAAATCATTGCATTATAATGTTGCAAAAGCTTAATACCTATTGACAATGCCATCTAAATAATATATTATCATTAATTGTTGTAACTGTATACCGTGGATACGAATAACCTGAATCTTTATATTTTTGCTCATATAAAGAAAAAGGAAAGAGGGAGATTCTTATGGAACAACTCAAAAAGAAGTATGGCCTTCCAACAGCCATAGCAATGGTGGTCGGTATCGTTATTGGCTCCGGTGTGTTTTTCAAGGCCGAAGTAATTCTGACCAAAACCGGCGGTGATATGCCATTAGGCATACTGGCATGGTTAATCGGTGGACTCATTATGATTGCATGTTCCTGTGCGTTTGCAGTCATGGCAACCAAATATGAATATGTCAATGGTGTTGTTGACTATGCCGATGTTACCGTAGGCAAAAAATACGGTTATATGGTCGGCTGGTTTTTGGCAACCATTTATTATCCTACACTTACCAGTGTTCTGGCATGGCTGTCCGCCCGTTATCTTTGCGTTTTAATAGGGTACAGCATCGCAGGCCCAGAATGCTTCCTTATTGCGGCGCTATTCCTGGTTTCCAACTATGCGCTCAACGCGCTTTCGCCCAAGCTAGCGGGCAAGTTCCAGGTTTCCACCACTATAATCAAGCTGATACCGCTTGCACTAATGGCAGTTGTAGGTACTATCGTCGGTCTTGCTAACGGAATGACCGTACAGAACTTCAGCTCTGCCGCAGTTGTCGCTACGTCAGGGTCCCCACTGTTTGCGGCCGTGGTAGCAACAGCTTTCGCATATGAGGGTTGGATAATTGCCACCAGCATAAATGCAGAGCTAAAGGACGCAAAGAAAAATCTGCCCAAGGCGCTGGTACTTGGCGCGTTCGTTGTAGTAGCCATCTATATTTTCTACTATATCGGTATAGCCGGCGGCGTAACCAAGGACGTCATGATGGCTGGCGGTGAAAATGGCGCAAGGATCGCTTTCTCCACCATCTTCTCAAACGTTGGCGGTACAATCCTGTTTGTATTTATCGTAATTTCCTGCCTGGGCACGCTCAATGGCCTTATGCTCGGTTGCACCCGCGGCTTCTATAGCCTTGCTGCCCGTAATGTGGGTCCTAAGCCCGAAGTCTTCAAGCAGATCGATAAGGTCACAAATATGCCAACCAACTCCTCAATCGTTGGTGTATTGCTTGCCGCGGTTTGGCTGGTTTACTTCTACGGCGCAAACCTCACCGGAATAAACGGTGCAGAACCGTGGTTTGGTCCGTTCTGCTTTGATTCGTCAGAGCTGCCAATAATCACCCTGTACGCAATGTACATCCCAATGTTCATTATGTTCATGAAAAAAGAAAAGGACATGGGTGTGTTTAAGCGCATAATACTGCCGCTCCTTGCACTTTGTGGTTCCTTGTTCATGGTTTTTGCGGCGATATATGCTCACGGTATGGCGGTTGTATATTATCTTATAATCTTTGCCGTTGTTATGGTGATAGGCCTCTTCTTCTCAAAGCCCAAGGAGATCTCTGCGAACTAAATTCCGGCATTTAGTCCATTGTCACATTACATATAAAAAAGTCTCAAGCGTATGCCTGAGACTTTTTTTGTATCAATGCGGCTAAAATAGCGATTATCTGCAATACAGCTCCACATACTTATCTATAGCATCGCTTACAACCTTTATGGCCGCGGCACGATCCTGTACCTCGTCTATATTCGTCTCCTTACGTTCAAGGGATTTATATACCGAGAAGAAGTGGCTCATCTCCGAGAATATATGGCGCGGCAGCTCTGATATATCCTGATATCCATTGTATGTTGGGTCCTCGAACGGTATTGCGATTACCTTGTCGTCCGCAGCGCCGTTATCCATCATTGTTATCAAGCCTATCGGGTAACACTTTATCAGCGCCATAGGCTGTATTGGCTCGCTGCACAGCACCAGCACATCCAGCGGATCGCCATCCTCGGCAAATGTGCGTGGTATAAGCCCGTAGCTCGCCGGATAGTGCGTTGAGGTATACAGGATCCGATCCAGACGCAGCAATCCCGTTTCCTTATCCAGCTCATACTTTGTCTTGCTTCCCTTGGTAATCTCTATCACTGCGTAGAAGCTCTCCGGAGTGATCCGTTTCGGTGAGATATCATGCCAAATGTTCATTGCTTTCCCCCCTAAAATATCTAATTCTACTCTTTTGCCTAAATTTTACAGCTTTGCAAACAAATGACCAATACTAAATTGCAAAAGAAATGTCGGGCGCGCGTTGCGCGCCCTGGCATTTCAGCACAGCTCTAAATTGAGTGTATTCAATAACGCTGTTAGAATATCCTGTATGCGCAGATGAATTTGCTGCGGCACCAGCTTGTGTTTGATGCACGATGTACCACCTTGCCGTTGGCAGAGGATGCATCGATCATGGTTCCGTCCCCCATGGCTATGGCCACATGGCCGTAGAATACTATAACATCACCGCGCTCAAGATCGTTTAGCGAACCTATCTTTTGGTACTTACCTACGGTGCGCCACATCTTTGATGTCAAATAGCTCTGTTTAACCCCCGCCTGATTAAGGCAATAGTATACAAGGCCTGAGCAATCAAATTCATTAGGTCCCTTGCCGGCACGCACATATCTGCTGCCAAGTGCGCTCTCGGCCGCTGAGATAAAGGCTGAAACGCCATTACCGTTGGATGCGCTACCGCCGCCGCCACCGCCACCGCCGCCCGATGGCTTGCTGCCGCCGCTGCCCGATATAGCTTCACCGGTATTCTTCTTGGCTTTATCTGATATCAGCGCAGTCATTGTCTGCTTGCCTACCTTGCCGTCTACCGACAAGCCGTTTATTTTCTGGAAAGCGCGCACCGCATTTTCTGTATCAGAGCCATAATAGCCCGTTATCTTCTTTATATAGCTTAGGCTTTTCAGGCGTGATTGAACGCGCTCCACTGTTGTGCCCGATAGTCCTATTGTCATTGCATTTGCCTGTGCACTGCTATCCATTAACAGCGATTTAGTGGAAGGGCCTATGTATCCATCCGCTATTACACCATTTAGCTGCTGAAATAGCTTTACAGCGGCCACAGTATCACGGCCAAATGTACCGTCCGGCTCGGTTGTAAGGTAGCCAAGCTTAAACAAGCGCTGCTGATAGGATTTAACCTCGTCGCTCTTTTCGCCGTAGGATATTGCGCGCGCCACAGCATCTTCGCTGTATAGCATTTCGCGTGTTTGTTCGCCTACCTTGCCATCTACGTCCAGCTTGTTTCGCTTTTGAAATTCCTTCACAGCTTCCTCCGTATCTGTTCCGAAATACCCCGTGGCGTCCTTTATATATCCCAGCTCACGCAAGCGCTTTTGCAGTTCTTTAACATCCGTGCCCTCTATACCGACCGTTACCATATATTTTGGCGCCGTGTCGCCCATCAGCATATCATATACTTCCTGTGTAATCACCCCGTCTATTGTGAGGTTGCAGGTGCGCTGGAATATAGATATAGCGTCCTGTGTTAGACGTCCAAAATATTCTGTCGGCTCATCCGAGTCCATGTACCCAAGCTCCATCAGTCTTTCCTGCACTGTGATTATCAGCGGATCCTTGTCCTCGCGCTGTAGCAGCATAGGTACCGGCGTTGGCGATGGCGGCGCAATCGGCGTAGGCGGCGGTGTAATATCAATTACGTTGCTTGTTTTGCTGTTTGTTTGGGCGTTGCTTGCATTACTGCCGCTTACATCGCTTACGCCCGTACCCACATCTATCGCCATAACATCCTCGTCAGTGCCATTTGGTATATGCGTTAGTCCCAGTACCAGCGGCAACACCAGCAGCACCAGCGACGCAGCCAGGCAGGCGGTAATCACCCGTGGGTCACGCCGCCTAATCCGCGCGGGTATTGCCCGCAGCCAAACTACGAAGCCGCGACCGCCAATTCGTTTTTTATATCTATCTTCAATCCTCTTGTTTGTCTGCGTTAATTTTTTCATATTCTCTGCTCCATTATAGTTATGCCTGTATTATAACATCAAAATTATAACCGATGCTTGAACAAAAAGTAAACACACCAATTATATTTGTGCTTTATGTTGCGGTTTTGTAGGTTAAAAAGGTATAATAAACCTTATAATGATAAAATTGGAGATAAACACATATGATAATCGTTGGGATATGCGGAGCCTCTGGCAGCGGCAAAAGCACACTTGCCAAGGAAATATCCGATTCGCTCACGTGCAGCGTTGCTGTGGTTGGACAGGACTGCTATTATCGCAACCATGCGCACCTGCCATTTGAGGAGCGAGTACACATAAATTACGATGAGCCAAGCATATTCGATTACGATGAGATGTATGCAGACGTATGCGCACTGGCAGATGGCAAAAGCATAACCCGCAAGGGATATGATTATTCCAATCATATGCGTGCCGACACCGACGAAGTGATAGAAGCACCGGATGTGCTTATCGTTGAAGGGATACACATGTTCCGCGATCCGCGCATGCGCGATGCGATGAGTCTTAAGGTCTACATGCATGTGGATAAGGACGTGTGCCTGCTGCGCCGCGTTAAACGTGATATACGTCAGCGCGGCAGATCAATAGAAAATATTGCCGAGCAGTACCTCTCCACAGTTAAACCTATGTATGAGGAGTATATAAGCAAATACATACAGGATGCTGACTTTGCTGTGATGCGCGGCGGCAGGAACCGTATGGCTATCGATGCAATTTCGGCCTATGTTTCGGCCAAACTACTGGCAGAAAAGTTTGAAAAGGAAGCCCGGTGAGTAAAAGTTGAGCAAGTTCAAGGAGCTGTGGGACAGCGCAAAAAAGTATATACTCATAGTCGTTATCGCAATACTGACATGGCATGTGTGCGCAAACTGCAAAGAGGTATTCGCCAGCGTTGATCGTGTGCTAAAAATACTCTCGCCCGTATTCGCCGGTGTGGTTATCGCCTTTCTTGCCAATATGCCAATGCGCTTTTTGGAAAACCGCGTATTTGCGCGCTGGCAAAAGCGCACCTCGGCAAAGCGTGTCGTATGCATGCTGCTGGCAATATTGTTTGTTCTGGCGATAATCGCAACCACGGTGCTGCTTATAATCCCCAAGCTGATAGAGAGCATACGCTCGCTTGTAGATAATTTCGACACATATATAGGCTCACTTGCAGAATGGGGCGACGGCGTATGGCGCAAGCTAAACTTCAATGCCGAAACTACCGCGCGCGTCAGCGCCGCTATACAAAACCTGCTTGCCAAGCTTGACGATATAATAGTTACTGCGGTAAAGAGTGCGCTGCTTATGACAATGAATGTGGCTGCGGGCGTGGTTAAGGGGTTGGTGGCCATGATACTGAGCGTATATGTGCTGTTTAATAAAGAAAAACTTATGCGGCAGTTAAAAAAGCTTGCGTGCGCTATATTCAGCCAAAAGCACGCCGAGCGCATACTTGAGGTATGCAGCCGCACCAATCTTGTGCTTAATAAATACATACTGGGCATGGTGCTTGAATGCAGCATACTTGGTATAATGTGCTATATAGGGATGAAGATATTTGGCATCCCCTACGCGCCGCTTGTAAGCGTTATGGTAGGCGTTACTCAGATGGCGCCTATAATAGGCCCATGGTGCGCCACCATAATCGCCTCGCTGATAATATTCATCGTAGATCCAACAAAGGTGCTTTGGTTTGTGCTGATGATAATCATAGTGCAGCAGCTTGAGGAGCAGATATTCTATCCAAGGGTCGTTGGCAACGCTGTTGGCCTTTCGGGGATGTGGGTAATCGTTGCGGTACTGCTTGGCGGCGGGCTCTTCGGCATACCCGGCGTGATACTCGCCGTACCCATAATGGCAGTGATATACACACTTGCCTCCGAATGGGTGACAAAGCGCATCGAAGAAAAGAAGCGCACGACTTAAATCCGCTGTAATTGGCCGCAATCAGGAGCTAAGCGCACATTGGTCTGCCGCTTTGGATGGCTGCTTATTACTATTTTACAGCTGAATATAAATTGGGCTGCCCATAAAATGGACAGCCTTTTGCTTATACGCCTACATAACTTGATTTTATTCCGCCGCCAGCGCAATCATTGCGTCCGCTATCATTTTTGCATCATCCATAAGCTGCTCAACGGTTAAAAACTCATTTGGCATATGAATGGCATTGTTTATACCCTTGCGCTCGCAGCCAAATGCTACAGCATTATCCATGGCTCTAGCATATGTTCCTCCGCCTATCCTTAGCGGCTCCGGCCTCGTGCCTGTTCGGGCGGCATAAACATCCAACAGCTTGCTTACAAGCTCGCTTTCAGGCGCAACATAGTGCCCGTTTTGCACATGCTCTTCGCACAGCGTAAGTCCAACCTCGGAAAGACGGTCAGATAGCGTCTGTCTTACCTCATCGCAGCTAAGCGATATCGGATGGCGTATATCTATAGCAAATTCATGTATTCCCTTTTCGTCCCAGTGCATAACGCCGATGTTAAGCGTGAGTCTACCAGAAACATCCTCGTGATCCAGCCCCATGCTTTCGCCGTGATATTCATATTTAAACATTGCATTCAGCTTTGAAATAATAACGGCGTCTTCACCTGTAAGCGGCAGCATCGTTAGCATATCAAGCAGTGCGCTTAGCGCATTCTTTCCCAAATGCGGCATTGACGCATGCGCATTAAGTCCCGTTACCGTTATCAGCGTGCCATTGCCCTGCTGTTGCGCATGCGTGGGATAGCCGCTTCTTTGCGCATATTTCTCCGCAATTTTGCATACCTCAAGCGCGTCCAGCGGCACATATGCCGTTGCCGAGCCTGGCACGACATTGGGGCGCGTACCGGCGTCAACACGTATTTTGGATGCGAACGCCCTTGAATAATTGCCATGGAATATCCCCATCTCCGAGTTTACCACGGGGTATTCCGCATCTGGTGAAAACGCAAGCTCCGGCAGCGGCGCATTTTTTTTATAGTAGTCCATGCAGCCCCAGCCGCTTTCCTCATCGCAGCCCAGCATAAGGCGTATTTTACGTTTAAGTGGTATCCCACATTCCTTTATTGCGCGCAGCGCATACAGCGAAGCAAACACAGGCCCCTTGTTGTCCATCGCACCGCGTCCTAAAATACGGCCATCCACCAACTCACCGCCAAACGGATTATAGTCCCATCCGTCGCCCTCAGGCACCACGTCAAGATGCGCCATAACGCCCAGTGTCTCTGCACCCGCGCCATAATCCACAAGGCCGATATAGCCATCCATATCGCATGTGGTAAAGCCCATACGCTCTGCGGTTTCCAACACATGTGTAAGCGCAAGTTTGACCCCGTCTCCAAACGGTGCGCCCATGCCTGGCTCCGCTTTTACACTGGGAATACGAATGCTCTCGCGCAGTGAGCCTATCAGCTCATCCTCATGTTCGTCAAGCCATTTGTCAATACGAGGGTTCATTGCTTTTATTTCCTCCTAAATCCAATTTATTTTATGATAAATGATAGATCTAATCTCTTGATTTTGCAATCGGGCTCAGTTGATGGAGCTAAAGCCACGCCCTATTACCTCTTTTGTTTCGATCATCGAAAAAAGCGCCGTTTTGTCGCGCTCACGCACTATGCGCTTGAGTGTAAAAAGCTCGGATGGGCGCAGCAGACAATATACCAGCTTCTTGGGCGCACCGGTGTAGCCCCCCTCCGCCGGAATATATGTTACACCCCTGTGCAACTGCGCCATTACCAGCGGCGCTATCTCATCCCATTTATCGGATATAATGAACACCGTAACTGTGCGGTTTAGTCCGCGTATAGTAGCATCAAAAGCCATATTGCACGCGCACATGGCCAATATCGACACAATCCCCAGCTCCAGTCCCTGATATACGGCAAGTATCCCCATTATAACTAAATTAAAAGCAATAGCATATGTACCCATCGAAACTGAATACCTGCGCGAGAGTATCAATGTTATCACATCGATTCCGCCCATCGTAGCATCCCGGCGAACCACCAGCGCATTTGGTATACCCACCATGGCACCTCCGGCAAGCGCCGCCAGTACGGAATCCTTTATGCCAAAGTTGACCCGGCTTGTAAGCGCCATAACAACCGTAAATACACCCACCGCTATGAATGAAAAGATTACCAGCTTGGGCTTTAGGTATTTAAAGCCAATAATGCATATAGGTATGTTTAGCGCAAGCACCGATATCCATGTTGGTATGCCAAGCAGGTAGGTTAACAACAGCGCCACGCCGGTTATCCCGCTTGAAAGGAACTTATGTGGAACATAAAATCCGTTTACCGCTATTGCATGTATCACGCCTACTACTATAATAAGCAGCATTGTCATGGCGTCTTGCTTTGGATCAAGCTCAAGTATTTCTGCCAAAGTACGCCGTTTAGGTCTTATAACCTCATTCATTGGGCATGAAACTCCTTAAATATCTGTGAATATGCCGTAAAAACCGGAATTTAGTAGATCGTAGGCTGTATACTCATATATACCTATCATGATACAATAATATGGTAAATATTAAATTAAAACAAGAGGGGAAAAACACTCATCTATGAAATTATGGATCGCTATACTGCTTGGCCTCGTACAGGGTCTTTGTGAGTTTTTGCCGGTTTCGAGTTCCGGCCATTTAGTTTTGCTGCAAAATATATTTGGTATAGACGAGGGAATGCTTTTTTTTGACACGATGCTGCATATGGGTACGCTTATCGCTGTGGTCGTAGTATTCTACAAACAGCTCTGGGCCATGATCAAAAAGCCCTTCCAGAAAAAAGTCGCAATGCTGCTTATTTCAACGGCCGTTACCGCAGTGCTGGCGTTTGCATTCAAGGACGCGATAATCCAATCCTACGAAGGCGCGCTGCTCGGTTTTGGCTTTTTGGCCACCGCGGTTATACTGCTGCTAAGCGAGCTGTTAGCGCGCGGCAACAAGACGATAGAACAAATGAAGCCATGGCAGGCAGCCGGTATAGGCCTGATGCAGGGCGTTGCAATACTGCCCGGTATTTCCCGCAGCGGCTCAACAATCGCTGGCAGCAGGTTCTTTGGGCTTAAAAAAGAAGAAGCGGCTGAATTCTCGTTTATTCTGTCCATACCCGCAATACTTGGCTCGCTTGTAATGCAGCTTCCCGATGTGATTGAATCTGGAACTGCCGGCATTCCATGGATCGCTGTGGCCGTTGGCACGCTTGTTGCAGCCGTTAGCGGCTATTTTGCCATACGTTTTATGCTGGAGCTGATTAAGCGTAAAAGCCTTATAGGCTTTGCCATCTATGTGGCCGCACTCGGTATGCTGGTACTAATAGATCAGTTTGCCATCAACGCATTTTTCGTGCGCCCATTCTAATAAGCTCATAGGAGTGAAATTATGAAATTCGCAGACAAGGATAAGATTGTATACCAGATATGGCCACGCTCCTTTTTTGATTCCAATGGGGATGGTATAGGCGATATTCCAGGAGTCACAAGCAAGCTTGATTATATAAAAAGCCTTGGCGCCGATATGATATGGCTAAACCCCGTGTACGCCTCACCCAACTGCGATTACGGCTATGACGTATCGGACTATTATTCAATCCATCCTGATTTTGGCACAATGGCGGATTTTGACGCGCTGCTCGCGGCGGCCAAAGCACACGGCATAGGGATAATAATGGACCTCGTTCCAAACCATGTTTCAGAAAAATCCGAATGGTTTCAAAATGCCCTTAAGGAACCAACCAGCAAATACCGCGACTATTTTTATTTTAAAAATGGTAAAAACGGCGGACCTCCAAACAACTGGCTCTCTTTTTTCGGCGGCAGCGCATGGGGACATGATGCGCAAAGCGGTGAATACTATCTGACCTCCTTCGCGCCGGGTCAGTGCGACGTCAATTGGGAGAATCCACAGCTTCGGCATGAGATCTACGATATCATGCGCTTCTGGCTGGATAAGGGCATTGCCGGGTTTCGCATGGATGTTGTCAACACGCTTAAAAAGGCCGATGGACTGCCCGACAAGGATGCGCACAGGAAGGGATTGCAATTCCCCGGTGATCTCATCTGTGACCGCCCCGGCGTGCATGATTTTATCAAGGAAATGTATGCCCAGGTGCTATCCAAATACGATTGCTTTACGGTTGGCGAGGGCGTACTTACCGATGAAAACAGCGTGCTTGGCTACACTAAGCCCGAAAATCACGAATTGATGATGATGTTCCAGTTCGATCTGCACATGCTTGGGTGCGGCCCGCTTGGCAAATACGATTTTCGCAAGTTATATCACTGGACGCTACGGGATTTTAAGCGCATTGTGGATTCGTGGCAGACGCACATGCAGCAGGGCGGCGGCTGGGTTGGCAACTATCTTTCCAACCATGACCAGCCAAGGCAGGTATCACGCTTTGGCGATGATAGGCGCTGGCGCAGCGAATCGGCATGCGCACTTGCGCTGCTAAACCTTACCCTGCGCGGCACACCCTTCATCTATCAGGGTGAAGAATGCGGCATGACCAACTGCCATCTTGAAAAGGGCGAATGGAAGGATTTTGAAGCCATAAACTGCTACAGCGTATTGCAGAGCATGATGCACCTGCCAGCGTGGCTAGCGCGCCGTATAATAATGCGCATGACACGCGACCATGCCCGAACCCCTGTACAGTGGACAGGCGATCATAACGCCGGCTTCACAACCGGTACACCATGGATGAAGATCAATCCAAACTATACCTACGTCAACATACAAGCGGAAAGCTGTAACGGGGGCATTGTCGATTTTTACCGCAGAGCAATCTCGCTGCGCCGCCAAAGTCCGGCGCTCACATGCGGCACATACATGGCGGTTGATCTCCAAAACCCCCGCGGTATTTCATATATACGCGAATGTAAAAGCGAAAAGCTGCTGATTGCAATTAATCTGAGCAGCCGTG
Organism: Clostridia bacterium; assembly: GCA_036652795.1. Taxonomy (GTDB): domain Bacteria; phylum Bacillota; class Clostridia; order Christensenellales; family CAG-138; genus JAVVVD01. The sequence goes on along the minus strand of JAVVVD010000006.1, from coordinate 78,834 downwards.
TCGCACATATGTCGCTTCCGTCTTTGTGCGGCGAGTATGCCTTTGGCACACATGGAAAACGCGAATACTCAAAGCGGCTCAAGCTTTCGCCGTACGAGGGCGTTGTGTTCAGGCTTGTTTAACCCATATACCATTGGTTAAACACACACCATATAGCTTTTTATTTTCCTTCACGCACCCTGCGCCCATTACGGTTTATCATTATAAACCTTGCGCATACAGCAGCTATAACAAGCCCGGCAAGCAGCGGAATAAGCTGGCTTTTAAACTGCATATATGGTGTAACGTATGAGCCGAACAGGTTGAATGTGATATGCAGCGCAATACTCGCCCAAATTGAACCATACGCCTCAAATACCAACGTCATAAGTATCGCAAGCAAAAACGCGTATGCCATCCATATGGCTGTACCGTGCAGCACGGCGAATATAGCGCACTCAAGCAGCATGGCAACTATAAACGGCATACCGCTGCGCAGCCGCGTATACACCAGCCCGCGGAACACAACCTCCTCCACCACAGGTGCAACTATCACCGTGCTTACAAATGCTATAATCGGACTTCCCGCCACCAGCGTGGACGAAAGCTGCTCGTAGCTTTCCCACCACTGCTCCGGTATTGGCAGCATATCCATCCCGGCAGTAACCACAAATGTCATCGCAGCACCCATCACAACCACCGGCCAAAGCTTGCTCACCTGCACCGGCAGCAAGCTGATCTGCTCGCTATAACGCTTCCTTGTAGCCCGAAATATTATCATCAGCACCACCAGCGTAAGCAGGTTGGATATCATTGTTATCATATTTGAATTTTGCATCACAAAATCCGCCATGCTGCTCTGCATTTCAAGCACATCCAGACCAATATCCGTTGTGTTTGCCATGGCGTAAAATATACCAAAACCTATCGTTGCAAATATCGACACTATGAATTGCATACCTACATACAACAGTGCGAATATAACGCCCCTGCTCAGCGCACTAAAAAATCTTTTCATTATATAACCTCCATGCATCCTTAGCCTTTATTCTATCATATATCACTTTGCTGTGGTATAATTACAATTATGAAAGTATTTGTAGCCGGCGGCATAAATACCGATATATCCGGTACTCCGGATTTGCCGTTATGTCTGCGCGATTCCAACATCGGGCGGATAATTGCGCGACCCGGCGGCGTTGGCCGCAATATCGCCGAAAACCTTGCACATCTGGGCTGCTCCGTGCAGCTTATCAGTGCGCTTGGCGATGATGCGTTCTCTGAGGGGCTTCGCAGCCATTGTATGCAAAACGGTATAGGTTTGGATTATGCCATTACATTGCCCGGACTTATGGGCGGGGTATATCTTTGTATCAATGACAATTGTGCAGATATGTATCTTGCACTCAACGATATGCGGGCAATGAAGTTTCTTACGCCGGATCGTATAGATATGCAAGTTGTCAATTCAGCCGATGCGTTGGTGCTTGACGCCAACATATGCGATGAAACATTGCAGTTTTTGTCAAAGCATGCCAAGATACCCATCTTTGCAGACCCTGTATCCGTGGCTAAGTCACAGCGTATGGCCTGTATACTACCCTATATACACACAATAAAGCCTAATATATACGAGGCCCGCTCGCTCACAAGTGAAACTGATCCCGTTTGCTGTGCCAAAGCGCTTGTGCGCATGGGCGTTAAGCGCGCGTTCGTATCGCTTGGCGCACTTGGTATGGCTTATGCCGACGCTACCTCCTGCGGGCATACATTATCCGCACCAATACAGCCTGTAAACACCACAGGTGCTGGGGATTCCGCCACGGCTGCGCTGTGCGCAGCATATCTTGCAGGCTACAGCATTGAGCGCAGCGCACATTTCGCGTGCGAAATAGCCTCCCTTACACTAATGAGCGAAAACACCGTTAGCGAAGCAGTCTTCCCCGCTATATTCTAATAAGGAGCTTTAATGCAATGAACAAGCATCTGCTATTATCCAAGGATGTCAAAAAGGCGCTGGAGTGCGGTGCGCCCATTATCGCGCTGGAAAGCACCATAATCTCCCACGGTATGCCGTATCCGCAAAATGTTGATACCGCCCGCGAATGCGAGCGCATCACCCGTGCGCACGGTGCAATTCCTGCAACCTGTGCCATACTTGGCGGCAAGCTGTGCATTGGTCTTGCAGACGAGCAACTTGAATACCTTGGCAAGGCAGGCGCTGCCGTAAACAAGGCCAGCCGTCGCGATATACCATCGCTTATCGCCGCCGGCGCAGACGGTGCCACAACGGTGGCTGCCACAATGATACTTGCAAAGCTTGCCGGCATACACGTGTTTGCTACCGGCGGAATAGGCGGTGTGCATCGTGGTGCAGAAACCACAATGGACATAAGCGCAGACCTTGAGGAGCTTGGAAACACTGATGTTACGGTTGTGTGCGCGGGCGCAAAAAGCATACTTGATCTTGGGCTTACGCTTGAATACCTTGAAACCAAAGGCGTACCCGTTATCGGCTATAAAACAAAGCGTCTGCCCGCCTTCTACACCCGCGATAGCGACTTTGAAGTAGATTACCGCATGGATACCCCACAGCAGATAGCCGCAGCTATAACAGCGCAGCGTGAGCTTGGTTACCCAGGCGGAACACTGGTTGTAAACCCCATACCAGAGGAATATTCCATGGATAGCGGCTATATAAACGGCATTATCGATGCGGCTGTTGCTCAAGCCTCAAAGCTCTGTATACACGGAAAAAAGCTTACTCCATTTTTGCTTGGCGCCATAAAGGATGCAACTGGCGGCAAAAGCCTTGAATCCAACATACAGCTGGTGTACAACAACGTGCGGCTTGCTTCCCAGATAGCCGTAGCCATGATCTGATATGCCAATTTGCGCACATGCTGCGAAGATGTTATTATCTATACAATAATTATAATAAGCGAGGTAGCCATGTATCAGCATACCAACGATAATCAAAAGTTCAATTCCATTGCGGATATCTTTCTTGTTGTTGCGCTCATCCTTCTTATAGCTTTCATAGGCAAATTAAGCCAGCTGTTTTCAACAATGCGCTTTGGCGGCGTGATGAATGTGCTTATGATAATGTTCGTTGTGGGCGCATGTTACTTCATCTACCGCAGAAGGCTCTGCTCATACCGCTATACCATCTTCTACGAACAGCCGCCAGAAGGCGAGCTGGATGAATTTGGCAAGCAGCTGACTCAGCCGTATCCGCTTGGCAGTATACTTTTCGAACGCATGACTGGCGGCCGTGGCAAGCTTTATGAGGGCGTTGCTGCATATGATTTTGTGGCACTTATGGCGCCCGGTAAAAAATACAGCGAAAAGATCGGCTTCTTAAACTATTCAAAGATCACCGTATACTCGGTTAAAACGGCGCACACATTGATATTCCGCCGCAAGGGCAAGCTGTATGGCATATATTTTCATCCCAACGAGGAATTCGTTGCATGCATGGCAAAAAGCCCATTAGATCTCACAAATGCATGAGCATGTAAAAAGTCTACCCGAAATTTTGGGTGAATATGCCCGCAGTGATACGGCACGTTTTCACATGCCGGGCCACAAGGGTCTTGGCATGGGTGGTTTCAATGCCGTTGCGCCATGGGATGTTACGGAGCTACCCGAAACAGACGATCTTGCCGCGCCGGAGGGTGCGCTGCTGCACACCGAGCAGGCCTATGCCAGCGCCTATCATGCGCAACACAGCTTTTTGCTTATAAATGGATCCAGCACAGGCGTTGCGGCCATGCTGCTTTCGTTGGGTCAACACAAGCGTGTATTGCTTGCCCGCAACTGCCATAAATCCGCTATAAACGGCGTTGTGCTTGCCGGACATGATGTTGACTTTGTATACCCATCATCTGAAGGAATGGTCACTGCCGCAGCCATAGACGCCGCCCTTACGCAAAGCCCCGCGGATGCCGTTCTTATCGTAAGCCCGGATTATTTTGGGAAATGTGCCGATCTGGCCTCAATAGCTCAAGCAGCTCACCACCATGGCGCATTGCTGTTTGTTGACGCTGCGCATGGCGCACACTTCCCATTTGCAACGTCGCTCCCTGATTTTCCCGCAGATGATGTGGATATGTGGTGCATCAGCGCCCACAAGACGCTTAACGCCTTTACGCAAAGCGCCGTGCTGCATCTTGGCACGCGCTGCCCAATAACTCAAAGCCGTGTACGCAGCACACTCAGACTGCTGCAATCCAGCAGTCCCTCCTATCTTCTCATGTCCTCACTGGACTGGGCGCTGCACAGTGCCACAGGTTGGGAAGCGCATGTATCCCGTATAAAATCCATCCGAAAACGTATCGGCGCATTAAATGGCGTGGCGCTTTTGGATGATTCAATAGTTGGGTGCGGCGGCGTATCCGCCATAGATCCTACACGCCTGACGCTACTGGTAAATGGGCGCGGCATGAGCGGCAAATGTGCGCATGAGGCGCTTTACAATGATGGGATCATCGCCGAGATGGCCGATATCCACTCCGTAGTACTTATTACCACACCAAATGACCCGGACGAATGGTATGAAAGACTGCTGCACGCACTTATGATGTTGCCTTATGGCACACAAATGCTACCAAACATTGCACTTCCCCCTTCCAGAACCGCACTCATGTCGGTGCGCGACGCGGCATTAGCCGATGCAGAATATATTCCGCTTGAGCGAAGCTATGGCCGTATAGCGGCCGCCGCGGCCGGTGCATACCCACCAGGCATTGCCGCATTGATTCCAGGAGAGCAGATCACGCAAGAGGTTATTTCATATCTGCAATCTCAGGTGCAAGCCGATCTTACATTGTTTGGCATTTCAGATGGGTGCGTATGTTGCGTTAAGCCATAACCTGATATATAATATTATCTATGAGATACGATACCATATTCTTTGATTTTGATGGGACGCTCAACGAATCCGGCCCAGGCATATTTGCCGCAACACGCGCCATGATGAGGGAGCTAGATATCCCCGATATACCGGATAGTGAAATGCGCAAGCTTGTGGGACCACCATTGCGCGTTGGTTTTTCCACAATACTCGGTATTGATGGTGAGCTGCTCGATGAAGCCGTAAGTATATACAGATTAAAAGCCAAAACCTGTGGGATAGACAAGATGAAGGCGTATGATGGAATACTTGACCTTTTGGGTGATCTGCGAACCGCTGGAAGCACCGTGGGCATAGTTACCGCCAAGGTGCACTCTACAGCGCTAGAGCATATCGAATTATTTGGCTTTGCCCCTTATATAGATTATATAAGAGGCGCACGATCCGATGGTTCCGGTGATAAATCTGAGCTGCTGCGTATAGCCTGCGATGAGCTTGGCGTGGATAAACGCCGCACCGCTATGGTCGGCGACAGATATTATGATCTGTGCGCAGCTAACGAATCCGGTGTAGATGGTATAGGCGTGCTATACGGTTATGGCTCTGCCGCGGAGCTTGCCGAATGCGACCCAGCGTACATTGCTGCTACGGTAGCTGATCTGCGCAATATATTGTTTTCCTGAATCAACCAACAGGCAATGGCCACACTCAATCTAACAACATTCTATCCAAAGAGAGGTGAACAGACATGAAACTCATATTTGCGATAATCCAGAACGACGATGCTAAACATCTTACCCGTGCACTAACAGAAAATAAAATCAGCGTCACCCGCATATCCAGTACCGGCGGTTTTCTACACGGCGGCAATACCACGCTCATGATAGGCATCGAACCCGATAAACTGGAAGAAACACTGGGGATAATCAAAAGCAAGTCCTCTACCCGCAAGGAGTACATGGTCATCCCCTCGTCCATGCCCGGCTATATCGACAACTCCCCCACGCCTGTTCAGGTGACGCTTGGCGGCGCCACCGTGTTCATAGTGGATGTTGAATCCTATTACAGATTCTGATGGCATCCACTGCAAAAATTGCACAACAGCAGCTTCTTGATGCTGTAGCGTGCGGACACGTTCCGCACGCTGTTTTTCTTGACTGCACGGATGCGCCGCTTGCCACCGACTTAGCTCGGCGTGCTGCGGCGCTGTTTTGTCTGGGCAATGCCGATGTCGATCCGCATAGTTGCGCTGATTATTTTGAGCTAAATCAGCCAATAATCAAGGTGGATGATATACGCGCACTCACGGCAGAGCTTTCAATACGCCCATTTAACAACGGCGGGCGGGCCATATTCATCCAAAATGCCCACTGCATGAATGAAAATGCCCAGAATGCCCTGTTAAAAACGCTGGAGGAGCCGCCAGCGCGCACACTGATACTCTTGTGTGGCAATCTAGCGGCGCTTTTGCCCACAATCTGCTCGCGCTGCCAAACCATTCGCCTATCTGCCATGCCTGAGGATGTTGTAGCATACCTTAAGCTCAACGGTGCCTCTGAACGTGACGCACAGATTTTTGCCGCGCAAGGAATTAGCATACAACGCTCGCTAAGGCTATATAGCCAAGAGGACTACCGTACTTTACGATGCAATGCACAGGATGCATTTATCGCACTTTTGGACGGACACAGCGCGTATTGCGCAGTTAAACCCCTGAGCGAAAACGCAAAGGACGCTGTTGAGTTTATGCTGGATCTTGCCGGCGAAATTCAACGCGCAAAAGAGCTTAAAATGCTTCCGCAAATCTGCGATAGACCGGATGACATTATGCGGCTTGGCGCGCGCTTTACAAGCGGTGAATTGGGCTGTATCATAGTATTATTAACGGGCGCTTTGGAGCGGCTTGGAACATCCCAGCTTGCAGGCGCTTCGCTGGACAGGCTGTTCACACAAATATCGGAGGCTATAACATAGATGAAAACAGTGATAAGTGTAAAATTCAAGGATGGCGGCAAAGTATACTACTTTGATCCGGGCGAACTTGATATACAGACGGGCGACGGCGTTATCGTTGAAACTGCGCGCGGCGTTGAATTTGCAGATGTTGTGCAAGGGGCGCACGAGGTGGATGACGTTCAGGTTGTGGCTGCACTAAAGCGCGTGGAACGCGTGGCCGACCAAACCGACCGTGAAACACGCGAGCGCAACCGGGCAAAAGAAAAAGAAGCCTATGATATCTGCATGGACAAAATCACCTCGCACAAGCTGGATATGAAGCTTGTAGATGTGGAATATACCTTCAATGGCAGCAAAGTGGTGTTTTACTTTACTGCGGATGGACGTGTGGATTTTCGCGAGCTTGTCAAAGACCTTGCATCCGTATTTAAAACCCGCATAGAACTGCGCCAAATAGGCGTGCGCGATGAAGCTAAAATGCTGGGGGGGCTTGGCTCCTGTGGCAGGCCCGTCTGCTGCCAGGCGTTCCTCGCAGACTTTCAACCTGTATCCATTAAGATGGCTAAGGAGCAAAATCTATCCCTATCCCCTACCAAGATATCAGGCATATGTGGCAGATTGATGTGTTGCCTCAAATATGAACAAGACTGCTACGAATCCATGCGCAAGCAAATGCCGCGTGTTGGCCGCGATGTACAATCGCCTGATGGCGAGGGTGTGGTGCTTGAAAACAATGTTATAACTGAGCGCACTCGCATCAAGCTGATGCTGCCAGATGGTACGCTGGATGTTCGCGGATATCCTTTCCGTGAGCTATCTGTAAACGGCAAGCGTTTTGGTATGCAACCCACAGGCCCTGTGCCGCCTGCGGTGCAGTACCCTACGCAGGAAAAAGCGGATTTCTCGGAAGATCCGGCATATGAGCAACAGCAGGATCAGGATGTTGATAGCACTCAACTGCCTCTCGAGGATGACATCCCAACGGATTTGGTATAACGGATAGCGCTTATGTTCCTAGGTAAATATGGTTGATTTTTTTCAAAATCATGTTATAATACACAACATAACACACATGGAGGTTAAACAAATGGCATATGTAATATCAGATCAGTGCATCAGCTGCGGTGCCTGCGAGGCTGATTGCCCCGTTAGCGCTATTTCACAGGGTGATGACCGCTACGTCATCGATCCCGCTACCTGCATCGACTGCGGTGCTTGCGAGGCCACCTGCCCCGTTGGCGCTCCCCATGCGGAATAAGCTTTTAAACAAAAAAAGACCCCTTGCGGGGTCTTTTTTGTGTTATAATAGGCTTTATGCTAACCTAAGCCATTAATGCATTTATATGCGCGAGCTGTTTGTTTTCCCGTTAAGCAAAAAATGCAGGCGTAGAGTTGTCTACGCTTAAACTTTTAGCTTGGCACAGGTATAGAATAGCCGCTATTATAAGCGCTATAATGGCTTGTTGCGCTGTTATATTTTAAAAAATAGTATTGATTGGATAATGATTATTTATGGACCAAAGGACAACAGACATAAAAGAAAATAAAATGGGAACTCAGCCCATCAGTAAGCTTATAATCTCTATGTCACTGCCGATGATGGCGTCGATGCTTATGTTGGCACTATATAACGTGGTAGACAGCATATTCGTATCCCGAATCAGCGAGGACGCACTTACCGCCGTATCGCTTGTATTTCCATTTCAGATGCTTGTAATAGCTGTGGCCGTAGGCACAGGCATAGGCGTAAGCTCGCTTGTTGCCCGCCGCCTTGGCGAAAAAGATCAAACCGGCGCAAACGACGCCGCCGCAAACGGACAGTTTCTCGCGCTGTTAAGCTCGCTAGTTTTCATGGTTATATTCGGTTTTTTCTCGCGTCCGCTTATGGAGCTGTTTGTAGATAAAGCAAGCATACTTGATTACGCAACATCCTATCTGTTTATATGCGGCACATTCAGTATATTCTGCATATTTCAGGTAATGAACGAAAAAACATTGCAGGGAACAGGCAATACCGTTTATCCCATGATAATTCAATTTGTTGGCGCAATTATCAACATCATATTTGACCCTATATTGATATTTGGCCTGCTCGGCTTCCCTGCGCTGGGTGTTGCGGGCGCAGCCATCGCCACGGTAGGCGGCCAGTTTGTAGGTATGCTGCTTAGCGTATACTTTGTCTACAGTCGCAATAAGCTGCTGCATATTACACTTAAAGGCTTCCGTCCGCATGGCGGCACAATAAAGCAGATATATGCAGTTGGCCTTCCATCAATAATAATGCAGGCAATAGGCTCCATATGCACCTTCGGCATGAACAAAATACTAATACTATTTACACCCACAGCCGTCAGCGTGCTCGGCGTGTATTTCAAGCTGCAATCCTTTGTGTTTATGCCGGTGTTTGGCCTCAACAGTGGCACTATGCCAATAATCGGTTATAACTTTGGTGCAAAAAACAAGCAGCGCTTGCTCCATGCATTCAAGCTTGGCGCACTATATGCTCTCATAATAATGGTTGTTGGTATGGCGGTATTCGAGATATTCGCACCCCAACTGCTTGCCATGTTTGACGCCTCCGAAAGTATGCTTTCGATAGGTATCCCTGCACTGCGCATAATTAGCCTGTGCTTCCCCTCAGCCGCGCTATGCATAATGGCGGGTACGTTCTTTTCCGCCATCGGCGACGGTGTATACAGCCTTATCGTTTCTGTCTGCCGTCAGTTGATTGTCATACTGCCACTCGCGTATATACTTGCTATGGCATATGGGCTTACCGCGGTATGGTACGCCTACCCTCTTGCCGAGTTTGCTTCGCTTGCCATATCGGCACTATTGCTTGTACGCTCATTCAGGCGAAGGATCATTCCGCTTCAAGTTGCTTGACGCTATAAAGCATAGGCCGTCCGCATCATTATGCAGACGGCCTATGTATTCTATTGAGATAATTAAAAGTAATCTTGTGCGTTGCGATATTTTACTTTGCGTCCACCTGAGCCATGTGGCTTACAAGATCCAGCACCTTGTTGGAATAGCCCCATTCGTTATCATACCAGGCGATCAGCTTAACAAAATCACCATTTTGCATGATGCCGGCCTTTTCATCAAATATGCAGGTGTGCATTTCCCCGCGCATATCTGACGATACCACATCATCGTTAGTATAGGCTATTATGCCCTTCATGCTGCCCTCAGAGGCCGCCTTAACGGCTTTGCAGACTTCAGCATATGTAGTATGGCAGGCCAGCTTTGCCGTTAAGTCGGTTACTGAAACATTGTTTGTTGGCACCCGGAACGACATTCCTGTGAGTCTGCCAGCAAGCTCGGGTATAACAAGCGTACAAGCCTTTGCCGCGCCTGTTGTAGATGGAATTATATTATTGAATACCGAGCGCCCGGTGCGATAATCGCGGCCTGCACGTGCGTCAACCGGCTTCTGTTTTGCTGTTGCGGAATGTATCGTTGTCATAAGCCCCTGTTCTATACCAAAGCTCTCATGCACCACCTTAACAAGTGGGGCAAGGCAGTTGGTTGTGCATGATGCGTTTGACACTACATCATAGCAGGACTTATATTGCATATGGTTTACGCCCATAACATATGTTGGCGTAACATCGTCATGTGCCGGTGCTGTGAGCACCACCTTTTTTGCGCCGTTGAGCAAATGGGATTTTGACAGTTCTGTGGTGTTAAATGCGCCTGTTGATTCCACTATGTATTCCGCTCCGCATTTATCCCACCGGATATCCGCCGCTACGGATTCGCTAAACACCTTTACATCTTTTCCGTTGATGCAAATTCCATCCGGCAATTCCGAAATCGTTCCATTGAACCTGCCAAACACGGAATCATACTTCATTAGGTAGACCATGTACGGGATATCCGCCTTGCGCAGGTTTATTCCGCATATGTCGAATTTCTCCGGCTGCTCCGCGGCAATGCGCAATACAGATCTTCCGATCCTCCCGAATCCGTTGATCCCGATTTTAATAGCCATCTTCTCCACCCTCCAATACAAATTCTCATAATTTGTGCTTTTGTCACAAGCACACTTCCCAAGTTGTAATTATATTAAAGGTAGCATATAAAGTCCAATATACTTTTCTTATAGCCATCAAGCAATGAATGAATTCAGTTATGTAGGCGCAAAATCGTTCTCAAATTAAATTTATTATGCTAATTAAATCATTATTTATAATGTATACATTTAACGCAGAAATAAGATACCCCCTCGCTTAGCGCATTTTCGCGCAAAGGAGGGGGGTATATTGCTTTGGATTATTCTTTTATTGCTTTTATTACTTTGCGTCAACCTCCGCCATATGGCAGACAAGGTCAAGAAGCTTATCCGAATAGGCCCATTCGTTGTCATACCAGGCAATCAGCTTAACGAAATGTTCGTTCAGGCTTATCCCCGCACGGGCATCGAATACGCATATACGGTTATCCGTGTAAAAATCCGAAGAAACCACATCGTCCTCGGTATAGCCAATTATACCCTTCCATTCTTCCGATTCTGAAGCCTTCTTCATTACGGCCTTTATCTCGTCATAGGTAGCGCTCTTCTCCAAGCGGCATGTAAGATCCACTACGGATACGTCTATCGTTGGAACACGCATCGACATACCTGTAAGCTTCCCTTCAAGTGCCGGTATTACCTTGCCCACAGCCTTGGCAGCACCCGTGGAACTTGGTATTATGTTATGCCCTGCCGCGCGGCCACCGCGCCAATCCTTCTTGGAAGGACCGTCTACAGTCTTCTGTGTCGCCGTTATGGAATGCACCGTAGTCATAAGCCCTTCTATGATCCCAAACTCGTCATTAATCACCTTTGCAAGCGGTGCAAGGCAGTTTGTGGTGCAGCTTGCGTTTGAAACCACATTCATATCCTTGGTGTATGTGTTCTGGTTAACGCCCATCACGAACATTGGCGCATCCGCGCTGGGTGCGGAAATAATTACCTTTTTGGCACCGCCGTTAAAATGGGCCGACGCCTTCTGGATTGTTGTAAACTGGCCCGTAGCCTCCACAATATATTCCGCGCCGCAGGACTGCCATGGTATCTCCGATGGTTCCTTTATAGCGAACACGGCAATCTCCTTGCCATTCACCACAAGCTTGCCGTCCTTGGCCGATATATCGTATTCAAACTTGCCGTGTACTGTATTATATTTGACCAAATAAGCCATATAATCCGGATCTAAAAAAGGGTCATTTATACCAACAATTTCGATGTTAGGGATGTTTATTGCTGCGCGCAGCACAAGGCTGCCGATACGTCCAAAACCATTAATACCTATTTTAATTGTCATTCTAGTATCCTCCCAATATGTAATTTAATAATATAATCAAGGCTGAACGCCGAGATTTCGCACATCAAATCTGTAATAATATTATCCCTTTCAGTCTCATTATGCAATATTTTTTTCGTTTCTTTTGATATTGTGAGGTCACAGGCTATATATATAAGGAAAACTTATATTCAAAATCACATTTTGACGCTATATTGAACGTATCCAGGTAGGTATGCTCCATTGGTATCCATTCATCAATATACCTTTGTTGCATGCGTTCGCCGTTGCGCGCAAGTATCCGTGCGCGCTGTTTGCCGGCATCAACGTCCATAAATACTGCCACATCGCAATAATCGCCAAAATACGGGTGCATACTATATGCCCCTTCTATCACGTTTAATATGCGAGTAGGCTTCATCACAATCCTTTTCATAACGTCTTTTTCGCAGTCATAGCGGCGGTAGGCAATGCTGCTAGACAGGTTGTCCACCACCTCGTTTTTAAAACGCTCATAATCCACATTACCACCCGGCTGTGAAAGGCGGGCGGCTGTTCGTTTTGCCATAGGCAGAAAAAAATCGTCCATGTGCATCAGGCGGCACGGATACAAGCCAGCCAGCAGGGATCCAAGGCTGCTTTTGCCCGCGGCACTATGTCCGTCGATCACAACCGTAACCGTTGGTTTAACGCACAGCAGTGTGTCTATGCGGCACAGCAGCTGAAAAATTATCGAATATGCAGAATCCACCACACGATAAGCCGGTTTATACGCATCGCTATATTTCTTACTGTGACTTACCATATTGCAACCGTCGTTTATATAACTTTTAACATAGCTGCTTTCTGGCAGTGTATTCAACTTGCGCACAAGTGCCTTCATGCTGCCGCGCTGCCGTACCGCGCTTGCCATAAACATAGTGCAAAGCGTGGTCATGGCAACGCCGCTAGCAAGCGCAGGACGAAGATGCAGACGCATATGCCCATTGCCTATATCTTCGAACTGCTCGCCATATTCCGGCGCCAAATCGCTGCATTCTTCAATCAGTTGAGAAAGAGCGGCGCAACCATCAGTTATCATATGCCCGCCGCCCAATTCGTTCTGGTATATCAACTTTACCAGATCTTGTGGCTGCATGGCAGGATAACGCTGTTTGTGTCGCTCAATTATTCTATCCAGTTCATTTGGCATTTATTTAAGACTCTCTGGATTCAGGCAATACAGCTCAGGCAGCACAAATAATCCGTCCTTACGTACAAGCTTGCCGTCGAAGTACATTTCGCCTCCGCCATATTCAGGGGTCTGTATGAATACCAAATCCCAGTGGATATCGCTCTTATTTCCATTATCGCATTCATCATAGCAGCAGCCTGGCGTAAAGTGAAAGCTTCCGGCTATCTTTTCATCGAACAGCGTATCCTTCATCGGCTTTGTGATATACGGATTAACGCCTATGGCGAATTCGCCGACGCCCTTTGCACCCGCGTCCCGCTCAAACACCTTGCGCACACGCTGTGTATCGTTTGCCATCGCATCCACAAGCCTGCCGTTTTTATAGGTAAGCGTTATATTTTCATACGTAAAGCCCTCGAACAATGAAGGGGTATTATAGTTTATTCTTCCATTGATGCTGCCGTCCACTGGCGCTGTAAATACCTCGCCATCAGGTATATTCATTTCGCCTGCGCACTTTATCGCCGGCAATCCCTTTATCGAAAACTCAATATCCGTGTTTGTTCCAGTAAGGCGCACCTTATCCGTGCGCTGCATAAGCTCTACCAGCGCATCCATCGCCTTGTTCATCTTTGAATAATCAAGGCAGCATACATCAAAATAGTAATCCTCAAACGCCTCAGTGCTCATGCCGGCCTGCTGAGCCATGCCTGGCGTTGGATAGCGCATAACGCACCATTTTGTGCCCGGTATACGTATCTTGCCGTGCAGAGGTTCTGAATATCTGTTGCCTACCAATGCAATTCTATCCTCCGGCACATCGCTCATTTCAGCACTGTTTAAGCCGCCGCGCACACCTATATAGGCTTGCATGTTTTCCATAAGCGCACAATCCACCTTTGACATCAGCTCAAGCTGCTGCGCATTCGCGCCTCTGTGCACTTCGCGGTTGACTTCGGTGCTGCGCAGCCACACAAACGGGTTAGCACCTACCGCATACGCCTCGCGTACAAGCGCCTTTACCAGCATGTTGCAATCGCCATAGCTCTCGATAAGAATATTTTCGTCTCTTTGCATCCTGCACGAAAAATTGATCAGGTTCTTTGCCAGCTTTTCTATCCTTGCATCCTTCATCGCTAATTCCCCCTTTATCATTGATTGTGTGTTTATATATTCAGCTTTTCTTTTACCACATATAGAGGTCTGCCCTTGACCTCATCCAGTATACGGTTCATGTACGCTCCCTGTATTCCAAGTGCCGTAAGCGTAATCCCGTTTAATAGCGTCAAAGCGCACAAGCCCCACAGCCAATCAGCCGCACCATACGTAAGATTGCATATCAACACGGCCAAAAATCCCATAAGTGCCAGCACGCACACGCCCACGCCCACATAACCCGCAGCGGTCAGCGGCATACTGGAAAATCCCAACATACCATCCATTGCAAGCTTCATCATCTTTTTGAATGTATATTTGCTGCTGCCTGCCCTGCGCTCGTGCCGCACATACTCCACCGGCACAGCGTTATAGCCCATCCACGCGCTCATCCCGCGCAAAAAGCGGTTATGCTCCCTCATTGTCAAAAACGCATCCGCTACAGTGCGGTCTATCAGGCGGAAGTCACCCGTATCAAGCGGTATTGGATATGCGCTCATGCTGGTAAGCAGTCGATAATAGCAAAACGCGGTAAACCGTTTGAATAGCGTTTCTCCCTCGCGCTTTGTGCGCTTACCATAGGCTATGTCTGCGCCTGCCTCCCATGCCTTAACCAGTTGCCCGATTATTTCAGGTGGGTCCTGCAAGTCCACATCTATTATTATAAGCGCATCACCCTTTGCAGCGTCCATTCCGGCTGTAACCGCAAGCTGATGCCCGAAATTGCGTGAAAATGACAGCACCCTAACCCGTTGATTTGTTGCCGCTATATCGCGCAGCTTCTGCATGGTGCTATCCCTGCTGCCATCGTTTACATAGACAATCTCATATTCATACGGCAGCGCGCGCATCACCTCATCCATCGCGCTGAAGGATTCTTCCAGCACCTCCTCCTCGTTGTATACTGGCACAATGAGGGAAAGTAACTTTTCCATACACAGGCTCCTTGCTTTTATTCTGATTGAATTTTGTTATATGTTACTATTTAATATTATACCCGCTAATCGATCAAGCTACAATCATATCGCCAAAATATAGCCCGCCGAAATAAATTCTATTGAAAGTTAACCATGTTGGTCTATAATAAGGGTTAATGATGGCGATAAAGCTAAATTAACATAAGGAGATATTATTATGGCATTGGTAACAAGCAAGGAAATGTTTAAGAAGGCCTATGCGGGCGGATATGCTATTGGCGCATTCAACGTCAATAATATGGAGATCATCCAGGGTATAACCGAAGCCGCCAAACAGGAGAATGCACCACTTATACTTCAAGTATCCTCCGGTGCGCGCAAGTACGCCAACCACACTTATCTTATGAAGCTGGTTGAAGCTGCCATAATAGAGACAAATCTGCCGATATGCCTTCACCTTGATCATGGCGACACGTTCGAGCTGTGCAAAAGCTGTATTGACGGAGGCTTTACTTCCGTTATGATCGATGGCAGCCATCACCCGTATGAGGATAACGTAAAGCTTACCCGCCAGGTCGTAGAATACGCGCATGACCACGGCGTTGTGGTTGAAGGTGAGCTTGGACGCCTTGAGGGCGTTGAAGATGAGGTAAAGGTGGCCGAAGGGCAGGGCAGCTATACCGAACCGGCTCAAGTGCAGGATTTTGTAACCCGCACAGGCGTTGACTCTTTGGCAATTGCCATAGGTACCAGCCACGGCGCTTACAAGTTCAAGCCCGGCACAAAACCGCAGCTCCGCTTTGACATCCTCAAAGATGTAGAAGCCAGGCTGCCAGGGTTCCCTATTGTGCTGCACGGCTCAAGCTCTGTAATGCCCGAATTCGTTAAGATGATAAACGAGCATGGCGGCAATATGCCGGATGCCATAGGCGTTCCTGAGGATATGCTGCGTCAGGCCGCTGGAATGGCGGTATGCAAGATAAACATCGATTCAGATCTGCGCCTTGCAATGACAGGAACTATACGCAAATACCTTGATGAAAACCCTTCCCACTTCGATCCACGCCAGTACCTCAAGCCGGCACGTGAAGCCATAAAGGATATGGTAGCTCACAAGTTGGTGCATGTGCTTGGCTGCAACGGGAAGGCATAATTTATCTGCCAGTTGCAACATTATAAATATGGAGGTAACAACCGCAATGCCCCAAGAATATGAGAACATCGTCACAATGACAGACGAGGATGGCAATGAGATAGATTTTGAGATACTTGACGTGGTCCCTTACGACAACAGCGAATACGCCGTGCTGCTACCCGTGGACTGCGACGAAGCGCCTGAGGCCGTAATACTCGAGATACTCTCTGCCGAAGATGACGAAGATGACGAGCTTTGCGGCGTAACAGACGAAGCCGTGCTTAACTCGGTATTTGCCCTATTCATCGAGCGCAATCGGGACGAATTCCAATTTCAGCAATAGCTAAAGCGCACTGGCTCAATGTGTACGATAGATCACGCTTCCCTGGAGAGCGCGGCAAGCGCCTCGCCCTCCAGACGTTGAATTGTCCAGCCCTGCATCGGTATAGCGCCAATCTTGCGGTATACCGCAATGGCGTCCTTATTCCAATCCAGGCATATCCATTCAAAGCGTCCGCATCCGCGCTGCGTCGCCGTGTTTGCAAGAAATGCCAGCATAGCCTTGCCAATTCCACGGCTGCGATAGCTTTCCCTCACAAATAAATCCTCAAGGTACAGTCCCGGCAGGCATTGAAAAGTTGAAAAATTGTAGAAAAACAGTGCAAATGCAACGGGTTCACCCTCGTATTCACCTACTATTACCTCAGCGGCATGGCGCACAAACAGCGATTCATGCAGGATCTCCTGTGTGCCACTCACATCATCCGGCAGCTTTTCATAGGCTGCCAGCTCTTTTATGAAGCCGAATATCGTTGATGTATCCGACTCATGTGCGAAGCGTATTGTAAATCCAGGTATTTTTGTATCCATTGTTTTTCATCCTTTCTCAGCGCGATTCTGTTTTTGTTTATTTTCATCCATAATAAAGCGCTATTATATTTGTCCGCCTGCTTGTTTTTAAGGAGAAATGCCTATCATACATTAAAGCGGAAGAGTACTATATCACCATCCTGCATCACATACTCCTTGCCTTCGGAACGAATCAGCCCTTTTTCTTTACATGCCTGCATAGATCCAAGCTCGATAAGCTCATCGTAGGACACTATCTCAGCGCGGATAAAGCCGCGCTCAAAGTCGCTATGTATTTTGCCGGCGGCCTGTGGCGCCTTAGTGCCGCGTTCAATCGTCCACGCGCGCACCTCCTTTGGGCCGGCTGTAAGGTAGCTTATAAGCCCCAACAGTGAATAGCACTCCTTCACAAGCTTATCAAGTCCACTCTCGCCTATGTCCAATTCTTTTATGAACTGCGCCTTTTCATCTGGTGAAAGCTCCGCTATCTCCTCCTCCACCTTGGCGCATATGGTAAGCGCACCCGCATGCTCGCTCTTTGCGGCAGCATACAGAGCATCAACTGCGGGCAGCTTTTCGCCTATTTCATCCTCTGCAATGTTGGCAACATATATCATGGGCTTATCCGTCAGCAGAAACAGCGATTTTACGTCTTCCGCCTCATCCTCAGAAAACGTCATGGAGCGCACAGGCTTGCCGCTTTCCAGGTTTGCATATATGCGCCGCAAAAACTCCGCCTCTGCAATGAACTTCTTATCTCCGCCCTTGCTGTTTTTTTCGGCGCGTTCTATGCGTTTTTGCACCGTTTCCATGTCGGCAAATATCAACTCTATATTGATTGTTTCCATATCGCGCACAGGGTCCACCGAGCCATCCACATGCACAATGTTATCATCTTTAAAGCACCGCACCACATGCACTATCGCATCCACCTCGCGAATATACGAAAGAAATTTATTGCCAAGCCCCTCGCCCTTATTGGCGCCGCGCACAAGTCCTGCTATATCCACAAACTCGATTGCGGTTGGCGTCAGTTTTTCGGGGTTGTGCATTTTTGCCAGTACGTTTAGCCGTTCATCGGGCACGGCAACTATACCCACATTGGGTTCGATTGTGCAAAAGGGATAATTCGCCGCAGCGGCCCCCGCTTGAGTTATAGCGTTAAAAAGCGTGCTTTTGCCCACGTTGGGAAGTCCCACTACGCCGAGTTTCATAAGTAAAATCTCCTAACCAATTGGATTAAAAATCATATTTGCTTACAATTATATGTTGGTCGGTGTCCCTTGTCAAACCCAGTGCGAGCAGTTATACTTGATATAATTTCTTGTAGGATATATGCGGCGCGGCAGCCGCTGATATGGGGCGCGTTATGCAGCAAAAAATAGCAAATGCCATCCGGCAATATGGCCTTATAAGCGAGGGTGAAACCGTTGTTGCAGGCGTATCCGGCGGCGCGGATTCGGTTGCGCTGTTGATTGTGCTTTCAGAGCTTTCCGCGCAGCTTGGCTTTACCGTGCGCGCAGCCCATCTTAACCATGGAATTCGCGGCCAAAGCGCCGAGCGCGATGCTGCATTTGTGGCCCAGCTTTGCGCCACCCGCACAATACCGCTGCTTACCGAATGCGTAGATGTCCCAAGACGCGCAAAAGAGCGCGGCGAAACGATTGAACAGGCGGCGCGTATATTACGATATGAGTTTTTAGAGCGCGCACGCACACACTTTTGCGCTGATTCCATAGCGGTAGCACATCATATGGACGATCAAGCGGAAAGCATACTGCTGCATCTTACGCGCGGTACCGGCCTTAGTGGGCTTGTCGGCATGTTGCCGCGGCGCGGTAACCTGATACGCCCCATGCTTAAGGTGAGACGGAATGAGATAGAGCAATTTTTATCGGATCGCGGCATGTCCTACTGCACGGATGAAACCAACCTTGAACTAAGCAGCACGCGTAACCGGCTGCGGCTGGATGTGATACCCTATATTGAAGCAAACATAAATCCCCGCATAGTTGAATCGCTGTGCGCCACGGGCGAGCTCACCTGCCAGGACGAACAATATCTTATGCAACAATCCATCGACGCACTGGATAAAGCCAGCCTTAACGGCGGTTTTGTCAGGGATAAGCTGATTAAGCTGCCAATGCCCATACTAAGCCGT
Source organism: Clostridia bacterium (assembly GCA_036652795.1). GTDB lineage: Bacteria > Bacillota > Clostridia > Christensenellales > CAG-138 > JAVVVD01. Next base: position 59,362 of record JAVVVD010000006.1, on the reverse strand, counting down.
GCAATACGCCTGGCATTAGCTCAAGCGGGTGCGCCCGTGGATATAGAGCGATCTCATGTACAACAGGTGGTGCAGCTTCTTTCTGCCCGCACAGGCACTATGCTTGACCTGCCGCGCATCACGGCGTGGACAAGCTACGAGCTGATTTTTTTCGGGCATCCCCCGGCACATGATAATTTTTGCATTACGCTCAATATGGCAGGCCAAACGCGCACCCCAAATGGAATATTCACTGTGGATACCCTCGATGGCAACACCTATGAGCGCGATCCATTCACAGCATATATGGATGCAGACAACATTGCACAGGCTCTTACTGTGCGTACCCGCCTCAATGGAGACAGATTCTATCCCATAGGTGCGCCTGGCAGGCGCAAGCTGAAGGATTTTTTTATAGACAAAAAGATCCCGCGTGAGATGCGCGAACTGCCGCTTGTGTGCAGCGATGAGGTATTATTCATACCGGGCTTTTGTGTGAGTGAACTGGTTAAGGTGACCTGCGCCACCCGCCACATGCTCAAAGTAGCATATAGTCCTGAGTCCAATGATACAACAGCATCAGATTATACAATTAATATTAAATAAAACAATTTAATTCAGGAGGGAATTATGGCTGAAAAAACCAATATGAACAACGACATCAAAAAGGTACTGCTCAGTGAGGAGCAGCTTGCCGAGCGCATAGCGCAGATGGGTGAACAGATTTCCAACGATTATGAAGGCAAGAATGTGATACTGGTGTGCATATTGAAGGGTGCTGTGCACTTTTTTAGCGACCTTAGCCGCAGGATCACCTGCCATATGGAGATGGATTTCATGTCTATCTCCAGCTATGGCAACAGCTCGAAAACCAGCGGCATAGTTCGTATATCCAAGGATATGGACTCGTCCATAACTGACAGGCATGTGCTGATCGTTGAAGATATAATGGACAGCGGGCTCACACTAAATCACCTTACGCAGCTGCTGCGTGCGCGCCAGCCCGCCTCACTTAAGATCGCTTGCCTGCTCGATAAGCCTGAGCGCCGCGAATGTGCCATATCTCCGGACTATGTTGGCTTCGTAATTCCCAACGAGTTCGTTGTGGGTTATGGATTGGACTGTGAAAATTACTATCGTAACATACCATATGTTGGCGTTATGAAGGAAGAAGTGTATCAGGATTAAATTATGATAAAAGAAGAACTTTCAATGATCTCCCTGCACGATACGGGCGTATTCTATAAAGATGGCAAAATAACCGACTGCGCAGATATTTCACCTGAGCAGGGACGTGAAAACACAATGGCATATCAGGTGCTGCGTGCGCACGATGAATCCGGCGGCGATAAGCTGCGAATCAGGTTCGATGCACTGATCTCACACGATATAACCTATGTTGGCATAATCCAGACCGCGCGCGCCAGCGGTATGCTGGAATTCCCACTGCCATATGCTATGACCAACTGCCACAACAGCCTATGCGCGGTTGGCGGCACAATAAATGCGGATGACCACATATTTGGCCTATCTGCCGCAAAAAAATACGGTGGAATATACGTTCCCGCCAACCAAAGCGTAATACACTCCTATGCGCGCGAGGCACTTGCCCGCTGTGGCTCCATGATACTTGGCTCTGACAGCCACACCCGCTACGGCGCGCTTGGCACAATGGGCATAGGCGAGGGTGGCCCCGAGCTTGTTAAGCAGCTTTTAAAGAACACCTATGATGTGCCAGCCCCGCAGGTTGTGCTTGTCAATCTTACCGGTGCGCCAAGGCCGGGCGTGGGCCCGCATGACGTGGCGCTGCTGTTGGTGGCGGCCACATTCAAATCCGGTTTTGCAAAAAATAAGGTGCTGGAATTCGTTGGCGAGGGGATAGCAAACCTATCGGTGGATTTCCGTAACGGCATAGATGTTATGACCACTGAAACAACGTGTCTCTCCTCGATTTGGCAAACAGACGGCGCAGTAAGGGATTATTATGCTGCGCACGGCAGAGCTGATGCGTACAGCGAACTTTCGCCAATTTCCAGCGCATATTACGACAGTATGATACATATTGAGCTGGATAAGGTTGAGCCAATGATAGCATTGCCATTTCATCCAGGTAACGCTTATACGATACAATATTTTCTCGACAATGCAAAGCGGTTGCTTGAGGGCGTTGAGGCCGAAGCGCATGTGCTGTTTGGCGATAAAATATCTGTGGATCTTTTGTCCAAGCTTAGGGATGGCCACGTATACGCCGATCAGGGCGTGATCGCTGGCTGTGCGGGCGGCACTATGGACAACATAATGCAAGCTGCTGCAATATTGAAGGACGGCAGCATAGGCAACGACTACTTTGAGCTTTCTGTATACCCCACCAGCATACCTGTAAGCCTTGCGCTTACAGAGCAGGGCGCAACACAATCGCTGCTTAGTGCGGGTGCGGTATTAAAGCCAAGCTTCTGTGGCCCATGCTTTGGCGCCGGCGATGTGCCAAGTAACAATGGTCTGTCGCTGCGGCATACAACGCGCAACTTCCCCAACCGTGAGGGTGCAAAGCCAGGAGATGGCCAACTTGCCATGGTAGCGCTCATGGATGCACGCAGCATAGCGGCCACAGCAAGAAATGGCGGCGTTATAACCCCCGCTACACAGATGCATTACGAGCAGCCTGACTATGAATACAAGTTTGATTCGTCAGTGTATGCAAAGCGAGTATACAATGGGTTTGGTCATCCACAGCCACATGAGCAGCTGCGCATGGGACCAAACATAACCGACTGGCCAAACATACAGCCCCTAACCGATAATGTATTGCTTGAGCTAGCCGCCGTAATACGCGATGAGGTAACCACCACGGATGAGCTTATCCCATCTGGCGAAACAAGCTCATATCGTTCCAACCCGCTGCGCCTTGCCGAATTTACGCTGTCCCGCCGGGTACCTGAATATGTCGGCCGCAGCAAAGCGGTATACGCAATGGAGCTTTTGCGCAGGGATGGCGATACGCCACCCGAATTAGCCGACATTATGCGCAGCGTTGGCGCTCAAGCGCAATACTGCGCGCTTGTATCCTGCGTGTTTGCGAACAAGCCCGGCGATGGCAGCGCACGCGAACAGGCCGCCTCCTGTCAGCGTGTACTTGGCGGCGGAGCTAACATATGCTATGAATATGCCACCAAACGCTATCGCAGCAACTGCATAAACTGGGGTATACTGCCCTTCACCATCGATAAATTAACGCCCTTTGATTTTGAGGCGGGCGAATATATCTATGTGCCCAACATACGGCAGGCGGTAGCAGAAGGTATATCGGATATTCCTGCAAAGGCGATAAGCGGAGGTAAGATAAGCGAGCTTATGCTGCACATATCCGCCCTTACTCCAACCGAACGACAGATATTGCTTGACGGATGCCTGATGAATTATTATACAAGGCTATAAGCACACCTGAATAATCAATAAACGGCGCTCTTTATCGAGCGCCGTTTATTGATTATAGAGTTTTTAAAATTTCTGCCGTAAGCTGTATCTGTTATCCATGATATAGTTTTTTTGTTTGATACTGTGCCTCGCAGGTGAGATTTATACCCAGCTTTTTAAATACTGAGTTATCCACGGATGAGAGTATCACTGATGAATGCGCCTCCGTATCGCGCAATTTTTCAAGCTGGTTTAGCGCATGTTCCGCCATTGGGTTGGTTGCCGCACATATTGACAGCGCCACAAGCACCTCATCCATATGTAATCGCGGATTATGGTTGCCCAAATGCTCTACCTTAAGCTTTTGTATCGGTTCGATTATAGCTGGCGATATAAGATGTATATCATCCCGTATGCCGCCCAACGCCTTTAGCGAGTTAAGCAGCATTGCAGCGGACGCGCCGAGCAGCTTGCTGGTTTTTCCCGTGATTATGCGCCCATCCTCTAGCTCAATTGCCGCCGCCGGCCCAGCAGTCTGCTCACTTTTTTTAAGCGCCACATTGATTATGGGCCGCTCTGAAAGTGATATCCCTGCCTGATTCATTATCAGCTTCACCTTGCCTGCATTGCCTGCGCTGGAAAGCCCCTGTTTTGCTGCGCACAGCTCAGAATAGTAACGGCGGATTATCTCCTGACGCGAAGCGGTACAGCACACATCATCGTCTGTTATGCAATTTCCCACCATATTCACGCCCATATCCGTTGGCGATTTATACGGGCATTCACCGAATATCCTGGAAAACATAGCCGTTAACACTGGGAATATCTCCACATCTCGGTTGTAATTTACAGTTGTTTTTCCATAAGCCTCAAGATGAAAGGGATCTATCATATTTATATCGGCAAGGTCGGCTGTGGCTGCCTCATAGGCAAGGTTTACAGGGTGTTTCAGCGGCAAATTCCATATTGGAAAGGTCTCAAACTTTGCATAACCTGCGCGAACGCCACGCTTATGCTCATGATATAGCTGTGAAAGGCATGTGGCCATCTTACCGCTGCCAGGGCCCGGCGCCGTAACCACAACCAACGAGCGAGTTGTGGCTATAAAATCGTTTTTGCCATAACCGTCTTCGCCCACAATATGCTCTACATCCCCCGGATAGCCCTCAATCGAGTAGTGGCGGTACACCGTTATTCCAAGGGATTCCAATCTGCGGCAAAAAGCGTCCGCCGCCATCTGCCCACAATAGCGTGTTATAACCACGCTGCCAACATATAAGCCTATGCTGCGAAATGCATCTATCAGGCGCATCACATCCAGATCATATGTAATGCCCAGATCGCCGCGCACCTTGTTTTTTTCTATATCCGCTGCATTGATGGCTATTACTATCTCTGCTTCATCCTTAAGCTGCATCAGCATGCGCACCTTGCTGTCCGGTTTAAAGCCGGGCAACACGCGCGCCGCGTGGAAATCATCAAACAACTTGCCGCCAAATTCCAGATATAGTTTACCTCCGAATTGCGCCAGCCGTTCCATTATATGTTCCGATTGCATCGACACATATTTGTCGTTATCAAAGCCAATACGTTTCAAAATGCCCCCCTTAAAATAAAAGACAATGTCTCAATCTTTATAACTTATCCATTCTAATCTCATTCCACACGGATGGCAACTGTATTTGTGTATTTTTGTGTATGTGATATAATCTATGCAACCTTATATGCGCTTACTGCGTATTATTACTGATGAGAGGAAGGCGCACGGATATGCCCACTCGGGATTTCGAGTCCATATATACTGATTTTTCGCGGCTGGTGTATTGGACGGCGTACGGCGTGACCAAGTCCGCTCAGGACGCTATGGACGCTTCGCAAAATGTATTTTTACGGGTGCTCAAGCACATCAAAAAACTGGAGACTATGACCGACCCGCAGCTTAGGGGATGGTTGTATCGCGTTACGGTAAACCTTTGTTTGGACGGCAAGCGCAAGCTTTCGCGCGAGCTGCTCATGGATGAGGATATAGATATGGTGGCCACGGACGAAGCCGTGCTGCCTGAACCCGCGGCGCTATCTGCTGAAAAGCGCCTGATAGTGCGCAGCGCTATAGACACATTACCAGATGTGTACCGTGAAACTGTAATACTCCATTATTTTTCCGGCCTTGGCTATGTGGAAATAGCGGAGCTTACAGGCACCACCGAAGGGACGATTAAATCCAGGATGTTTCGAGCCAAAGAAAAGCTCTGCGTCCTGTTGAAAGAAGGTGTGAGCAATGGCTGACAAATTTGACGAGCTTATGCAAAATATTGCCGATGTGGAAAATGCAGCGGTGGATTTTGATGCGCTGCACGCCGCCATTGCCGCCGAGCAAATTAAACGCACAAAACACACATGGTCGCTTACACGCACCTTAAGTGCTGCTGCCGCATTTGTGCTGCTTATAGGCGTTGGCGTTATGATGACCACCCATGGCCAAAACGATAAGTTTGCCCGCTCTGAGTCTGCCCCCGCGCCCGCAAGCCAACCACAGTCAGCCTCCTATGCGGCGCCAGCGCCAAATCAACCCACACCAGTAGCGGACGCCTGTGCAGTGCCAGATCCAAAGCAGCCTGCACCAAGTGGTTGCGGCATTGTGGATGATAGCTTAGCAGAAAGTGGCGAAGACTTGGGAAGCTATTCAACGAGTAACGCTACCGCCGGAACAACGGACGAGCAGACGATGGTCGAGTTATTTCCTTCCTTGAGCAGCAGCCGTCTGTACACCATAGGCGTGCCAAACCTCGATAGCTGTGCGGCATTCTACGGTAATGGCGAGACAATCGGCAAGTGCAGCTATACCAAATTCCCCTGTGATGCGCCAATAATCGAAATAGGTCAAGTATGCATGAAAGATGTGCGCACAGACGCCGGCGATACACAGATTTGGGCGCTGTGGCAAACCTCCGATACGGAATATGTTCTCGTAAAGGCCGACGTACTTGAGTACGCAGAGCTTGTGGAAATATTGCTCTGTATGGTATAACGGCAATTCAAACTAAATATATACGGTCTGCCGGTCAATTGCTTTCGGCAGACCGTTTGTTGTTTTATTCGCATCCGGTTTCTGATATACTAACTAAATTGAACTATATAAAGGCGTATGCCACAACACAGGAGGTAATGGTTATGGGCAGAATGAAGCTGCTAAACAAATTTTCAAGCGGCAACACACAGGTGGAGGGCTATTGCATAATCAAAAGCGTCACCCTAAAAAGCAATGTTAAGGGCAGTGATTATCTTGACCTTGTTCTATGCGATGCGGGCGGCGAGGTGGATGCAAAGCTGTGGGACTATTCTGTGGAACAGCACGGCCAATACTATCCTGATACTGTAATAAAAATCCGCGCCACGATAAACCTTTGGAAAGATGCCGAGCAGCTCAAGATAGACCGCATACGCAATCTGGCCGCCGATGACAATGTGGATATGGCAGAGCTTGTCCCTTGCGCGCCACGCCCCGGGCAGGAGATGTATGACGAACTGTTCGCCACAGCCGAGAATTTTACAAACGCTGATCTTCGTATGCTCACCCAGTATATACTGCGTGAGAACCACGAAAAGCTGATTAAATGGCCCGCCGCATTAAAGCTGCACCACGCTGTGCGCGCAGGTCTGCTATATCATACCTGCACAATGCTTGAAGGCGCAAAGGCGCTGTGCGACGTGTATGGCAAGCTATATCCGATAGACCGCGAGCTTGTATACGCCGGCATAATACTTCACGACATTTCCAAGGTGGATGAGCTTGTAGTAGGCGAGCTTGGGCTTGCCGGCAGTTACAGCAAATGCGGGCAGCTGCTTGGACATATCAGCATGGGCGTGGCCAACATTGAGCGTGCCGCGGCGGAGCTTATGATAGATGATGAAACAAAGCTTCAAGTGCAGCACATACTGCTATCCCACCACAACCAGCCGGAATTCGGCAGCCCACGCTACCCGATGTTCCCCGAGGCGCAGATCGTTAGCGAGTTGGATCTGATTGACTCCAAGCTTTTTGAGATGTATGATGCGCTGTCCGCAGCCAAGGGCGGCGAATTTACTGAGCGTCAGTGGGCGTTGGATAACCGCCAGCTATATAAGAAGCCATAAGCGCAATCAGCCTTTAGCATTAATATCATAGGCACAGGGCACGCTCCCTAAAGCCAATGCGGGAGCGTGCAGATTTTTTGTGGGGTAATATATTGAAATACAGGCATATAATGTGGGATTGGAACGGAACGCTTTTTAATGATATGTCGGTATGTATCAGCGTTATGAACGAGATTTTGCTGCAAAAAAATCTCAGACCAATTTCCGATATAGATAGATACAGGGCATTGTTTTGTTTCCCTGTAAAAGAGTACTATGCAAAGCTACACTTTGATTTTGAAAAGGATACCTTTGATACCCTTGCCACAACCTTCATCGAAAAATATGCCGTAGCTTGCAGCCAATGTAAGCTCTATGATGGTGCAATCGATGTTATACGGCGCATTAAGAACGCCGGCGGCATACAGCAGCTAATTGTTTCTGTAACGGAAATAAACCATCTGAAGCAGCAGATGGCGCCATTTGAGATGGCAAAATATTTTGACTATGTTCTAGGGATAGACGATCACCATGCAGAAAGCAAAGTGGAGCTGGCAAAAAGCTGGGTTAGCGCGCATGATGTTGATTGCACAAAAGCCCTTTTTATTGGCGATACTATCCATGATTTTGAGGTATCCCAAGCCATAGGCTGCGATTGCATATTGATTGCAAAGGGACATCAGAGCGTCCAAACATTGTTGGCCACTAAAGCGCACGTTGTTAGCGACATCACAAATATTGTTAAGTATATATTATAATAATTGGTCTGCACATACGTTTGTACACCTATAAAAATTCAGATCGGATAATTTCCATTCCCGTTATCAATTAAATAAAAATCCGCCCTGCCGCTTAAAGCGATAAGGCGGATTTTTGCGATTTGCTTTGCTTATTCAAGCTTGTTGCGCCATCATTCTGCCTTTGCAGATGCTATGCTATAATAGAATATAGGTTCCGTAATGCCATCGACATACGGATTAGCCTTTAACTCAAATGTGTAGGTGCCGATTGTCGTATCATTCCAATCAAGCAGGCTCGCGCTAAGCGTTATACTTCCATCCGCGTTGAGCGTATGCTCGCCCAGCATCGCGTATGCATCCCCTGCATCTGAAGCAGAAAGCACGTACTTATCCATGCCTTCATCATACTTAATTGAGCCTTCCATAGAAGAAGGGAGCGGCAAAAGATCGCCGTAATCAAGGAATGCGCCAGTCGCAAACTCCTGCATCACCTTGTGCGGCACTTGAATCTTCCCGTCCTTTAACTCTATCAGCGCATTAACCTTAGACCAGTTCGCACCCATAAGATACAGTGTGGACCAAAAGAAATTCTGATCCTTTGGGGCATACTCCGTCTGTTCGCCCATCGCGCGCATAACTGAATCCAGCGCAGGCATCATTGCATTAAGCTTTTGCTCCACCTCATCCGGTATTGGCTCCGTAGATACGTCCGTCGGCGTAGGCAATACGTCAGTCGGCGTAGACGATACCTTTGGCTGGGCTGTTCCGTTTGGCACGAGTATATCCGTCCCCGTCTGTGCACCGGACGGCACTGCTGCGTTACAGGCAGTCATCAACATACCACAGACCAGGAGCATCGCAATGCATGTTTTCTTCATAAGCAACCTCCAATTTTTTTGTTTTAAACGCGTACTTTTTACACTTCACTTCATCCGCGCTCAGACATTATAGCATCTGTGGCGCCATATATATCATGCTTATGGTAGTGTTTCATTATTGTTAATACGGAGTTCATAACTACTCAAGCTTCAAATTACTTCCCTCCACAGCATATCGGTCTACCAAACGCATAGATAAAAGCTGGTATCAGCACTGTATCGCGGCCATATAACGCCAGCATCACCACCACAATAGCCCGGAATGCCATAAGGCTAATGTTTTTTGCGATATAATTAATTGGCTCTGTATCCCCCGATAATCTCCAGCAATCCATGAATTTAAAATCAATCATAAGGCCTACAAAAGGTTTGCTGCAGTAAACTTAAGTTTAGCGGCAAACCTTTATGCGCAAACACAAATTAGCTAAAGCAAAGCACAAGGAGGTGTCGTTATTTTCAAGCCCCGACACCCCTGTGCATCATCTATCTCAGCCTGCATTGGCTATGGCTGTCAGTCTTTTTTACGTCTATAGCTTACATAGCTTATAATCGTTGCCGCCATGCTTATTGCGCTAAGACCACCAAGCAGCATAGTAGGCATTATATCTCCTGTTTGCGGCGTTCCAGGTATTTCCGGTTTTTCTGTTGGATCCGGCCGCGGAGACGGCTTTGGTGTAAATGTCGGCGGCGGTGGCGGCGGCGTTGGTGTAGGCGTCGGCGGTGGTGGCGGCGTTACTTCCGGAGTTGGTGTGGGCGTCGGCGGCGGTGGCGGCGTTACTTCCGGAGTTGGTGTAGGCGTCGGCGGTGGCGGCGGCGTTACTTCCGGAGTTGGTGTAGGCGTCGGCGGTGGTGGCGGCGTTACTTCCGGAGTTGGTGTGGGCGTCGGCGGTGGTGGCGGCGTTACTTCCGGAGTTGGTGTAGGTTTTGGTGTACACGTAGGTTTTGGTGTGCACGTGGGTTTTGGTGTGCACGTAGGCCTTGGTGTGCACGTGGGTTTTGGTGTGCACGTAGGTCTTGATGTGCACGTAGGTCTAGGCGAACATGTAGGCTTGGGTGTACATGTGGGCTTAGGCGAGCGTGTGGGCTTAGGCGAACGTGTGGGCTTGGGCGTCTTTTCTCCATGGTCGCCGTCATGATCATCATCATAATCGTCGTCATGGTCGTCGTCATAATCGTCGTCATGGTCGTCATCATAATCGTCGTCATGATCGTCGTCATAATCGTCGTCATAATCGTCGTCATGATTATTTTGCATCTGTATTTGGCCCTGTACGCCATATGCCAAAGCAGATGTTAGATATGATGTGCATAGTAAAATTGTTACTATCAATAGCACAAGTGTCTTTTTCACGCATATACCTCCAAAGCTTATTCCAGCTTAGGATATTCAGGCAACAGCTAAACTATGCACTATTCGATGTTTTATATTGTGATTCGCTAATCAAAGTGCACATGCTGCATAATTTTTATCATCATGCATTGGCTGGTCAATTTAGTTCCATGCTTTTGCGCAAAGTTTGCACTCATATGAAAAATACGCTAATATATGTATGGATAGGATACGCATTTGATGCCGATATCATGTCAACAAATGATTTCGCCGGTTATGCTCAGTTGCAAAAGCAATAATTAATTGGGATGGTATTTATATGAAAAATGTAAAAAAAATACTTGCCTGTGCTCTCGCCGTAATTATGCTGCTTCCGATACACAGTGCGATGGCAGCACAAAATAGCCAACTCCGTTTCACGGATGACGGCGGTTTCCGTATAATGCTTGTATCAGACGTGCAGGATATACGCTTTACATCAAAATTTTTTCTATCCGCTTTCAATGCAGTTCTTGATGACGAAGCGCCAGATATGGTAATACTGCTAGGCGATCAGCTTGAGGCCTGGCGGCCCTGCATGAAGCTGGGTGACGCAGATAAAAATGCCGCCGATGCAATACGCAACATAGTTACGCCAATGGTGCAGCGTAACATACCGTTTGCCGTTGTGCTTGGCAATCACGATGCAGAATCGGGTTTGTCGCGTGAACGGCTAATCGAGCTATATCGTGACTATCCAAACTGCCTTGCCGTCGACGAGGGGGAATGCATGCCCGGTGCAGGCACATATAATCTGCTTGTATATGATGCGGACGGTAAAACGCCGCTTGTTAATCTTTATCTTATTGATTCGCTTGACTATGATGCTGACGGAAATTATGCCTGTGTTTCCAAAGAGCAAATAGCGTGGTGCTCCGCCACCGCCGAATCGCTGCAAGCGCAGTATGGTAAGCCCATACCGGCCATAGCATTTCAACATATAATCGTGCCCGAAATATATGATACGCTCAATGAGGTTCAAAAGGACACACCCGGCGCAGTATCGCGCGTGGGCGTAGGTGAGGCAAAATATTTTTCACCTGAATCTACCGCTATTATTTCAGGCGCTATAAACGAAGCACCATGCCCGCCTGCCGTAAATAACGGACAATTCGCAGCTTGGGAAGCGCAAGGCGATGTGTTCGCAGCTTTTTTCGGGCATGACCACACCAACACGTTCATAATAGAACATCGCGGCATAGACCTTGTGGCAGTTCCAGGCAGCACATTTTGCAGCTATAACGACCCTGACCTTCGCGGTGTGCGTATGGTTGAGCTTGCAGCCGATAACATAAAGGCCTACAGGACCCGGCTAGTAAGCTTTAATGATTATCTGGATATATCCGGGTTGGACGCACTTCGTTACCATCTGTTTGCCACTCACTCCATACCATCCGTATACAAGCTTGGCATAATCGCGGCTGTCGTGATGATTGGGGCAGCGGCGCTCATAACCGCCATCATTATTCGCCACAAACGCCGCAAGCGCACTGCGGCACAATAAAACCGTGTTCATACTTACTCATGCGCTATATGCGCCAGGTATTTAGCTGCGCGCTAACCCAAAAACACAAAGGGCTGTGGATTTCGATATTCCACAGCCCTTTTATATGCATTTGCCTTTTATGCTTTCTCTACCTTTGAATCAGCGTTGTTTATCACGCTCTCCACGCCGTTTTTGCAGCTTGCTTTTGCCTTATACCCTTCGGATGCAAGGATAGGTTCGCCATTTCTTGCCTTAAGACGGAAGCGGAATTCATCAGCCTTGTCCTTGTATATTTCGAATTTTGGGTTCGCCACGGTTTCATAGCCCTCTGCTGTTTGATCCTCTATTTTGGCTATGGGCGCATTCTTCTTTACGCTCTCTATGCCGCCTTTGCAGGCCGCCTCGCTCGAATAGATTTCAGAAGTGCCGATTACCTCCCCGTTGCCTGCTTTTAGGACAAACGAAAGGCCCGAATCATGTTCGCGAATCACAAAAATACCCATAATATAAGCTCCTTCCTAATCGCAATGTTATCAACATTGATCTGTTTTGTAAATTATACTACGTTTTTATACATAATGGAATAACGAAAAGCGCAATCACATACTCTCAATCCATCATTACTTTCACAAGATATTCTTCGCTTACAGCGGATATCAGCGGCTGAAATATCTCGCGCACCTCAAGCAGTGCAAACTCGTCCGCCTTTGCGTATTGCTCCTGTTTATCCAGCACCTCGCGCATAGAGGCCTCAATTGATATGTCCACAAGGTTCTGCTGCTCCGGCGTAAGTTTAAAATCCCCTAACCCCAGCAGCGCGCGCTCGGTATCCTCAAATTCCGTTTTTTCAATATCCTTGTTTATGTATTGCAGCACTGCATGGGGTATTTTCACGCTAACAGTGCGTTCATCGTCATCCACGGTTATGCTTTGCGCGCTTATGCCGCTCATATCAACCGTATACACACCCGTGCCAAATGAATGGATGCGCTTTGTTTTTTTAAACAGCTCTATGTTTGCAAGCGCCTGACTTACTTCGCTGTCCACCTGCACGGGCAGTTCCATAACTATAAGCTCTTTTTTGCCGGCCGCCTCGCCCAGTATTGCGTTTTGAAAATCCACCTTGGTATAGCCCATCACCTCATCCGCCTTCATCGCATCCAGCGAACCTGGTATTATGGAGCCCGCACTTATGCCCAACACACTTTTAAGTTTTGGCCCAAACAGTAATGCGGCCACGGCCACCAACGCTATTAGCACCAATGCTGATACTAGTTTTTTCTTAGCCTTTTTCTTGCTTTTCCCCGTTTTTTTATTGCCTATGCTGCCAAGCAACGCCGTTCCCGCTGCCGCTACCACGCCCTTAAGCGCATCGCCGTCAATGCCTGCATCGGCCTGTGGTTTTTTAGCTGCACCCGTCTTCGCGCTTTCCCGCTTTTCGCGCGCTTTTTTTTCATCGGCTGCGGCTTTTGCCTTTAATTCCTCAAGTTTCTTTTCTTGTTTTGCAGTATTTTCATTTGACATGGTCCTGCCTGTGCTCTTTACCCCCGTATCCTTTGCCATAGCGCCTGGCGCGGTAAGCGTCCGCGCCATCCCCCCCTTCTGCCTTGCCATATATTTCAATTATAATCTGGATGATTGTTTTTTTCAACCGATCCAGAATATTGTATGCGCAGTAGAATTTTAATCAAAAAGTATGTATAATAACAGTTATATAGTGCGAATAGTTTGTTATATTCGCATCGCATTAAACCATGCAGGAGGTAAAAGCAATGGCGCCAATATCGCTCAAAGCAGACACACTCATAAATGCTCCTATCGGCAAGGTTTGGCAGGTGCTTACAAATAAACAAAGCTGGGTGCACTGGTACGGTGTACCTATTATCGCGGCAAGCTTCCACAATGGCGGCTCTATCACGTTTGGCGGTCAATACGGTGGCACGTCACAAATATGCGAATTCATTCTAAACACCCGTCTTGTGATACGCGGCAGCTGGGCGGATGATATATATGTTCTCTCCGAGCAAAATGGCTCTACACTGCTAGAAACAGAGATAATCCCCCGAAACGGCGCGCAGTTTACCGATGACGGACTTGCTAACGAGAGATCAAAGCGCCAGAATATGCTTAGCAGCCTTAGCGACATCTGCACCCACACCATACCAGCGTATGCAGCGCCCGCAGTATGCGCGGCATGTGGTGCGGCGCTGGAAGTTGACGCGCATTTTTGCCGCATGTGTGGCACAGCCGTCGCCAATGCAGCATCAGAATCCAGCGGCATCACAACCCATGCATGTGCGCCTAAGTCAATTGTCAGCAGAAACACCTCTGGTATGCTTGCATGGTCAATAGTAAACACTGTATTTGGCTATTGGCTGGCAATGCCAATAATCGCCATAGTAAAAACCGTTAATTCCTCCAAGGCAGCGAACCCCGATGAATTTGAAAGACAATATCGCACCGCGCGTACGCTGAACATAGTTACATCGTCGGTGCTCGTCGCCATAAACCTTTGGGGAATTATGTGGACTTTTTTCGGACTGGCAGTGGCCGGCAATATTTTAGGGCAAATTTTTTAACATCTAAGGAGCTATAATGAAACGTATTTTCATGTTGTTAATGGTTGCACTTATGCTGCTGCCACTATACGGTTGTGCTAAAATCAACGCATACGATGAAGCGACGGCGCTTATGCAGAGCGGAGACTATCAAGCCGCCGTTACCATGTTTGACGAGCTTGAGGATTACCGCGACTGCGCACAGCTTGCCGTTGAATGCCGTTATCTCATTGCGCAGGGGTTGATGCAGCAGAGCGATTTTGCCGCCGCATCCGAAATACTCGCATCGCTTTCTGGCTACAAGGACTCTGCGGCGCTTGACGCCACGTGTAATGCGGAGCTTAAAAATGCAGCAGACTACGAATCCGCCACAGCGCTTATGCAGACGAACCCGAAGGCCGCTGAAGCCGCTTTCCTAGCGCTTGGCGACTACCGTGATTGCGCGCTTATGGCGGCCAAGTGCCGCAACCTTATCGGCTACACCGTGACATATCTTGATAAGCCGTACACCGTTGTTCCAACAAAGCTTGGCATTGGCACAAACGGAAATATCACGCTTACGGTTGAGATGAGCGAGGATATAATAATAGACTTTGGCGATTCCAGTGCGCCGCAGCTGCATATTCCACCAGTATCAGCTTCCATCTATATAAGCGGTGTGGAATATGTGCAATCCGGATTTGAATTCGTTGCCGATAAGATCTGTGTGTTCACATTTGGCACAACAGAATCACCTCAAAAGGTTGAACTATATCCATTTTTGCAGAGCAGCGATCAGCCGTCCGGGCGGCAGCAGGTAGATCCAGCCACACTGCAATGATGCTTTTTTAAAGCTCAAAGGAGACTGACTATGCCCCTATTCGCGCCGTATCTATGGCCTTATTATCTGTTTATGGCGCTTTTCGGACTTGCTATAGGCAGCTTTTTAAATGTGTGTATATGGCGTATCCCTCGCAATGAAAGCATATCGCGTGGCCGATCTCACTGCGTCAAATGCAACACACAGTTAAAAGCATATGAGCTTGTGCCGCTTATAAGCTATATCTTTCTGCGCGGCAAATGCCGAACCTGCGGCACGCGCATATCGCCGCTATATCCGCTTGTAGAACTGCTTGGCAGCGCCGCATTTGTTGTGGCGGCCATTGTTTATGGATTTACGCCGCTCGCACCTGTTATGGGGTTATTCTTCTGTACACTTATAGCCATATCCTTCATCGACCTACATACCCATACCATACCAGATGCGCTGGTTATCACCATAGCAGCGTTAGCTGTGCTATCATACCTTTGCCCACCGCCACAGCTTACAATAGCGAGTAGGCTAATCGGCAGCGTTTGCGTCAGTATTCCAATGCTTGTAATCGCCATTTTTACGCATGGGTTCGGCTTTGGCGATGTTAAGCTTATGGCCGCCGCAGGGCTTATCCTTGGCTGGAAGCTCACCTTAACCGCTTTCCTCATGGCTGCGTTGCTAGGCGGCATAGCGGGGGCCATACTGCTTATAACAAAAAAAGCCAATGGCAAAACTGCTATAGCCTTTGGGCCGTTTCTATGTGTTGGCTTGATGCTGTCCGCTTGCTTTGGCGAAGCGATCATCTCAGCCTATCTTTCGCTTATACTATAGACTTCCATTATGTGCCGACTTGATTATTTGGTGTTGATAAGCTTTATCAGCCGCTCCGTTTCATAGCTTTGCTCTTGCGCGCGTGCTATCTTCACCTTTATATTGACAAATCCACCGCTAAGGCTTGTGAATGTTGCGCTTGCGGTGCGCTGCATATATGCCTTATCCTCTAGTCCCATTTCATTTTCGCCGCCCATCACATGCACCCTTCCTCCAGATGTGCTTACGCTTATCCTGCCATATAATTTACTCGTAAATTCTATTGTTGCGCCATCCGTGCCTATCACCACATCGCCATCCTGCGCGCACGCTATCTCGCGAGCCAGCTGCTCCATTATGGTCTGCGCTATCATCCTATCCTCCGATAGTGTAATCGAAAGGCGCGCCGTATTGAGCGCAGCCGGGGTTATCGCCGCAAGCCCGACGGTGAGTATTGTCAGTATTGCAAGCGTCACTATCAGCTCCACAAGTGTAAAGCCGTTAATGCGGGAATTCTGCTTTTTATGCACGCCCATCATGGTTCAAACCTCCAAAGCGTCACATCGTCCCCTGTGCCAGCATATCTAGTTACATTAATCTCATAATCCATCCCGTCAATGGTTATCGTGACCGTGTCCGGCTCGCCAGCCATATCCATAAGCACGGCATTATTTGCCTTGCTAAGCGCCGTATCCGCAAGTATTGTGCGCTTATTCATCGCGGTAGCGCCCTGTATAAACACAGCGAACACTGAAAATAGCAGCACCATCAGCGCCAGCGAGATTATTACCTCCACCAACGTCATTCCTGCGTTGCCGCTGCATATGTATTTTTTCATCTGCGCTCTTTTCATATCTACCCTTATGCCACCGGCAAATAGGTATTGAATACCCATTTCCCATTCTGCAATATCAACTGCATTTGCATCTTGCTGTGCATCCCATTATATTCGCCATCCACCGTAACGCTTAGGCGATTGCCGCTGCGCTCTGTAATACCCGTCGCGCTACCCATATCCGTGGTAGCACCAGTCATATCCGTTTGCCCGCCATCAGGTATGGCTTTAAGCTTTGCGCATATCGCACTATCGTTGTTTTCAAGTTCGGTACGCAATGTCTCGCAAAATGAGTAGGCCGTAAGGTATGCCTGCTGCTGCGACACGCTGTTGATCGTAGTTGCATACGAAGCATTGGCCGCAACCAGCGCGCCAGTACCCAATGCCAATATCAGTGCAAACGCGCACAGCACTATCACCATCGCAACACCGCGCTGCCCCTGCTTTGCACTATTTAGTGCCACCCATCTCCTGTATTTATAAGCTGTCGTCATGCCGTTCTCCTTACCGCACCACGTATACCATCTTTAATGCTTTGCATCGCTATATTCGCAAAGATTTCTCGCTTCTCCAGCAGCACATCCGATGGGGTTGTGACCTCCGGCGGTATATCCGATGGGGTTGTGATCTCCGGCGGTATATCCGATGGGGTTGTGACCTCCGGCGGTATATCCGTTGGTGTTGTGATCTCCGGCGGTATATCCGTTGGGGTTGTGATCTCCGGCGGTATATCCGTTGGGGTAATAATCTGCGGCGGCATCATTGCGGCCCCTGGCACATAGCCTATAATCGCGCCCACAGCACTCCCCTGTGTGAAGCTTCCCTCCACAGCCCCCGTTGACGGCGGCATTTGGTTTGTATAATTGCCTATTATGCGCTTTTGTGCTACTCCGTCCACCGTTGTTTCCGGCACGCCCGCTGTGTTGTATCCGCAACCTGATATTATCACTCCGCCATTATCTACAGCAACGCCGAGTATTCCACCTCGGTATACGCTCGTTTGTGCGCTGCCCGCCATGTTGCCTATATAGTAGCTATTGGTTATTGTACTGTTGCTTCCTTCTGCATCCGTGCCAACAAGGCCGCCCACACTGGAGGCCGTGCCAATAGAATTTATGCTTATAGTTCCAGAATAATAGCAGCCAAGCACGGTGCCGGCGTTTGAGCCTGCTATGCCGCCAATGCATCCTTGCTTATCAGCGCTATCTCCCGTAGCAATATTGAGCTCGCTCCTAACAACGCCATTTGCACCCACCCCGTTTATGATCTGCGCATCAAGCTTGTTTTCACCCGCAATGCCGCCTATGCAATCCGCATACGGCGCAATACTTATCTCAGCCGCACCTACTGCAAAGCCGTTTTGTGGCGGGCATTTAATAAATAACTGCGCATCAAGCTGTGCAGCTGCTGCAATTGCCGCCTTAAGCGCATCGCTAAGCGTTGTTTCGGCCGTAATAAGCGCGGAGCAACCCGTAACAATACCTGCGTTTGAGCCGACTACGCCACCGACACAGCTTGCCGATACGCCGCCTATTGTGATTGGCGCTATATTTATGCAGGAAGCAAGGCTGTCCGCCGCCATTGGCATATTGCCCACAATTCCGCCTATATATTTGATTGCCGCATTCGAATCGGCAGCCGTGACGATTGCGCCCAAATTCACACAGCCGTTTATGGTGCTTGCATAGGATTTCCCAACTATGCCGCCAAACCTCGCGACGCTTCCGCTTCCGCTAATTTTAAGCGCGCCATAGTTTACGCAATCGGAAATTTTATCCTTTTTGCTTTCCATACATCCCACTATACCGCCCGCATTGTCCGCCATAGCATTTAGCGTGCCATAGTTTGCGCAATCCCGCACATCAGTCCCGTTATTTGACGCCAGATGGCTTATTACGCCAACTATGCCGCCAACACCGCTTGCAGCTGTGATGGAGCCATAATTTTTGCAGTTAATAATGCTGCTGTTATCTGCTACAATCCCCGCGATACCACCAACCGCGCCCGCTTTAGCAGCGCTGATATTGGCGCTATTTACGCAATCCGTTATAGCAATTTTGTTACCGCCGTACGCTACTATTCCGCCCGCAATATTCTGCTCCGCTACAATCGAGGCGCCCGTCTGTGTGACGCAGCGCGTTATGCTCATCCCATTATTGAATAAGCTGCCGCCAAGTATACCCGCCACCGATTTTGATGCCGATATATCTGCTGTGGATCTTAGCGTGCACTCAGCTATACTCGTCCCTATTTCACCTTCAACAAACCCTATTATACCCGCAACAAACTCGCTTTGATTCGATCCCCCTGCACTCAATCCGGCCACTTTGCCATTGCACTCGCAGTTTGTTATCTTAACCTGATTCGAGCCTGTAGCAAACCCTATTATGCCGCCTATCCTATCTGTATTACCCGTTACGACGCCGCTATTCATGTTGCTGCACCCAGACACCTCGATCGCATTTATGCTGCCGCCGATTATGCCGCCCACTTGTTCATCTGTATTGTGTATGCGTCCACCGTTATGGCAATCTTCAATAAGCAACGGCGCAGCGCTGCCTACGTTGTTGGATATAAAGCCAGCTATACCGCCGCACGATACGCCATGCCCATAAACGCTGCCGTAGTTGCGGCATTTGCTTATGCTCACGGCCCCTTTAGAGTTAAGCCTCCCTGCAACGATGCTGCCCGCTATTGCGCCCACCCTTGTGCCGCTTCCGCTTACGGATGCATATGTTTCTATATTATTCAGCGTCAGCTTTGTTACATTCGCCGCACTTCCAGTTATTCCACCCACATTGTTTCCGCTTCCGGTTACTATCATTGCCTTGAGCGCACCATCCGTGTTGTTTACCTTCACATCAGTTATGGCCGCGCCACTTCCGCAGCCGCCCGCGATACCACCCACGTTGCTGCCGCCCGATACTCGTGGTGCATTTTTGCGGCCAGCTATTGTTACATTGCCTACCTTGCCTTCATTATAGCCAACCAATCCGCCGGTATAGCCGTCAACGCCCGATACGATGCCGCTTAACGTGCAATTTGAAATGAATTCATTGGCCCTCAGCCGTCCTATTATCCCCCCAAGCTGAACGCCTGTGGTATTAGCAAGCTGGGTAGCAGTGCCTGCAAAGTCAAAATATTTAAACGCCGTCATAAATATCGAATCCGCATCGTTCTTGCCTGTAACTCCGCCCGCGTACTGGTTGCTGCCGCCCGCTCTTATATTTGTGGCTAGCACGTGATAGCCCTCGCTATTGCGCTGTATATACTTGTATTCTATTGTTCCTATTAGACTGTTTACTCCTGTAATCCCGCCTATGCATGCGCCTGTACTGCTTGATGTTATAGTGCCGCCCATCGCCATGCAGTCCAATACCCAGCCCAGATTGCGGCCGGCAATTCCGCCGGCATACATTCCGCCGTTAACATCACCATAGTTTTCGCAATTTCTTATCAGCATACCGTCAGGGCATTCTCCGGTTATCCCGCCCACTCTTGACATACCACTTGCCGTGCAGCTCACGCTGCCCATATTTTTACACCCGGCTATACTCACATTGTCTTCATTATACGAAATATTCGCCGGCTTCATATATCCGACTATGCCGCCTATATGATCCCCGCTGCCTTTAACTGTCAGCCTGTTAACAAGGCCAATTAGCGCTCCGTTGCTCTTGTTCTGCGCCACATTATAGCCCACTATACCGCCCACATAGCTTTTGCCTGAAACAAGCGCACCGCTGTCCTGGGTCATTGAGGTGGAGCAATTCGTTATGTTGCTCATGATTTCGCCATAGCCTACCAGCCCGCCAACATAATCCAGCCCGGTTACCTTTATATCCAGCGCCTGTACGCCTGATATTGTGCCCCTGTTAATTCCAGCTACGGCACCGGTTGGTTTGCTGACTACCGGCACGCCTACAACGCTGACGCGCTTTAAAATAAGATCCACTACATTTCCCTGTTTGTCCACCTCGCCAAATAATCCGGCAGGGTATCCATCTATGCGCTGTATCTGCGCACCTATTATGGAATGCACTATCCCGTTGTATTTCCCGCTGTATTTGCCATTGTACTTTACGTTAGTAGCAGCGCCAAAGCTTGGCACAGGCAGCAGGCCTTCGCTTAGGCTTGCTCCGTTGTTAGTTATATATCTTCCCTTTACCGCGGCGTCAAAATCCACGTCACTTATCTGCACATAGTCCGTTTTTGCATCCATAAAGCGCACATTATATAGATGCCGCGGATACGCTATTGCATATTGTTTATTGTTTAATTTAAGCTCCGCTCCATCTACGCTTTTATCCTTGGTTGTAAATAGTGTATGCTCCATGGCGGTGACTATTGGGTCACTTGGCGCGCCGCCTGCCGCTGCCACGCTTAACGTGGCATACATATTGCCAGCCGGTATATCAGCATATCTTTTTATTATGCCATATGTGCCGCCAATATCCATTGCGTCCAGCACAAGGAAGTAGCGTGCGCCCTCTTTATATATGCAATGCTGCATATTCTGCGCTGTACCATCTACGCGCTTGGTTTGCGCCGTTACGTCATAATTTGAAAGGTTAAGCAGCGGCGCACCAACGCTGTTTGCGTTTATTTGCGATCCATTTACGCTAAAGCTGTAGCATTCCTTCTGATTTTTGTCATATAGTTTAATGGTGTATTCTGCGTTGGCGTCGTTTGGCAGCGTACCTGATACGCTTTTAATCGTCCATGTCAGATACAGCCTGTCCGCATTCACGAGGCTCACTTCGTCAAGCTCCAGCACCGCATCAGTCACACCCACGTTTAGCGTATCCACACCATAATAGCCAAACATACCGCGGCGCTTCGCAGTCTCCGTACGCACGGATACGTTAACGAAGCCCGCACCTGCTTCATCGGCATATCTAAAGCCCTCTGCCTCCTCGCTGTAAAGCACGGCGTATACGCGCCCTGTTACGGCGCTGTACTCCAGCAATACGCTGGCATTTTGCATCGATGTATCGTTAAGCTGCCACTTAAGCAGATCCGCAAGCTGCGCATCCCGCTGCGTATTTGGCAGAGTATCGTTCAAATCAATCCTCATGTAGCGCACATCCGCATTCTGCGGCACATTCGCCACCTTATCGGCAGTAACCAGTTTTGTCTCAGTCTCGATATTCACTTTTTCCAGCTCACCGCTGTAGTGCATGTTGGTCAGGCGGGTTTGCGCCGCAAGGAATATCGTGCGCGCATGTTCGTCATAACGCACAAGCCTTGCCGTCTTCATTGCCCCTGCGATACTGGGTATGGCGACGCCAGCAAGCACCGCGATTATAGCGATGGTCACTATCAGCTCCGTCAATGTAAAGCCTGTATCCCTTTTCTTCAATATGCTGATCCCCTTTTGCCGTGCGCTATGGCGGGCAAGTCGCCTCTGTTTTTGATATGGGGAAGCCGCAAAGCGGCCCCCCCTTTATATCCCTTAATTTGACGTCAAAAATGATTTATGGATTATGGGGCTACGGTTGTTGCAGGGTAGTTATAGGTGGTTGCTCCAGTTGCACCGGAATTCCATGTGGCTTTTGTAACTCCACCATCAGCACCCAAAGTGGCAGTATAAGTACCTGTAAAGCCGCCGCCAAGATAGTCTTTCATTTCAGTTGTTGCATTGGTAAGTTCGCCCGTAAGCGGAGTTTTGCCCGGCATACGGCTTGCGGCTGAGGCTGCGGCTGCGGCCGCATATACCGTGCGCGCGTTTGCAAGACCGGCCGCATTATTAGCGTCATCGATATAGCCTGAAACCACGGGGATTAGGATTGCGGCAAGAATCACAAGTATAGCGATTACCACAATCAGCTCAACCAGCGTAAAGCCCTTGTTTTTGCCTGTTTTTTTCATAGTTTTTCTCCTTAGATTATTATTTTTATATCCACAGTTACATTAACCATTGGAAATCTGTTTACACCAGCTCAATAGAATACGTTAGCCTATCAAGCTCCTCAATAGTTGTTTTGCCTGCCCGTAGCAGCGCAATAAGGTTGTCGCGCAAGGAGGAATAGCCCGCTTCATTTTTTACCTGCGCCTGTATAATATCCGTAGTGGCACAGCTACCCACAAGCTTGCGTGTTTCGTGGCTCACAAGTATCTGCTCATATATGGCGGTACGGCCAAAGTAACCCGTGCCGTTGCAGTGCTCGCACCCAACCGCATGAAATAGCTTTTCGCCCTGATTAAGGCCGCGCACAGGTTCGTTTAACGTATATTCCCGCTTGCAATACGGGCAAAGTAAGCGCACAAGCCGCTGGCTTAGCACGCCAACCATTGATGCCGCCACCATATACGGCTCAACCCCCATGTCAATAAGGCGCGGAAACGTGCTTGCAGCATCGTTTGTGTGTATGGTTGAAAGCACTAGATGCCCCGTTATGGCCGCACGCGTTGCTATCGAGGCCGTTTCACTATCGCGTATCTCGCCTATCATGATTATATCCGGGTCCTGCCTGAGCATGGCTCTGAGTCCAGATGCAAACGTTAGCCCTGCCTTGGGATTCACCTGCACCTGATTAACGCCTGCAATTGCCTTTTCGACCGGATCCTCTATGCTCGATACGTTTATGCCTGGCCGCAGTATTTCGCACAGCGCAGCATACAATGTGGTGGTTTTGCCACTGCCCGTCGGGCCTGCCACAAGGATTATACCGCTTGGTGCGCTTAACATACGGGCAAAGCGTTCATGCTCATGCTCGCTCATGCCAAGCTCACGCGTACTGCGTATCTGCATAGCGCTATCGCCGAATATGCGCAACACAACCTTTTCGCCATATATGGTTGGCAATGTCGACGCGCGCATCTGCATTGGCATGTTATCCACATTGGCAGTAAATCGTCCGTCCTGCGGCACACGTTTTTCCGCAATATCTATGCCGGCAAGTATCTTTATCCTCGTTATCAAAGAAGAAAACAGCGATAGTTGCAGCGTCATAACCGTAAGTAGCTCGCCGTCCACGCGGAAGCGCACCTGAACTGTTTGTGCGCCGGGTTCCACATGTATATCGCTGGCGCGCATGGCTTTTGCTTGTCTGAGTATGGCATTTACCAGCTGCACCACCGGTGCATTTTCCGTTCGCTCGTTTATTGCTGCCATCCGCGCGGTGTTTTCATCGTTTTCATCAGGCACGCGGGCAGAGCGGTTAATGCTATCGATAACAGAGCTATCCACAATCTGCCTGTATCCTCGCTCTATGGCAGCGCGTATGCGTGTTGGTGTGGAAAGCATTGGACGCACCTGCCTGCGTGCAATCAGCTGCATCTCGTCTATTACATAATAATCCACAGGGTCGGCCATGGCCAACACCAACAGCCCGCCTTCAATTCTGATAGGAACCATACAGTGTTTTTCGGCCAGCGCCCTGGGTATTAGGTTCACGGCATCTGCCGATATCTGCACATTCTGCACATCGATTATCGGAACCGACAGCTTCTCGTGCAAAATACGGCATACATCGTCTTCGCTTACAAAGCCAAGCTCAATTACAATATCGCCTATTTTTTTATCATTATCGGCATCTTTTTGATTTTCCAGCGCCGCTTCAAGCTGCTCCGGCGTTATCAGCCCATTTTGTATGAGCAGATCGCCTATCTTTATCCTTCGTTGCTGCATACGTATCTCCTAAAATTCTACAGCGCCCGCCTCATCGAACTCATAAAGGGTGAGCTGTATCGTATATTCCGTGTTCTCGCCGCTGCGCGTAAGCGTGAGCCCGTGCAACACATAACGCGTATCAAACGCGCTTATCTCATCTGTAAACGCATCGGCATCGGAGCGCTGGCCGGTAAAGCTCAGGCTTACCTCGCGGCAATATGCAAACTGCGTATC
Organism: Clostridia bacterium; assembly: GCA_036652795.1. Lineage (GTDB taxonomy): Bacteria > Bacillota > Clostridia > Christensenellales > CAG-138 > JAVVVD01. The sequence continues at coordinate 34,538 of JAVVVD010000006.1, read as the reverse complement.
CACCTCAACCGGCTTACCGGTTTCATCAACCGTGTCCATCAGCGCCGAGCGCGTGCGTTCGCCTATTGTAAGGTTAATAGGCACAAGCGAATGCCTTGCCAGCATATCGGATAGCATCAGCCCTGTATCATAGGTTTTTTTGCCATGCAACTCGCCGTACAACTCCACAGCCTCGGCATCCGCCTGATCCAACTGCTGCTGTACAGCCTGCTGATTTGCAAACTCAAGCTGTTGCTTATCAAACTCGTATTGCGCATCCAACAGATCCATACGCATCTGTTTTAGCTCGCCCATCTGCGGTACCAGCACATACGCTGTAAACAGCGCAAGCGTACCAAATACAAGCAGTATTAGAAGCAACGTCTTTTCGCGTTTAGTAAAACCGTTCATGCGCTATTCCCCCCTCCGCATACCCTGTACTGCGAATCCATAGTGATCTACTCCGTTCATCCACGAATAGCCATAAAAGTAAACGCCCTGCATAAGCTTGTCCTCAAGTGCTTTTGCAAACAAAGCCGCCGCTGAACCTGATTTGCTGTTGCATTCCAGCACAACACGCTCGTCAAGATATGTGAGCGCTGTGCATTCCACATTGTGTGCCACCGATACACGCTCTATATCGGCAAACAGGGCCGATGTGGGACGGTATGTGGCGCCAAGCGTTGTAAGGTGTGTTTTTAGTATATCGTTATATTCCAAGCGACGTCTCAACCTGTCGTTTAATATCTGTATCTGCTCCGCCCGCTCCAGCGCCTCCGGTGAATTCAGCTCTGCTTGCACACTATCGATTTCGCTGCTAACGGCACGCTTTTGAGTCTGTATCATTATGTAGAAGCCGCCCATCGCCATTAACAATACAGCCACTACGGCGCCTATCAGCGCGCGCCGCACCACCGTTTTTCTTTCCTTATCCTTTATCTGCGTCCTGTATGCGGAAAGTATATCAAGATCCTTGCTAATCTGCTTTATCATCGCATGACCTCCACCACAGCTTGGCCGTTTTGATTTAGTGGGCCTATGCTTCTGCCAAGTCTCAGCGAGCATGTGCTCAGCAGCTCCTTATACCGCTCCGTATCCCCAGTAGCATATATGGCGCTTACAGGCAAATCACGGTTACGGCTGTCTTGAAACTGGATCAGGCTGTTTATCCCATCCGCCACGATTGCCGCCTGCTGCGTAATATCCGGTCCTGCCGAAGCGAAGGCTATTCCCCAATCTGACAGTGTGCTATCCGCCTCATCTATCCGTACGGAACGCACGAATACGCTGCCACCCTCAAACAGGCTCAGCTCCGCCTCACCCGGCATAATGTCTGCGATTACAAATGCGGTATCCGTCACCTTATTTTGCATCATCATGCGCCGCAGCCTTGCAAATCGCAGCTGTATACCCGTGCACTTAAGCGAAAGCCGTTCGGCCAACATGATGTATTGTCCTATAAGCTTTTTTTCCATCAGCACTGCAAGCAGTGTCAACGTGTCAAAATCGTCTGAAAATGGTATATAGTCCACAACATACCTGCCTATATCGGCTATGCCGCCCTCAAGCTGGCCACGCAGCAGAGGAAGTATTCTGCTTTTCTTTACCCGTGGCAGGCTTACCTCCTGTGTTATCGCAAAGGATGCCGGCAGCACAAACTCACACTGGCGCACCTTTGCCGCCCCCAATTGCGCTATCTCGGGTGAAAGCAGCCGGCATACCCCATCTATATCCGTAATGAAGCCATCCTGCATGATTCCACGCGGCAACGCAACCACAGCCGAGCTTGTGCCAAGCAATGCATCCTCCACAACGATGGAAACGCTTTTGGTGCAGATTTCAAATGATACCGTCATCTGTTTCAAGTCCTTTCAGGGTCAAGGCATTTACACGCCCATATTCGAATACATACCATACATCGACGTCATTATGGTTATTACTATTGAACCTACCAGCAGTGCGATTGCAATTATGAATATAGGCTGTATAAGATCTACCGCCCGATCCATCGCGCTCTGCCCTTCTTTATCGTAGAATGAGGCCAACCGCGTCAGCACCTCTTCCATCTCGCCGCTCTCCTCACCAACATGCAGCATGGATATGAACATGCCATCGAACAACCCCGTTTCACTCAGCGCAACCGAAAGGCTTACGCCCTCATCCACCTTGGCGCGAGCCTCTGAGCACTTTCGTGTAAAATAATCGTTTATTATTGTTGAAGCGCTCATATCCAGCGCGTCGCTTATGCGTATGCCGCTGCGGTACAGCGTGGCAAATGCCTCACAAAAGCGAGCCAAATACAGCGTGCGGCACAATTTGCCGAATACTGGTATAAAAAGCTTAAGTTTATGCATTTCCTCACGCACCTTGGGTATACTGTGCAGTGTTACAAACAGCAACACAACGCCCGCAACTATCAGTACCAGCACATACCATCTGTTGGTTATGAAATCCGTTACCCAAATTAGGATTTTCATTCCCGTAGAAAAATCCTCACCCTTCATGATTGGCAACAGGCGCGGCATAACAAACGTAAATATAGCCAACAGCATCCCCACCAGCAGCACAAGCAGCACAATAGGGTATGTTGTGGCACTCTTTATTCGGATGTTTCTTGCCTTTTCTCTCTCATAATAAGAAGCAAGCCCCAGCATCATTTCATCCATTGTGCCGGATACCTCTGCTGCCGCCATCATCTGTATCATCATGGACGGAAACGCCTTGCCCTGTTCTTCCATCGCACCTGAAAGCATATCGCCTGTATGTAGCCGCTCACTCATGCGCTCATATAGATATTTTTGATCCGGATTCGTAGTTCTTTCACTCAGCACAGCCATTGCAACTGGCAACTGCATACCTGCGCGCAGCATTATCCCCATCTGACGGCAAAATATCACAAGATCTCCTGTTTTCATGCGGTACGGTGCGCGCATAAATCCATCGCGCTTTTCATGCACACGGTAGGATTCGCAATACAGCCCGCGAGCCTCCAATATCTGCATAAACTGCGCCGTATCATTCGCTTCTATCACCCCGCGGCAACGCCGTACCGATGCGTCAATGGCCGTGTATCTGTATATCCGCATTTGCTCTCCTTTCGGATATCTTCAAAATTATGCATAATATGCCAAATTGCTACATTTATTCCTATTAGTATATCAAAACCCCGCATTTTTATCAATTATATGGCGTAATAGTTTTACGTTGTTGAGTTGAAATGCGCAATAAATAATGAGGTGCTTCCAAGCATGGGTTAATATCCATGTTTTTGCATATAAATAAAAACATGAAAAAGCTGAAAATCAACATGTTCAACAGATTGTTCTTCACCCTGCGTTGCGTATTTATAATCACGCTATGTATGATACCAATGCTCTCCTGTGCGCCACGCACATCGCTCGTTAGTGCGAAGCGTGAAATTCCGCTGCCTGCAATAATGTATCACAGCATATTGCGCGACCCCACACGCGCAGGCACATATGTGATATCCCCAGAGCTGCTCAGGGACGACCTGACATATCTAAAGCAAAACGGTTACACCACCGTATTTGTTTCGGATCTGATTAACTTTGTATCCGGTTGCGGTGCGCTTCCGGAAAAACCTGTGCTCATCACGCTGGACGATGGATATTACAACAATCTCGTATATGTGCTGCCTATATTGGAAGAACTCGATATGAAGGCAGTGATATCCGTTGTAGGTAGTTTTACGCAAACCTTTTCCGACTGTGTCGACCCAAATCCAAACTATGGGCATTGCTCCTGGGAGGAAATACGTCAGCTTGTGCAGAGTGGGCATGTTGAAATAGGCAATCATTCCTATAACATGCATTCGCAGAGCGCACGCTTTGGCAGTATGCGCAGAGCAGGCGAAGGTAAGAATGACTATCGCAATGCCTTCTGTGATGACATAGGCCGTATGCAGGATGCTCTGATGAGCAATTCCGGTGTAGAATGCGTTATCTTTGCCTATCCGTTTGGTCAAATAAGCCCTGAAACACGCGGTTATCTCAAGGAGATGGGCTTTTGTTGCACGCTCACCTGCTATGAAAAGGTCAGCACGATAACGCAGGGCGATGCGGACTGCCTATTTGGCATTGGCAGGTTCAATCGGCCAAGCGGCGTATCCACGATACGATTTATGCGCAATGTACTAGGAGACATTGATTGATATGTAATTACGCGCATAAATAGCGGCAGTTATGCTTAAATCCTGCGTCAAAATACTGGATTTATACCATATTATGTTATACAATCTTAAGGCATAGAACATAGTCGACTACAAAAATTCCGGGCGGCCATTGGCCGCCCATATAGGTGCACGTATTGCAGCTTGGTTTTATCGTTTGCCTATATTGTAGCGCACATTCAAACCACGCGCTTAGTAATTGACTAAGTACAAGACAATCAAGGAGGATTATTAATTGACTTCTCACAGTGAACCGATAGACTCGCTAATAAGCGAGTTGGGTGCAGACCCCCATCAAGGTCTGTCTGCCGCGCAGATAGAGGAAAAGCGGCTCAAATACGGTGACAACGTGCTTAAGGCACAGAAGAGAAAAACTCTGTTAGCACGCTTTTTTGATCAATTCAAGGATGTAATGATACTTATACTGATCGCAGCGGCGGCAGTCTCATTCGTGCTGGCATTGAAAAGCGGTGAATCAAACGAATTCTTTGAGCCAGCGCTTATACTTGCCATAGTCATACTCAACGCCATACTCGGCGTTGCACAGGAAAGCAAGGCCGAAAAAGCGCTGGATGCACTAAAGAGCATGTCTGCACCCCACGCGCGCGTACTCCGCGACGGCGTTGAAAGTGTGATCGATGCTGTAAATCTGGTTCCTGGCGACATAATATTGGTTGAGGCTGGCGATTTCATCCCCGCTGATGCACGCTTAATCGAATCCGCCTCGCTAAAAGCCGAGGAATCCGCGCTAACCGGTGAGTCTGTGCCAAGCGAAAAGAACGCTGTTGGCGATGTAGGCGAAGATGCATCCATAGGCGACAGGCACAATATGATATACTCCGGCTGTAGCATAACCTATGGCCGTGCGCGGGCGGTAGTTACGGCTACAGGCATGGGTACTGAGATGGGCCGCATAGCAAATCTGCTTGCGGGAGCCGACGACGATCAGACACCGCTTCAGCATAAGCTATCCAAGCTTGGCAAGTACCTTGGCATAGTTGCACTTGCGGCTTGTGCTGTAATATTTGTGTTGGGGCTGCTAAACGGCCTACCCGTGCGCGAGATATTTATGACCGCAGTCTCGCTTGCCGTATCCGCCATACCCGAGGGATTGCCCGCAATAGTCACAATTGTACTCTCCATAGGCGTTCAGCGTATGGTCAAGAAAAATGCCATAATACGCCGCCTTCCGGCGGTTGAAACTCTTGGCAGTGCAAGCATAATCTGCTCTGATAAGACCGGAACCCTCACCCAGAACAGGATGACCGTCACCCACGCCTACGCCGATGGCGAGGCGCAGCCGGATGAGATATCCGATGGCACATCAGATAAGGTGAAACGGCTGCTCAAGTACGGTGCGCTGTGCTGTGACGGCAGTGTGGTGTTTGAGGATGGTGTGGCCAAGCACATAGGCGACCCCACTGAAACCGCAATAATACTTGCCGCACATGTAAACGGCATGGATAAGCAATCCATAAATACCGACTATCCACGCATAGCCGAGCTTCCATTCGACTCTGACCGCAAGCTGATGAGCACAGTGCATCTTGATGATGGCCGCAAGTTGGTTATAGTCAAGGGCGCGTTTGAATCCATAAAGGATCGCTGTATTTCCGGCAACATTGCGCTTGCAGAGCAGATGGTAGTGACGCTTGGCGAAAGCGCGCTACGAGTGCTGTCTGTTGCCTATAAGCATATAGACGAACTGCCCCACGAGCTAAACAGCGAAACGCTTGAGAATGGGCTGACCTTCATTGGCCTTATAGGCATGATAGATCCCCCGCGCGAGGAGGTAAGGGATGCTGTGGCTGTATGCCGCCGCGCCGGTATACGACCCGTTATGATAACCGGTGACCAGGTGGTCACTGCCGCCGCAATAGCCAGGGATCTTGGCATACTGCGCGATGGTGACAGAGCAATAACCGGCGTTGAGCTTGCCGCTATGGACGATATGGAGCTTGACAAACGCGTAACAGAAATATCGGTATATGCGCGCGTATCGCCAGAGGATAAAATCCGCATAGTGCGCGCATGGCAGCGCCGCGGCGAAATCGTTTCAATGACTGGCGATGGTGTAAACGATGCGCCCGCGCTAAAGGCTGCCGACATCGGCTGCGCAATGGGTATAACCGGAACGGATGTAGCCAAGAATGCCGCCGACATGACGCTTACCGATGATAACTTTGCCACTATAGTCGATGCTGTGCGCGAGGGCCGCGGCATATTTGACAATATCCGTAAGGTCGTAGGCTTTTTGCTTGGCACAAACATAGGCGAGGTTCTGTGCGTATTTCTAGCCATGCTGCTGTGGCACAAGAGCCTGTTTTTAAGCATGCAGCTATTGTGGATAAACCTTGTAACAGACAGCCTGCCGGCCGTAGCGCTTGGTATGGAGGCTGTTGAATCGGACGTTATGGACCGCAAGCCCATGCGCAAGACCGAGGGCATTTTTGCCCATGGTTTCGGCGTCAAGGTAATACTCCAAGGCATGATGTTCGGTATACTCACCTTGATTGCATTCCGCATTGGTGAAAATATCGGCGGAATGGCATTTGGCCGCACCATGGCGTTCATCACACTGTCGTTTTCGCAGCTTGTGCAATCCTACAACATGCGCAGTGTTCACAGCCTGTTTCTTATCGGCATATTCAGCAACAGCAAGCTCAACAAGGCTGTTGCCGTATCTATGGCGTTGCTGTGCATTGTAGTATTTCTGCCAATGTTGGCCGCGATCTTTAACCTTACTCAGCTAAGCTTTGCCGGATATGCATTTGCCTTTGGCCTTGGTCTGCTCCCCTTCCCCATAATGGAGCTTGCAAAAGCTATTGAGGCTGCAATAGCGCGCAAGAAGGGTGTATAACAGCACAACTGCAAGCCTGACTTTTTAAGGAGGTTTTAATGCTTAAATACGGATTTGTCAGAATGGCCGCCGCAACGCCACACATAGGCGTTGCGGACACCTGCTATAATGCAGCAAGCATAACAGAGCAAATTCTGGAATCGGACAAGCTGGGCTGTGCTGCCGTGGTGTTTCCAGAGCTATGTATAACCGGTTATACTGCTGGAGATCTGTTTTTGCAAAGTGCCCTGCAAAAGGGTGCTGTAACAGCGCTGGAGGATATACTGCGCGATACGCAAAGCACTAACGTTGTGGCAATTGTTGGCTTGCCGCTGGCAAAGGATGGCACGCTTTATAACTGCGCCGCAGTGATAAAGGGCGGTAAATTGTTGGGCGTTGTGCCAAAAGCCAACGTACCCAACTACGGCGAATTCTATGAGCTGCGCCACTTTGCACCCGCAAGCAGACTTACCTCAACAATAGATTTGTTTGGCCAAAAAATCCCGTTTGGCACTCAGCTCCTTTTCCCGGCGGCAAACATACCGGCTTTTGTGCTTGCTGTGGAAATCTGCGAGGATCTTTGGGTGTGCTCCCCGCCTTCAACCAAGCACTGCGAAGCGGGCGCTACCGTGATAGCAAACCTTTCCGCCAGCAATGAGATAGTCGGCAAATGCGATTACCGCCGTATGCTCGTAATTTCCCAATCCACTAAGCTTAACTGCGCCTATGTCTATTCAGACGCAGGCGACGGCGAATCCACCACGGATGTTGTGTTTGCCGGGCATAACATGATATCCGAAAACGGTACGCTGCTCGCTGAAAGCAAGCTGTTTGAAAATGGAATAATCACTGCGGATGTTGATGTGGAAAAGCTGACGCTAGAACGTATAGGCAGAAATACGTTTGAGCCGCATGATGTTATGGGTTATACCGTTATATCCCTTGGCGATGTCAACGACGCACATTGCAGCCGCAGCTTTGAAAAGCACCCGTTCGTGCCCGGCAACGACGATACCCGCGCCGCCCGCTGTGAAGAAATTCTCACAATGCAGGCACATGGGCTTAAATCGCGTATAGAGCACATAAATGCTAAAAAGCTTGTGATAGGCATATCCGGTGGACTGGATTCCACACTGGCGCTGTTGGTATGCACCCGTGCAATGCAGCTATGTGGCCGCGATAAGCGCGATATTCTCGCCGTGACAATGCCCTGCTTTGGTACAAGCGAGCGTACACACACCAATGCAAAAACACTGTGCGATGAGCTTGGCGTCAGCTTTATGGAAATTAATATAGCCAAAAGCGTGCTTCAGCATCTTGAGGACATAGGTCATGACGTCAACGTACAGGATGTTACATACGAAAATGCGCAGGCTAGGGAGCGCACACAGGTGCTTATGGATCTTGCCAACAAAACCAACGGCATGGTGATAGGTACAGGCGATCTTTCCGAGCTTGCCCTTGGCTTTGCAACCTACAATGGCGATCATATGTCAATGTACAACGTTAACGGCTCAATACCCAAAACGCTTGCGCGCAGTATAATCGATCACTGCGCAAGCGCCGCAGCGTCAAGCACGCTGCACAATGTGTTGCTTGGAATACTTCATACGCCTATAAGCCCGGAGCTGCTGCCGGGAAATAATGCCCAGATCACGGAAGATATAGTTGGGCCCTATGAGCTGCATGATTTTTTCATATACAATATGCTCAGATTCGGCTTTTCACCTGAAAAGATATTCTTCATGGCATGCCGCACCTTTGCAAATGAGTACGACAGGCCCACAATAAAAAAATGGATGATTGTATTCTACCGCCGTTTTTTCTCACAGCAATTCAAACGCTCCTGTATGCCCGATGGGCCTAAGGTTGGCTCTGTCACGCTCTCTCCTCGCGGCGATTGGCGTATGCCCAGCGATGCCGCTTCGCGGCTTTGGCTTGATGAAGCGGAGGCACTATAGCCATCCACTCAATATGGATTAAATTATATTTAAATGGCGCCGTTCATTAAGAACGACGCCATTTATTGTTACACCATCTATAAGCTCACGGCTCCTGCGTTACACGCACCGTTCCGTTAGTATCGGCAACGATGTATAACGTTTGCTTTTCCCCTTCTTTAAACGTCATTGTAAAGGTGTTTAGCGTAAGTATCCTATCATCGACATCCGCAACCGCCACGTCGAACGTATAGCTATCCACATTGCCAAATTCAAATGATACCGATTGATCCAGTACAAGCGGAGAGTCATTGGCATTTTTTGCCACCTTGCCGTCCGCTGTTACCGTGCCTACCTTCACATCGGAGCGGTTTACTATTATAAGATTGGCCTTGTTATTAGCTGCCATGCTACATGCGCACAGCATTATTACTACTATAAGGACAATGGAAACTACTGTTTTTTTCACGGTATACTACCTCCTGTTCATTTGGAGTATACTATGCCCCTATACCACTTTCAATGCCCCGCCCGCCATGTTTACACACCGTTAACACCATCGCTATATGGCGTTAATAAACAGGCAATTTTTAGCATTATTCTCCCTCATGCACGTTTATTTCACCATCCGATGCTACCGTAACGCGCACACCAAGTCGATAATCCTGCGTAATATGCATCTGCGCGCCGGCAAGTGTATCCTTAACCCGCACATTTGCGGAATCCGTATCCACCGTTGTATCCGTGGATATCACCGCAAATCGCGGCGACACCGCAGTGGCAAATTCATCGCTTGTCGCATCCGGATTGCCGTGATTCCCCACCTTTAATACATCTGATAAAAGCTCAGCTCCAGCATTTAGCAGCATGTTTTCCTCGGCAAACTGCATATCCCCTGTAAACAGTATATTGGCACCGTTCACGCTCAGCCGCAAAACCAGCGAGTTGTCGTTATCATCATCCTTGTCGAGTGCCAAAGGTCCCAACACCTTGAAGCTCGCCTGCCCCGCGGCTATCTGATCCCCTGCCGCAAGCGCGGTAATTGGCAGCTCAAGCTTGGTGGCACGATTTAGTATTTTGTGCTCGCCTTTTTTGTTTGGCATGGAGATTTGCGCGCAATATAGCATGTTAATTTTATAGCTTTCAGCAAGCTTATTTAGCCCGCCCATATGGTCGGAGTGTGTGTGGGTGATAAACACCCCATCCAGCTGCGTTATGCCCTGCGAATCCAGCGCAGCAAACAACGCGCCTGTTGAATCCTTGCTGCCCGTATCTATCAAATAATTACGCCCTTGGATGCTTACAAGCGCCGCGTCGGCTTTTCCAACGTTTATAAACAGTATCGTAGCTTCCCCTGGTTTGCCCATCTCAGCTGGCAATGACGGTTGCTCTACAGTTTGCGTTGGAGTCAATGTTGATACCGGCGCGGGCGGCACATCCTGGCGCACGCAGCCGCACAACGGCAAGCAGGCAAGCGCCATGCATACAAGCACCACTATTATTCTTTTATCTTTTTTATGGATACCCATTATTCCTCAGCTTATTCCCTTCTTTTTGTTTTATAATCCTTTAATATGTGGTACATTATCCTCATGAAAAGGATTTTACTCAGTATCATCATAATAGCATCCATGTGTGCGCTTGTCACAACATCATGCAGCCACGCTCAGCCCAAGGTAATCGACGTATGCCCTGAGCCTCAATCCAATGCCATTCCAAAGCACTCCGCCGCGCCAGCAATCGCACCGTATGTGCTCCCTTCACCCAAGCAGGATGCCCTTAGCGTGAAAAACGGTGTATATACCTTTGCGTGGCTATCCGATACGCAGCATTACAGTGAGGAATACCCGCGCGTGTTCTATGTGATGACCGATTTTCTTGCCCGCAACCGCGAAAGGCTTGATCTTAGATATGCACTGCACACGGGCGATCTCATACATAACTTTGGCAGTGAGGGCGAGTGGCAAACAGCCTCTGCCGCCATGGACAATCTTAAAGGTATACCCTACGGCGTACTGGCCGGCAACCATGATTCAAACTTTTCAAATGCAAATTACAGCAATTTTTGCCGTTATTTTGGCAAATCACGCTTTGAGGACTTTTCATACTATGGCGGCTCCTTCGAGGATAACCGGTGCCACTACGACCTGATTGATGCTGGTGAAACCAACTATATATTCGTATTTATCGGATATCCGCCCACCCCGGCGGCCTACGAGTGGGTAAATCAGGCGCTTCGAGCATATCCAGACAGGGTTGGTATTTTATGCACCCATGATTACTTTAAAACATCCATGGAGCTATCGGATAACGGACAGGCGATATTCGATAGAGTAATCTCCGAAAATCCCAACGTATATATGCTGCTGTGCGGCCACCGCTACAACATAGGCCATACTGTAAGCCATTTTGACGATGATGGCAACGGCACGGCTGAGCGGAGCGTATATCAGATAATGGGCAACTATCAGGCGGCTCAAACGCAGGGCGGCGGTGGCTATATGCGCTTTATTCAGATCGATGAAGCATCCGCGCAAATGCGTATACTTTCATATTCCCCGCTGCTAAACGACTATGTATACTATGATACCCCCGAGCATCAAACAGAGAAATATGCAGCCGATCCAGACGATGAGACCATTGTGCTACCGCTGCCTTGGCACTAAAGCGCATATCATTAGTATGCTTATCTTCAAATAACCTATCAACCCTTATATTTTAGCATACACGCTTGCGTCGATTAGCGGTAGTTTTAATCGATTATTCACAGATTTTGTCGTTGTAAAAGCAAAAAAATGCAGTATAATCTATGTTGGGTCTGGTGCAGCCGCTCTGCCTGTGCAAATGCAGCACGGTTTCCCGGCATTATATTTTGCTTTGCGCTATATTATAAGTAATGTGTTATGGCTTGCCGCTAAAGAAGCCATACTGTAAGGATGGGAAAATATAAATTGGAAAAGATAACCAAAAACACAAAGAAAAAAAGGCCGGTACTCACCGCGATATTGCTTACGCTTACCGCGCTGTTGCTGGTTGGCGTAATCGTTGGTGTAAAATTTGTGCGCGATATACAAAACCCACTTGGCCTGTTTAACCAAAACACCCCTACGCCGCCGCCCATTGCACCAACACCCAGCGCAAGCGCGGCACCAACCCCATCGCCCTCTCCCACGCCTGACCCCGAGGTGGTCTTGTTGTCGCAGTCGGATATTGAATTTATGAAGAACCGCGTAAACATCCTGCTGCTTGGCATTGACGAGAGTACAGAGCGCGAAAACTGGGGCTCGTTCCGTACGGATACGATAATAATTGTAAGCATAGATTTTGAAACCAACAAGGTAGATATGATATCCGTGCCTAGGGACAGTTATGTAAAAATATATACCTCAAAGGGCAACCTGGCTAACGAGCTTTCGCCCTACAACAAAATAAACGCCGCATTTCCCAAAGGTGGGGGTGCAAAAAAGAGCGGGTATGAGTATACCATGAAAACCGTAAGCATGATGCTTGGCGGTATTCCCATTAATTATTATATGTGCGTCAACATGAACGCCGTGAAGCAGGTAGTGGATGCAATGGGTGGCGTGGATTACGATGTTGACGTGCCTATACATATGAACGGACGCACACTTGAAGTTGGTTTCCAGCACCTAAACGGGCAGCAGGTACTTGATTATTGCCGTATGCGTAAGGCGGATTCCGATATACGCCGCATAGACAGGCAGCAGCGCATGTTATCCGCAATACTTGATCAGCTTAAAACCTCAGGGCAGATAGTCAACATACCTCAGGTATACACGGCGTTGCAGGCGAACATTGCAACAAATCTCAGCTTTGTGCAGATATCCTCGTTGGCGCTTGTGGGCTTGCGCATGGATATGGATCAGCTTAACCGCTACACAATAGAGGGCAGGGCGATTAACGTGGGCAAAGCCTCATGCTGGGCTGTAAAGGCGAATAAAATCGAACAGCTTGTTAAGGATGTGTTCGGTGTTAACGTTGTTGTGGACCCTGAGATAGACGTTTCCGCCATTGAAGCGATTGCGGCACAGCTTGCGCTTGAGGCCCAATATGAAAATGAATACCTTTGGGAGGAAGATCCTAACATACCTCAGGATCCTGAGGTATGGCAGCCCCCTACAGATGGCGAGCAGATACTTCCTGATCCAGATGTTTCCATTGGCTAAGGGTAAAAAATCACGGAGCAATATAAATACGCCACGCCCACAGCCAGTGTGAGCGCGGCGTATTCTGCTATTGGGGTATAATTACCACATCTGCACATGTTCAAAGAGGTATCTGGATACCATAAACATGCTATACATAATGATTACCATGCTGTTTATGACCAGTATTACCGAATGGGTCACTGCCGGAGCATATTTTTTATCGAACTTCGCCGCGCGCATGTATAGATACACCACCGGCACGACTATAGCCGTCCAGCCCCACCCGCTTAGCGCACCATCATCAAACTGCCTTTTATCCATCACATACAGCGCCGCATCGCCCGCAACGATAAGCAAACATACTAAGATCGCAAGCGGTATACTTACAGGTATAAGCACCAACGTGGCTATAATGCCTATTACCGGCAATAATGCCATTATCCATATGGCGGTGTTGTCAAGCTTGATGCCACCATGATCTTCAGGCGGTATATTCCCCGGCGTATACATATGTTCGCTTTGATCCTGCGCACCCTGTTTGCCGTCCTCAATTATCTGCATGGTCGATTCAGTCTCCATATTCGCCGCACCCAGATGCGAGCCGCATCCAGAGCAAAATACCGAGCCTTCTTCCATGCGTTTTCCGCATCTACTACAGAACATAACAATCTTCCTCCTTATATTATCTCTATACCCATTACCCTATAACCCGCTGCACTGACCGCAGCCGCAAGCACTTCATCGCTAACGCCCTGTGGCGCACGCACCTGAGCGGTGTTTGCCGCCAGATCCACAATGGCACTTACGCCCTCAATAGCCGTGAGCGCCTGTTCAACATGTGATTTGCAGTGCGCACACATCATTCCCTCTATACGTATCAGTCTTGTTGTCATAATATCATTTCCATCCTTTTTTATGTAATACGCCAAGTGTGGCTTAAACAGCTTTAGCCTTAACGCGTTTCCAACCACGAAAATCGAGCTTAGGCTCATGGCGGCAGCGGCAATCATTGGGCTTAGCACTATTCCAAATGGCACGTACAGCGCACCTGCGGCAAGCGGTATACCAACGCAATTATAGAAAAACGCCCAGAAAAGATTTTGCTTGATGTTGCGCATTACTGCACGTGAAAGCCGCACAGCGTTTGCCACGGCTGTGAGATCGCTTTTTGTAAGCACTATATCGGCGCTGTCCATTGCGATATCCGTACCCGCACCCAATGCAAAGCCCACATTCGCACGCATGAGCGCCACGGCATCATTTATCCCGTCCCCAACCATGGCAACCCGTTTCCCGGATTGCATAAGCTCCGCCACCACGCGTTCCTTATCCTCAGGCATTACCTCAGCATATACCAGCTTTATGCCAAGCGTCCGCGCCGTGGCTTCCGCCGTACGCCTGTTATCACCGGTTAGCATTATGGGGGTTAGGCCCATGCCTATAAGCTCGTCAACGGCTGCTCGGCTGCTGGGCTTTGGCAGATCAGCGGCGGCTATCACGCCAACCGGTTTGCCGCCCATTGCAACATACAGCGGTGTTTTGCCCTCCTGCGCCAACGCCCGCGCATCCGCTTCCAGTGCCTGTGCGTCCACGCCGGCTTCACTCAGCAGCGCCGCATTGCCAAGCAAACAGGGTACGCCATCTACGCTTGCCGCTATACCACGGCCTGGCGTATAGGTAAAGTCCGCCGCGCTGTTGAGCCTTATTCCCCGCGCCTTGGCAGCAGTAAGCACTGCCTCAGCCAGCGGATGCTCGCTTTGCGTCTCCAATGTCGCGGCTATCCCAAGCAGTTTTTCATTATCTATGCCACGGGGCAATATATCTGTTACCATTGGCTTTCCCACGGTTAGTGTACCCGTTTTATCCAGCACCACCGTGTCTATCCTATGCAGCGTTTCAAGCGCTTCTGCTGATTTTATCAAAATTCCCTGTTGCGCACCCACGCCTGTGCCCGCCATTATCGCCACAGGCGTAGCCAGACCCAGTGCGCAGGGGCAGGAGATCACCAGCACCGAGATTGCGCGGCTCAGCGCAAATTCCGCGCCCTCACCCGCTATAAGCCATATCGCAAGCGTCAACACCGCTATGCCCATCACCACTGGTACAAACACCGCCGCAACCCTATCGGCCGTTTTGGCGATTGGCGCTTTTGAGGCTCCAGCCTCCTCAACCAGCCTTATCATGCGTGCAAGCGTAGTATCCTGCGCCGCTTGGCTCACGTTGAATTCTATATAGCCCGCACCATTCACAGTGCCCGCAAACACCTTATCGCCCAATCGCTTTTCGGCCGGAATGCTCTCGCCTGTCAATGCGGATTCATCTACGCTAGTAAATCCTGCCGTTACTACCCCATCCACCGGAATAGCGCTACCGGGACGAACTATGCATGTTTCGCCAATCTGCACTTCATCGGCAGGAACAATCACCTCTACATCCCGTTTTACCGTAGCCTGGCGCGGCGCAAGCTCCATCAGCTTGCGTATAGCGTCGCCCGTACGGCGGCGTGCTCGAGTTTCAAGATATTTACCCAGCGTCACCAGCGTAAGTATCATTGCAGCGCTCTCAAAGTAAAGATCCATCGCGAAGCGCTCCACCGTTGCCATATTGCCTGACGCAAGGCCGATGAGTATCTTTATAAACACATACGCACCATACAGCAGCGCCGCAAGCGAACCTATGGCGATAAGAGAATCCATATTGGGCGCGCCCAGCATAATGGCCTTAAAGCCGGAATAATAGTATTTACGGTTAAGATAAACTATCGGCAGCGTCAGCAACAGCTGACAAAGCGCAAAACGGCCTGCATTGGGCACGCCCAGCAAAAACGCCGGCAGCGGCAAATGCGTCATATGCTGCATCGACACATACATCAGCAACACAAGCAGCAAAATTGAAAGCAGCAGCCGACTGCGCATAATACGCATATCCTTCTCCAACGTATCATCCCGCGCGCCTTTTCCCTGCGCACTCGCACCATAGCCCGCCGCCTTTACGGCCGCCAATATCGCATTAGCAGTCAATATGCCGTCATCATATGTAGCACTCATTGAGTTTGTCAGCAAGCTTACGGATACATCCTTGAGTCCGCTGAGCTTCTTTACACTGTTTTCCACATGAGCCACACACGCCGAGCAGCTCATACCTGTTATATAAAATGTTTCTTTTTTCATATTTGGAGTATACGCCTCCCCGCTTATTGTTGCAACGGCCTGTATACCGTATTATAATCCCAGTATGCACGAATTTGTTGAAAAAGCTGCACAGCACTTGGGCTTTGGTCGGATTTTCTTTCTTCCGCCCACCCCCCTTAACGATTGGCAAATAGCGGCTCAAGCCACACGCTGCGGCACACACCTTGAGCATGATATCAGCTCCCTTTATCCGCGCGCCCAAAGCGTAGTGTTGCTGGTTTTCCCATATGCGCCATACCCGCAGGATAGCCGCATAGGCGCCTACTATGTGGCAAGCAATGCCGCATATCATGCCGCAAAGATGCTGGCGGCCGAGCTATGCGAAAACGGTGCTTACGCCGAGCTTGCCCAGCTCCCCGCACGCGCCCTTGCCTTGCATTATAACATAGGCGTTGTCGGTAAAAACGGGCTGCTGCGCCTGCCGCCCTACGGCTCCCGCGTTACCCTGTATACGCTGCTTACCGATATCCCGCCGCGCACCGAATCGCTCTTTGCGCCGCATTGCCACACTGGCTGCTCTGCCTGCGCCGATGCCTGCCCATCACATGCCATCACCGATAGGTTGCACGTTGCACACTGCATACGGTTTTCTATGGATGGCGCTCTGCACCCGGCGGATATAATGCGGCGTCAACGCTGGTATATTGGGTGCGAGGCCTGTATGTTTGCATGTCCTTTTAACAGCCATATACCCATTGCTGAACCCGATGCCAACGTGCTCAAAGCGTTCGATACAAAACAGCTTATAATGGGCAACGCCTCAGCTGCACGTAAGCTTGTAGGGCGCAACATGTCTGCAAATGGAAAGCTGACGGCTGAAGCGATTGCCTTTGCCGCCCGCGATGGCCGCTTTGAGTCCGAGATACGTGCAGCGCACTCCTCCCCATTTGAGGCGGTAAGGCGCGCATCGGAATGGGCTGTTATCAATTATTTTAGTAATACACCAGAAAGCTAACACAACTTTGAGAATTATGTAACATTTTTGTGATGATTTTTCCCGTATGATGGGTTATAATAAATCTGCAAGTGAAACATGGCAATGGCGCTGAATCCCCTTTCAGTACCAACCCAAGATTCAGCAGCTCCCAGATAATGGGAGCTGTTTTTTGTTTTCTATCTATTCACATATTGATGTTGCATAAAAACTTAATGTGGTTTAGAATATAAAAGTATAGCTTTGCATATTATTGATGATGTGCATGATATTAGTCAACCAGTTTGCCGCGCTAAGCGGGAAGTTAGCGGTGTCCTGTACCTGCAATCCGCTACAGCAGGGTCTAATTCCCGCTTTGAGGCAAGCGCTTGTGGGGTTTGGTACCGGTAAGGGGTGTTGACGGCTGGGTCCCGTGCAACCGGCGTCCGTGAACCATGTCAGATCCTGACGGAAGCAGCATTAAGCGGAAAAACCGGTGTGCCGCGGGTGCGCCTGGTCCGAGCTACCTACCGGGGTTCCGCCCGGAAGTGTTTTGTCGACAAGCGGGTGCGCGGCATAATTTTTTAGGGGAGCTCGTTCCCCGCTGTCAGCATGGCAACCCCATGCTGACAGCTATTTTTAAGCAAAAAACCTGAGGAGGTTAATATTTATGAATGAATTCTTTTTAAAGCTGACAGAGTTTGCCAGCGGAAGCACCATATGGGTGTATCTGTTCATCTTCTTCGGCAAATTCGCAGAAGTTGTGGCTGCAACGGTGCGCATAGTGCTAATAAACCGCGGCGAGCGGCTTATGGGTGGCATCATCGCCTTCTTTGAAATGTTGCTGTGGCTAATAGTTACAGGCTGCGTGCTTGTTGGCTATCAGGAAGATGTATTTAAGATATTGGTGTTTTCCTTCGCTTTCGCATCCGGCAACTACTTCGGCAGCCGGCTTGAAGAGCGGCTTGCATTCGGCCTTTGCTCTGTGCAGGCCATTGTAATGACGCAGGATGAATCATATCTGCTTGCAAAGGCGCTGCGCAAGGAAGGCTTTGGCGT
Source organism: Clostridia bacterium (assembly GCA_036652795.1). Lineage (GTDB taxonomy): Bacteria > Bacillota > Clostridia > Christensenellales > CAG-138 > JAVVVD01. The sequence goes on along the minus strand of JAVVVD010000006.1, from coordinate 16,259 downwards.
GAGCCAGCTGATAATACAGGGGCTGGACGATCAGCACTATATGCTGCTTACCACAATCAAGCGTAAACTTGCCAACGAGGCGCTCTCAATCATCCAAAAAGCAGTGCCTAGCGCCGTTGTGACCGTGAGCGATGTTAAAACACAAAAGGGTGGATACCTGCGCAGCTCCGCAACACGCCGCGCAAGGCGGATAACAAAATAGACTTTATACGCAATAGTGGGCTATCCGAAAATTTCGGACAGCCCACTATTTTTTTATTGCGCACTATTTCACAATAAGCTTTTCACCATCAAAATCCACAGTAAAGTGCGTATCAGGCTCCGGATCGGTTTCTATTATGGTGCGCGCTAGCAGCGTTTCAAGCTTTGATGAAAGCAGGCGCTTTAGCGGGCGCGCGCCGTACAGCGGGTCGTAGCCGGTATCCGCGATATAGCGTTTAGCGGCATCTGTAAGCGAAACTCCCAGTCTGCGCTCAGCCATACGCTTTCTGATATCGTCCAAAAGCAATTCAGTGATTGAATATATCTCCTGTCTTGAAAGCGGCTTGTAGAACACGATATCGTCTATCCTGTTGAGAAATTCCGGTCTGAAGCTCTGCTTGAGCAGCTCATCCACGCTGGATTTTGCTTCATCCGTGATGCATCCATCCTTTATACCATCCAAAATATAGGCTGAGCCAAGGTTGCTCGTCATCACGATTACAGTATTTTTAAAATCCACCGTGCGCCCCTGAGCATCCGTTATACGGCCATCATCCAACACCTGAAGCAGTACATTAAACACATCCGGATGCGCCTTTTCCACCTCATCAAAAAGCACCACACAGTAAGGACGTCTGCGTACGGCTTCGGTAAGCTGGCCGCCCTCGTCGTAGCCCACATATCCCGGAGGTGCGCCTATAAGGCGGGATACGGCGTGCTTTTCCATATATTCGCTCATATCTATGCGCACCATGTTGTTTTCATCATCGAAGAGCGCTTCGGCAAGCGCCTTGGCCAGCTCCGTCTTGCCTACGCCTGTCGGGCCAAGAAACAGGAAACTGCCTATCGGCTTGTTCGGGTCCTTTAGTCCCGCGCGGGTACGCAGTATTGCATCGCACACTGTTTGCACAGCCTCATCCTGTCCTACCACGCGCTGATGCAGCAGTTTATCCAGAGAGAGCAGCTTATCGCGCTCGCCCTCCATCAGCTTTGACACGGGTATTCCCGTCCAGCGCGCAACAATGCGGCTTATCTCCTCCTCGCTGACGCGGTCGCGCAATAATCCAGAGGTTTTGCCCTCCTCAAAAAGCTTTTCGGCCTCCGCAAGCTGCGCTTTCTTTTTAGGCATATCACCATATTTGATCTCCGCCGCACGGCTCAGGTTATATGCACGCTCCGCTTGCTCCATATCCGCATTTAATTTTTCTATCTCCTCACGCAGACTCTGCACATTTTTAATAGAATCCTTCTCAACATCCCACTTTGCCTTAAGCGATGCAAACATCTCGCGCTCCTTGGCAAGCTGAACACGTATCTCCGCAAGATGCTCCACGGCCAGCTTATCGTTTTCCTTGGTAAGCGCCGCCTCCTCGATCTCAAGCTGCATTATGCGGCGGGATATCTCATCAAGCTCGGTCGGCATGGAATCCATCTCGGTGCGTATCAAGGCGCACGCCTCATCCACAAGATCTATAGCCTTATCAGGCAAAAAGCGGTCGCTTATATACCGATGTGAAAGCGTGGCCGCGGCGATTAGTGCGCTATCATTTATTTTTACGCCGTGAAACACCTCATAGCGCTCCTTTAATCCACGCAAAATCGATATTGTATCCTCGAGCGTAGGTTCTTCCACAAGCACAGGCTGGAATCTCCGCGACAGTGCCGCATCCTTTTCGATGTATTTGCGGTATTCATCCAGCGTAGTAGCGCCTATGCAGTGTAGCTCTCCGCGCGCAAGCATTGGCTTTAGAAGGTTTCCTGCGTCCATGCTGCCTTCCGTTTTGCCTGCCCCCACTATATTGTGCAATTCATCTATAAATAGTATGACGCGTCCATCGCTGCGCTTAACTTCATTGAGCACAGCCTTTAGGCGCTCTTCAAATTCACCGCGGAATTTTGCTCCCGCTATCAATGCGCCCATATCCAGCGAAAATATGCGCCGCTCCGCTAGTGAAGCCGGCACATCGCCACGTACGATACGCTGTGCAAGCCCTTCAGCTATGGCCGTTTTGCCAACGCCAGGCTCGCCTATCAGCACAGGGTTGTTCTTTGTTTTGCGCGATAATATCCGTATAACATTTCGCACCTCATCGTCCCTGCCTATTACTGGATCAAGCTTTTGCCGCTTAGCCAGCTCCACGAGATCCTGCGCATATTTCCCAAGCGCATCATAGGTATCCTCAGGTGTATCCGTTGTTACCCTTGCGCCGCCACGCACATCGCTAAGCACCAAAAGGAATGCATCCTTCTTAATTTTAAAGCGATTAAACAGCTCCGCTATCCCCGCGCTTGCAGTATCCAGCAGGCCGATAAATACGTGTTCTACAGAAACATACTCATCCTTCATGCGCTTTGCAGCATTTTGCGCCTCGTTAAGCGCACGATCCAGCTCCGGTGTAATATATACCTTGTCCGCCTCACGGCTCCCCGTAACGCGCGGCAGCGCCTCAACACGCTGTTGCACTGCGGATATCAATGCTTCTACATCCGTGTCCATACGTGTAAGCAGACTCGCTATGAGTGAGTCCTCCTCACGCAGCAGTGAAAGTAAAAGATGCTCTCTATCTACCTGCTGATTACTGTGCTCCACCGCTATGCTCTGCGCCTGCTGCACAGCAGCTATCGTTTTTTGTGTGCATTTGTTGAAATCCATATATATCATCTCCCTCAGAAGTACTTGACGCATACAGCGGTTTGTAAGTAAATCGCCATATGTCTATTTTTCATCGCAAGTGTAGCATTTATTTGCGTTACGCCGATGAAAAAATAGGTAAAAAAATGTGAAATAATCACCTTTGCCCAGCCTTATGTTAACATGCCGTAAAACGTGCAGTAAAGTATTACCGTTTTGCTTGCTAAGCGTGACGATTTGAGAGATAATATGCACAATGCACAGTTGGAAAACGCCATGCACATCCCGTAGGGCGTTCGATATAATTTTATTTTAGCAGGAGGATAACTTATGAAGCTGCTTCAGGATCGCATCCGCAGCGAAGGCCGCGTGTTGCCGGGCAACATCATCAAGGTAGACGGATTTTTAAACCACCGTGTGGACACCAAGCTAATGCGCGAGATGGCGCATGAATTTAAACGTCTCTTCGACGCCACCGGAATCACAGCAGTGCTTACCGTAGAGGCCAGTGGAATAGCGCTTGCCACCATCTGTGCTGAGGAATTCGGCGTACCGCTGATATTTGCGAAAAAAGCCAAATCTGATAACATTGAGGGCGGCTTGTATCAAAGCGACATATTTTCCTATACATACAAAAAAAAGGTTACGCTCCTTATGAGCACACAGTGGCTCACCTCATCTGACAAAGTGCTTATAATCGATGATTTCCTGGCCAATGGCGAAGCGCTTCGCGGCCTTGTGGATATCGTGAATCAGGCCGGAGCAGAGCTCATTGGCATGGGCGTGGCGATAGAGAAAGGCTTCCAGCCCGGCGGTGCAAAGATGCGCGCGGCGGGCATAAACCTACAGTCTCTCGCCATTATTGAAAGTGCCGATGAAAACTGCATCGTATTTAGGGAGGAATGATGGAGCGAGTAGTTGTATTAGATTTTGGCGGCCAGTATAACCAGCTTATCGCGCGCAGACTGCGTGAAGCCGGCGTTTACAGCGAGCTGCTTTCGCACAAAGCGGACATCGACCAGATAAAGGGCGATTCTCTCGCGGGCATAGTTTTTTCCGGCGGGCCGGACAGTGTGTATGCCGAAAACGCCATGGCCTGTGACCCAGCGGTGTTCAACCTTAACGTGCCCATACTTGGGATATGCTACGGAATGCAATATATCGCCAAGATGTTTGGCGGTGAAATCACCGCCTCCACTGTGCGCGAATATGGCAAGACGCCCATTACCATGCAGTCACATCCGCTGCTAGATGGCCTTGATGCTGGCTTTGTATGGATGAATCACAACGATTCCGTAAGCAAGTTGCCAGATGGTTTTTCCTGCATCGCCAACACCAGCAACTGCTGTGCGGCCTTTGCAGACGAATCGCGCCGCCTTTACGGCATACAGTTTCACGCCGAGGTAGCTCATACGCCGGGCGGAATGCAAATATTTAAAAACTTCCTGCGCAACATCTGCAAATGCGAGTGCAACTATACGCCTCAGGGTCTTGCCGATATGCTGATCTCACAAATTCGCACACAGGTTGGCGATGCCCGCGTGCTGGGGGCGCTAAGCGGTGGTGTTGACTCCTCCGTTGCAAGTGTGCTCGTACACAAGGCCGTAGGCGATAAGCTAACATGCATATTTGTAGATCATGGCCTGCTGCGTCAAAATGAAGCGAAAGAGGTCATTAGCTTTTACAGGGATAAGCTTAAGCTCAATGTGATCGCAGTGGATGCGCGGAAGCGCTTTTTGGATAAGCTGAGCGGTGTTACTGAGCCTGAGCAAAAGCGCAAAATAATAGGCACTGAATTCATCCGCGTATTTGAAGAGGAAGCCAAAAAACTTGGTGGCGCCCCATACCTTTTGCAGGGCACCATATATCCCGATATAATCGAAAGCGGAACAGACAGCTCTGCCAAGATAAAAAGTCACCATAATGTAGGTGGTTTACCAAAGGATATCGGTTTTATTGGCCTTGTAGAGCCGCTCAGGATGCTTTTTAAGGATGAGGTGCGCGTGCTGGGCGAAAGCCTTGGTATCCCGCATGAGCTTGTTTGGCGGCAGCCGTTCCCCGGCCCAGGACTTGCAATACGTATTATTGGCGATATCACCGAGGATAAGCTTGCCATATTGCGCCACAGCGACTTTATCCTGCGTGATGAAATTGCCAAGGCCGGCCTTGCCGAGCAGGTATGGCAGTATTTCACGGTGTTCACCGGAATGCGCAGCGTGGGCGTAATGGGCGACCAGCGCACCTATGATTATGCCATTGGCGTACGGGCGGTTACCAGCACTGACGCTATGACTGTTGAATGGGCAAGGCTCCCCTATGAGGTGCTAGCTGGTATTTCGGAGCGTATAATAGCGGAGGTCCCTCATGTGAACCGTGTGGTCTACGATATCACGAGTAAGCCACCGGGAACTATAGAGTGGGAATAACGCCCCCAAGGCTATTTCGCCCTTGCTGATTCTAATAATCGGCAAGGGCGTCTTTATGACTATTATTCTATAAGCGCTTATTTAACCAGTTAAGATTTTACAAAAATGCACATGTGTGTGATTCCGGGCTTATTAGGCAAAATGCGCTCGGCTAAGGTGCGCATAATGGCGGCTTCAATCCAATTGCAAAGCTAACTTATTTATGCTAGAATAGCATCGCAGTCAGAATATCATAGATGCTATAAAGTTAGTTTTATCATAAATATCATGCATTGGGAGGAAAAATCATGTATATAAAGGACATTGTGGAACCACAGCATTTTTTTAAAGCTGTAGGCGCCTGCCGTGGCCGCGTTGAGTTGGTAACCAGCGAGGGTGATAGGCTTAATCTCAAATCCACACTGTGCCAGTATATCGCGCTGACCCAGATGTTCAAGGATGCACGTATGCAGAATGTGGAGCTTGTTGTAAGCGACCCAAGCGACTACGAATCATTGCGGCAATATCTGATAACCGACTAAATAAACAATATGGCGGCAGTATAGCCGCCATATTCATGTTTATTGCATATACGCTTCTTCCCTCAGCTCACCTATATATGGCAGGTTTCGATAATAATCCGCATAGTCAAGCCCATAGCCTACTACGAAGCAATCCGGTATGTTAAAGCCACAGTAATCCAGCCGCGCCTCGCACTGGGTTTTACCGTCCTTATCAAGCAGACAAACCGTTTTAATGGAAGCTGGTCTGCGCGAAGCAAACAAATCCTTGAGATATTTCATTGTAAGACCCGAATCCATTATATCCTCAACTATTATCACATGGCGGCCAGTTATGTTTTTATCAAGATCCTTTATTATACGCACTACCCCCGTGGTCTGCGCGTTTTCACCATAGCTGGATACGGAGATGAAATCCATAAATATCCTGCATTTAAGCTCCCGGCATAGATCGGCATAAAAAAAAGATGCACCTTTAAGAATACATACCACCACAGGATTCTTATCCGCATATTCCGCAGTTAGCTGCGCACCCAGCTCCTTTACGCGTTCTTTTATCTGGTGCTCTGTGAACAGTATCCGCTTGATATCCGTTTTTTCGTCTGTAACGTTCATTGTCGCCTCCAAAAAATCTTATTTTTAACGGCAGCAATATCTGCAGCCGCATTTTATCCAACCCTATGATGATAGCATCTCCGCCAATCACATGCAAGATCAGAATAAGCGATGCTTAGATAAATATATTATCATATAACCTACGCTTATGTTGATCCAGCGAATTATTATATCCTCGCCGTGTTGAAGCCGTTCTTCCGGCGTGATATACTGTGGCGGTAAAAATCAGCGCACTCGGCGCGCCCCAACAGCACTGATATTATTATAAAGATATATAGGAGGTAAGATCATGAGTGGAACCATTTCCCGTGGTATACCCGCGCCAATCATCAGCGCAGGGGATGACATAGTGGCAATCACCGCTGATGCGGTAATGTCGGCCGCCAAGAAGAACGGCTTTGCCATCAACGACCGTGACGTGGTATGCGTTACAGAAGCTGTGGTAGCACGCGCAGACGGAAATTATGCCAGTGTGGATGCTATTGCGGCTGATGTGCGCGCAAAATTTCCCTGCGGCACTGTGGGTGTAATGTTCCCAATACTCTCCCGTAACCGTTTTGCCATATGTCTGCGCGGTATCGCGCGTGGCGCCCACCACGTGATTGTGCAGCTCAGCTACCCAGCGGATGAGGTTGGCAATGCCCTGCTCGATCAGGATGCTTTGGAGGCAAGCGGCGTTAACCCCTGGACTGACGTGCTGGATGTGCCAACCTTCCGCAAGCACTTTGGTAATCCACTGCATCCCTTTACCAAGATGGATTACATAGCATATTATACGTCGATTATCCAAGAAGAGGGCGCACAGGCGCAGATCATACTGGCCAACGATCCCAGGAGCATACTGGATTATACCGATAGCGTACTCTGTTGTGATATTCATACTCGTGAGCGTACCAGCAGCAAGCTAAGCGCTGCCGGCGCAAAAAGTGTATTCACGCTGTGCGACATATTGTCCGCATCGGTAAACGGTAGCGGATTCAACCCACAATACGGCCTGCTTGGAAGCAACAAGGCCACTGAGGATACAATTAAGCTTTTCCCCAAAAATGCGCAGGCGGTCGCTGAGGCAATCCAGGCAGAGCTTATGCGCCGTACCGGCAAGCGCGTTGAAGCCATGGTATATGGCGACGGCGCCTTCAAAGATCCGGTTGGCAAGATATGGGAGCTTGCTGATCCGGTGGTATCGCCCGGATATACCGATGGACTTTGCGGCCTGCCAAATGAGCTCAAGCTCAAATACCTTGCTGATAACGAATTTGCAGGGCTTACCGGCAAAGCGCTTGAGGAAGCCATCCGCACCCGCATCAGCCAAAAGAGTGGTAACCTGATGGGCGCCATGGCCTCACAGGGTACAACCCCACGCCGCCTTGTAGATCTTATCGGCTCACTGTGTGATTTGACCAGTGGAAGCGGCGATAAGGGTACTCCTATAGTACTTGTGCAAAACTATTTCAGTAATTTTGCTGAAATATAAACTGACTTTTGACAATCATCATGCTAAAAAGCGCGTAATTACGCGCTTTTTGTCGTTTATTAACAACAAAATACGGGCAAGCGCCCGTATTTGGTATGTCGGTATACAGTAATCCGGTTTACTTTTATTTTTCTCGTTTCCCAGCATACGCGAGCGTTATTATTCGGTCGTTGCCGAGACTTTCCTTTGTAAGCGTAGCTTCGCATTGGCGCAAACGGTGTATTGCACAATCCTTAGCCGCATTCAAAAACGGAAGCAACCCGCCAAGCTTATATATCACATCCGGGGTCTTATAGTGCATTGGTATTACGACCTTGGGCTTTAGCATATTCGCAAGGTCAATAGCTTGATTATGATCTATTGTGTATACGCCGCCAATCGGCGTAAGCAGCACATCTATGTTGCCCACCGCCTGCGCCGTTTGCGCATCAAGTTCATGTCCCAGATCACCCGCATGGAGTATGCGCATATTGTCCATCTCCACTATGTACATCATGTTGGGTCCACGCTTCGCGCCATGCACCTCGTCGTGCCATACCGGTATCCCCGTTATATCCACACCCTTGATGGTATGCTTGCCCGCATCCTTTATACATTGCGGATTACCCTTAGCAAGCTCATAATAGTTATGATCCTCATGATCATGGCTGATAGTCACTACGTCAGTATCCACAGGTTCTATCGTATAGCCCGTTACCGGGCTTGGCGGATCCATAAGCACCCTGACTCCGTTTTCAGATATCAGCAAAAAGCATGAATGTCCCAGCCATTTTATCTCCATATATAATTCCTCCCTCATTTTCAATTCCAAATGCGATCAACCGCGCCACCGCAGCACAGGCCGCTGCGCTGTTTCGCATCAGCGTATCCCGCTCACGTATGCTCAAGCCGACGCCCAGCGCCAGCGCGGCCGCGCTTACCTCGCGCAGCCTTGCGTGCAATCGTTTGGGATCGTCCGCACAGCTTACTATGCTAAAGCTCCGCCACACCAAACGCCTGACGCCATCATCAAGCGGGCAAGACGAATGCGGTTTGCGTGCCGCCATAATCATGCGGCACAGCGCATATTCCACCTGCGAATCAAAGCTTTGTGGCAGCTGCGGCATTGGAGTCGCATTGATGCGGCACAGTGCCGCATCATAAAAGCCATTTGTCAGTTCAAAGCAAAGCCGACCATTTTGCGCCGTCACACGCTCTACCATATCCGCACCCGGCGCATTTGCCGAAAGCGCAGAGCAAATAGCGCGTTTGCACTCCTCGGCGCACAGTCCCTTCGATAGCGGCAGTGCGCTTGCGGCTTCACAGCCGCGTACGCTAACGCATATATGCTCCGCCCCGGCGGAAGCACATATGGTTTTAAGCAGCTCAGAAAGTTCTTTTTTGACTAAATCGTATGCATTGAACAACAGCAGTATGCCCCAGAGCTTTGGAAAGTGCTGATTAGCTCAGTACTTCCTTTATATTTATTAATAGCCTAATTTATTTAAGTGAATTTGTCAAAGGCTTAAAAGAAAGATTTGTGTGAATTTTATAAGAAATCAATGCCGCACAAAAACATTTCTTCTTCTGTACGGCATTTTAAAACTGATCATATCACCAGTTGACCATCCTCTGAGTTAATTATTTTAAGCACATGCTCCTCATCGCCTGTGAGCACATTGATATAGATGATATACTCCTCTTCGCCTACCTTGCCCTTAAATTCATAGCAAAGGCATTCCGTGTTTGGTGTAAGCGGGATCAGTGCCTTTTCGCGGCTTTCCACCTTTATGTTGGTGGATATATATCCCTCCGCCTCCTCAATGCTCAGCTGCGGCTCTGGGAGCTGGCGCTGCGTATGGCTAAACAGATAGTTGCGCGTATCCATGCCCACTATTTCCATATCTTCACGGTCCACCCACACCTTGATAAGATCGCTGTATAGTATTACCCCCTCCTGCACCGCCGCACAGTTGATAAGTGCCGCACCGCCATAATACTGCGCATATGTGGCGCGCATCTGACCGTATCCCTGATCCTGAAGATATTTTAGTGCCGCATCGCGATAGCGCTGGCTCTCACCTTGCTCCGGCACACCTGATGCGCCGCTCTTTGCCGAGCTCATCATATACAATGGCATTGCGCCCTGTTTGGTTATAGACACATATACCTGCCTTCCATCCTCACGTGTTCCCTCAAAATCATATGTTGGGATAGCGCTCTGCGTAGTTCCTGTGGAGCTAAGAACCATGTTAACCAGCTTCTTCGCCACCTCCAGTGCGGTTTGTTCCGTCACCTCGTTGCCGCTGAGCCCCTTAGGCTGTTGCTTTTCCGCGCTCTCTGAGAAGGGGCCATCGTAGATTAGCGTTGGAAATTTTTCTATTGACTCCTCGTCTTTGTATTCGCCTGTGGCGGATGTATAGTAATCCTGATTTGTCACTACATCCACCGGGATATCTCCACGGGCTATACGATCGTTGAGGTCGCTCGCAATCTGCGCGCATTTGCCATGCAGCTCGTCAAGTTGCTTCATATCCTCCTGCGCCATGGGTGTTCCATGCAGCGCTTTCTTTGTGAGCGAGTGTGAATAATCGCCAAGCTGCACAACAAAGCGATTCATATTCACTACGTCCAGATGATATGATGGTATCTGGCTCATGAGGCTTACCGCCGAGCCTGACAACCTCCAAACGTCATCCAGCATCAGCACATATTGTGTGGGCGAGCTTACAACCATCAGCTTGGAGAGTGTAGTCTCCAGTTCGTTGAATTCATCCGCAAGCTCGGTGAATGAGCGCTGATACATGTACTGCGCGTTATCCCTGTAATCCGCCGCGCGCGAGGATTGTGCCATGCCCCATATGCTCACTACTATAAGCGCCACCGCCAGCAGTGCCGGCGCTATGATACGCTCTATTATCTTTTGCGTCTTATCCGTCATATTAAATCTTACCTCATTTGAAAAATGCATGCCTGCCTATGTTCAAAAGCACAGGTTTGCTCAGCATCCATTTGTTTGTTGTTTTTGCCGGATTATAGTAATACAGGCAACCGCCTGTTGGATCCCATCCGTTCATCGCATCCCGCGCGGCCTTTATCGACGTTTCATCCGGCGATAGGTTTATCTGCCCATCCGATACTACGCTGAATGCGCCAGACTGATAGATCACCCCGGATATGCTGTTTGGAAACGATGAGCTTTTTACCCTGTTTAATACAACGGCCGCCACCGCCACCTGCCCCTTATATGGTTCGCCGCGCGACTCACCATATACCAAGCGTGCCAGCAGATATAAATTATTATCTGACGAAGCGGACGAGCCTGAATTGGATGGCGGCGCGGATGCTTGCATTCCCAACGCCTTTGCTGTGGCCGACCCCACCATTCCGTCTGGTGTAAGGCCGTTTTTCTTTTGAAAATCCGTCACCGCCACTTTTGTGCCCGTGCCAAACTTGCCATCCACGCTGCCGCTGTAATAGCCCCAGCGTTTAAGCTTGGTTTGTAGCGTTTTCACCTCGTCGCCTGATGAGCCCATCTTCAAGGATGTAGCGCTGGCCGTTGTCAGTACCAGCGGCAGTAATAATACAAGCGCCAGCACTAACGTAATTTTTCTTGTAATTTTTCCCACAATTTGCCTCCGTCTGCTTTTTTGAGCAATTCCATCAGGTAGCTGTCAAATTTGAAAGTCTCATAATCAATTTCCCCATCTGGAAGTTCCAATATGCACAACGGTGGAAACATAACGCACCACCAATTTTTACCTTGACCTTTTCCAAGCACCACACGCAGCGCCCGGTACTCACCCGCCGGGTATATTTGTTCGCCATATTGCTTCTGTGGAAATTCATAATCGCCAACTGCCAGCCTTGCGCCGTACTCAAAGCCATTGCTCCTTAGGGTTGATTCCACTATATCCGCAATTTCATGAGCATCCTGCTTAACCATCGCTTCGGCATCCGCCTTGCAAAGCACCGCGCGCATATGATCCGCTTGCGAAGCAAGCAGCGCATCCCGCACCATCAGCTTTACGCGCTGATCCTCCTTAGAATCGCTGTTTGCTATTATGTGCAGCCTCAATACGTCAGGCGTTGTTGCGGCGCTGCCAGCGTGCGCCCATCCGCTCAGCAACAGTATTGCTATAATGCACAGTATCATGGATTTTCTTTTCATATATACCCCGCTATGTAATGAATATAGTTCACATATAAGCCTATATGGCAAGGCTATATGCATGTAATTAGGCCATCAGGCCTTATATGTTGCTCTTTATTAAGCCATTATAAATTGTTGACAAAAGTAATGCTTTTAATCCATTTAGTGTTTATAATGTATGCATGGAAAAGATCAAAGCATACGCCAAGATAAATCTCACACTTGACGTGCTGCGTAAGCGCACTGACCACTATCACGATCTATGCAGCATAATGCACAGCATAGATCTTTATGATACCGTTACAGTTGAGAAGCACACTGGCATATCAATTGAATGCTCCTGCCCATTGCCCGACGACAGCGCGACTTACCGTGCCGCAAGGGCATACATGGCACTTACCGGCTGCGGCGCACGCATACATATAGAGCGCTGCATACCTGACGAAGCAGGAATGGGCGCCGCAAGCGCCAATGCCGCGGCAGTGCTTACGGGCATGGATAAGCTCTATGGTGCGCTCAGTGCAGAGCGTCTGTTTAAACTTGCCGGCATGATAGGCGCTGACGTTCCGTTTTGTCTGATGCAGGGCTGCGCGCTGGCGGAGGGCATAGGTGAAATACTAACCCCGCTGCCACACATAGCATTGGATCTGCTGATAGTCAAGGGTGAGCGCGGTGTGAGCACTAAGGCGCTGTTTGGTTCACTCGCGCTGCCCGTGCCGCATCCGAATACCGTGGCAGCTATAAGGGCGGTTAAATCCGGTGACTGCCACGCTCTCACAAAGCACATGTTCAATTCGCTAGAGCAGTCCGCCATGGCCATGGCCCCCGATATATCCAAATTTAAATCGCGCCTGCTTGAATGTGGGGCGCTTGGTGCCGTAATGACAGGTTCCGGTTCCGCTGTGGTAGGTGTATTCCCCAATAGCAGTGCAGCGCTGGCAGCCCAAAGCCGTTTTGAGGAATGCAGCTTTACCGCTGTCTGTCGCACCATTTGATTTTTTTGTGCGTACCCTATATAATTAACAGGTTGAAAAATTATAGCTTTACCGGCAGAAGGGCAGTGACATTTGTTGGCGACCCATATCACAGAACATAAAAAAATTCATCTTATCGGCATAGGCGGATGCTCTATGAACGGACTTGCGCAGATACTCCGCGCACGCGGTTATCAGGTGCAGGGCTCTGATTGCGCGGAATCTCCGTTTACAGAAAGATTATCCCAGCTTGGAATACCCGTTTATATCGGGCATAACCCCCAAAACCTTGGCGGCGCCGATCTTGTTATATATTCAGCCGCCATAAAACCCGATAATGTTGAGCGCGCGGCGGCGGCATCGCTTGGCATACCCGAGCTGGAACGCTCCGTGGCTCTTGGCCAGCTTACCGAGGACTATAAGCGCGTAGTTGGCATCGCCGGCTGCCACGGCAAAACCACCATCACCTCTATGCTTGCACTTATATCGGATCGCGGCGGACTGGACTGCACAGTGCATGTGGGCGGTTATGTTGAATTTCTTCAAGGTGGCACGCGCATAGGCTCACATGAGCTATTTATAACCGAAGCTTGTGAATACGTTGAAAGCTTTCTCACGCTGCGCCCAACCATCGCGCTTATAAACAATATCGATGATGACCATCTGGATTATTATCGCGATATAGAGCATATTACGGATGCATTCCGCAAATTTCTTGCACTGTTGCCAAAAGACGGACTGTTCATAGGCTGCACGGATGATGCGCGCGTTAACTCGCTGCTTGCAGATTTTCCAAGCCACACCATCTCGTATGGAATGAGCAGCGCCGACTATACTCCCGCCAATATCGTATATGACGAGCTTGGCAACCCCGGCTATGACCTGATGCATGATGGCAGTTCGCTTGGCCACATAAAACTAAACGTACCGGGCGCGCACAACATCATCAACTCCATAGCCGCGGCCGTAGTTGCGCTGCACCTTGGCGCTAACTTCGGCGTGATAAGCTCTGCGCTGGCTGATTTTCGCAATACACGCCGCAGGTTTGAATACTACGGTGAGCGTAATGGCGTAAAGATCTTCCACGACTATGCGCACCATCCCTCTGAAATACGCGCAGCATTGGACGCTGGTAGCCGCTATCCGCATTCCAGGCTATTTTGCGTGCTGCAATGCAACAGCTATACCCGCGCCAAAACGCTGTTTTGTGGTAATGTGACATGCTTTGCCGATGCGGATGAGGTATTGGTTGTGGATATCTATCCCGGCCGCGAAAAGGATGATGGATCGGTGCATGCGCGCGATATCGTGCGCGGCATACAAACCGGCGGCAGCCATGCCGAATATATCCCTACCTTTGAGCAAGTGCGCGCTTACCTCGATGAACATGCAGTGCCCGGCGACCTTGTTCTCACCCTTGGCAGCGGGGACGTGTTTAAGCAGACTAAAAAGCTATTGTAGTTTCCATACACAGCACAGGCGCAGACGATAGCCGATGAAATTGTGCTTGCGAAAATGATATACACCTAACACCAACAGCCCTGTTGAGCGTAAAAATCAGCAGGGCTGTATATATATATCAAGCTATTGATTTATAAATAGTTCATCGACAGTTGTATTTAATTTTTGAGCCAAACTAAATGCCAGCGCTTCAGTGCTTGCTGCCATCCAAAGCTTTTTCAAGATTAGCGACAGAATCAACGCAGCAAGTGAAACAAGGCATAATATCGTTGCCCCGCCTTTCATGAATTGAACGAATCCACAAGCTGTAAATAAAGGTCGCTGGAAATGGCACTATATCTTCCATCTGTTCCGCTTTGCAAAACGGACGTCCCATCTGCTAACCGATAAGCATAGTAATCGTGGATTTCATTGGCTTCGGCAAAGCTTTGACGGATGAGGTAGCATTCCTCTAAAGTGCCGACATCCACACCCTCCCATGCCGCAGATTTCACCAGCCCGTCCATCACGATTTTCTGCGCCAGTTCCTGATTTTCTGCCGTACCCTCCGCAAGCACTTCGCCGTTTTTGCCAAGCTTCATTATGATATATGCGGTGGAAACAGGCTCGGTTATGTCAGTCTTAGTCTCATCAAACACAAACTGCAATGTTTTTTCACCGGCTATACTATCTAAATAAAGGGTTTTCCCATCAGGCGAAATGTAAATGTCTTTTCCAACGTAGCTAAAATCAAGACCAATAGCCTCGAAATTTTCACTCGGCGGCGCAGATTGTGGAGAAACCTTTTTTATTTGTCCCAAAAGCCAAGTGTTTCCCGAAGGAGCATCCGGATTTGCGTCAGTGCTGAGCCAATAGATCTGGTCATTTATCATAATGGCAGGTTTGTAATCAGAAGGTGCGGCAGTGTAAATCTTCGCTATAGAAACGCTGGTTTCGCGACTTGTTTTGTAAATTCCAGCGTACGGTTCCTCGATAAAATATTGTTCTCTATTACTATATAAATAAAACTTTTTCGAATCGGATCCGTTAATATTAATTTGAAAATAATCGTTCCGATTAGGGGTATCATTTACCGACTCTTGCATGGTTTTATTGGTGTTTTGCAAGGCTTTTAATATTGTTTCTATCTGGTTTTTATCAACTATTTCAACAACTCCAAGACTTTCACCCTCATTGATTTGTTCTATACGAATGCTCGCGATCTCGTCGCTTTTAGGAATAAGAATCGGATTATTCTTCGGATTTGCCGCAAGTCCAATCCCCACAGCCACAATGGCAATGACAGAAACTACAATCATCCAAAAGGCAGGCTTTTTGTAATTCAGCACATTTTTAATCCTGCTTTTGGTGTCCCCTTCGCCAAAGGCAAGGGGTGTGCCACCCACAATTCTTCTGCCGGTTGCAAGGCTTAAAAGCGAGGAGGAATAGTCTTTTTTGACGTCGCTCCCCAGCTTTTTGATGACGGCTTCATCGCAGGACAGTTCCATGTCCCGCCCGCACAAAAAGAATGCCACCCACACAAGGGGATTAAACCAGTGCAGGCACAGCACAAAGAAGCTAACAATCTTCACCACATGGTCAAGCCTTTTGATATGGGTTTGCTCATGCAAAACAATATAAGACTTTTCTTCCTCTGTCAGATGGGCAGGAAGATAGATTTTAGGGCGAAACAGTCCCATGACAAAGGGAGAAGTAAGGCTTGCAGAGGTGTAGATATTGCCGCTTTCCTGCACGGCATCTTTGAGCCTGCGGCGCAATTTCAAAAGGGATACCACACTGTAAATCAGCAGTGCGGCAATGCCAGAGAGCCAAAGCACTCGTCCTAAAAATATCCATATTTGCAG
>JAVVVD010000005.1:0-166744 GCA_036652795.1 Clostridia bacterium | reverse complement strand
CGGATGGCACGGCGCGCAAAACATATGTGAGGGTAAACGTTACATATTGATGCGGTAAAGCCAATGTATCTGTGGGCTGCCCTTAAATGGGTGGCCCTTTGTACTGCGGATAAATAAAAGATATGTTTGAGCAGCATAAAAGTAGCAACGAAAAAGCGCCGCCAATTCGGGCGGCGCTTGTGGTTTAATACGCAGAGGGATCAGCCGCCAATGGTAGAAATATATTGGGCGGCAGCGTTAACCGCATTGGCTACAGCGCGAGAGCTCCGCGTGGCACCTGTGATGGAGTCTACATCGCCGCCGTCTTGGACAACAGCCAAGGGGGTAATCAGACCCGTGAACTGATCTGTAAAATTGGGCTCCTTGACTTTTGCACCGAGGCCTGGCGTTTCAGAAAAGCTGGCTCCACCAACGGATATACCTGTTACACCTCCGCTGGTGTTAAGCCCAACGGTAACCTCAATATCACCGTGATAGCCTGTGGTTGTTACCTGGCACACATAGCCTACAACACCGCCGTTTATGCCCTCATAACAATAATCCACGATGGCATCGTCTGCAATTGCAAGTTTATTGAAGCTGGATGCTTCTGGAAGCACCTGCTTGCGCACGGCCTCAGCCGTAATTGCGATCTGCTCTTTTATTCTTGACTGTGTGAGAAGATTAGTGCCTCCAAGCAATCCACCGGCGATAACAGCGATAATGCATAGCACCAGCCATGCGGGTAAGCCTTTTTTATGGGTTGTAGTTTCCATTGATGACCTCCGTTAGCGTTATTTGCTATGATGAAAGGCTTGCAAAGTGAGCTTTGCAACTATCCCGGTAATAATACCAGCCACGGCGGCCGCAAATAGTAATATTGGCAGCAGTGGCAGCACCGCCTGATAGTTCACGAGAAAACATGCCACCAGGCATTGACCTATGTTATGTGCGAGTGCGCCGCAAACGGACACACCAATCACGGATATACCATTGATTCGCTGTGCGCATACCATTGCAAGCATGGACAACGCACCGCCGATAAGCGAGTATAACGCACTGAAAAGCCCAGAAAACAGCAGTCCGGATAGCGCGACCTTGGCGAGCATAAGTATCCAAGCGGAACGCCTGTCTATGAAATACAGGGCAAACAGCAGCACAGCATTGGATAATCCAAGCTTTATGCCGGGCAGCGCAGGAAAAAGGGGTATCAGATATTCTACATAGCCGATAAGTAGGGCTATAGCGGTGAGAAGACCAAATCGTGCAATACTGCCAGCCTTCATTTTGCGCCTCCGTCGATCAGTATGGATACGCCGTTTGGAAGGCATACGATGGAACCGTGGCTATCAAGATCAGAATCGGTAGTGAGAATGCCTTGTTTTATGCAGAGCTGGTTTTTGCAGGTAGAGTATTTCATCCTTACGCCGCCTGAAAACACCTCTATCTCGTTGATGCATTCGCCTTGCTTTATAACGATTGTCTGCGGCTCGTCCAACGGGATACGGGCATATTCGCTGTTGCCCACGTATATCACGGCGTACTCGCCACCATGCGGGCGAAGCCCGAGATATAGTGCCACTGAAAGCAATATGACGGTGGCAATAATGACTATATCCAGCTTTTTCATCTACCCACCTCATCATATATTCTATCACCTTGACGGCGTATTTGCAATCGGTGTATGCAACTGTTATACTGCGCATATGAAAAGATTTTTGAGTGTTATTTTGGCCATTGTGCTCGCGCTATCGTTAAGCTCCTGCGGCGGGCCTGAACGTTATGACGTTACATATACGGGCTATTTTGATACTGTGGTGATGCTAAGCGGATACTTTAATTCGCGCTCCGACGCGGATGAGAACTTTGACCTTATAATGGCCGAAATTGCGCTGTATCACAGGCTGTTTGACGCATATAACGATTATGACGAAGCAAACATAAAAACCATTAATGATAATGCGGGCAAAGCGCCTGTAGCCATACGTCCAGAGCTTATGGAGCTGCTTGAGTTTTCCATACAGGCTTATGGAATAACAGGCGGCAGGGTGAATATTGCGTTGGGGAGCGTACTAAAATTGTGGCACGAACAGCGCGAGGCATATTATGCGGGAGATGCGGCCGTGCTGCCAAACGAAACGGCGCTGCGCGAAGCAGCTAAGCATACTAATATAACAAGTCTGGTACTGGATAAAGCGGCCTGTACGGCATATATACAGGATCCGAAAATGCAGTTGGACGTGGGTGCCGTGGCCAAGGGGTTTGCTGCGCAAAAGGCCGCCGACAGCGCAAGGCAGCGCGGCGTTAACTCACTTATCATCAACCTAGGCGGCAATGTGTGCTGTATAGGCGCAAGGCCGGATGGCGCATGGCGCGTCGGCGTACAGGATCCTGATGATATGGAGGCATATATTGCCACGGCACAGCTTGAGAATGTATCAATGGTAAGCAGTGGAGACTATCAGCGCTATTATATTGTGGACAATGTGCGTTACAGCCATATAATAGACCCGCAGACGCTGTACCCCGCGCTGAACTACCGCGCGGTGAGCATTGTTTGCCGGGATTCCGCATGGGCGGATGTGCTGTCTACCGCGCTGTTTTTGATGGATGAAACGGAGGGTGGCGCACTGCTTAAAAAGCTCAACGCAGAGGCGCTATGGATTCTGCCGGATGGAGAAATGCACGAAAGCGCAGGTATGGCGCAGCTACTTGCATTTTCAACGGATTAAGCGGGCAAGACGAACCCTAAGCTACATCGTTATTTTATCCTTTTCAAGCCCCCAACAAGGAAGAATATTGCAAATACTATCACATTAACCACAACGATGCTTGCGCCTGCGGGCGTACCAAGCATGTAGGATAGTACCATACCAAGCAAAAAACCAGATACGCTTGTGATGGCAGAGCATATCACAACGCTTTTAAAGCTTTTGCACACGCGCATGGCGGTGAGCGCAGGAAATATAATAAGACCGGATATGAGCATAGTGCCCATTATACGCATACCGATAACGATGGTAAGCGCAGTGAGCAGCGCTATGAGCATGTTATAAAGCCCCGCACGCGTACCGGTGGCCCTCGCAAAGCTTTCGTCGAAGGTTATTGCAAATATTTTATTGTAAAATACGATAAAGAGTACCAGTACCACAGCCGCCAGCAGCGCGGAAAGGTATACATCCGCATCACTCATGGCGAGTATGCTGCCAAACATATAACTGTACACGTCTGCGTTAAGCCCGCTTGTTAAAGAGGTTACCATAACGCCTATGGCCAGCGACGAGCTTGCTATGAGCGCTATTGCCGCATCGCCGTGCAGCTTGCCATTTTCTGAAATTCGCAGCAGTAAAAACGCAGCCAATATAACAACCGGTATTGCTACGGCCAGCGGCGCCGCGCCCATCGCCATAGCCACAGACAGTGCGCCAAATCCAACGTGCGAGAGTCCATCGCCTATCATGGAATAGCGCTTTAGCACGAGGGTTACGCCAAGCAGCGCCGCACACAGCGCAACAAGACTGCCAACCAGGATCGCGCGCACCAGAAATGCATATGAAAATAGCTCGCGCAGCATATCTATCATGAGTTACCTCCATGTGCGCCCTCGCGGTGGCGCTCGCATTCGCAGCGCAGGAATGGGGCGGATACGGCGCTGCTGTGATACTCTTGGGCGCTGCCAAAAAATCGAACCTCATGTTCACCAAGATGCAGCACATGTGTTGCATCATGTAGTGCGCAGCTTACGTCATGGGATACCATTATAATCGTTATGCCATTTTCACGGTTAAGCCGTTTTATGCGCTCATACAGCTCGCTTGTGGCAAGCGGATCAAGCCCGCTTACAGGCTCGTCAAGCAACAGCAGGCGCGTTGTCGCGCAAAGCGCCCTCGCCAACAGTACACGCTGCTGCTGGCCGCCAGAAAGCTCACGGTAACAGGCATATTTAAGATCAGTTATGCTCATCTGCGCCAACATCTCGTTAGCTCTGCTGTGATGCGAACGCCCGTAAAATGGCGAAAGGCCGCGGCTGCCCTGGCAGCCTGAGAGCACCACCTCGTATACGGATGCGGGGAAATCTTTTTGAACAGGTGTTTGCTGCGGAAGATACCCTATTTCGCCGGCCTTTAAACCATGATAGGTTATTTCACCGGCGCTTGGCGTCATAAGTGCGAGCAGCCCCTTTATCAGTGTGCTTTTGCCAGAGCCGTTTTCGCCAACCACGCACAGATAATCACCTGCGCAAAGTTCAAAGCTGACGTCCTTGACGGCAATGCCTGTGTCGTAAGCAAGCGTTAGTCCCTTGCAGGTAATAAGCGGCTGCATGTGTATCACCCAAGGCCTTTCTTGAGATTTTCAAGGTTTTTATACATCAGCGACAGATATGTTTCGCCGGCGTCAAACTCCTCGCGGGAGAGATTGTGGCAGGAATGAAGTAAAAGCGGCTCACAGCCGGCCTCTGCTGCTATGCTGCGCGCTACCTTTGGGTCTACAAGCTCCTCGTAGTATATTGCCTTTATGTGCTGACTACGAACGGCGTCGATTATCTGCGCCACAGCCTTTGCAGACGGCTCAGTTTCGCTTGAACAGGAGTCATATGCGGCAAGCGGTGTAAGCTCATACCGTTTTGCAAAATAGTGCATGGCAAATCTACCGCCAAAGCATACGGTACGATTGGTAAATTCAGAAACCGCCGTGCTGATATCCTCATCCAGCTTATACAGCTTTTCGATATACGTATCTGCATTGGCGCGGTAATAGTCCGCATTTGCCTTGTCACAAGCCATGAGCGCAACGGCGATATTATCCACCATCACTGCCGCCATGGTGGGATCTGTCCATATATGCGGATCGTACCCGCCATGTGAGTGCTCATCATGCTCGGCATCATCATCTGCATGTTGATGCTCCGCATCAAGTATCAGTCCTGACGATGCATCTACAACATTTTTTGCTTGAGCCGAAAGCTGCTTTGCCCAAGGCTCCATATATTCACCGGTGTACACAAACAGCGTTGCAGAGCTTATATTTATCACATCTCTGGGGGTTGGTTCGTACGAGTGACTTTCAACACCGGGCGGAAGCAGCAGCGTTACGGTTGCGCGATCCCCTGCTATTGCGCGCGCAAAATCATATTGAGGGAAAAGTGTGGCCACAATGGTGACTCCGTCCGGCGCGGGACGCGCCGCACAGCCTATGGCACACGAGAGGATAAATAACGATACTAAGATTACAGATACAATACGTTTCATAGCTTGTCCTTTATTTTATTCAAAACATGTGATATTATCTCGCCCGCCACATCCACGCCGGTAGCAGCAGAGATGCCGGCGAAGTGGGCATTTGAATTAACCTCGATAAGCAGCGGAGAATGCTTGCCAAAAAGCAGATCCACGCCGCAAAAATCAAGCTCCAGTAGCCGGGCGGCGGTGATAGCGATATGCTCCTGCTCAGGCGAAAGCGTATACGGCGTTGCCGTGCCGCCTGCCGCCACATTGGCGATAAAGCCGCCGGTGGAGCTTTCGCGCCGTATAGCAGCCACAGCCTTGCCACCAACAACATATACGCGTATATCGCATCCTCGGCTTTCTGAAACGAAGCGCTGCATCAGGGCGGGTACTCCGCGGATGCGGGTGAGAATAGTCTCCGCCTCCTGCCTGTTTAAAGCAAGGTACACCTGAAGGCCGAATGAACCAAAGCATTCTTTTATTATCATTGGATAACCGATCATATCCTCGGCACGATCCAGGAAGGTAAAATCCAGATAGCCTACGCCAGGAAAGCTGAAGGGTACCATCATTGTTTCGGGCATGGGCAGCTTATCCATAAGCATAAGATGCGTAAGCGATTTATCATCGCACAGCTCTATGGCGCGCGCAGTGTTGAATAGCTGCATACCGCCGGCTGTAAGTGCATAACCAAGACGTACATCCTTATCCCAGAATATACCAAACCCCGGGTAAGGGGTGCTTTTGGTTATAAGCGGCATTAGCTCTGTATTGGTGCGCTCAACCAGCGTTAGGCCGTGTGCCGCTGCGGAGGATATAAGCGCATCATAGAGTGCCGTGAATTTGGCGCTCTGCATAAAGCCGTTGGTTATTAAAAGACCTTTTTTCATAATAAATTAAGCATAGCACACGACAGGGGTGTTTTCAATACGTGGGAAATGTAGTATTATAGATGGCATGATAGAAGCAACAATAGCAAACATGACGGAGCTGTGCCTTATAGGCATAAAAGAACATATAGACGGCGACATATCGCAACGCCAGGATAAGGTAAAAGCGTTATGGGAACGCCTTAAAGCCGACGGCACGCTGGATAGGCTAAAGCTGATGCAAAGCGGTGAACCGGGCGGAATGCTGGGTGCGAGCTATTCATTCAGTAACAGCGGATTCGATTATTTCATAGGTGTTGTAGCGCAAGAATGCGCCCAGGGCTTTGAAACGCTTACGCTGGAGGAGGGCGAATATGCGGTATTTGATGCACCTGACGCTGAGGATGTAGTTGCCGCATGGAAGCTGGTATATTTTGATTGGTTTAGCAAAGCGCCATATGTGCATACTGGCAAAGCGGAGCTGGAGCAGCGCACGGAGGATGGCGTAAAGCTATATGTACCGATAGCGCCAAAGCCCGCACGCAAACCGTTGAGCAAGGGTAAGGCAATGCGATCTATGCCATTTATACTGGGCGGAATGTTTCTTGGCGTGGTAATCGCCTCGCTATTAAACCTAAACGTGCTGCTGATGCTGCTTGGCGGGATGATGGTGGGCGGCGTGGTGGCGGCAACGATTTACAAAGATAAAAAATAAAACTGAAAATATTACAAAAAGAAGGGTTCTGCCATGAATCAACCGAAAGCTCCTGTGAAAATAGTAAATGGTATTCATTGGGTGGGCGCGCTGGATGCGGCGCTTCGCCATTTTGATGTTGTGATGGAAACCCAGTATGGAACAAGCTACAACGCATATCTGGTGCAGGGCACGGATAAAACTGCGTTGATAGATACCGTAAAGGATGGTTTCCTTTTGCAAAGCCTTGAGCTGATAAAACAACTGATGGATCCTAAAAAGCTTGATTACATAATCATACAGCATACGGAACCGGATCATTCCGGCTCGCTTGCAGAACTTTTAAAATTCGCGCCAAACGCAAAGGTGCTGTGCAGCAAGCCCGCATCGCTGTATCTGCCGCATATTGCAAACCGCGAGCTGCCAATTGAGATCCTAAAGGATGGCGATATGCTGGATCTTGGGGATAAGGTGTTGCAATTTATCAGCGCCCCGTTTTTGCACTGGCCGGATACGATGTTTACCTATGATACTGACACCGGCGCACTGCTCACCTGCGATGCGTTCGGCTGCCATTTCGCGGCGGAGAATGTGCTGGAAAGCCGCACCGATCCTGAATTTAAGCAGGCTCGTCGGTATTATTACGATTGCATAATGAGCCCGTTTGCGCCCTATGTGGCAAAAGCCGTTGCACGGGTGAAAGCGCTGCCACAGGTGACAACCATTTTGCCATCGCATGGACCGGTACTGGATGTGAATCCAGGAGAAGCTGTGGATATGTATGCCGCATGGGCAGCGGAGCAAACGCCGTCATCGGGCAAGGACGTATTTGTGGGCTATGTCAGCTGCTATGGCTACACTAAGACCATGGCTCAGAGTTTAAAGGATAAGCTGTGCGAAGCAGGATTTAATGTGGACATGGCGGAGCTTTCCTCTATCAGCGCCGCGGAGGCTTCGGGGCGTATGACAAAAGCGGACGCTATCGCAATTGGCTCACCCACTGTAAACGCGGATGCGTTGCCCCCAATATGGTTGGCACTTTCTTCCCTTTGCGTACCATTGGTGCGTGGCAAAAAGGCTGTTGTATTCGGCTCCTATGGGTGGAGTGGCGAGGCTGTGCCGCTGATTGAGCAGCGCCTTACAGGGCTGGGGATTAAGGTTGTAGGGTGCAGCAAGACTCGCTTCCTACCCGATGAGGCCGCGCTAACGGATATGCAGCGGCTGGCTTTGGACTTAGCTGATGTGCTCTGCGCAAATCAGCAACATTGATTATCGGCAAGATAAATGAAAGGAGACTTTTCATTATGAACTATAAATGTCCCTGTGGTTATGTTTATGATCCCAAGGTTGGCGACCCTGAAAACGGAATCGCTCCAGGTACGGCATGGGAGGATGTTCCGGAGGATTGGACCTGTCCGATTTGCGGACTTGGCAAGGATGCGTTTGAAAAAGAATAAATACATCACCATTTAATGGCGCAACTAAATTACCAGAATAAACCCAAATAAAAAGCAGCAGGGAGTTAATAAGCTCCCTGCTGCTTTTAATCTTCGCAGCTACTCATTTAAGGGCTGCGCTTTTGTGGATTGTAGAAATCGTTATGCCTTAGCGGAATGGGCCGCCTTCTTGTTGATGAGTGCGCGCAGCAAGAACATTAGGCCAACCATAGCAAGTATAGCGATAACGGTTACGAAGTAGCTCTGCCAGAAGCCGGCCAAGATGTAGAACACGAAGCAGGTCGCAGCGCAGACAGCCGCATATGGCAGCTGCGTGGAAACATGGTTAACGTGATCGCACTGTGCACCAGCGGAGGCCATAATGGTGGTATCAGATATGGGGGAGCAGTGATCGCCGCAGACGGCACCTGCCATACAGGCGGAGATGGAGATTATCATTATTGTGCCACCTGCACCGTTAAAGGCTGCAACAACGATGGGGATAAGTATACCAAATGTACCCCAACTGGTGCCGGTTGCGAAGGAAAGCCCCACAGCAATCAGGAATACGATAGCGGGCAGGAATGAGATGAAGCTGCCGGCGGACTGCTTTACGATATTGGCAACATAGTCCATTGCGCCCAACGAATCGGTCATTGACTTCAAGGTCCAGGCAAAGGTAAGTATCATGATTGCCGGAACCATTGCGCGGAAGCCCTCGGGGATGCAATCCATGCACTGCTTGAAGTTGAGCACACGCCGGATCAGGTAGTAGATTACCACCAGCACCAGCGCTATTACGGAGCCTAGCATAAGGCCAACGGAAGCATCACTAGCGGAGAATGCATCAATGAATGATACTTTGTCGGGGCCAAAGAAGCCGCCGGTGTAGACCATGCCGGCAACGCAGGCGATGACGAGGAATACGATCGGGAAAACAAGGTCGACAACCTTGGCGCGGGCAGAGGTTACTTCTTCAGTGGTATTTTCGTAAGGTCTGCCTGGGGTGGTGTAGAGATCATTCTTTTCAATGGCATTCTGCTCATGCTTACGCATTGGACCAAAGTCGAAGTTCATAAGTGCCAGCGTAATCATCATTGTAATTGTAAGCAGCGCATACAGGTTGAAAGGTATGGCCTGTATGAACAGGGAAAGACCATCATAGCCATCAACAAAGCCGGTGACCGCCGCAGCCCAGCTGGAGATAGGCGCTATGATGCAAACAGGTGCTGCGGTAGCGTCGATCAAGTAAGCCAGCTTTGCACGCGAAACATTGTGGCTGTCTGTAACTGGGCGCATTACGCTGCCAACGGTGAGACAGTTAAAATAATCGTCTATAAAGATGACTACGCCCAGAAGAATGGTTGAAAGCTGCGCACCCTTACGTGTTTTGATGCGTTTGCGTGCCCATTCACCAAATGCCTTGGAGCCGCCCGCCTTATTCATCAGGGCTACAAAAGCGCCAAGGACAACAAGGAAGATAAGAATTCCAACGTTCCACGCATCCGAAAGCTGGCCAACCATGCCATCGACAAACACGTGGGTAAGCGTACCCTCGAAATTGAAGTTGGAATAGAGTAGACCGCCCACAACTATGCCGATAAACAGCGAGGAATAAACCTCCTTAGTTATGAGTGCGAGCGCTATGGCTATAATTGGGGGAACAAGCGCCCAGAAGCTGTTGGCAAAAGGACTTACGGGACTATCTCCCCCTTCGGCCATCACGATGCCCGCGATTGCCATTACAAGCGCGAGTACCAGAACCGCTAGAATGATTCTTCTGGTTTTGAGTTTTCGCATACATTGCCTCCTAAGTTATTGTTTATGATGAACAAATCCTCATATTGAGGAAACGTTAAAAGGCTTATTTAAAAAGATGCTAATTCATAGTGATAGGATAAATAGTATAATATCAAATTGTGTAATTAATGTAAACAGAATTGAGGCTGTTTTAACGAAAATATATTATGAATATAAAGAACTTTATACAAAATCAGGAAAGAGGAGGCTTTTTACGCACTAATTGGCAGCTCCAGTGCACCAACTTGCCGTCATATTTTTCGGCTATGCGTATCACGCGGGTGGTGAGCTTGTCGATATCGATCTTTTTGAGCGAACAAATACTGTAAAGCGAAGCGCCGTAAGGCAGCTCACTCTCTGCCGCATATTCGTTTTTGCCGGCGGCAAAACCAGAAAGCCTAGCCTGCTCTGTAAATTGAAGCAGCAACGGCTCTGCGGGGAAAAACATATGCAGGCTGATGCGGCGTGGCGCAAGCATGGCGTCACCTTTTTTCTTATAAAAGTCAAGCATTTCGCGGTTTTGCTCGGTCTGAAATTTTGCGGCATCAGGATACAACAGATCAAAGTATGTCTGCCATGTTGGTTCCGTAAGCCTGCCGGCACGGCAAATAATACGCTTTTGAGCTGCACACAGTCCGGTTAACTCATCCAACATTCCGGGTTCGCTGCCATAAAAATAGAGCTGCTGCTGATCCGGTGTTCCTATATTGCCGGCATACAACGGCAATATACGCTGTATTTTTTTGTTTAAACGCTGCACAGAAAACAGCTGGCCGTTTGTTAGCGGCGCGCCGTCCTTACTCATGCAACTTATAAAGAACATATAAGGATTGGCATCGTAGGGCATGCAGTCCGCAAGCGAGAGATCCACGCCGAAAAGCGCCGGTATGCCCTCGACACGCCAATCATATTCAAACCATTTATCAACTGTGCCCATTAGTTATCCAAAACCGCCTTAATCCTTCTTACTCCCGCGCTGCTTGCTTCTTCTTTTTTGATTGTGAGGTGACCAAGCTCGCCTGTGCTTGAGGCGTGAGGGCCGCCGCATATCTCTTTGCTGAAGTCGCCCATTGTGTATACCTTTACGCGCTCACCGTACTTATCGCCGAACAGACCCATTGCGCCGGACGCTTTTGCATCATCCAAGCTCATTTCGGTGCAATCTATTGGCACGTTGGCAGCTATAGCCTCATTTACAAGGCGCTCAACCTCGCAAAGCTCATCCGCCGTAACCTTGCGCTCAAATGAAAAATCAAATCTTAGCCGCTCAGCGGTTATGTTGCTGCCCTTTTGGGCAACTGTGTTGCCAAGCACCTTACGTAGAGAAGCCTGAAGTAAATGCGTTGCGGTATGCAGCCTTGCCGTCTGTTCGCCGGTGTCCGCAAGGCCGCCCTTGAAGCGTTGCTCAGCGCCTGCACGGCTCTTTTCCTGATGCTCATGGAAAGCGGCATTAAACCCGTCAATATCCACGCTAAGACCGTTTTCGGCGGCCAATTCCATGGTGAATTCGATGGGGAAACCAAAGGTGTCATATAGGCGGAAAGCCTGCACACCGCTTATGCGCGCGTTTTCATAGGCGTGTCTGCGCTGATTTTTATCAAATTCGTTTATGCCATCGCGCAGCGCTTGCTGAAAACGCTTTTCCTCGCGCGAAAGCTCGGATAGTATCTTATCGCGCCCTTGCGCAAGCTCTGTGTAAAATTCTCCGTATTGCTCGATCACCGCCGCGGCTATTTCGCCAAGGCTGTTTTCGGGCATGTTAAGCTGCATCGCATAGCGGATTGCGCGGCGTATCAGCCTGCGCAGTATGTATCCTTGATCCAGATTAGATGGGGTAACACCGCGGGGATCGCCCAGCATGAACGTGGCACAGCGTATGTGATCCGCTACGATGCGAAACGCCTTGATCGTTTCAGCGCTATCCTTATAGTTCTTGCCGGACAGGCGGGAGATTGCAGCAATTATAAGCGTGAACGCGTCCGTATCATAAACGCTTTCCACACCCTGAATCGTAGCGATAGTGCGATCCAACCCCATGCCGGTATCCACATTTTTCTGTGAAAGCGGCTCAAACTGCCCATCAGCCACTTTGTTGTACTCCATAAATACGTTGTTCCATATCTCAAGGTATTTACCGCAGGAGCAGGAGGGGTTGCAATCCGGTCCGCAGGCGGACTTACCGGTGTCGTAGAATATCTCGGTATCCGGTCCGCAGGGGCCTGTCATCCCGGCGGGACCCCACCAGTTATGTTTCTTTTCCAGATAAAATATATGCGATGGATCGGCGCCCATCTCTACCCAGCGGTCATGCGCCACGGTATCGCGCGGAGCGTTGGCATCACCTTCAAAACAGGTGAAATAAAGCCTGTTGGGATCTATGCCTAGATACTTTTCGTCTGTAAGAAATTCCCACGAATACGCGATGGACTCATTTTTAAAATAATCTCCCAACGACCAGTTGCCAAGCATCTCAAAAAAGGTGCAGTGCGACGGATCACCAACATCATCGATATCTCCGGTGCGCACACATTTTTGCACATCGGTTATGCGGTTGCCGGCGGGATGCTTTGCACCCATAAGATATGGCACAAGCGGATGCATACCGGCTGTGGTGAACAGCACTGTGGGGTCATTTTCCGGTATAAGCGAGGCGGAAGGTATGATCGCATGTCCGCGCTGCGCAAAAAAACTTAGATATAGCTCACGGAGCTGGCGGGAGGTGAGAGTTTTCATGTTTAATAATACCTCATGTAAAAATTTGCCTTTATATATTCAGGGCGAACGTATTTGTAAATCCCTGAATTATGTAATTATAATCTTAAACGACGGGGCTTGTCAACGCGCGCGGCACACAGCCCAAATACCTATAAAGCGGTGTCATATCATGTTTACTTGAAACATGGCTAACGATTAGCTATAATAGCACAATGAAGTCAAAGCTGTTTAGACGTAGAAAACGGGCGAGCAGATCGCCATTTATACACACGGCGGGCCAGAAAACATTTTGGCTATACCGCCGGGATAACGGCAGTGCGCACTATGGCGAGAATTTTGCCAGGGGAAATCGCAGACTGCACGAGCAGCAGGCGCCGGGCAGGCATAAGTTACATATCACGCTGGTGGGTGATGAGGGCAGGCTGTGGCGGCGTATACTCGGCGGTGCAGCGGCATTTGTGCTGCTGGTGGTGCTGATATTGAGTATGCGCAAAGAGCCACAGCTGATGAATATGCCGGAGATATCCACAATAAAAGAGGAAGGGATATTGAAGGTGGGCGTTCTGGATGGCGTTGTAGGTATGTCGAATAACGGCGCAGGCCTTGAGGTGGAAATTGCGCTGAAGCTGGGCGAGCGGATGCTGCCTGGTACTGCCGATGGAGATGCGGTAAAATACATACCGGTGACGAGCAAGATCGCCGCGGCAAAGCTATCTGATGGTACGGTAAACGTGGTGGCTGCCATGATGAAAAAGGATGCTCTGCCGCAGTTTGTTTATTCCGAGCCATATTACTCCGACACGTGCAGATTTGTGATCAAAATGGATGAGCGCATCGCGGTGAGCGGCATTACTGTGGGCTGTTTGCAAAAATCACCCGAGTTGGCTTTGCTAAACAGCTATATTGAAGCAAAGCCGCAGAGCAATATCAATAAAAAATTATACGCGGCCTACGATGATATGCTCAGCGCACTGACGCGTGGCGATGTAGATGCTGTGGTGATGACGGATGTACGGCTAAACATGTATGATAGCGCTTATAACATAATTGGCGCCGCTCTTGAGCTTGGAAAGGTGGACTATGCTTTTGCCTGCGCAAAGGATTCTCCGGCAATAGCTGAGATTGCCAATATGGTGCTAGACGAAATGCGCGAGAACGGTGAGCTGGATGCGATGCTGGTTAAGTATGGGCTTAATTGACGATATATACACTATCTAAGCGGCGAATGAAAACCATTATAATACTAAAAGAAGCGGTTGACGACCGCTTCTTTGGCGTTTTACGCAGCAGAGATTCTATCTAGAGCGCTTCGCTTCCGTATAGCCGCAGCGCCAACTGCCGCACCAACTTTTTGCGGTTACGGCGCACGGTTGTGGGATCACAGCACAGCCGCCTTGCCGCCTCGACATCGGCTTGGTTGTGGAAATAGCGCAGCTCCACCGTTAAAAAATAAGGATCGTCCGATATTGAGTTAAGGGCGGATTGCATCTTCTTTATTTCTCTTTCATCGGCAAGCAGGCGTGCGCGTATATGTGAAAGCTGCGCCGCATGAACCTCCTCAGGTGTTAAGCGTATACCGGGGCGCAGCAGGCGTACCATTGAACTGGAATGCGCTTTAAGCGCATCTATACCACAACTTTCCAGCTCTGCAAGCTCATCGCGGCACTCGTCCACCCGGCTGCGCAGAATGGGAAGTGCAAAAAGCCTGCGCTCGGTTTGCGCGTAAGCGCTGCTTTCGCGTTCCGCCGCGCCGGTAGCCTGCTTTCCTCCGTAATGCTTCTCAAGTGCCTCCGGAAGCACCATGTAATTTTCTATTTCGTGATAATGTGCCATAGCTATCCTCTCCTGAAAATCATTTTATATACGAACAATTGTTCTATTTCAATGATACAGATATCAAAAAGCACAGTCAACAATAAAAAATGTCGAAGTCCTTTTTTAGGTACCGGGATGCGGCAGATTGCCTTTTTTACGCATAAAATATGCCTGTTGCGCACACGAAAAATGCACAGATATCGCCATTGACTTTGCACAAAAAGTCTGATAGGATTTTTACGATGCAACACATTGAGAGCGGCCGAATTGGCCGCTCAGCTTGTTTTTAGGAGGTGATGCACAGGAGAGCTATATAGCGGCAGCCCAATAGTAAAGTGGAGAATTCCTTAAGGAAGGAGAGAAAGTGAAAATTGATATTGAAGCTCAGCGGCGTGCCTAATCCGAGGCAGGCCGAATTTTTTTGTTCAAAAGCGAGACATACAGCCTATGGCGGAGCGCGAGGCGGCGGGAAAAGCTGGGCGATGCGGCGCAAGTTGGTGCTGCTGTGTCTGTACTATAGCGGCCTTAATTGCCTGCTGCTGCGCCGCACATTGCCTGAATTGCGGGAAAACCATGTGATACCTCTTTTAAAGGAGCTAAAGGATGTGGCACAGTACAATTCAACGGAAAGGGTTTTCCGCTTCCTAAACGGCAGCCGCATAAAGCTTGGTTATTGTGACGGAGAAAATGATGTATATCAGTATCAGGGACAGGAATATGACGTTGTTGGTATGGAGGAGGCCACGCATTTTACTGAGGAACAGATGCGCTTCCTCACCACATGCAACCGCACCGTGCGCATGGATTTTTCGCCACGGATGTATTATACCTGCAACCCTGGCAATGTAGGGCATGGCTGGGTAAAGCGACTGTTTATAGATAAGCGGTATCATGATGGCGAGAACCCGGACGACTATGCGTTTATACCGGCACGGGTGTGGGATAATCACGTGCTTATGAGCGCGGATCCTGACTATGTGCGTCAATTGCGCTCACTGCCGGAGGATTTGCGCAGGGCCTATCTGGATGGTGACTGGGATGTGCATGCGGGGCAATATTTCCGCGAGTTCTCCAGGGATATGCATGTGATAGCGCCGGTGCGCATCCCTGCGTGGTGGAAGCGGTTTCGCTCTATGGATTGGGGGTATAACGATCCGTGCTGTGTGCTTTGGCACGCGGTGGATGGAGATGGGCGGATATACACCTATCGTGAGCTGTATGTGCGCTGCGTACGCGCCGAGGAGGTGGCGCGGCGCATAAAAGAGCTTACGGGGGATGAGTATGCGGCATATACCGTGGCATCGCCGGATATGTGGCAAAAGCGCGGCGCGCTGCTAAAGAGCGAGGGCGGCTTTGAAGGCGAATCCATAGCGGAGATATTTGCGCTTTGCGGCGTACCGCTAACGCCGGCGGATAATTCGCGCGTAGCGGGCTGGCAGCGGCTACGCGCCTATCTTGCACCGGCGGCGGATGGGCTTGCGCGCTGGCAGACATTTGAGTGCTGCCGCGAATTGATACGCACGCTGCCACTGCTGGTGTTTGATCCGCACAACAGGGAGGATGTGGCGGATGGTGAGGATCATGCGCCGGAGGCATTGCGTTATGCGTTGATGAGCAGGCCTGGCTTAAGCGTGAAGCGGTATGTGCTGCCGCCTAAGCCATATGATCCGTTGCGCACTGACGAACCTAAGCCGGATTTCTGGACGCTATAGCGCAACCTTTAACAACTGCGCTAAGAAAAAAATAATACAGCCAATTATTAAATAAGGGGATTGAAGCAACATGAAACTTACAAAAGAACAACAGACTCAGCAGGCATACGACTTATTCAACGAATTCCGGGAGGCGTACATGGGTGAATGGGAGCGGCTGGATAAATGCGAGCGCATATATCATGGCGAGCATTGGTATGGCATACCAGAGCGGGATAAGAACGAGCCAAGGCCGGTAACGCCTGTAATACAGTCCACAATTGAGAGCGTACGCGCAGACCTGATGGATCAATCGCCCGATGCGATAATAATCGCGGATGATCCCAAATATGACAGCATAGCCGAGCTGCTAACAGCGGTTGTGCGCGAGAACCACACAAGATTAAACTATAACGCGGAATATGCAAACCTTGCCCATGATCTGCTTGTGGGTGGCTATATGGTGCAGGAAACAGGCTATGATGCAACGCTCAACAATGGGCTGGGCGGCGCGTTTATAAGACATGTGGATACGCGCAACATAATGCTTGACCCCTGTGCTACGCAGATTGGGGATTGCCGTGCGGTATTTAAATTTACTCCATACCCAAGGGAGTGGTTTTTGCAGCATTATCCCACTCAGGCACAGGAGATGGAGGCGGATACGTTCACTGTGCGCAGGCTGCGCGACGAGGTGCTGTTGGCGCAGGATCATGACAGCATACTGCTGATAGAATGCTGGCGCAGGATATACGATAAGGCGCGGGAGAGATATACGGTGCATATGGAAAAATATGCCGGACACAGACTGCTGGAGGATAGCCGCAACGTCAAGAGTGAGGGCTACTTTTGCCATGGCGAGTATCCATTTATAATTACAGCACTTTTCCCACGCAAGGGCTCATGCCTGGGCTATGGCTTCGTGGATATGTTTGAAACACAGCAGCGCTTTTCGGATAAGCTGGATCAAATAGTGCTTAAAAACGCATTGATGGCTTCGCATAACAAACTGCTGATCACAGGTGCCTCCGGCTTTGATGTTGACGATTTGCGCGATTGGTCAAAGGAGGTGCATAAGGGCGAGAACCTAAACGGGGTAACATGGTTTCCCACAGCGCCGTTGCCGGCTTACATGATCCAATATATCCGCAGCATAAGGGAGGGTATAAAAGAGGAAAGCGGCGCAAACGACTTTTCCCGCGGGACGACTATGGGCGGCGTTACAGCGGCGGCAGCCATAGCGGCATTGCAGGAGATGAGCAGCAAGCGCAGCCGGATGGCGGCGCGCGCCATGCACGGCGCATTTGAAGCGGCTGTGCGTCAGGAGATAGAGATAGAGCGCGAATTCACGGTGTTTCCACGCGGCGTGCGTACAGCGGACCAGAGCAGGCAGTTTTCATCGGATATGCTCACGGTTAAAACCCGTCTTGGCAACGAACTGCCGCTGGAATTTTCTATAAGCGTGAAGGCACAGC
Organism: Clostridia bacterium; assembly: GCA_036652795.1. Taxonomy (GTDB): domain Bacteria; phylum Bacillota; class Clostridia; order Christensenellales; family CAG-138; genus JAVVVD01. The sequence continues at coordinate 149,045 of JAVVVD010000005.1, read as the reverse complement.
GCGAAAATCGGTTTTCTGTGGCAGCACACAACGAAGCGATAATTAAGCTGGTACAAACGGGAATGGTTACGCCTGATGTTGGACTTGAACTGATGCTGTTTGACGGCAAGGCGCAGGCTGTGACACTTATGCGAAAAAAGAGAGATGAGCAATTGGCGCAGCAAGAACACAGCACCCCAATAGCGCAGCGTGAAGGCGCACGGCACGGCATATCCGCTGGTAAATGACGGCAGGCAAATAAAAGCGGGGCGCAAGCCACACACTAATAAAAAAGGAGCGTATTTTGCATGGAGAACAAAGGGCAAAAGGTAAAGGTGAATCTGGGCAGCATCGCGGGCGTTATGCGCCGCACAGGTAAAAAGGAACGTGTGCATTCGGATGTGCAGGGCAGTTATACCGGCATGGGGATTGACGACGAGGCACCGGTGCAGGATGCTGATGATCTGTAGGACGAACATATTATTCGTTAAACACGATCAAGTATGCTTATGGCTACAGCCTTAAGAAAATTTTAAAGGGGCGCTTTTGAAAAGCACCCCTTGGGATTGCCTGTGCTAGCGCTTATCGCATCGCAAGTGATATGAGCTTACAGCCTATCGGCGAGGTGCTATCAGGCCGTATGACTATTGTAGCGGGCGCGACTTCGCCGGAGTTTATTCCGCCCGGCTCGCCGTACATTATAACACCTGTAAGCACTATCGTGTTGCCGTCCACATGTGCGTCCTCAAGGTGCAGCCCAAAAGCGCTCTCTGGTGTGTTGGGTATATAGTACATTTCGCCATCAAGGTATGTGCCGTCGCCGTCATCGCGATTTATGGCAAAGGTATTGTCGAAGCAGGAGGCGAAAAAGGTTTCGTAATCAGCTTTCGGAAGGCTGGATACAAAGGCGTTTTCCGGTGTGGCGCGGGAGCGCAGCATACGGGTAATGAATGTGCTGGCAATAAGCTGGGTGGGTTGGCTTGCGGAAAAGCTTTCGTAACGGGTGGCACAGGCAGCGCTGAGCGCAACAAGCGCATCCTGCACCTGCTCATATTGGGCTATGCTTATAACATCGCCTGCAAACGCGGGATACAGCGCGGCGCGCGTGAAGGAAAATGAGAGTATGCCTTCATCTGCGGGGGCGAGCAGGCCCGGAGCGACAAACAGTGTATAACCGGTGTCGGTTACGATAAAGCCGTTATAAAAATCCAGCGCAAGGCTGATATCCTCAGGTGTAACGTCCCCGTTATAGCGCTTGGGGTCGCGGTCGATAATATTGAATATCTGCTGAGCGACTATGTTGTCGGGATAGTATAGACCGGCTGCCGAATGCAGGCTTGCTTCACGGCCCTGTGAATCAAGCACAAGTGTAAGCAGCGAGGATTCCGATGTATTCGTAAAGCGTGCGGTTTCATTGAAGATCACATTTGCGTATTCGCCGGCATAGCTTACATCGCAGGTGACGAAGGTGGCAGGCACATCTTCGCCTTGCGCACGATCCGCAAGCGGCATACGCTCGTTTACAACGCGCTCCATCAGCTCTGCGCGGTATAACTCCACTGCTTCGTTCATTGCAGCAAAGCTTGATTGCGGCGCATCGAACACAGGATATTCCAATACCAGCATATATTCCGCAGTGCTTTCCGCGGCTTCCTCGGGCCACATGAGCGTCTGCGTATGCATGGTGCAATGCGCGCCTGTGTTTGATGGCAGCGCGGTAACATCAGGGCCAGTATAATCGCCAAGCGGAAGCTGCGGTGTGACGTTTATCACCTCATCCGAAAGCGTATCATTATTATATAGCGGCTGACCACAGCCAAGCATGAAGGCGCAGATAAATATAATAAGCAGCGTAAAAGTGAATTTTCGCAAAGGAAAAACACCTCGTTTCTCAAGGATATATTGACTATAACATAATGCAACAGGGCTATCAACGCAAGAGCTGAAAATTAACATAAGTTACATAAATGTATAGATTATGCAAAACAGAACAAGGAGAGGGAAAATGGGCAAAAATGACGGTATAGTATCGGGCTGCCGCGAGGCGGTAAGGGCGCTGCGCGAGATATGCGCAGATCCTGAGGCCAAGCAGACCGACAGGATAGCTGCGGCGCGGCTGCTGATGGAATATGGTATGAAGGAGGAGGCAGATCAAAACGTACTGCGGGTTGTTATGGATGTGCCCAAGGAAATGTGCACATAGAGCGAACGGATGCAATAGAGGGCGCTTAAACTTAAGCGCCCTCTAAATATCGGTTAATGAGGCGGATTAGGCCATATTATTACAACGTTGGATCTGGCCGGTGGTCGTCATCGGTGCGGCGAACCGGACGTGAGGTTCTGCGCGTTTGCGAAAATTCGTCGTTGGAGCGGGGCTGTGGAGCGCGGCGCTGCGGCATGGTACGCGAACGGGTATTGCCAAGGTCGCTATCCGCAACGGATTGACTCGTCTGGGCACGACGCTGCAGCTGCCGCTCATGCTGGTCGCGCATAGCGCGTTTGCGGGCAAACTCAGCGCGCTTTTGTTTTTCCAGCATGGACAGTGCAACGTAGGCGACGCCCGCAATAACGGTAAGTATTATTAGCACTATAAACAGTGCGCGCAGTGTGTTTGTAACGGATGCGCCCAGGTTTTCGCCCAACGTTTCAACGCCTTGTTCGTTGTTTGGTTCCACAGGGGCGACTGCCACGCCCACATAGTTTGCGGTGATGTTGGCAGTATAGGTATAGGGGTTGCCGGCGGGGTCGGCCATATTAAGCGTAAACACCAGATCGCGCGGTTCGCCAACATATACCGTCTGCTCAAGCAGATGCTCGCCAGGGGGAACCGTGTCAATGCGCTTAAGCTCGCCCTGCTGGGTTTCGCTCAGCACCAGATCCTTCATATCCATACTGCCTGTGTTGTTAATCGTAAAGCGCACACCTATGCTTCCATCTGCATTCAGCGGCTGCGTTACCTCAGCGTGGAATGTGATGCCAAGCATTGAAGGGTCGATATATTTACGCACGGTATAGCTTTTGGTCTTATCCTCGTATGTTTCGTCAGAACCCGTATAGCCGGAAATATAGAATACCACATAGCGCGTATCATCGGTTTTTACGGTGTATGTGAGGGTGCGGCTCTCACCTATGGCAAGGGAGAAGGAGTCGGAGTTTATCGCGTTGCCAAGCTCATCTTTTACGCGGATGCTCTTTAGGCTTTGATTTCCGTTGTTAACAAGCGTTACAGTAAAGGTAACGCCGCTTTCGGTGTTTTGTCCCTGCGCAACGTCAACTGTAAGCTTGGCGTTTATCATGCCAAGCACAAGCGCGCTTATGCCGTTGAAGGTGTGTGATGTGCTCTGCCCATCTATGGTATATGTAACCACGGGCTGGCTTGTTACGGTGGAATGCCCCATTTTATATTCGTACGGCAGGGAGTAGGTTTCGCCCGGGGCGATTGAAATATCCTTGAATATCTCCTTTGATCCGGCAATCTCTTTATCGGTAAGCGATACCTTGCGAATGCCTACGCTTCCGGTGTTGGTAACGGTATAGGTGAGCGTGATTGTATCGCCAGGTGAGGCCTGCTTATTTGAGGCTGTCCGCGTGGCCGTTATGGCTGCGTTGGCCGCCTTTTCGATCTTGGCGGAGGCCGTGCCATGCATAAGTTCACCGTTTTCGTACCATGAAACTTCAAACGTAAGCGTTTTACCCATGATCTGCTCGTTAAGCATCACAACAGAAGAAAATGTATGGTTTTTGCTTACGCCGATTGTCACCCCGGAGGTGTTAAAGGCGATATTGTAGGCGTTGCTTATCACGATGTTCTCCATGGGGAACTCCGTGCTGTCATTAACAATGGTGATATACACCGTTGTAGAGAGCGCCTCAGGTTCTATTGCGTCAGCAGCGGCGCTTATGGATGCGGCCAACGTACTGCCGCAGAGCAACAGCGTCAGCAGCAGTGCAATTACCGTGATGATTTTTTTATTTAACATAACTGTTTCAACTCCCGAATGTTATATGGATACATCATTATAACAATGTATATTATAAACGATAAACGGGCTTTACGCCATAGTAGGCGGATAAATTAGAAGATTGTTTAAATATATTCCGCTTATTGCGCAACTGCGAGGCGTGTTTCGCCAATGATCTGAGGCTGTGCGCGCCCGTCTGTAAGCTGAACTATTTGAGCGAAGAATCCATCAAAGCTGTCCGCCGCAATAGCGCCGCTTATTGTGACGACATCCGTGAAAGCTACGTTCTCAACCTGTATCATTGAACGGATATAGGATTCTATCGCGCTATAACGGGCGTAATCCAGAATGATGTTAATGAGCTTTGCGGGCTTCATCACTACCACGTCGGCATTGGCCAGCGCATCGGCGGCGCTGCGCGAATAGGCGCGCATAAGTCCACCGGCGCCAAGAAGTATCCCGCCAAAATAGCGTGTAACTACCACCAGCACATTGGTAAGGCCATTACCACACAGCGCATCCATTATGGGCTTGCCGGCTGTTCCGCTCGGTTCGCCATCGTCAGAGAAGCGGGCGGGGTTGCCGTTTTCGCCGATGCGGTAGGCAAAGCAGTTGTGCGAAGCGTCCCAATGTCTGTGCCGTATATTATCCAGCATGATAAGCGCCTCTTGCTGGGTGGCCACAGGCAGGCAGCAGCCGATAAAGCGGGATCTGTTTATAACGAGCTCCGCTGTGGATGCGGAGCTCACAGTTTTGTATTCCTTCATAATTTATGCGCCTATGATGCGCACAAAGCCTTTCTTGCCCTTGCGCAGCACCACACCGCCTGCAAGTCTTGTTTCATCAAGTACCGCCGAAACATCATCAACATTTATATCGTCAGCAAACACCGCGCCGCTTTCGATCATGCGGCGGGCATCGCTCTTGCTCTTGCATAGCTTGGCCATCACCAATAAGTCGATTATGCGCAATCCGCTTTCTGCCTTTGCGGCCGCATCCAGCTGCAAGGTAGGTATGTTCTCTATGTTGCCGCCGCCGCCAAAGAGTACTGCCGCCGCATCAGCCGCCTTTTGTGCCTTCTGCGTGCCGTGTACTTGGGCGGTAAGGGTAAGAGCAAGCAATTTTTTGGCTTCGTTGAGCGCCGCGCCGCCTTCGGCACACAGCTCGTCTATCTGCTGCATAGGCAGGAATGTCAGAAGGCATAGGCACTTTCTTACATCCGCATCGTCAACATTGCGCCAATATTGATAGAAATCATATACGCTGGTTTTATTTTCATCAAGCCATAGCGCGCCTTTCTCGGTTTTACCCATCTTCTTGCCCTCACTTGTGGTGAGCAGCGTGTTGGTAAGCGCATAAGCGGCTTTTTGTTCCTTACGGCGTATCAGGTCCGCACCGGAGAGGATATTGCTCCATTGATCGTCACCGCCCATCTCAAGAACGCAGCCGAAACGGCGGTTGAGCACAAGAAAATCGTAGCTCTGCATAAGCATGTAGCTCATCTCGAAAAAAGTCAGCCCGCTCTCCATGCGCTGCTTATAGCAGTCCGCGGTGAGCATACGGTTTACAGAAAAATGTATACCGATCTCGCGCATGAAATCAAGGAAGTTGAGTGAGCGCAGCCATTGCGCATTGTTTACCACTAGCGCGGCATTTTCGCCCTCAAAATCCAACAGGCGCGACATCTGAGATTTGAATATATCGGCGTTGCTGTCTATTTCATCGTTGGTCATCATGCGGCGCATGTCGGATTTGCCGGAGGGGTCGCCGATCATGGTGGTTCCTCCGCCAAGCAGAACTATGGGGCGGTGGCCAGCGCGTTGCATATGCGCCATAACCATGAGCTGGACGTAATGCCCAACATGCAGGCTGTCTGCCGTGGGATCATAGCCAATATAGAAAGCTACCTTTTCACGGCCGAGCAGTTCCCTTAACTCCTCTGGGTGAGAGCATTGCTTCAGGTAGCCGCGCTGCGTTAGGGTATCGTATACGTTTGTCATGCGGATAGTCTCCTTTTTATATGATTGCACTGGGAAAAATGCCGCCTAAACAAGCATTTCGTTGATAGCATATCACAGCCCCACTCATCCTTCAAGGTCAATATAAACAGCATATATTCGTCAATTCACGCAGCGTGGCTTCGACATCATTTACATAGCGTATGGCGCATAATCATGTGTGATCACATACATATTGATACAAAGGGCGTTGAAGAAATTGCTGTAAGGCGGAGATATCTTTGAGCGAACTTATAAGTGAATATATTGTACCATATTTTAAAAGGCGGGAATTGCGTACGGAGCTTGCCGCGCTGTTGGTTGCGCTTATGATAGGCAGCGTAGGCTCGCCATTTGCCGTGGGCGCGGTGGCGGCCTGCTGGATGCTGGAAATTTCACCATATTACGCACTGTGCGGGGCAGTGGCGGGCGCAGTGGTAGCAGGCCACTACTCGGGCGCAATCGCATGTTCGCTGTTTGTGGCGATAGGGCTGGTTGTGTCGGTATGGAGAAGGCTCACAATTACGGACAAGCTGATAATAATGGCTGTGGCGCAGTTTTTGCTGATTCCTGTTTACTGCATGGCTACGCCAGAGACATGTATTACGGGGATAGCCGCGATAGCACTTAGCGTGGTTGCGGCCGCAACGATGCGGCGGGCGATACAGGGCTTGCGTGCAATGCTGGAATCGCGCCTGATATCTGATACAGAACAACTGTGCCTAACGCTGCTTGCCGTGCTTATGACGGCGGCTTTTGCGGATGTTACGATACTGGGTGTGCGAGTTTGTTGCGTTTTTGCCGCGCTGCTCACGCTGTGCGCAGTGCGTATAAAGGGTGCGCTCGCGGTGGTGGCGGCGCTGTTGCTGGGTGTGGGGTGCGTGCTTGCTAATGGGGCTACGATGCAGTTTGCAGCCTGCATCGCTGTGTGCGCACTGTGTGCGGGTGCGTTTCATAGGAGCAAATGGGCGCTGCTCGCGGTATTTTCGGCATTTGCGGCGCTGGGCGCTTTTAAAATAGGCGATGGTGCGCTCACCTATATAGAGGGCGGGATTGCCGCGGCGGCCTATGCTGCGGTGCCTGAAAGACTGCTGCACAGGGCGGCCTCATCCGTGCTTACGGATGATAAAAGACAAAGCGAGCAGGTTACTAACTATATGCGCGGACAGCTTAAATGCGTGGCGGGCGTGCTTTTGCAGCTTGCAGCGCTTCAGCAGGGCTGCTTTGCGTCCCAGCAGCTTGGCGGGGCGGCGGCTGCACTTAACAAGCTTTCTGATTATAACGGCACACGGGAGCGGCGTAGATTCAATGTGCGCATTGGCGCGGCAGCATGCTCAAAAGGCGGCAGCCCCGATACGGGGGACTGTATGGGTATGCGGCAGGCGGATGGCAGTGTGCTTTTATTGCTATCCGATGGGATGGGAAGCGGCACTGAGGCCCACAAGGAAAGCGCAACAGCGGTGGCGATGCTTGGGGATTTGCTCACGGTAGGCTTTGACCTAAGCGATGCGCTGGAATGTGTGAACAGGCTGCTTATGCGTTCGGTCGAATCGGACATGTATGCTACGCTGGATGCAACAATAATCGACCTTGCCGGCGGCGGAGTGCGTTTTGTTAAATTCGGTGCGCCGCCAAGCTATATAATGCGCGGCAAAAAACTGCACACAATATATGCGGAGGCACTGCCGGTAGGTATCATCGAATCGGCACGTCCGGCGGTGCACGAGGCTACACTGAATCGGGGCGATATTGTGGTGATGATGACAGATGGCGTTCCGGATGCACTTGGAGCGGAGCTAAATGGCGTTATACTTGAAAAAGCGGCGGAGGGTACGGAGGATGAAGCGGCAGGAGCTATATTGTATGCGGCGCGCGAAAAAAGCTGTGCCGATGACATGAGCGTTATTATCGCCCGAGTTTTATAGTAAAAAAGACGATGGAGGATAGTTTTAACAATTGTCACAATTTGCGGTTTAAGAAAACACAATGATGATGGTATAATGTATTGAAATGAAGTATCATAGATAAAAAATAGAAGCGAGGCACTTGACCTAGTGAGGAGCGTTTGCGTTTTCGGCGCGTCCAGCTCAGGCGTGGATGCGGTGTATGAGGCCGCGGCATATGAATTGGGCGCCCTGCTGGCGGAGCGTGGCATTGCTGTGGTGTTTGGCGGAGGTAGAACGGGGCTGATGGGTGCCGTGGCGCGAGGAGTTCACGATGCGGGTGGGCACATTACCGGAGTAATACCAGAAAAGCTGAATGTCCCCGGGATACCGTTTGAGTATTGCGACAAGCTGATAGTTACGGCTACGATGCACGAGCGCAAGGCCAAGATGGAGCAGCTAAGCCATGGTTATATTGCAATGCCGGGCGGCTTGGGTACGCTTGAGGAGCTTTTAGAGGTGCTTACGCTTAACCAGCTTGGATACATCAGCGCGCCCGTGGTGATACTCAGCATAAGGGGCTGCTATGATGCGCTGATGGCTCAACTGGATGCATGTGTTGCGGCGGGATTTACGCATGAGGCATACAAGGGACTGTACAGGTGCGCGCAAAGCGCACGGGAGGCGGTGGAGCTGCTTGTGGACTTTAAACCACAAGAGCTGCCAAATAAGATAAAGGAAGCGTTGAAGCAGGATGGGAAAAATCGATAGCATGATGGTCTGCGTGACCAATCAACACTCCTGCGAACGGCTGATAGCGCGGGGGATGGAGTTGATGGACGGTACGACCGAGATGCATGTGGTACATTGCGTGCATACCGGGCGTAATTTTATGGGAACCCCATATGAGGCCGATGCCATAGAATACCTGTTTACGGCGGCTCAGCTTGCCGGCGCGGAGTTGACGATGCTGCGTGCCGATAATGTGGACGATGCGCTTGTTGAGTATGCTAAATTGCATAAGGCGCAGGTGATAGTGATGGGCGCAAGCCCGGAACGCAACCGAAACGCAGAGGATAGCATAATAATGCGGCTTCAGCGCAGATTGCCGGATGTAAGATTCGATATAGTAAAATAATGCGGATAGATTCCGAAAAGGAGTGATATTATGGAGATAAGCAAAAGCGATATGAGGGCATATATACTGGATAAATTCACCAAGGAGGGGGATTTTGAGTTCATGGTGCAGCATCTGCCGGCTGCGCTAGACGCCATGATGGAGCTTGACGAAGCGTACACTACAGGAATAGGCGATGGCGTATACGACGATGACGATGCGTATGACGCGATGTTTACAGCAATGCAGCAGCGCTTTCCGGATTACAAGATATATTGCATGCGGTTGTGCGAGGACTATCTTGACTTTGCCGAAGAGTACCTTGTGAGCATTGATGCAATAGAGTGGGAATAATATATTGTCAGGCGTATGTCCGCGCCGAAGGCTTTAGCGGCGCGGACGACTTTACTTTTTAAACATATCATATCACTTCTAAATTTTTAATTTCGCTTAGATTATGGCATGTAATAAAATCGTTGCCATAATATGTTGGATGCAGTAGAATAAAGTTGATTGAGTATGCACTTTTAGTTTCAATTATATTATATTATTAATCCCCGCAAGGAGGCCTTTCAATGAGAAGGACCATAATAGTGTTGCTGGTGGCCATAGCGCTGCTTATTGGCGCGATAGCCGGAGGTGTGCTAAACCTGTTTGCACCCAAGGTTACGGCACCGGAGAGTACGCCGGAGCCGTCGGCACAAAATCTGCTTGACGTTATGTTTGAACAGCCCGGGAACTATTCCGAAGCGGTCATATATAGGAACGGTAGCATAAAGGCGCAGAACGTTAAACTACAGAACGCTACTTTTAGCGGAGACCTGACGATTACGGCAGATGCTGCGGACAGTATAATAGAGTTGGACAATGTGGCGGTGCTTGGCAAACTGATTGTGGAGGGCGGTGGCAGCGTTGCTATATCTTCCAGTAAAATAGCGCTGCTTCATGTGTATAAACCGGGTACGATAATCACTGTGGATGCAAATACCAAAGTGGATACGGTGGAGATGCAAAACACCAACCGTATGGCGCTGCATGGCGCTGTGGACACTCTGCAAATCATGAAGGATACGGGCGCGCCTGCAACAATTAAACCGGACACAGACAATACAAGCGCGACGCTTACTGTGTATGAAGGGGCGAAGCTTAATAATCTGATAATTGATGCGAAAGCGATGGTAAGCGCAGGCGCATATATAACGCGTATAACACTCGGTGGCGATGCGGCCGGAACAGTGCTTAATATAAACGGCGCGGATAAACTTGATATCAGCGCACGCACGGATATCAGCACCGGTGGCAGCATACGCACTGCCGTATTCACCGGAGGTGCAGGCGGATCAACCCTTGATATTACCGGTGTTGTGCGTGTGGATACGCTTGCTGCTGATGTGGGCGTGTCCATAAAGGGCGAGGGTGCGCTGTTGCATGGAATAACGAATGTAAAGACCAACATAGCTGCCGGCGGCTCAGTTCAGCTTGGCACGATAAGTATAACGGAAAAGCCTGTGATCAAGGGCAGCACGGGCAATGAGCCTGCCAACGTGGTTGCACCGGTATTGCCAACATCTACGCAAAAGCCCAGCTCAACGCAAAAGCCAACGGCAAAACCAACGGCAAAGCCAACGCCAAAACCAACGTTGCGCCCTGATGGCGGATCAAGGCCCACAGCGCGGCCTACGCCAACCGCCGCGCCAACGCCCAGCTTATGGAATGGGCAATCACTGGATACGGATTGGTACACTAGCACGGCGACCACATATAAGCTGACATCAGCTGCGCAGCTAAACGGCCTTGCCTACCTTGTAAACAACGGGACGATCTTTACAGGAAAAACAATCCGCCTGGATGGGGATGTGGATTTAAACAATAAAACATGGACGCCAATAGGCAGCTCCACATATAAATTCAATGGCACATTCGATGGTGGTGGTCACACGGTATCTGGCATGATTGGCGCGCTCTTTGGGCCTATGCAGGGTACGAATGTGAACCAAAAGGCCGCAATTAAAAATCTTAAATTGACTACGAGTGCCGGTGGGGCTGTGTGTCGCGCTCTGCTTACCGGCGCAATAGCAAGATATGTCGAATTCCAAGGCATAACGATAAATGGAACAATAAACGCGCCGGCCGACTATGGGCAGGTGGCAGGCGCGGTGTGGGCCGCCATAGACTGCACATTCAAAAACTGCACCAACAATGCAGCGCTAAATGTTAGCTTTGCCGCAGACCTGGTGATAGCTGGCGGTATTGTTGCACAACTTGAATCCAATGTTACCCCATATCTGACGAACGGCTATGCAATGATACTGGAGGGTTGCCGCAATAACGGACGCATATCCGTGCCATACGGCCAGAACGGACTGTGGGTAGGCCATATATTCGGAACCACTGCATATGATAACTCTGCGGCAGTATATTATGGGATAGAGCTTAAAAACTGCACAAGGGGCGGTGCCGCCTCAATATCCGTAACGGGCAGCAAGCCGGCGCACGGCTATGTGAGTAATACGAGCGGATATGGGATAGCATATGAGGATGATTCGGGTGTAGCGCATGTAACTAAGACTAACAAGGTGAAATTTTTCGGGATACTTGGAAGGATACATGAGAACGTACACTTCAAAATAATCAATGCGTCCGGCACGTATATTAGTCCAGGCGAAAGTGGCGAAAGGGACTTCTTTGCCGCAAATGGAGCGTGGAATGGCACACAGACGAGCACGTATTGGTATGACAGCAGGCCGGATGCAGCCGCATATGCAATATACTATCCGGCGCAGCTCGCGGGGCTGGCCAAGCTTGTAAACGAAGGCAGCACAAACTTCGAGGGAAAAACGATTACGTTGGCGGCGGACATGGATCTTAAGGGCTGGGAATGGACGCCGATAGGTCGTATGGTGAGCAGATCGGACGCAGATCTGAGTAAATACCAGTTTAAAGGGGCATTTAACGGCGGCGGGCATACCATCTCCAATCTAAAAATAAACAAAGGTACGCTGGATTATGCGGGACTATTTGGACTGATGAGCGATACCGGCTCTGTGGCAAACCTTACGCTTAACGGTGTAAATATAGCTGCGCAGCATTATGTGGGTGCCGTTGCAGCAGGTTATGATAGCGCTTCAAACGGCATAAAAACAAAAATCACCGATGTAACGGTCAAAAATGCAGTAATAACTGGAGCCCGCTGGATAGGCGGCGTGGTGGGCGGCTCGCGCAATATAGTGATAACGGGTTGTACGGCGCATGATATAAGCATCGTATGCAATGTGAAGGATGGCGACAACGGGGATAAAGTGGGCGGCATACTGGGATGGATGGGAACTGAAGAATCACAGGTCAGCGGCTGCAAAGCAAGTAACATAACGCTATGCGCTTACCGTGATGTGGGCGGAATAGTAGGCTGCTATGCCGAGGCTGCAAGCTATGCAAATATAACCAATAATGCTGTAACAGGCAAGCTGAATATAACGGTGGATAAAAAACAGACGATCAGCTCGCCGAATGATACCCTAAACGCGGGCATAATATTGGGCAGATGTATAGGCACATTCGGTGGCATGGGCAATAGCTCTGCCGCAACGGCGGCACTTATACATATAGGAGTGGACGGTGCGCAGGTGCGGCGTGCACTGCCGGATATTGGCATACCGGCGCTTGCAAGCTATACCGATATACAGTAAAACGGCTGACTTAAGCAATTGCGATTATAGGGGTTGCAGCGTTTAACTGCGGCGCATAGATCGAGATTTATAAAAATATTAAAGCAATCCTTATTGATTTGCACCTGTGTTTGCTGTAAAATCAATGATGATTGACTTTAATGGTGTTTGTATAAAGACTTTAAATTCGTAGGATGATGAGGATTGATAATGAAGGACTACTCCAATTCCGTAGGTGTAAAAGTGCCTGAACTGCTGCTGCCAAATCCAGATGTGGATATGGCAAAATGGGCGGTTGTAGCGTGCGATCAATACACCTCGCAGCCAGATTATTGGAAGGAAGCTGAGCGTATTGTGGGGGATTCCCCAAGCGCGCTGCGCCTTATGTTGCCTGAGATGTATCTGGATAAACCAGATGAAGCACAGCGCATATTGGATATTAACGCCCATATGAAGCAATATGTTGAAGACGGTACGTTGGTAAACTGTGGCGAGGGCTTTGTGCTTGTGCGCCGCACAACAAACCAAAAAACGCGTACAGGCCTCATATTGGCGCTGGATCTTGAAGAGTATGATTATACAAAGGGCGCAAAAACGCTTATCCGTGCTACTGAGGGAACTATAGTAGAGCGTATACCGCCGCGCCTTCGTATCCGTAAGGATGCTCCGCTGGAAATGCCGCATATACTGGTGCTTATAGATGATCCCATGCGCACGGTTATAGAGCCGATAGCGAAGGATCTTTCAAATGCCAGGCTACTATATGATTTTGAGCTTATGCAAAATGGCGGTCATATTGATGGGCATCTGATAAATGACGAGGATAGCATAACCGCTGTATTGGCTGCCCTCAAGGCGCTGGCCGACCCCGAGAGATTTGCTTCCAAATATGTCAGGGGTGAAGCGCCCATGCTGTTTGCAATGGGCGATGGAAACCACTCCTTCGCAACGGCCAAGGCCAATTGGGAAGAAGTGAAGAAGAATATTACAAAAGAACAGCAACAGGATCATCCAGCCCGCTATTGCATGGTTGAGATTGAAAATGTGCACGATAACGGCATAGTGTTTGAGCCTATACACCGCGTGATATTCGGCATAGAATCCGTGGCTGCGTTAAACTACCTTAAAGGAAGGCTGGACGCGGACAACGGCTGCTGCGAGATACGCATATTCACATCAAGTGCTGAGCGTGATGCGGACATGGGGAAAAATGCCGACTTAGGCGCGCACGAACTGCCGTTTGTTGCCGCAGAGGGTTTTGGATACTTTAGGATACAAGGCCCAGCCTCCCAGCTTCCGGTTGGTACGCTTCAACGTGCCATCGATGCGATGATGCGTGAGTTTGGCGGTACTGTGGACTATATCCATGGTGAAAATGTTGTTAACGAGCTTGGCTCAAAACCCGGGAATATAGGTTTCCTGCTGCCCCCTATGGACAAGAGCGATCTGTTCGCAACCGTCATATTCGATGGTGCTCTGCCAAGGAAAACCTTTTCTATGGGCGAAGCAAATGAAAAACGGTATTACCTCGAATGCCGCAGTATAAATAGATAAGCTGAAAAATCGGCGGAAGAGACCCTTTGTGCGCAAAGGGTTTCTCCTTATATAATCCGATAACAGGAGCTTAAGGGAGCAAAATTGATAACATTCCTTAATTCGATATCCGCAGTTGCCTTGATACTAGTAATAGCATCATTCGGATACTTGGCAGGCAAATTGGGATGGCTTGGCCCAGAAACTAAAAAGTTCATAGTAAAAATGCTAAACAATGTGGCAGTTCCCTGCTTGTGCGTTAAAAATCTGCTTGGCGATGTTTCACTCGATATGTTTTCCCAGGCGGGACCGCTTTTGCTTGCAGCTCTGATATCAATATCCTTTACGCTTGCGCTGGGGCTGCTGCTTGCAAAGCTGCTAAAGATACCGCACAGGCGGTATGGCGGATTTGTGGCGATGTGCGCGTTCTCAAATTCGATATTTGTGGGCTACCCTATGTGTATAGAGCTGTTTGGGGAAGCCGCAGTACCGTATATAATGATGTTTTATATCGTTAATACCGCTCTATTTTGGACGGTTGGTGAAATACTCATACGCCGCAGCGGCGAAACTGAAAACAAGAGCTTTTCGCTTTCGGGTTGTATGCGTGGGATGCTTACGCCACCGCTCATCGCGCTGGTGATATGTGCAGCGCTGCTTGCAATGGATTTTAAGGCACCGAGCTTCGTACTCTCACTTTGTACCTATATGGGTGGCCTAGTAACGCCGCTCGCGCTTATATATATAGGTTATTTAATATATGAAACTGGCATTAAGAACATAAAGCTTACAAGGGATATGTGGGCGGTTATGCTTGTAAGGTTTGTTGCGGCACCTGTAAGCATGTTGCTGCTGTGCAGATGGTTTAGCATAGAAGGGATTGCAAGGGGTGTTAATGTGATAGAGGCGGGTATGCCGATAATGATACAATCCGTGGTGTTGGCATCCGCAATGGGCGCAGACGACGCATATAATGCCGTGGGCATGAGCGTCACAACAGCTGCGTGCTTTGTGGTGGTGCCGTTGCTGATGCTTATTGTGTGAGGCTGTAAAAACTATGAAAGAATCCGGCGAAAACTATCTTGAAACCATTTTGCTGCTTACACGGCGACTGGAATGCGTGCGAGCTGTAGATGTGGCTAACGAGCTTGGATATTCAAAGCCCAGCGTTAGCCGGGCATTGGGAATATTGCGGGATACCGGGTTGGTCGCCGTGGACGATAAAAGCATACGTCTCACAGAAGCTGGTACGCTTGCCGCAACAGCTATCTATGAACGCCACAGGGTAATAACGCGCTTTCTCATAACAACTACAGGGCTTGATGCTATTAGTGCAGAGCAGGATGCATGCCGTATAGAGCATGTGATAAGCGCCGAGACGTTTGGCAGGATTCGCTCATTTGTAGAAAACCACATAAAAGAAACAGATAAATAAAACAGACAAAAAACCAAAGGGTGCACAATTGCACCCTTAAAAACGCACTAAAAGCTATGAAGATAGTGCTTATACTATTATCATAAGCCGTTCGCCATCGGATAGCTGATCACAAACGGATGGATTGGATTCCTTAAGGCGCGCCGTGGATATGTTAAAGCGTTTGGCCACATCGAACATTGTTTCACCGCTTGCACAAAAATACACGATTATACCGCGCCGCACATCCGGAGAATCACATTCCTCTATACCGGTCACGACGTTTACCGTAGTGAGCACATACAGCTTAGCGCATATCAGCAGTGTATAATCCACGCTGATGCGGCTGCCGCTGCCACGTACGGAGGCGATGCAATTTAGCGTAACGTCTGCGGCATTTGCACCGCGCGCATCAAAATCGCAGGCGAACGGCACATCCTCAGTGAAGGCGAAATATGCACCTGACTCAGTATGATATATTACGCGTGTTACCAATAGTCCCTCAACATACAGGCGGTTGTCATTCACATTTTGCGCCGTTACAACGGTGCGTGCGAAGCAGCATACAACATGATGCACGGCCGGCATACCCTCGGGCAGGCTTAGGCTTTCAGCGATGGCATGGCGCGAGCTTAGCATACCTGCGCTGCCGCAGAAGCACTGGCGCGAGGTGATGCAGGTAAATGGTATTGAGGGTGAATATGCCGCAAGCGGCAAACACAACGACATGGGCGCATCCGTATACATAACAATATCTATCTGCGCTTCTACGGCGATAAGCGCAAATTCACTGGAAAGACATCTTACACTCAGCGCCGACACATCTGCACAACCGCCTGAGCCTATGGCGGAATAGGTAAAGGGCAGATTGTATAGCTGCTGACACAGCTTTCCGCCGGAGGTTCTGCAAAGCGCATCCACCATTAGCATACCGCGGCAGCCGGCTACATCTGTAAGCTCTGCTATGCCGTCCGCACACAATACCTCAACTATGTCGCCAGCATTTACTTCATCGCGCGTACGTATGGTTTCGGTAGTATTGCTGCGCTTGCAGAGAGAAAGCTCCTTTTGCTTTATCTCCATATCGCATATACCTGCAATACCGGATAATACTGGCAACGATGATTCATCTATCAGACGGCAGCATATGTCCACCACGGCGGATAGTGTGATTAGACCTGAAACCAGCTTGACGGAGAGCGTCTGAAGCTGGGCGGTCACCTCACACACCATGCCGGGCCGCGCTTCCGGCGCGGCAAGAGTATGGCGGAACATAGCGCTGGAGGTAAAGCAGAACACCTGTCCGTCAAGGCAGGTTAACTGTACCCTGACGCGGCCCTCCATAAGCACCATGCCCTCCTTAACATCACTTCCGCTCAGAAGCACTTCACCCATTGCGCCAAGTATATCAGTGGCAGTTTTACCCTCTGGAAACGGAATATCACCCTCCACAAGCGCTTGAGCGCGTACAAGACCCGCAGCGCGCGGGGCGTCTATCTCGTTAAATCTGACTTCCATAGCGTATACCTCCTATAATAGCTCCGATATATAGTACTATTGAAGGTGTGAAAATATGATTTAGAAGCGCGCTCCGATGCATTTTTTATGCGCTGTGATAGAATATGACATTTATTTACACTATATCAATATGCATAAAACTGCATGTTTCTAATAATATACACTTCACCAACAGCATGAGTTATCCACATTGTACACAGGGTTATCCACCGTTAGGGAGCTTTATGGAGCAACAGTATGTGGATTGTGCGGTGATATATGTGTGCAAAGTGCATAGTGGATACAAAAGCCGTGAATAAAACTCCACGGCTTTTTTAAGATTTTACATAACCATATTTTTATATCAGAAAAGCGATGTAAAATCGTTAATCATTAGCATACCTACATGGCGTTTTGTACCTCGATGCGGTTTTCCTTATCGCGCGCGCTTTCCATTATCAGCTTGTCAGCTACGAGCGCGATGAACTCACCGTTTGTGGGCTTATCGTTCTTGCCGTAAATATTATAGCCGAATATCTGATTGATGTTTTCAATCTTGCCGCGCGTCCAGGCGACTTCGATTGCGTGGCGTATAGCGCGTTCAACCTTGCTGGCGCTTGTCATGAAGCGTTTGCCTATACCTGGATACAGTTCTTTTGTTATGCGATTTATAAGCTCCGGCTCAAAATATACCATGCGCACTGCCTCGCGCAGATAGTGATAACCCTTTATGTGGGCGGGAATACCAATAATTAGAAATACGGAGGTGATTTTTTCGTCAAGCGTTTTGGGCTGTGTGCTCATAGAGCATATTTGAGAGCGATAATCAGGTGAGCTTTCCAGCATGTCCAGTATCCGTTTATACAGTGTGTCCGGTTCAACGGGCTTTACCATAAAGTATTTTGCACCAAGTGAGCAAGCCTGACGCACCATGTCCTCGTGGCGCATGGCGCTTACCACAATTGTGGCAGGAGGATTGTCGATAAGGCCACTGTTCATGCGCTCAAGCAGCTCAAATCCGTCAAGACGCGACATGATAAGATCACAGATAAGCACATCGTAATGTCCGCTGCGAAGCGAATCCAGTGCTGCTTGTCCATCGCTTACCACATCTACCTGAGCGACACGATCCTGAGCAATAAGGTATTCGCGCATAACGCCTTGGAACTGAGTGTTACCATCCGCCAAGAGAATACGGTATTTTGCCATTTGTTCTCCTCCTAAAATGTATTTGATGTAAAATGCCCACGAATCATGCAACAACCATCGCTCACAGCATAACACCGGTATTTTCGCAAAGGTAGGGAGATAAAAGTTTTTTAATTGTCGTGTTTTGATAGTGAATATGAAAATATGGAGTTATTCTGCAATAATTGTATAAACCGACAAAAACGGCAGCCGCGAGGCTGCCGTAATATTGAGTGAACATATAATATAACCATGTTTTTTGGAGTCTAATAATATTTTATAACGTATGCGCTAATTAAATATTGCGGGTCTGCGCGCATAACGAAACACATCGGCCGCCGGCGTTACCACAACATTGTCGAAGCCAAGCGCACAATGTGCAAAAAGCGGTTCGCCTTTTTCGGTGAAGCCAACGCATATGCCGATGTGGTTGCCTTTATCGGTGGGGTATCTGTTCATAAAAGCAATGTCGCCCACGGCCAGTTGATTCCACCTCAGCTCCTTAGATTTATCCCATTGGTTCCATGTGCCGTTGCCAACAAGCATATCAGCCTCACTGGGCGTGTAGCCAAGCTGAATCACACACCAGGTGACATATCCGGAGCAATCCAAGCCATAAGGACGCATCGTGCCGGAGGATTCGCTGCCGGAGCTTGATACCTCGCGCAACTCGCCCCATGCGGGATCACGACCGATGGAGTTGCTTTTTCCGCCCCAAAAGTAGTGTACGTCGCCTACTATGGAAAGCGCAGTGCGCACAAGCTCATCTTGAAGTGTGGAAAGCCCCAGCTCAGTATTGCGCGTGAGCATGGCCTGAATATCCTCATCAATCAGCGGCTCGTATGGTGCGGCTGAGGGCAGCGTGGCAAGCATGATTACCAGCACAGCAACCAGCAGCAGACACCCCGCTATTAGGATAAGACGCCGCCTGTTAATGTTATAACGTTTTCGTCTCTTTACTTCCATGTATTATAGAATATCAATATTTTTACGCTTACACAAGTTAATAAACTGTAACTTGTCGAAACTATTTTATATCCCCTCTTGAGCGTAGGTCGGCGAGTATACTTTCATACATCTTTGCGTCTATCTTATATTTTTTAAGATATATCAAATAGCCGGCCACAATAAACACAAGCGGCAGCGCGAGCATTGCAAGCTTCATTATCATCAAGCCCTCAGGCGTCACATCGGCTGCGGTACGCGCGGCGCTTATTCCGGATATTATCACGCTTGAGCTGACGATTGCACTACCTATGGCGCCACCGGCCTTATTGATAAATGGTTGAAGCGCAAAGGAAACGGAATCGTTGCGCTTGCCAAGCTTCCACTGGCCATATTCAATGCTGTCCGCAAGGAACATGAGCATAAGCAGTTGTATGAACGCCTGCCCAACAAACAGCAGCACGCCGGCTATGCCGATATACGTCATAGTGGTGGTGGGGGCAAAGAAAAACACGATATAGCCCAGCACCACAAGTATCGTGGCGCCGGTATAAAGTTGCTTGCGGTTATATTTTTTTGAAAACTGCGGAAAGAGCAACAATGCGGTTATTTGTGATATGCCGAGTATAATTGCAAATATGGAATACATGCCCTCATCACCATAGGCATATTTGAAGAAATACAGGCCAAAACCTGTGGTGGTGCAGTATCCTATCATAAACAGCGCCATTGCAATAGCTGTATACAACAGCTGGTCATTTTTGAATATTGCGCGCACCATGCCGCGCAGATCGGTTTTTTCGCTCTGACGCATTAGCAGCTGCGGCTCCTTTGTGCCAAAGAGTGTTATACATTGGCCGATCCACATTATGCCGACTATTAACGCTGCAAATATGAAGTAACCGGTCTTTAAAGAGCCTGTAGCCGCCCCCAACGCTGTGGTAATAGGCACTATGCCTGCAACAACTGCGAATAGACCGATATTTGCGCATATGCGGGCAAACGAGCCGATGCGCTCGCGCTCCTTTTGATCCATGGATAACGATGGAAGCATGGACCAGTAGGAGATATCATTGGTGGTAAACGCCATACCCCAAAAGACGTATATTATGGCAAAGAGCACAACGAACTTGCTGCCGGTAAGAGAAAAATCCGTAAAAAGCAATATTGTGAGTATGCCGCTGGTAAATGCGCCAAATGCGATCCATGGCTTGAATTTACCCCATCTGGTGTGTGTGTTGTCCACGATTACGCCCATTATGGGATCATTTAAGGCATCATAGACCCGGCATATAAGCATAACGGCCGTTATTGCCCACAGGGTGGAATCGGGCATAGACAGCACATCTGTCAGATAGAATATAAGATACATACTGACCAGCGTATATAGCATATCGCGGCCAATGGTACCAAGACCGAACGTATAGCGGTTGGCGGTATGCGTTTTGGCGTTTTCCACGGTTGATTACCTCCAAATTAAATAGAATGATGTGATATGCGGTAATTGATTGTACCTCCTGGCGCTGAGGCTAGTCAAACATATTGATATTTAAGGAGTATATGATATAATCCCTATTGGGCGAGTGAAGAAACTTCATTTACCTTAATACGGCTGTTTGGAGGCAGATTAAGTGAAGCACATTATTGCAGTACTTCTCGTGGTGCTGATGGTTGCGGGAATGTCGGTGGGCTGCGCAAAGGGCGGAGCAGAAAATGACAAGGTCACAGTTGCGGTGGTTGTTGCGGGGGGCTTGGGGGACAGATCCTTCTACGATTCGGCAAACGGGGGCCTTGAAAAGCTGATAAGCGAATACGGCGTTGAAGGAAAGGTTATAGAGTGCAAACAGGATCCTTCTATGTATAAGCAGCAGCTCATCAACGCATCCGATACGGCGGATTTTGTGGTGGCTGTGGGTTGGGAATTCTGGGATGCGCTCACAGAGATAGCGCCTCAGCTTCCTGATACAAAGTTCATCTATGTGGATCAGGCATTTGCCGATGTGCCTAACGTGTTCAGCATTGAATATGCGCAGAACGAGGGCAGCTTCCTTGTGGGATATATAGCGGGCAAGCTGACTAAGACAAATAAGATAGGTGCTGTGGGCGGCGAGGATTCCGATGTTATAAACGATTTCTTCGTTGGCTATGAGCAGGGTGCGAAGTATGCCAACCCCGAGTGCCAGGCGGAATTCATCTATGCCGGCGATTATGAAGATCCCGCAAAGGGCAAGGAATGCGCGCTGACATTGTTTGGCAAGGAGTGCGACATAGTTTTCCAGGTGGCCGGCAAAACGGGCGAGGGTGTGTTTGAGGCGGCGGCGGAGCAAAAAGGCTATGCAATCGGCGTGGATGGCGACCAGAAATATATCAATCCCGATGTAATCATCTGCTCTATGAAAAAAGAGGTGGGCAATTCCATATTCCGTACTGTTGCTGATTTTATAGATAAGGGCGTATGGAAGGGCGGAGAAGTATGGACGGCTGACATGGCTTCAGGGTTTGTGGACGTAGGCTATGGCGAAGCGGATATGACTCAGCAGGTATCGGACGAACTTAAGGCTGAAATAGAGACGATAAAGGAAAAGATAATAAGCGGCGAGATCGTTGTAAATACCAAGAGAGGCTAAAAGTATTAATGCGACTTATGTGTACATGGCAGGGATATTCCTGCCATGTACCGCTTTAGGAGAGAATCGAATTGAACGATATAGCGGTAAGCTTTAAGAGCGTATCAATGCAATTCCCCGGTGTGCTTGCCAACGACAGTGTGTCGCTGGATATAAAGCATGGCGAGGTTTTTGCGTTGGTGGGGGAAAACGGCGCGGGCAAATCCACGCTTATGAACATACTTTATGGCTTGCTCACACCTACAGACGGCGAGGTGTGGGTGATGGGCGAACGTATGGATAGATATTCTCCAAAGGCCGCCATAGACCGCGGCATCGGCATGGTACATCAGCATTTCATGCTCGTGCCCTCGTTTACGGTGGCGCAAAATGTAACGCTTTCGCGCGAACCACGCAAGCACAGGGTATTTTTTGATGCAAAAAAAGCAAAAGCGGATACGCTTGCACTTGTGGCGGAGTATGGCCTTGAGGTTGATCCGGATGCAAGGGTGGATGAGCTGTCTGTGGGCATTGCCCAGCGCGTGGAGATACTTAAAACGCTATATAGGGGCGCCGATATATTAATACTGGACGAACCTACAGCGGTGCTTACTCCGCACGAGACTGACGAGTTGTTTGCAGTGATACAGCGCATAGTGCGTGATAAGGGCATGACGGTAATAATAATAACGCACAAGCTGTATGAGGTTATGGCGATATCCGACAGGGTGGGCGTGATGCGCCAAGGCAGACTTGTGGGTGTTTGCGATACCGAGGATGTGGATGAGCGCACGCTGGCAGCAATGATGGTTGGGCATGACGTAGCGCTTAACGATATGGAACGTACGCAAAAAACCGGCGAGGCGCTGCTTACGGTATGCGCAGTTACGGTGCAGGATAACAGAGGGCTTGCGGCAGTGCGCGACCTTACGCTTACGCTACACGCGGGCGAGATACTGGGGATAGCGGCGGTGGAGGGCAATGGCCAGAGCGAGCTTATCGAAGCGATAACGGGGCTGCGGCCGATTGTAGATGGGGATATAAGCGTGTGCGGCACACGGATAAATGGGCTGGACCCGGGCGCAATAAGGATGCTTGGGCTTGCGCATATACCGGAGGATAGACTTGCTACCGGCGTATCCGCAGCGAGCAGCATAGAGGATAACCTGATAATCGGCAGGCACAATCAGCGTGAATTCAAGGGGCCGTTGGGCTATATGAAGCGCAGCAGCATTGCCTCATACGCACAGGAACTGTTTAAAAGATTCGATATACGTGCGGCGGATATACGGGTGCAGGCGGGAAGCCTATCCGGCGGAAACATGCAAAAGCTGGTTATCGCGCGCGAATTTTCATTTGATTCAAAGGTGCTTATAATCGCGCAGCCAACGCGCGGTGTGGATATAGGCGCGCAGGATTATATACATGATCTTATAATAAAAAAACGCAACGCAGGCTGTGCCGTGCTGCTGATGAGTGCCGACCTTGATGAGGTTGTGCGCCTTAGCGACCGTATTATAACAATGTTTGAGGGTAAGGCTACCGCCGAATTTGCGGCAGACAAGGCTGATAAAGCGGAGCTGGGATATTATATGACAGGCGCAAGGGAGGCGGCAAAATGAAAAAACGTCTGGATACGTCGTATCTTATCTCGCTTGCTATAAGTGTGGGCGCAGCGCTGCTGCTGGGTGCGCTTATAATATTGCTTACAGGACACGATCCGATTTCAGGATATGGCGAGCTTGTGCGCGGAGCCTTTGGAAGCCGCAGGGCGATAGGCAACACGCTTGCAAAGACGGTTACGCTGTGCTTGTGCGGCCTTGCTACGGCCGTGGGAGCGCGCGGAGGAATATTCAACGTGGGCGGCGAAGGGCAGCTATATCTTGGCGGCATGGCGGCAGCGATAATCGGCTTTGTGCTGCATGGCGCTTCACCGGTGTTGGCGATACCTGTGGGGATGCTTGCGGCTATTGCGGCGGGTGGACTGTATGCGCTTATTCCGGCGCTGCTCAAGGTAAAATGGAAGGTTAATGAGGTAATAGTGACGGTAATGCTCAATTCCGCCGCAATATACTTTTGTTCGTATCTTGTTAACGGTCCGTTAAAAACCGCTGAAGTAGGCATTGTGTCTGGCACTACTTCAATAGATCCATCGTTTAGATTTTTTAAACTCATACCGCTTTCAGATCTTTCATCAAGCATAATCTATGCGGCGGTGATAGCGTTTTTAGTATGGTATGTAATGCAGCGCACTGCAACGGGCTTTGAAATGAAACTGACCGGTGAAAACCGTAGATTTGCCTTTTTTTCAGGGCTGAAAACGGATAGGATAACGATATTAGCTATGGTTGCATCGGGGGCTATATGCGGGATAGTTGGTATGTTTGAGGTATATTCCATACAGGGGCGCTTCGTTGAATCGCTCAGTAAGGAGTTCTACTTCGACGGAATGCTTGTGGCGATGATAATGCGCTATCAGCCGGGCGGAATAGTATTGATGAGCATATTCTTTGCGGCGATGAAGGTGGGGGGCAGCGCGATGGAACTTAATACGGGCATATCCAGCGAGCTGATACTTGTGATACAGTCCATAATCATATTTTTCATGGCCGCAGAAAGCGGAATACGCGCCTCTATAGCGCAAAAAAAAGCGAACAGAGATGCAAAGCTCCGTATACGCAGGGCGACTTCGCATGGGGAGGGTTCAAATGGGTGACATATTCAATATAGCGCTGCTGCAAAACACATTGCGCACCGCAACACCAATAGTACTTGCGGCGTTGGGCGGCCTGTTTACAGAACATGCGGGAATTATGAACATTGGCATGGACGGAATGATACTCATTGGCGCATTTGCGGCGGTAGCTGGAAGCTACTACTTTGCAAGCGCAACGATGGGTGTGCTGGTTGCGGTGATTGTAGGTGTGCTGATAGGGCTGTTTTTCGCGCTGTTTGTGGTAAAGTTCAAGAGCGATGAATTCATAATAGGCGTGGCGCTAAACATATTTGCGGGCGGACTAACGGTGTTTTTGCTGCGCACGCTCTTTGGCGTGAAAGGCGCGTTTTCAAACCCTGCTATAGTGCCTATCGCCAAGTTAAACTTGGATTTATTAGATAAAATACCAATATTAGGGCCGCTGCTCAACAACAATACGCTGTTCGTATATATCGCATGGGCGCTTGTGTATCTTACATGGCTGTTTATATACAAAACACCGTACGGCTTATGGCTTAGGGCGGCGGGCGAGCATCCGCGCGCGCTTGAGAGCGTGGGCATAAGCCCGGTGCGCATGAAATACCTTGCAAGTATACTATGCGGTGTATTCTGCGGCTTTGCGGGGGCGCATCTGTCGCTGGGATATCTTACGATGTTTACCGAGGGAATGAGCGCTAACCGTGGCTTTATAGCATTTGCCTGCGTGATATTCGGTGCGGCTAATCCGCCAAAGGTGTTTATTGCGGCGCTGCTGTTCGGTTTTCTGGACGCGCTTGGTTTACGCTTGCAATCCGTGGGTATGCAGAGCAATCTCACATCGATGATACCGTATGTTATGACGGTGCTGATGATGGTGTATGTAGTGCGCAGCGAATACTACAGGCGGCGGCGTAGACTTAGGCTTAATACAAAATAACCTTCAGTGCAAAAATGAGCTGCCGGTTTACAGGCAGCTCATTTTGCTATATGACTAAATTTTACGGACCGTCAAATATTGTTTCTGTGGAAGCTTTTCTTGTTTTGCTTCTCCAGCCTGTTTACAAGCTTTTGCATGAGCGTAAACGACAAAATGCCGCCGCTCATCACGCTTAGGGCTCGAAGCGGCATATCCGGCAGGGCTTCTTGCGTCATAATGCGCACGTCCGCACTGTTGCCCATTGCAATTGGAGCAATTTTTTTGAGCAACCACAGCAGCCGCCTGCCAGCGGGTAGGTGCGCTGTTTCGCTCGGGCTGCTGTTGAGCGTTATTGGGGCATCAGGCGGCAGCTGCGCAGGGGGAATGGGGCGGCCTAGCATCCGCTCAAAATCAGCGTCTGATATGCTTATACCGCCGGATAGATCATAGTATGCTTGGGGGCCTTTGCGTCCGGGGCTTCCGGGCAGACTAAGCCGGGATGTTTGTCGTATATCAACGCAGGATGCGCCCGCACATATGATATATTCACCGGATTCAAGGCGCCATGCCGCGTCCTGCGTATCATAATAGGCAAAGTCATGCTCTGTAAGCACAAATTCAGCAAGACCTTGCTCGCCTGGCGCGAGCGCAAGCTTTTTAAAGCCGCGCAATGTGAGTGCCGGGCGGAACATTACAGGGTCGCGCTTGTTGACGTATAGCTGCACGACCTCGCTGCCGGCGCGGTTGCCGGTATTCTTTACAGAGAAGGAGACGATGACGCGGCCATCCTTTTTAAATGTATCATTAAGCCGTATGGCCGAATATTCAAAAGTTGTATAGCTAAGCCCATGGCCGAATGGATAGCGCACAGGCTTATCAGCGCTAAGATAATAGCGGTAGCCAACAAATATGCTTTCACGATATTCCACACTTTGACCTTTTCCCGGGAAATACGCGTGGCAAGGGGTATGGCTAAGCTCCAGCGGCCAGCTTTCCGCCAACCTGCCGGATGGATTGACACTCCCTGTAAGCAGGTCGCATACGGCGCGGCCCCCAGCCTGGCCGGGCAGGTAGCACAGCAGTATGGCTGATACTCGGCCGGCAAACGGTAGCTCCATAGGAGAGCCGCCGTATAGCACGACGGTGACGTTATTATTGACTTTGCATACGGCGTCAATGAGCTTGATATGGGCTTGTGGCATGGCCATGGATTGGCGATCGAACCCTTCGGATTCAAAGCTGTCCGGAAGTCCTGCGAATATCACGGCGGCAGGTGCCTGAGCGGCGAGCGCCACGGCTTGGTCGATCAGCACCGCATCCGGCGCATCGCAGTCCATGCGGTATCCGGGGGCATAGCTCATTGGTATTCCGGCTCCGGCAAGCGAAGCATAGGCGCTGTCGATACGCGTGGGATTTATCTTTGAGCTGCCGCTGCCCTGATAACGGCTGTGCTTGGCAAATGCGCCCAGCACGGCTATGGGCTCGCCTGTAAGCGGCAGTGAGCCATCATTTTTAAGCAGCACGGCAGATTCGCCTGCAATGCGGCGAGCAAGCTCATGGTGCGCGTCAACGTCAAAATCTTGCGGCTGCGTATCGCGGTAACGCAAAGCCAGAGCTATAACGTTTTGTGCCGCTGTGTCAATTATGGATTCGTCTAAAGCGCCTGTGCGCACAGCTGCAACAAGTTTTTTGTCGTTCTCATAACCATTTTGCGGCGGCATTTCAAGATCAAGCCCGGCAATGGCGCCCGCGATGCGGTCGTTGGTTGCACCCCAGTCACTAATCACAAGCCCGTCAAAACCCCATTCAACCCTGAGAATATCAGTAAGCAGGCGACGGCTGTCCGATGCATATTCGCCAAACACACGGTTATAGGCGCACATTACGGCATGGGGTTTGCCATATCGTATTGCCTGCTCAAAGGCAGGAAGGTATATCTCGTGCAGGGCGCGCTCGTCCACAACGGAATCCGTCTTCATGCGGCGGGTTTCCTGATTGTTGAGGGCAAAGTGCTTAACTGATGTACCGCAGCCAGTACTTTGCACACCCTGTATGAATGCCGTGGCCATACTTCCTGCCAGAAGCGGGTCCTCGGAAAAATATTCGAAGTTTCGGCCGCAAAGCGGGCTGCGCTTTATGTTGACGCCTGGGCCAAGCACTACGTTTACGCCGTTTGCGCGCGCCTCTTCGCCGATGGCTGCGCCCATCTGGCTGAGCAGCTGCGGATCAAACGAACAGGCCGTTGTGCAGGCGGGGGGAAAGCATGTTGCCGGCACGGCGGCGTTTATGTTGCCTTCCTTGGCATCCTCGCGTACCTTGCGCAGGCCATGCGGTCCATCTGAAACGGCGACGGCCGGGATGTTAAGCCGCTGTATTGCCTTGGTATGCCAGAAATCCATGCCGGAGAGCAGCGACGCTTTTTCTTCAAGTGTGAGCTGTGCAACAAGCGCGCGCACAGTATCCTCGTATGCCATGCCGATATACCTCTCATATGTAATTTATAACTAGTTCATTTATTATCCAATTATACTATGTTATAATCGTTGGGCAAAGTGTTGGAGGCAATATCTGATGAAATATTTACCTTTCGATAGGAATATGCTGGAGGATATAACAAAAAAGTATCCTACTCCTTTTTATCTCTATGATGAGCGCGCACTGTGCGAGCGCACAAGGCGGCTGTATGATGCGTTTGCCTGGAATAAGGGCTTTCGTGAATATTATGCAGTAAAGGCATGCCCCAATCCTGAGGTACTGCGAGCGGTGACCTCGGTTGGCGCCGGGCTGGACTGCTCAAGCTATACGGAGCTGATGATGGCGGAGGCCATGGGAATTACAGGCGAGAACATAATGTTTTCATCCAATGCTACACCCGCGCGTGACTTTGAGTATGCAAGAAGATTGAATGCTACAATAAATCTTGACGACATTACCCATATAGATTTTTTAATTGCCCACGGCGGAATACCGGATATCATAAGCTGCCGCTTTAATCCCGGCGGCGAATTCCGTATCGGCAACACAATAATGGGCAATCCGGGCGAAGCAAAATACGGATTTACTAGGCCGCAGCTTACAAGCGGATTTAAACGCTTGCTTGATATCGGCGTAAAGCGTTTTGGCATCCATGCGTTCCTTGCATCAAACACCACAGATGAGAACTACTATCCGGTGCTGGCAAAGCTGATGTTTAAAACGGCGCGCGAGCTGCATGAGCAGACCGGCGCGCAGATTGCGTTTGTAAACCTATCCGGCGGGGTGGGTATCCCATATTACGATGATAACGACGCGATAGATATAGCGCGGGTGGGTTCAAGGGTGGAGGAAGCATATAGATCAGAGCTTACGGCTTACGGAATGCAGCCTGCCGTATTTACTGAACTTGGCAGGTATATAAGCGGCCCTGCGGGTTATCTTGTTACGCGCGCTGTGCATAGAAAGGATACATACAAGCGCTTTATAGGTGTGGATGCATGTGCGGTTAATCTTATGCGGCCAGCAATATACGGTGCGTACCATCATATAAGCGTTATGGGTAAGGAGGATCTGCCGCACGATCATATATACGACATTACGGGATCGCTGTGCGAGAATAACGATAAATTCGCTATAGACAGACCCCTGCCGCAGATAGATATGGGTGATCTACTCGTGATACATGATGCGGGTGCGCACGGATTTTCAATGGGGTACAATTATAATGGCAAGCTGCGCAGTGCCGAGCTGATGCTGAAAAAAGATGGCGGCATCAATCTTATACGCCGCGCGGAAACGCCAAGCGACTATTTTGCCACGCTGGATGTGCTGGGCTTTGATAGATTGAAGATGGAGGAATAACGAACGGATGCGCGATATAACGGATTTCAATAGGGTGCGGTTGGGACAATTGCCCACGCCGCTGTATAAGCTGAATAATCTAAGCCGCGAGCTTAACAAGAATATCTATATAAAGCGGGACGATATGACGGGCGTTTCACTTGGCGGCAATAAGGTGCGCAAGCTGGAGTTCCTGCTGGCGGATGCGATTGCACAGGGCTGCGATACGGTAATTACCACAGGGGGCGCGCAGAGCAACCACGCAATGCTTACCGCGGCCTGCTGCAACATGCTGGGGCTTTCTGCCGTGCTGGTGCTAAAAGGGCGCGGAGTAATGGAGAAAAAGGGTAATCTCGTACTAGCTGATCTGCTTGGCGCGCCTGTGCAGATGGTGGATAGCGACGATTATGCCGATGTTTACGCCCAGATGGATGATGTGGCAAAGCAACTTAAGGCGCAGGGCCGAAAACCATATATAGTGCCTGTGGGCGGTTCAACACCATTAGGTGCGCTTGGCTATGTTGAGTGCGTGAGGGAAATAGCTGAGCAGACAAAGGCCATGGGCGTTGAACTTGACCATATAATATGCTGCACCGGCAGCGGAGGTACACAGGCAGGGCTTGCGCTAGGCGCGGCGCTGTATACCAAGGCTAGGGTAACGGGCATTGCTGTGAGCGATGATGATTTTGAAGCCATAGTAGAAGGGCTGTGTATGCAGACTGCACGGATTTTGGAAACAGACGCGCGCGCTGCGGTGCATGTGGAATATTGCTTCGGAGAGGGCTACGCAATACCATCAAACGAAGGATGCGCCGCCATACGGTATATGGCAAAGACCGAGGGGCTGATATTTGACCCGGTGTATACGGGCAAAGCCTTTGCTGGGTTGCTGGAGCTTAACCGGAATGGCCGCTTCGACGGCGAAAAAAACATACTAATGCTGCACAGCGGCGGTGCGGGCGGCGTGTTTGCAATAGATGTGCGATAGAGAATAAAAAGGATTTTGACTAATGACAAAGCTAATCGATATAGATCCACACGAAATACTTAGCGAGGGGGATATCCGGTTTAAAGATATCCCTGCTTTCCAATATAAAAAAATATTTGCCGATGAAAAAAACAACTTTTTGCCAGCTGAGCTGCTTGGCATATACCGTGATATGTGCTGTATCCGCGAGGTGGAAACCATGCTGGGCGCAATCAAGATGCAAGGCGAATATAATGGTGTGCGCCATCACCATCCCGGACCTGCACACCTTGGTATAGGGCAGGAGGCAATGTATGTGGGTGAGGCGTTTCATCTGGATGTGGACGATATAATATTTGGCACGCATCGCTGCCATGGCGATGTAATTGCAAAGGCTATGCGCACTGTGGCGCTGCTGGATGAGGACAGACTGCTCGCTATAATGGAGGGTTATCTGGGCGGAACTGTGTACCACGCAGTGGCGGACGACAGCAGACCTATCAGGGAGGTAGCGCGCGATTTTGTGTTGTATGGCTTTATCAGCGAGGTGTTTGCAAAGGCAAACGGCTTTAATAGGGGGCTGGGCGGCCCGATGCACGCCTTTTTTGTGCCGTTTGGCATATACCCCAACAATGCGCTTGTGGGCGCAAGTGCGGATATCGCCGTGGGTGCGGCGCTAAATAAGCTGATAAACGATAAGCCGGGCGTAGTGGTGTGCAATACAGGAGATGGGTCGCTGGCTTGCGGGCCAGTGTGGGAAGCACTGTGCTTTTCGTCCATGGATCAATACCGTACGCTGTGGCAAAGCGGCGGAGTGCCGCTGATATTCAATGTAAGTGATAACTTTTACGGGATGGGCGGGCAGACCCGCGGCGAAACAATGGCGTATGGCGTTGCTGCACGGGTGGCTGCGGGCGTAAGCAAAAACATGTTGCACGCGGAACGGATAAATGGCCTTGACGTGTTTGCGGTTATGGATGCATATAAAAGGCTGTTGCCGGTTGCCAAGGCGGACGGACCTGTGCTGATGGATGTGATGACCTACCGCACCTGTCCGCACTCATGCTCTGATAGCGGCAGCTATCGCACCCAAGCCGAGGTGGATGCATGGCGCGCGCACGATCCGATAGCGCGCCTGGGTACGCAGCTTACTGACGTTGGCTTGTGTGATGAGGGCGCGCTTGCGCAGTTGCGACTAGATGTGCAGCAGGATGTGCTGCGCTGCCTGAAGCTGGCTGTGGACGATGGAATATCGCCGCTGATGGATATGGGCGGCAGCGGAACTAATGCGCTGGAAAAGCTGATGTATTCAAACGCGAGTGTGCGCGCATTTGGCGCCGCAATGCCTGAGGTGCTGCTTCCAAAGGAAAAATGCCCTGCGCTTACGGCGCTTTCGGGCAAAGCACGCTTTTGTCTTGATGCGGATGGCAGGCAATTGCCTAAGGAAGCTGTATACAGCTTCCGCAATGCCGTGGCAGAACCGATAATCAACAAATTCTACGAGGATTCCAGCCTTATCGCATTCGGCGAAGAGGTAAGGGATTGGGGTGGCGCATTTGGCGTATATAATGGCTTTACAGAGGCGCTGCCGTATAAAAGGCTGTTCAATTCCCCAATTGCGGAGGGCGCAATAGTGGGCGCTGCAACAGGTTACGCAATGTGTGGTGGCCGTGTGGTGGCCGAGGTGATGTACAACGATTTTATGGGTCGCGCGGGGGACGAGCTGTTTAATCAGCTGGCCAAGTGGCAAGCAATGAGCGCAGGCACGCTCAAAATGCCGGTTGTGCTGCGCATGAGCGTGGGATATAAATACGGCGCACAGCACAGTCAGGATTTTTCCGCGATGCTTGCGCATGTTCCAGGCCTAAAGGTGGTATATCCGGCAACGCCGTATGATGCGAAGGGACTTATGCAGAGTGCGCTCAATGGCAGCGATCCGGTGGTGTTTTTAGAAAGCCAGCGTCTATACGATATGGGCGAGATGTTCCATGCGGGTGGAGTGCCGGATAAGGAGTATGAGCTGCCCATAGGCGTGCCGGATATAAAGCGTGAGGGCGAGGATATAACTATACTTAGCATAGGCGCCGCGCTGTACCGCGCGAGTGAAGCGGCCCAGCTGCTTAAAGAGCGGCATGGCCTTAACGCGGAACTGATAGATGCGCGCAGCCTTGTGCCGTTTGATTACGATATAGTGGTGCGTTCGGTTAAAAAGACCCACAGGATAGTGGTGGTGGGGGATGCGGTGGAGCGTGGTTCATTCATGCATACGCTGGCGAGTAATATATCATCATTGTGCTTTGCGGATTTGGCGGCCGCACCGGCGGTAGTGGGCGCACGAAACTGGATAACGCCCGCACATGAATACACGGAAGCGTTTTTTCCTACGCCGCAGCGCATATTGACCGCAATGTGCGCCGTGATGGGGAATGATGCCGATATGGAAGAAGTTTTGCGGCGAAGCCGCGAGGGCGTGTAAAGCAGCATATAATTTGGTGCTGTGTAGATTTACGGCATTGGCGTTATTGCCCAATGCCGATTTTTATATTATTGAGTATTGAAAATTGCATGTTAAATCGGCGTGGCAACAATATATAAGATATAAGATGCAAATCGCTTTTATATAAAATAAGCATGTGATACGATGTAAGCATATTCGAGTAATGGAAGCATTGGAGGCGCAAATGAAGCTGCTTATTATCAATCCGGGCGCAACCAGCACAAAAATTGCTGTTTTCAACGATGAAACAGAAATACTCAAAACCAATATAGAGCATCCGGCGCAGGAGCTTGCGCAGTTTAACAGGATAATCGATCAAAAAGAATATAGACTAAGGCTGATACTCGATTGGCTCAAGTGTGCAGGTTGCGCTGTGGCCGATTTTAACGCGGTGGTGGGCAGAGGCGGACTGCTAAGGCATATCCCATCAGGAACATACGAGGTGACGGAACGGGTGATAGCGGATGTGATGGATCCGCCATATGGCGAACATGCATCCAATCTTGGAGTGGTGCTGGCTAAAGAGATTGCGGACATGGCCGGCGTTAAGGCGTATTTTGTGGACCCCGTTTCGGTGGATGAGCTTACGGATGTTGCGCGTGTTTCGGGCTATTGCGGTATGCAGCGAGAGAGCTTTTTTCATGCACTAAATCAAAAGAGCATGGCGCGCAAGGCCGCAGAACTGTTGGGCAAGCCATATAATGAGGTAAACCTGATAGTAGTACACATGGGCGGCGGCGTTTCAGTAGCGGCACATAAGCGTGGGCTTGTGGTGGATATGTTTAATGTCAAGGATGAGGGCAGCTTTGCGATGGATCGCGGCGGAAGCCTAC
Organism: Clostridia bacterium; assembly: GCA_036652795.1. Taxonomy (GTDB): domain Bacteria; phylum Bacillota; class Clostridia; order Christensenellales; family CAG-138; genus JAVVVD01. Next base: position 115,535 of record JAVVVD010000005.1, on the reverse strand, counting down.
CTGTTAACGCAGTTATCAACATGTGCTTTTCAGGGCTCACAAAGTCAGAGGTAAAAAAGAAACTGGGCAGTGAAGCCGGCGTGTTTTCATATCTGGGCACACGGGATTTTCGCGAGGTAGAGCGGCGCGCGCACTTAGGCGAAGCGGATGCCAAGCTGATATTTGATGCGTTGGCCTATCAGCATGCCAAGGACATAGGCGCCATGGCGGCGGTGCTGCGCTATGATGTTGACGCGGTTGTGTTTACAGGCGGCATAGCCAACAGCACGGCGCTGTGCGATGCGATAACTGGCTATATTGGCAAGCTTGGGCGCATAATATGTCTGCCGGGCGAGGAAGAAATGAGAAGTCTGGCGCAGGGTGGGCTTAGGGTGCTGCATGGCGAAGCGGCAAGCGTGTATTAATACTCGTATAAATTGACGTGGAATCAGCTTGCGCAGGTAAACGCATTAATGAGCTGAATTAGTATAACGGGGTGAAATTATATGCTAAATACAATTGATAAAATAATCGCTGCCGCACAGGAATACCGCGGGGGAACAATTGCCGTAGCTGCTGCGCACGATAAGGATGTGCTTGCGGCGGTATGCTCGGCGCGTATGCAGGGGCTGTGCGATGCTGTGCTTGTGGGCGATGAAGTGCGAATGAGCGCCATGCTGCACGAGATGGGCGAGGCAAAGTTCCAAATGGTGAGCGCAGATGATGATATAGCCTGCGCGAAGGCGGCAGTGAAGCTTGTGAGGGAAGGCCATGCTGACTTTTTGATGAAGGGATTGTTAAACACAACGGATATGCTGCGCGCGGTAGTGGACAAGGATAACGGGCTTACGGCAGATAGACTGCTAAGCCATGTTATGCTATATGAAGCGCCGGAGCATAAGCTGCTTGCAAACACCGACGGCGGCATGAACCCATATCCTGATGTTTCAAAAAAGGCGGATATACTTGAGAACGCTGCCACATTAATGAAAGCGCTTGGCTATGGGCGCATATACGCTGCATGTATAGCGGGCAGCGAAGTGGTTAGCCCAAAGATACAGGCCACGATGGATGCGCAGGCGCTATGCAGCATGACGGAACGCTGGGATAAATATGATATGAAGGTATTTGGCCCTGTGGGGCTGGATTTGGCTATAAGCCAGGCGGCGGCGGCGCATAAGGGTTATATGGTGCAGGGCGCAGGAGAAGCAGACATACTGCTTATGCCAACATACGAGGTTGGAAATGGCATAGGCAAGGCGCTCACCTATTTTGGCTCCGCAAAATCCGCAGGCATAGTAACAGGCGCGCGGGTGCCAATCGTACTCGTATCAAGGGCGGACAGCGCACAGGTCAAGCTTGCGTCTATCGCGCTGGGTGCGGTGGCGGCACATGCCGCCGTATAGATATTCAAACCACGTCCATGAGGACGAAAGAAATATAAAAAAAGAGGTGCATCGCATGAAGCAGTTGTTGAGCGGCAACGAAGCCGCGGCGCGCGGCGCGTATGAGGCGGGCGTAAAGGTCTGTTCTGCCTATCCGGGTACGCCAAGCACCGAGATCTTCGAAAATCTGCCGCAGTATAAGGAAAGCGTATACTCCGAGTGGGCGCCCAATGAAAAGGTGGCCACAGAGGTCGCCTATGGAGCGAGTATCGCGGGCGTGCGAAGCCTGTGCGCCATGAAGCATGTGGGCGTGAATGTGGCGGCGGACCCAATATTTACAGCAGCATACAACGGCGTTGGCGCGGGCTTCGTGATAGTATCAGCCGATGATCCGGATATGCACTCGTCCCAGAATGAACAGGATAACCGCTATTACGCAAAATTTGCTAAGTTGGGTCTTGTAGAACCGTCTGACAGCGAGGAGTGCCGCACCTTCATGAAGGAAGCTTTTGACATATCCGAGCGCTTTGACATCCCCGTAATGTTCCGCGTAACAACGCGCGTGTGCCATTCCAAAAGCCTTGTGGAGCTTGGCGAGCGCACAGAGCATGCGCCAAAGGAATATAAGCGGGACGTGCCAAAGTTTGTGTGTACTCCTGCCAATGCAAAGCGGCATAGGCCATTGCTGGAGGATAAGCTAAACGCAATGGAGGAATATGCAAACAACTGCCCACTAAACGTGATGGAGCTTAAGGGGACCAAAGTTGGTGTTATATCAGCGTCCATAGCGTATCAATATGCCAAGGAAAGCTTTCCTGAGGATACATCGTTTTTGAAGCTGGGATTCACAAATCCGCTGCCAATGGAGTTGATACGCGAGTTTTCGGCCAAGGTTGAAAAGTTGTATATTGTGGAAGAGCTTGAACCTTTTATGGAGGAACAGATAAAGGCCGCGGGTATTGCGTGTGTGGGCAAGGATGTTATATCACGCATGTATGAGCTTAACCCCGAGGTGGTGGCGCGCGGGGTGTTTGGCACGGAGCCTGAGATGAAAACACTGCCGGTAACGGCTGCGCCACGGCCGCCGGTGCTTTGCCCGGGTTGTCCGCACAGGGGATTTTTCTACACGCTTAGCAAGGGCAAGGATTACGTCATTGCCGGCGATATAGGCTGCTATACTCTGGGCTGTGCGCCACCGCTAAATGCGATGGATTCTGTGGTATGCATGGGTGGCGGCTTCTCTGTGGCGATGGGTATGGCTAAGGCGTTTGAAACACAGGGGATAGACAAAAAGGTATTTGGCGTACTGGGGGACTCAACGTTCTTTCACAGCGGTATGACGGGCGCCGCGGAGATAATCTACAACCGCGGCAAGCTGATACCATGCGTGTTGGACAACAGCATAACCGGCATGACCGGCCATCAGGATAACCCAGGCAGCGGCGAAACCCTTATGGGCGAGCCTGCCCCCGCGATCAAAATAGAGAATGTGCTTGCCGCATACGGCTATGAGAAGATAATAATAGTAGATCCGCAGGATCTTGCGGCTATGCAAAAGGCTGTGGACGAGGCGCTTGCAAGCACGGTGCCAGCAGCGATAATCACGCGGCGCCCCTGCCTGCTGATAAAGAAAATAAAGCATGATATAGGCAGCTGCACGGTTAACGATAAGTGCCGCGGATGCAAGCTGTGCCTCAAGGTAGGCTGCCCCGCGGTGGCCGTAATGGACGGCCGTGCAGTGATAGATAAAACACTGTGTGTGGGCTGTACGGTCTGCGCACAGGTGTGCCCCTTCGGCGCGATTGAAAGGGACAGGTGAGCATATGAGCAACGTAACTAGCATACTGCTTTGCGGCGTTGGCGGACAGGGCGCTATACTTGTAAGCCGTGCATTGACGGCGGGACTTATCGGCGCGGGCTACGACGTGAAGATGAGCGAGGTACACGGCATGGCGCAGCGCGGCGGCAGTGTATCAACGCAGGTGCGCTTTGGCAAAAAGGTGTATTCGCCAATAATCGGCCGTGGTGAGGCCGATATACTGGTTGCCTTCGAAAAGATGGAGGCGGTGCGTTACGCACAATTCTTAAAGCCATCCGGCAAGGCAATAATCAACGATTATGTGATATTGCCGATGAGTGTGGCAAGCGGTGCAACACAATATCCGGATGGATGCATTGATAGCATGCAGGCGGCCTTTGAGTGCAAAACGTTGCCTGCGGCAGATATAGCCATAGGGCTGGGCAATGCAAAATGCATGAACGTGGTGCTTCTGGGCGCGCTTACAAAGGCGCTGTCACTTTCAGGAATAGACTGGCATTCAATACTTGCGCAGTTGCTGCCGGCCAAGCTGGTGGAGATGAACGCAAAGGCGTTTGAAACTGGATACAACTATTGAACGGGCGGATAGGAGGATGAGCCTATGATAAACAAAGAAATGACAGCGCTTGGTAAAAGCCCCTCTGCGATACGCGAGCTGTTTGAATTCGGCAAGCAGCGCGCGGCGCTGGTGGGCCGCGAAAATGTATTTGACTTTTCACTGGGAAATCCAAGTGTGCCGCCACCGCAGCAGGTGCAAAAGGCTATGCTGGATATACTGCGCGAATCAGATCCGATAGCGGTGCATGGCTATACGAGCGCCCCAGGCGATGTTGCTGCGCGCTCTGCGATAGCGGATTCGCTCAACCGCAGATTCGGCACACACTTTACACACCGCAATATCTGCATGACGTGCGGCGCTGCAAGTTCGCTTACGGCATGTCTAAAGGCGCTTAGTGTGGATGAAAACAGTGAATTTATCGCGATTGCGCCGTACTTCCCAGAATATGGGCAGTTTGCGGCCATAGCGGGCGGATCGCTGCGGGTGGTTCCGGCGGATATCAGGGATTTTCAGATAGATTTCGATAATCTGGAAGCGCTGATAAACAAAAATACACAGGCGGTGATAGTCAATTCGCCAAACAACCCGTCCGGCGTGGTGTACACCGAGGCCACGATAAAACGCCTTGCGCAGTTGTTGGATGTGAAATCACGCGAGCTGGGCCATACAATATACATACTTTCGGACGAACCATATAGGGAATTGGTATATGATGGAGTACAGGTGCCCTTTATTACCAATTACTATGCCAACACAATCGTGTGCTATTCCTTCAGCAAATCATTGTCGCTTCCGGGCGAACGTATAGGCTATATGCTTGTGCCTGATGAGATAGATGAATTTGAGGATATATGCGCGGCAACAATGGGCTCGCTGCGCAGGATGGGCTATGTGTGTGCCCCATCGTTTATGCAGATGGTGCTGGCACGTTGCATGGATGTGCAGCCGGATCTTGAAACATACAGGCGCAACCGCGAACTGCTCTACAACAGCCTTATGGAGATAGGCTACCGCTGCGTAAAGCCATCGGGGGCATTCTATCTGTTTGTAGAGTCGCCGGGCGGCGATGCGAAGGCGTTTTCGGAGGCGGCAAAGCGCCATGACGTGTTGGTGGTGGCGGGCAATGATTTTGGTTGCTCAACACATTTCAGACTTTGCTACTGCGTAAGCTATGACACAATACGCCGTTCGCTTCCTGCGTTTAAAGCACTGTATCAGGAGAGCAAGAGATGAACCTCCCCCTATGCGCCGGATATGCGATACCCTGAATAATGTGATATAATGATGCAAATCCATGCAAAGGGGCTGTGAAACTATGAAGCTGTTTTCGATATACGCGATTATTGCGGCGCTGACATTTGGCCTGTTTGGCTGCTCTGCCGCATCACAGGACGCCGCATCGGAGTTTGACGTGGAATGTATCAGCAGTAGCGCAGGTGGGGTGCAAAGCTTTGAACCTCAAACGGCGGTAATAAATTCTGACGAGGCGCTTAAAGAATATGTGCGCGATATGGGCGAGGCCGATAGAGAGGCGCTTATGGACGCCGCAGGCAGACTAAAAGACCTGTTTACCGATGGACGCAACCTGATAATACTTGCATTCGCCGTGGATAGCGGATCAACGGATATGAAGGTATCAGGGGTGAAATGCGAGGGCGGCGAAGTCGCCGTGGAGCTTACACGCAAAACGCCTGAGGTTGGCACAATGGACATGGCGTTTTGGACAATACTAATAGCCACGCAAGTGCCAGCGGACGCAACAGTAAAAGTTAACATTACGGATGCGGGCATATAAGTGCCACACAAGCGACAAAAGTTATGCGCCCCCTTGGCATTTGCCAGGGTGGGCGCAATTTTATTTTGATATGCTACATGAATTTTTTGCGTTTGAAGAATACAATGCTCAACACCGCCACCGCTATGCATAGTATTATCACAAATATATATCCGTAACCCCATGTGATTTCGGGCATAGATGTGAAATTCATACCATACCAGCTTGTGATCAGTGTAAGCGGCATGAATATGGTGGTAACAACTGTGAATACCTTCATTATGCGGTTGAGGTCGTAGTCCAGCGCGGCCTGATATGCCTCACGCACCTGCACAAGGTTATCACGCAGCATCTGCACGTTGGCGCTAAGGCGCGATACCCTGTCGCCGAGCAGCTTGAAATAGCGCAGTGCCTGCGCATTAAGCACACCGTTTTCGTTTTCGGCAAGCTCCTCACATATATTGACAAGCTGCTCATAATAGCTGCGCAGCACAAGCATGCGCTTTTTGGCTGTAAGCAGGCGGTTATTGAAGTCCTTGTCGATCCGGCAGCCGGAAAGCTCATCTTCCATACCACCTATACGGAATTCGAGTGCCTCAAGCGCCTCGCTGTCCTTGTAGAGCAGCCGGTCAAACAGACTGAACACAAGCTTTTCAAGCGTCATTTTCTGCGGCTTAAACCTTGAGGCGGCATATTCAAACAACGAACGGGTGCTGTTGTCCGCATCAACTATGTCGATAAGCAGGAAAAGATTTTTTTTGATATATATGCCTATACGGTCCTCCTCGGCAAGCACATCGTTTACGTCAACTATGTTGAGTATGCTGAAAAAGCAATCATCATACACATCTATACCTGTGCGGAAGCTGTTGCGGTTGCTGTCGGATTCGCATTCTTTTATGCTGGCGGCGTCAAGGCCGAATATATGGTTGCAGTTTTTCAGCTCATCCAGCCCGATAAGTCCAGCAGTAAGCACATTGGGGTCGAGGTTGCAGGGGCATGTTTGCTGCATTTCACCATTGAATGTGTACATCATAAATTAAGCGTGCGCCGCCCTTCATATCTGTATTTGAGAAAACGTATATTTAGGTTAAAATGTATTTTACCATAAAATGGGTGCAGCCGTCTTTATCAAATCGGAATTTGCACCAGATGAAGGTTGAAAATTGGAATATATGACAAAATTCGTATGCTAATTACGGGTGCTATGGCTTAAATTATGAACTTTATGACTGTAATTTGTAGACAAATATGCTATAATGTATAAATGAGAAAAAAGACACGCGATTATGCAAACGATTATAAGATAGTCAGTGAAACGGCTAAGAACGGCAAAACAAAAAAGCATACCGTATACACCGGAAAATACTATCGTTATGATATGCCAAAAGAAAATTTGCGCGCGTTGAAGCTGATATATGCGGTATGCGCCATTGGGTTTGTGGCACTGTATCTGGCGATGGGTTTTTCGGGCAGCCTTAGCCTTGGCGGAGATGGCGAAAGTGCCACTGCATATGTGGTATTGCCATACGTTATACTGCTGTTGCCGGTGGCCATGTGCGCGGCAAAGGTGGCGGGTATAATATGCACAAGGGGAGATTTCGAGTTTGCCCAATACGACAAATATGTGCTGGGATTGAGAAAATATAGCGTGGTGCTTACGGTGTCGGCCGTTGCGTGCGCGGTTGGTATTGTGATCTATATCATAGCACACAGCAAAGTGTCATACGCGGACATTATATTCTCAGGCGCGGCATTGGCGAATACAGCGTTAGGATTGTTCTTTATACGCATACAAGATAGATATGATTGCATAAATACTTAAAACATCATTTTTTATCTGTTATTTATATATTTTATTGCGGTTGTACTCGCATTGACATTGTGACAGTATTTTGTTATATTTCAGATGGTACACATATCATGATAACGGTCGCGCAAGACCGATAAAATCAGCATGTACAACAATATATTAAGGAGGAAGCAGAATGAATCGCAGACTTACTACCATCATCGCTTTGGCGATGGCAGTCCTGATGAGCGTTGCTATGTTCGCAGGCTGCACCAAGACCCCCGTTACGGACAATGGGACGGCTACTGACCAGCCGGATACCAAAAAAGAGACGCCACTGGTAATTGCTTATCCAGAATTTTCAGAGAAGTTCAGCCCGTTTTTTGCTGATACCGCCTATGACATGGACGCGGTTTCAGTGACACAACTACCCATGATCACGACTGATCGTATGGGCGGCATAATCTTCAATGCCATTGAGGGTGAAACCGTTAATTTCAACGGAACAGATTATCTTTACACTGGACCTTGCGACATAAAGGTTGTATATGATAAGGAAAAGGATGAAACCACGTATACAGTAAAGATGCGTGACGACATCAAGTTTAGCGACGGCACGCCCGCCACCGCTGACGATATGATCTTCACATATTATGTATATGCGGATCCTTCCTACGTTGGCTCCACTACACTTGGCTCCTATGACATAATAGGCCTGAAGAACTATCAGTATAACAACACCGCCACAGAGGGTACAAAAGTGACGGCCGAGGATATTGCGGCCGCGCTGGCGAAACCATCCGAAGCGCTTAAAGCCAAGATCGATGCGTTCGTAGCAGCAACCCTTACCTCAGAGTGGGATTGGGCGATTGGCGCCGCAGCAGGCGCAGGCTATGACGAAGCTACAAAACATAAATATTATACCGACACCTATAATACCGTAGAAGGCTTCGATTGGGAAGCGGTTGGCACCGAGAAGGAGCCTATAGTTGCCGCAATGATCGAGCAGTATGCTGGGGATTATAAAAAGCTTGCTAAAATGTATAGCGGCGACGAAAACTATTTCCAGAGCGATATCGAAGGCATGACCGAGGAACTGGTGCTTATCGACAAGCTGGCTGCATCCACAGGCGAGCCTATCAATTATATCACGGGTATCAACAAGCTGGATGAATACACCGTAGAGGTCAAGACCTATGGCTATTCTGCTCCTGCCGTATACACCATCTGTGGCTTGCAGATTGTTCCTATGCACTATTATGGCGATGCCGCTCAGTATGACTATGAAGCCCATAAATTTGGCTTCCCGTTTGGCGATTTGTCCATGATACAGGATAAGACAGCTCAGCCTATGGGCGCAGGACCATACAATTTCATTAAATTCGAGAACAAGGTTATATACTACGAAGCAAACGAATCCTATTTTAAGGGTACTCCGGTTACCAAGTATTTGCAGTTCAAAACCACTACCTCCGCTGAAGTGCCACCTGCGCTTGTGTCCGGCACGGCTGATGGCGGCGAAATGACCTACAATAAAGAAAACTTTGATGCGATATGCGCCAGCAACAGCAGCGGCGAATATACAGGCGATGTAGTCTCCACCTACATGGTAGATAACCTGGGATACGGTTACATCGGCATAAACGCCAGCACTGTATGCGTTGGCGGCGATCCTAACAGCGACGCCAGCAAAAACCTGCGCAAGGCGATTGCCACCATGCTATCCGTCTATCGTGAAGTTTCCGTTGATAGCTACTACGGTGAAGCCGCGGCCATAATCAACTATCCAATATCCAATACCTCTTGGGCGGCTCCACAGCCGACAGACCCAGACTATAAGGTAGCATTCTCCCTTGACGTTAACGGCAAAGATATCTATGCCACAGGAATGACCCCAGATCAGAAGTATGCTGCCGCGCTTGATGCAGCAAAGGGTTACTTAATTGCGGCTGGTTACAAGTTTGACGAAGCTTCCGGCAAGTTTACTGCCGCTCCCGCAGGCGCGAAGCTCTCATACGAGGCAATCATCCCCGCTGATGGCACGGGCGATCACCCGACCTTTGGCGTATTGACCGATGCTGCGGCAGCGCTTGCCACAATCGGCATGGAACTTAAGATCAACGACCCAGCTGACTCCAACGAGCTTTGGAACGCCATCGATGCCGGCGCGCAAGAGCTTTGGGTTGCAGCATGGGGTGCAACAATCGATCCGGATATGTATCAGACCTACCACAGCTCCGGCATAGTCGGCCGAGGCGGTTCTGATTCTAACCACTACCATCTCGACGACCCAGAAGTGGATCAGCTAATACTTGACGCAAGAAAGAGCGATGATCAGACATACAGGAAGTCTGTATATAAGCAGATTCTTGATATAATCGCTGATTACGCAGTCGAGATTCCTGTATATCAGAGGCAGAATTGCACCGTGTTCAGTACTCCACGTATTGATCAGACTACAATTACCCCCGATATGACTACATTCTGGCTTTGGATTATTGACCCAATTGGGATTACAATGGAAGCCAATAAATAATCAATAGCATTATGGAGTATCATGGGCCCACATTTGTGGGCTCATGGTGCTCCTGTTTTAATTTGAAAGCAACACTTAACAAGTTTTCACCATATATACGCAGCAAAAATGCAATCTTAAAACATCTCCGCACCGGAAAAATCAGAACCGGCGCGGGAAGATAAGAGGGAAAATATGCTTAAATTCATTGTTAGAAGGCTGGTTCTCGCGGTGTTCATAGTGTTCTTCGGGGCGCTTGTGGTATACACCGTGATACGCTGCCTTCCTACCTCCTTTGTCGAGGCAATGGCAAGACAGTTGAGCACACGCCCCGGTTCAAAAAGCTATGATGAACTGCGCATACAGCTAAACGCGATGTACGGCATGGACGGAACCATAATCGAAGGCTTCTTCCGTTGGCTGGGCAACTTCTTGCAGGGTAAAATCGGCGACAGCTGGAAATTCAATCAGCCGGTTGTGCAAAAGTTCAACAGTGTCATATGGTACTCAGTGGTGCTAAACGCTGTCACATTCATACTTCAAGCTGTTATATGCATACCCCTTGGCATACTGGCAGCCCGCAAGCAATATTCAAAAACCGATTATACAGTTACGGTAATTGCGTTGCTGGGCATATCGCTGCCAACGTTTTTCCTTGCGACCATACTAAAATATGTATTTTCGTATAAGTTGGGCTGGTTTGATATGTATGGCATAGTGGGTCGTATGCATGAGCAAATGGATCAATGGCATCAGTTTTTGGATATGTCGCAGCACATGATACTTCCAGTGCTAACGCTTGTGATACTTAACCTTGGCGGTTTAATGAGGTATACGCGCACAAATATGCTTGAGGTGCTAAACGCCGATTATATCCGTACGGCGCGCGCCAAGGGGCTGCCTGAAAACAGGGTAATAAACAGCCACGCGTTCCGCAATACGCTGATACCGCTGGTATCATATATGTCGTATCTGCTGCCAAGCATGTTCGGCGGCGCAATGATAACCGAAATATTGTTCCAGATACCTGGCATAGGTTATACGTCATATCAGGCGATAACCGCAGGGGATATCCCATTTACAATGTTCTATATAGTGTTTATAGAGATACTGACGCAGGTCAGTCTACTCATTGCGGACATAATGTACGCGGTGGTGGACCCACGCGTCAGGATAAATTGACGGAGGTGCTTTATGGATAACAAAAAACTTGATCCGAATATGGATGAAAAATCCGGCAGCGCTACCGCCAACGACAATAGCAAAGGCCGTTATAGACTTGACGATGAGCGCCGCGTAAAGGTGTTGTCGCCGGGAATGATGGTTATGAAGCGCTTTTTCCGCAATAAGCTGGCGATAGTAGGGCTTATAATACTGGCGGCGATGTTTATATTCTCGTTTTTAGGCCCGCTGATGATACCATATTCGCAGTCACAGGTGTTTAAGCACGATGAATACACAATGAAGGAATACGCCAGCGCATTGTATAATGAAGAACTGCGCTATTTCATAGCGCCTGGCCAAACCATTTCCGGCGCAACCACAACTAACGCTATGCTGGCAATCGCCGGTGGCGAAACCACGTTTATGAATGGGGATGAATCATACAATATACTTCCGTTGGGTGAAAACAGCTACACCATAGGCGGCAACGCAGTGGTGGCTATTGTATCCACAATGGGGGGTAAGTTCAGTATAAGTGTGCCTGCGGACTCAGACTTCCTGATAGATGAAGGGCTGACGAATTCATGCAAGGCCGCTGTGGATGCAAAGCAGACCACGTTCACCTATGGCGATGTAGTATATACGCTGGTACGTAGCGGCAGGACTATTAACCTTTGCACCATAGACACAATAGCGCTTGCATCCAAACTGGTGTTTGACGCATACAACCAGGATGATACGCAGATAGTGGATAGCTTTGATTTCCGCATTGCGGTGGAAACGGCGCTGACAAAAGGCGAAACCGACTTTATAGCCAACGATATCGCTTACAGCCTAGTTGCAATCGAAGACGGAACGACGATCTATCGTGCAAGCGACATGAATACTCCGTTTGCGGAGACATCAAACATACTGATATCCGCGATGGGCAGCGATGTAGTGCTTTCGTATGATATGAAGGCTGCCATACGTAACGCCATAGACGATAAGGTTGATAAATTCACATTGCCTGGCGAAAACGGCGAGCAGGTTGAATACCGTATAACGCGCACAAACAAGACCTATACCATAAAGACGGATACCGTCACAAGGCTAATAACTATATACGAGGCGCCATCAAAGACGCACCTGATGGGTACGGACAGCAATGGTATGGATATACTGGCGCGATTGATGTATGGCGGGCGCATAAGCCTGATGGTGGGCTTTGTCGTAATATTCCTTGAGGTATTCCTTGGCGTTGTGATTGGCGGTGTGTCGGGCTACTTTGGCGGCTGGATAGATACAATGCTGATGCGTTTGGTGGATCTGTTCAACTGCATACCTTTTTATCCAACGGTAATGATAATAGGTGCGGCGATGGACAGCATGGAGGTCGAACCCATCTCCAGAATATTCCTTTTGATGGCAGTGCTTGGCATACTGGGTTGGCCCGGCATAGCGCGTATTGTGCGCGGCCAAATACTTTCGCTGCGCGAGCAGGACTTTATGGTGGCTGCGGAGGCGGGTGGTATTAGCGTTTCACGCAAGATATTCAAACACCTTGTGCCAAACGTCATGCCGCTGCTGATAGTACAGGCAACGATGGGCCTTGGCGGAATCATAATAACCGAAGCTACGCTCTCATTCTTGGGCCTTGGCGTTAAATATCCGCTGGCCTCATGGGGCAGTATGATAAATGCCGCAAACAGCGTTCACGTGATGACCAATTATTGGTTTGTGTGGATACCTGCGGGTCTATTGATAGTGCTGACCGTGCTTGGATTCAACTTTGTGGGCGATGGTCTGCGCGATGCGTTCGATCCCAAGATGAAAAGGTAGGTGAGAAGCTATGGCAATACTTCACGAAAAAGCAAAGAATAGTAAACTGAACTATATAAGCGCCAGGGAATCACGCAGGATATCGCACGAAAACAAGCGCATAACGAATGAAATCGAAAAGCGCCGCAAGCGCAAAAATGTGCCGCGCGATGAATATATAACTCAGATGCATGATCCCAATAACGTCGTTGAGTTCGATGACCTGCATACCTATTTCTTTACGGATATAGGCACCGTGAAGGCGGTGGATGGGGTTAGCTTTGATGTGCCGCAGGGTAAAACGGTTGGCGTTGTGGGCGAATCGGGCTGTGGTAAATCCGTTGCCAGCCTTTCGCTTATGCAGTTGGTGCAGCGCCCGCAGGGACAGATAGTAAAAGGCACAGTCAGATTCAACTCAAGCGACGGAGTATATGATATAGCCAAAACGCCTACAAATGCGATGCAGCATATACGCGGCAATGATGTGTCGATGATCTTCCAGGAGCCTATGACGAGCCTTAACCCTGTTTTTCGTGCGGGGGCACAGATAGACGAGGTAATAAAGCTGCATAACCCACAGATGTCAGATGCGGATGTTAAGGCGCGCAGCATAGAGATGCTGGATCTTGTTAACATAGCCAACAAAGAAGGCGTGTATGAGATGTATCCGCACGAGCTGTCAGGCGGAATGCGCCAGAGGATAATGATAGCAATGGCGCTTGCGTGCGGCCCCAAGCTTATAATCGCAGATGAGCCAACGACCGCACTGGACGTTACAATACAAGCGCAGATACTGGATCTGCTGCGCACCCTCAAAGATAAGATCAATTCCAGCATAATGCTAATCACCCACGACCTTGGGGTTGTAGCTGAAATGGCGGATTATGTTGTGGTAATGTACGCTGGCAGAATAGTCGAAAAGGGCACTGCTGAGGAGGTATTCCTGCACCCTGCGCATCCATATACAATCGGCCTTATGGCGTCCAAGCCGGTAGTAGGCAAGGATATAGAAAAGCTATATAGCATACCCGGTTCAGTTCCTAACCCGATAAATATGCCGGATTACTGTTATTTCCGCGACAGATGCGAAAAGAACATCGGTGTTTGCGACGGAAAATATCCGTGCGAGAGGCACCTGTCACCCACGCATATCGTTTCCTGCTATTTGTATGAGGATATGAACAAAGGAGGTGACTCACGGTGAGCGACTATGTGCTTGAGGTAAAAAACCTAAAAAAGTATTTTCCTATAAAGGCGGGTATGTTCAGCCGTGTTGTTGGCAACGTCAAAGCGGTGGATGGCATCAGCTTCAACATAAAGCGCGGCACGACCATGGGTCTTGTGGGCGAATCGGGCTGCGGTAAAACCACAGTCGGCAAGACTGTGTTGCGCTTGAACGACAAGACGTCCGGTGACGTGATTGTTGATGGCAAGGATATATTCGCAATGGATAAGCGGGGTCTGCGCAGCATGCGCCCGCGTATACAGATGATATTCCAGGATCCATACAGCAGCCTTTCACCGCGCTTGCCGGTAGGCGAGATAATAGGCGAGGCAGTACGAGAACACCATTTGGTTCCCGAAAATGAATTTGATGAGTATATCACAAAAATAATGCGCTCCTGTGGACTGCAACCATATCATAAAGACAGATATCCGCATGAGTTTTCGGGCGGCCAGCGCCAAAGAATATGCATCGCTAGGGCGTTGGCGCTGAATCCGGATTTTATTGTTTGCGATGAGCCCGTTTCTGCGCTGGATGTGTCAATTCAGGCACAGATAATCAATCTGCTTAACGAATTGCAGAGCGAATATGGCCTGACGTATCTGTTCATCTCGCACGATTTATCTGTGGTGGAGCATATGTCTGACGACATAGGCGTTATGTACCTTGGCGATATGGTGGAGATGGGGCCCAAGCGCAAGATATTCGATAATCCGCTGCATCCATATACCAAGGCGCTATTCTCGGCCATACCCATGCCGGATCCGACTATAAAGATGAACCGTATAATACTGGAGGGCAGCATACCTTCGCCGGCAAATCCGCCGTCTGGCTGTAAATTCCACACGCGCTGTAGTGAATGTATGAGCATATGCAAGGAGGTTCCGCCGGAGCGGTATGAGGCAGGAGACGGCCACTATGTGGTGTGCCACCTTTACGACAACAAATGAGCAAAAAGAAAAGATACGATGATGATGATGGGCATACAATCGCCAATATGAATGTGCCGGGTATGCCATGGTATCACGAAAACACAACAGACGCAAAGCATATAGAGCCGCTTTCCAAGGAGGATACTAGGGCTGTAATGCTGTGTGCAGTGAAGTGGGTGTTTATATTTTCGGTGATATTCTGCGCAATAATGGCGTTGGTTGTCTATATTATGACGAAAGTATGGTCATGACATGAGCCTTACGGATTATAAAAAGCATTTGGTGCAATGCCCGCACTGCGGGAAGGATGTGCTGGATCACATGACGGAGTGTCCGTCCTGCAAGGGTGAGCTAAGCCCGGGCGGCTATAAGCCGATGAGCCCGGAAAAGCTGCGCAGCGTAAAGCGTACAACGAACATAATAGGATTCATCATTGCGGCAATCGTAATCGTGATCGCACTGCTTAGAAGATACGGCGGCTGAAACTCTGCCGAGCTCTAAACAAAAAAATAAGATGCGAACAGCATGTTTTACAGGGCGGATAGCAATTCCGCCCTGTAAATATTTTATGGCGTATTAATCCAAAGCATATAGGTATAGTGAAATGGAACTCGAGAATTACTTTGCGGTGTAAAAAGCGTATTTAGGACAGCAAGCGGCGTAAGCGGCACAAAAAAACCGCCCCCGCAGCGTATTGGGGGGCGGCTGAAAATCAGATCACTATCTGCTCAAATGCGGCACAACGCTTATCCAGCCATGCGTATCGGCGGATTTACCGGTCTGAATACCTGTGAGCGTATCATACATCTCTCTAGCGACCTTGCCAATGGATTTGCCGTCACCAACCTTCATCGCAACGCCATCGAACGTCATTTCGCGTATGGGGGAAATGACGGCCGCCGTACCGGTGCCAAAGGCTTCGAGCAGATCTCCACGCTTACTTGCAGCAACAAGCTCGTCAACGGCGATGCGTCGCTCCTCAACCTTTATTCCGCGCTCCCTTGCAAGCGCCAGCACGGAATCGCGTGTTATTCCGGGCAGTATGCTGCCGCCAAGCTCTGCCGTAACAAGCGTATCGCCCAGCATAAACATTATGTTCATCGCGCCTACTTCTTCGACATAGCGGTTTTCTCTGCCGTCCAACCAAAGCACCTGATCAAAGCCGTTTTGCTTCGCGGCTTCAGCTGCACGTAGGCTTGCGGCATAGTTGCCGCCGGTCTTTGCAAAGCCTATGCCACCCTTTACGGCACGAACATCCCTGCTTTCGATATGTATGCGTATAGGCTCAAGCCCATTGGGATAGTACGATCCTGAGGGTGAACAGATAATATAATAGATATATCTGCTGGCAGCATGTACGCCAAGCGTATTGCCATCGGCAATGCAGGTTGGCCGCAGATACAGCGATTCGCCTTCGCCAGAGGGCACCCAGTCACGCTCAATATCGACTATTGTCTGCATTGCGGAAAACTGTAGCTCCTCATCGATTGAAGGGATGCACATGCGCGCTGCACTCCTGTTCATACGGCTTGCGTTGTCGCGCGCACGAAACAATTGTATCTCTCCGTCATCACGGCGATATGCCTTTAAACCTTCAAATATCTCTTGTCCATAATGCAGCACCGGTGAAGCGGGGTCGATAGTGAAGGGGGCATAAGGCGTTATGCGCGCATCGTGCCAGCCTACAGAATCATCATACTCCACGATAAACATATGGTCGGAAAATTGCCTGCAAAAACCAAGCTTATCACCTGCATGCGGCATAGGCTTTGCCGCGCTCGTCCTGTTAATACGTATTTCCATTTTTCCTCCTGTCAGTCAATGCATGCCGCGCCGCGCTTGAGCGCTTCAATATTTAGATCAATCAGCGCTGCCTTGGGGCCGGTAAACATATGTGCTAGCATTTCACGTATGGTTTCGACCTTTAGCAGCTTTGTAGCACCAATATAGGCACCCAGCATTACCATGTTTGCAACCTTCATATTGCCAAGCTCTGATGCTATGCCAAGGCATGGTATGTAGTATGATTTCACATCGGTGCGCTGTACCTTTATCTCGATTATTGAGCTGTTGACGAATATGATACCAGCGGAAACCACTGTGGGCTCAAACTTAGCCAGCGACGGCTTGTTCATAGCGATAAGCTCAGTGGGGGCAAGCACAAGCGGCGATACTATATCATCGTCTGAAAGTACAACGCAGCAGTTGGCTGTGCCTCCGCGCATCTCGGGGCCGTAGGAGGGTAACCAGGAAACGTCCTTGCCTTCTTTCATGCCTGCTTCGGCAAGTGTTTTGCCTATCGCCATCACGCCTTGGCCGCCAAAGCCGGATATGATTATTTCATGCGTAAGCATTATTACTTCACCTCCGTTGCTCTATCGGCATATATGCCAAGCGGGTAGTAGGGGATCATATTTTGTTTGAGCCATTCGATTGCATCAAGCGGGGTTAATCCCCAGTTAGTGGGGCAGGTGGAAAGCACCTCCACAAATGTGAAGCCTGCACCTGCGAGCTGTAGTTCGAATGCCTTTTTTATGGCTTTTTTAGCCTTAATGATGTTTGGTATATCCGTCACTGTTACGCGCTCTGCATAGACGGTGCCATCGATTGTGGATAATAGCTCCGCCATGCGTATTGGCGCGCCATAGTGGCTTTGCTGCCTGCCAAACGGCGCTGTTGTTGCTTTTTGGCCGACAAGCGTCGTTGGTGCCATCTGGCCGCCAGTCATACCGTATATGGCGTTATTTACGAATATTGTGGTGATCTTTTCACTGCGCATGGCTGCATGAACGATTTCGGCGGTACCTATTGCCGCAAGATCGCCATCACCCTGATAGGTGAACACGGCAAGCTCGGGATGGGTGCGCTTTACGCCTGTTGCAAGCGCAGGCGCTCTGCCGTGCGCCGCCTCCTGCATATCGCAGGAGAAATAGTTATACGCTAGCACGCTACAGCCTACGGGTGCAATACCGACTGTTTTTCCAATTATATCAAGCTCTTCCATAACCTCCGCAACGAGCTTGTGCACTATGCCATGCGTACATCCGGGACAATAATGCGTTTGGGCGTCAGTAAGTCCTTTTGATTTTTGATACACAACTGCCATAGCCTTTTACCTCCCTGTCGCACTGAATGCCGCGTCGGCAATCTCGGATGGCGTGGGTATAACGCCGCCGCCTATTCCAACGAATGACACCGGCTTGATGCCGTTTAGAGCTATTCTTACGTCATCAATCATCTGGCCCATAGAAAGCTCCACCGCAACAACATTTTTAATACTTTGGCGCGCGGCTGCTGCATACAACTGCTTGTACGGATAGGGCCAAAGCGTTATTGGGCGCAGCAGTGCGGATTTTACACCACGCTGCTTAAGCAACATCATGGCGGCGCGGGTCAATCGTGAAGTAGTGCCGTAGGCAACAAAGAGTATTTCCGCATCCTCGTCGCCGATAAGCTCAAAGCGCACCTCATTTTCCTCGATACGCTTGAGCTTTTCGGCAAGCCGCTTGTTGTGCGCCGTGCAGTCCTCTGCGTTGAGAAATAGCGAGTTGATGATATTGTGCTTGCGCGTTCCGTTAGTGCCTGTGGTAGCCCATGGCTTTTCAGGCAGAACGCGTTTTTTTATCTCGCCCCATTCTATTGCCTCCATCATCTGACCTATCATGCCGTCAGCCAGGATCAATACGGGGTTTCTGTACTCATCAGCGATATCGAATGCCTCACGCGTGAAATCCGCCGCCTCCTGTATGGATGCGGGCGCGAGAACCAATGTTCTGTAATCGCCGTTGCCACCGCCGCGAGTAGCCTGATAATAGTCTGCCTGTGACGGCGATATATTGCCAAGTCCGGGCCCACCGCGCATCATATTGACTATTACGGCGGGCAGCTCTGCGCCGGCAAGATAGGTTATGCCTTCCTGTTTGAGACTGATTCCGGGCGATGATGAGGACGTCATCACACGTGAACCGGCGCCTGCCGCGCCATATACCATATTGATCGCCGCTATTTCGGATTCTGCCTGGACGAAACAGCCGCCTATTTCAGGCAAACGCCTGGAAAGATACTCAGGGATTTCGTTTTGCGGCGTTATCGGATACCCGAAAAAATACTTGCAGCCGGCACGGATGGCTGCCTCGGCCACGGCTTCATTGCCCTTCCAAAGCTCTTTTGCCATTTGCTCACCCTTAAATCCTTTCTACTGTGATGATAGAATCCGGGCACATGCGCGCGCAGCTTGCGCAGCCGGTGCAACTCCCCATATCCACCACCGTAGCTGGGTAATAACCCTTGCTGTTGGTCGCATGTTTGTCGATCATAACGATATGCTTTGGACAAACCGCTATGCACAGCTCGCATCCCTTGCATCTGTCTCTGTCAAATCTTACGATTCCTGCCATAAAGCTCCCTCCTACGCATTGTCTGTTTCCCATGGTTTTTTCATGTATATTTCAATTGGCAGGGTAATACCCTCCAAAAGACATTCGGACTGCGCCAGCAGCCGCTTTTCAACACAGTTAAACATCAGCGGTATATGCATTTCGGCCGCGACCTGTCTTGCAAGGTCATAACCGCGCAGTATGTCGTCCAACGTTGTTTCGGCACACAGGTGGGTGTTGTTGACGAGGCCGCTCATGTGCTGCTTTGAACTGTTTTCGATGCTTTGAATATAGAGAATGGCTGATTTTACGTTTGAGGTTTCAGGACGGTTTGCGTTAAGTACACATAAAAGGTCAAAATCAATACAATTAAGATATGGTGCGTAGCGGGCGAGCACCCGTGCGCCCACAGCGTCGCCGCCCACATCCATAACACCGGAAACATCGCCGGATTGCATCAGCGTGAGCACCGCCGGCGATACCGATGGAAGATCGATTCCACCGCCGCCGGATGGCAGCACGACACGAATCCCCTTGCTTTCAAGAAAATCTTTACGCTCGCGAGAGCAAAAATAGGGATTTACAATATCCATATCCGCCATAATGACGCTGTGCCCCTCGGATGCGAGCGCAACGCACAGATTTACGGCGAACTCAGTTTTGCCGCTACCATAATGGCCTGTGATTATCCTAAGCTTTTTATCCATATGAATACCTCGAGCTGTCAGTATTCCTTTGCGGCTTCCTCACCGCTGAGCACACGAGACGCCGCCTCGTTAAGTGCGGATAGCTCATCCTCGCCCGGCATTATCGTCACCTTTGCAATAAACTCTACACGTTCACGTATCCAGCCCATAAGCATACCGTCATATGCAAGGCCGCCCGTAAGTATGATGGCATCTACATCGCCACACAACACTGCTGCGGCGCTACCTATCTCTTTTGCTATCTGATATGCCATGGCCTTATATACCAGCTCTGCATATGCATCGCCGGCCTCGATCATTTTGTCGACCTCGCGGCCATCGTTTGTGCCAAGATATCCGAACAACCCGGCATGGGTAATAAGTTCGTTTAAAACTTCACCGGCAGAAGCGAACTTGCCGGAAAAACAGAATTCAACCAATGATGAAGTCGGGAGTCCGCCCGAGCGCTCCGCCGTAAATGGGCCATCCCCACCAAGCGCATTGTTTACATCCACAATTCGCCCTTTTTTATGAGAGCCAACGCTTATGCCACCGCCAAGGTGCGCAACTATAATATTCAAATCCTGATATTTTTTGCCACTGGTATGCGCAAATCGCTTTGCCACAGCTTTTTGGTTAAGCGCATGGAATATTGAGGTGCGTTCAATCCCGGGATAGCCGGAGAAACGGGCAAGGTCGTCAAGCTCGTCTACCACAACCGGATCGGCTATGAAGGATGGTTTGCCCAAGCTCGATGCGATTTCATATGCCAGCCTGCCGCCAAGGTTTGAGGCGTGGGTACCGTATTTGCAGGAGCTTAGGTCGTCAAGCATTGCGCTATTTACGGCATAAGTGCCACCCTCAAGCGGGCGCATCAAGCCACCGCGGCCAATAACCGCGTCAAGCGTGGAAATATCAACCCCACCCTTATTAAGTGCGTCAAGTATCACTTTTTTTCTAAAGGACAGCGCGTCATCCATTGTTATTACATCCGCAAGCTCCTCACGGGTGTGGCGCATGACGGTTTCATATATGCTTGCTTCATTGGCAAACACTGCAAGCTTAGTAGATGTGGAGCCGGGATTAATCGCCAAAATATTATAGCTTTTCATATACTGGTCCTTCCGGTAAGCACAGCCATACGTATGGCAAGCGCTATGGAGTAGAGCTTTGTTTCATCTGAATCAACGCGTGACGTCATAACAATAGGTACCTTTGCACCTACCACAATGCCGGCGCTTTTCGCTTTGGCAACGTAGGTGAAGGATTTATACAATATGTTTCCAGCATCGATCTGAGGAACCAGCAGCACGTCCGCAAGTCCTGCATTGGGATCGTTTATGCCCTTGCGTAGAGCTGCCTCGCGGAATAGCGCGTTGTCAAGTGCGAGCGGACCTGTAACTGTGCAACCAGTAAGCTCGCCTGCCTTGTTCATACGAACAAGCTCGCTTGCATCTAGAGTTGCGGGCATCTTGGGGTTGACGTTTTCGACTGCGCAAAGACATGCGACTATGGGATGATTGTTTTCAAAGGCGCGCGTTACCTGAAGCGAATTCTCAATTATGCGTTTTTTCGCATGTACGTCAGGCTGGATACTTATCGCAGCGTCGGTAATATAGAGCAGCCGGTCAAAGCCGTCTATCTCAAATACGCCAACATGCGACATAACATCTGAGTCGCGTATACCGGTTTCGTGATTAAGCGCGGCCTTGAGTATTATGGACGTGTCAACCAAGCCCTTCATTAGTATCTGCGCCCTGCCTTGGCGGACTAGCGAAACGGCCATTGCGCTTGACTCGGCCTTATCTGTTACATTAATTAGTTCAAAGCCGTCGAGCGATATGCTTTGATCGGCAGCGATACGCTTTATTTTTTGTATGTCGCCCAGTAGTATCGAGTCGGCAAGCCCCATGTCAAGTGCGGTGCGCAGCGAGGCCAAAACATAATCATCGTGTGCCGCCACCACAGCTATTGTGGGTTTCCATGAGCCGTCTACCGATTCGAAGAGCTGATCCAGTGAATTCATATAATATTCTCCCAAATTTTAAATTACATAGTTGCGATCCAAGTTGTATGATGTATACTATAATAGTATGTCATCAGACTATAACGGCAGACATAAGATGTCAATACTTTATTGGCAACTTGATATGAATTTTTTAGGCAAGTATAATTGGACGTCGACGCATGACTATATGTATGCGCGGAAAGGAACATATGAGCGCCCTTAAAGCGAAAAGCCTGTCCGAAAGGATCTCCAACGAGTTGTTCGACATGATAATCGTCAAAGAGGTTTTCAAACCGGGCGAGAAGCTTCCTAATGAAAATGATCTATCGGAAGAATTGGGGGTAAGCCGTGCTACGCTGCGAGAAGCCATAAGGTATCTTGTTGCGCAGGGCATACTTGAGGTTAGACGCGGCACAGGTACTTTTATTGTGGATAATCTGCCTGTTTCGGGAAGATATGATGTAAGCTCGCTTGAGCGGGCAAAGATCAGGCTGAGCGACCTGTATGAGATACGCCTTATGTTTGAGCCGCAGTGCATAATGCTCGCGTGTCGGCGCGCTACGGACGAGGAGTTGGGGTGTATATACGAAATAGGCAAGCGTGTGTCGCGGTTGCTAAAATCCAATGGGAATTGGCCTGATGCGGATCAGGAATTCCATGAGGCGATAGCCGCCGCATCCCATAATGAATTCGTTATACGGATGTTCCCAATAATAAATGCTGCCGTGCATGAGGCAATGTTGGTTCCGGCCAGCAAAGAGGTGCTTAAAGAGATGGTGGCGGTGGACAATAAGCTTATAATCGATTTTTTGAGGGATCGTGATGGCGAGGGCGCAAAAAATGCCATGTCGGTTCATATGAGACACGTTATCCAAGCGCTTGGGCTGGATAAGGAGCATTGATTGGCAAGGTGTTACTGAACCCAAATCGGCCATGCTGGATGTTAGATTGTTATGCGCGGAAAGATGATTCAACAGATATTAAAAATATTATAATGCAAACCATCACAAGAACTAAACTCTATTCATAATTATGCCTAACAATATTATATAGACAACCTCTGTATTTATTATGCGAAAGCAAGATAGGCAAAATTCTCAACTAATTGTTTTTGCATTTTATGCGCAATTGTGCCGCTGCGCATGGATGATCCATATCTACGGCTTGTGAAACGAAAAAGCCCAGACAACGTCTGGGCTTTTTGGGTGGTAGCGGCGATCCGACTTGAACGGATGACACTCCGGGTATGAACCGAATGCTCTAGCCAACTGAGCTACGCCGCCATATATACAAACCAATATATGGTGTAGAAATACATAGATAAATGCACCGGGGCACCGAATACTTCAGCACTCCGGCACAAATGGTTGCGGGGGAAGGATTTGAACCAACGACCTCCGGGTTATGAGCCCGACGAGCTACCAACTGCTCTACCCCGCGACGTAACCGCCATATCAGACGGCAAAATGTATGATATCATGCGCAGGGATATAAAGTCAAGGTTTTTTTGAAGTGATGTGGATAATAATAAATCAAGCACAAAAAAAGGAGGAAAATAGCATGACGGTGAAAAAACGTGCAAACAATATGACGCCGCTGTACAGGACATATTCGTTGCTGGATAAGGGGAATCCAAATCCAATTACAAATGTGGTGGGGCCAAGCGAAGAAATGATAGAATTTGCCAAGCATACTGTGGATGATAACGAAAAGTAATAGTTGGGTGCGTTCGATATATTACATGTATTCGGGCTAAAGTTGTATGCGGTGGTATTGCTGATTCAGTGTACATGGCTTATAATGATATATGTAATGACTAGGGATGGCGATCCAACCCACAATTAAAAGGAGATAAACTATGAAGGATTACATTGAATCTTTGGGAATTATCGCCCCAAAGGCGGTTTACCGCAACCTTACCCCGGCCCAACTGACCGAAATGGCGCTTAAACGCGGCGAAGGCACATTGAGCAATACCGGCGCATTGGTGGTTACTACTGGCAAATATACCGGCCGCTCGCCTGATGACCGCTTTGTTGTGGATGCCCCAAGCATACATAACGATATAGATTGGGGCAAAGTGAACGTGCCCATAAGCGAGCAGAAGTTCGATGCCATATATAACCGCATGACAGCATATTTGCAGGGCCGCGAGATATTCGTATTCGACGGCTTTGCGGGCGCTGATGAGTCCCATAATTTGTCTGTGCGCGTAGTAAACGAATTGGCCAGCCAGAATATGTTTATCCATCAGCTCCTTGTGCGTCCAACTCAAGAGCAGCTCAACAGCTTTGTTCCAGGCTTCACCATAGTTGCGGCTCCTGGCTTCAAGTGCATCCCTGCCCTGGATGGCGTACATTCCGAGGCGGCCATAATCGTAAACTTCGACAAGCGTATGGTAATAATCGCCGGCAGCCAGTATTGCGGCGAGATCAAGAAGAGCGTGTTCTCCGTGATGAACTATCTGCTTCCCAAGAAGGGCGTGTTCACCATGCATTGCTCCGCTAACGTTGGCCAATCCGGTGATGTGGCGGTGTTCTTCGGTCTTTCGGGCACGGGCAAAACCACATTGTCGGCAGATCCAGAGCGCAAGCTTATCGGCGATGACGAGCATGCATGGAGTGATAAGGGTGTGTTCAACATAGAGGGCGGCTGCTACGCAAAGTGCATCAACCTTACCCATGAGAACGAACCACAGATCTGGGAAGCCATAAAGTTTGGTTCCCTGGTAGAAAACGTTGTGATGGATAATGAAACACGCGAGCTCAATTTTGACGATGCTTCCCTTACGGAGAATACTCGTGTTGGGTATCCTGTTGAATATATACCAAACTGCGTGATACCCGGTGTGGCTGGCCAGCCTAAGACGGTGGTGTTCCTGACTGCGGATGCGTTTGGCGTATTGCCTCCAGTATCCAAGCTCAACGAGGATCAGGCGATGTATCACTTCGTATCAGGCTATACAAGCAAGCTTGCTGGTACGGAGCGCGGTATAGTAGAGCCTCAGACCACCTTCTCAACCTGCTTCGGCGCACCATTCCTGCCGCTGCACCCATCCGTATATGCTGAAATGCTTGGCGAGCGGATCAAAAAGCATGGCACAAACGTGTATCTCATCAACACCGGCTGGGCTGGCGGAAAATATGGCGTAGGCAGCCGTATGAAGCTGAAGTATACCCGCGCAATGGTAACTGCGGCGCTCAACGGCGAGCTGGAGAAGGGTGAATTCGTACTTGATCCGTTCTTCAACGTGCTGGTTCCTAAAACATGCCCCAACGTACCAAACGAGTTCCTCAGCCAGCGCGACTTGTGGAAAGATAAGGCAGAGTATGAGGCCACCGCAAAGGATTTGGCTGCGCGCTTCGTCAAAAACTTCCAGAAGTATGACAAAATGCCCAAGAACATAATAAGTGCGGGCCCAAAGGCATAAGAAACATCGATTAATATAAAGCAGACTCCGCTTCAGGCTAAGCCAGGGCGGAGTCTGTTTTCTTATAATAATAGACAACGTTACATAGGGACTAGGCGAGCAGCGGATAGCGCATGGTATAAAAATATGTAACAAAGGCTATTAAACATGAAAATAAATATGTTAGGCAGTATGTACAAAATATATTGTAAAAAAACGTATATAATGCTAAGATGTAACAAATACATACACAAATAGGGGGGGGATAATATGAAAAGCAAATTGCTGGCATTTTCACTTGCACTGATTATGATTTTTGCACTTATACCTGCAACGGCGTTCGCGGCGGGAACGGTTAGCGTAGATGATAAATGTGTGTTTGCGAACGGAAATGCAATTGAGGTAGTGGCTCAAGGCAGCAACACCAACATCATGATTGGCGGTGTGGCTCAGGATCTTTCGCCTATAGCGGGCGATACAGCGAATGGCTATGACTTGAGCGGATATGAAATATTTGGCGGCGGGGATGGCAGATCGGCGGCCGTAACGTTTGCCTCAACTTCCATTACTATGAGCGGCGGCAATGTTAAAAGTCTTATTGGCGGTAACTTTGGTAAAGGAAATGCCACTGCCGCGGACTGTTCAAAGGTGACAGGCGACGTCAGAATTAAAGTGACAGGTGGCGAAGTTGAGGATATATTTGGCGGTGGCTACTGCAACACCAGCGTTGGCGGCACTGTATATATTGACGTTAAAGGCGCCACAATGGACGCAGGTAGAAGCTATATTGAAGGCGGTTGCAAAGGCAATGGCACAGAGGGCAGCATAGATACCACTACACAGGAAATCACTACAAACGCGGTGGTAAACAATGTGGTTATGAATATCGATGGTGTGTCCGCAATGTGTGTTGTGGCGGGCGGCGGCGGCTATACCAAGGTAAATACAGCGAAGGTAAAGATAACCAATTCGACTATCGGGTATCTGTATGCCGGCGGAATAAACGGCAGCGTCGGAGACAGCGCAATAACACTGGGCAGTGGCGCTGTAATAGGCGAGCTAGCTGCTACCAACAGGGGATATCTTGGCAAGGGCAAGATGGTAGTAGGAAAAGGTGCTGCGGTGACTAATCTGTATACCGGTGCAACAACAGGTTGCTTTGGCTCGGATGATAATAAGGCCAGCGCAGTAACTGGCTCTATGAGTATCGTTGTAAACGGCACAGTTACCAACGCGTATATTACGCCAAGCATCAACGTTGTTGATGGAAATGTAGGCGCAACGGTATCTACGCTTAATGTTACGGGCAATACTCCTATAGTCATGAACGTGGTAGGAATTGATACTGGTGGAAAGCTGGGGGAGATAACTCAATTTAATGTTGGCGGAAACGCATCGTTCTCGGGCAATGTGGAAATAGTCATGCCTGCGGCAGACGCGGCTACACTGACGGGCAAACCGCTAATGCTTTCCGATGGAGCAAAACTTACAAACAGCACTGCACAACCTGTGACGGTTATAGTAAACGGCAAGGAAAAACCGGTGCAGCCTGGCGCGAATATAACGGCTGCGCCTAAGGATGACGGCGGGAGCGAACCGCTTGTGCCGGTGGTGCTTATTCCTGCTACGGGCAGCGTAAGCCTGTGGGGCGCTGCGGCGATAATCTGCGGCATAATCGTTATGGCCTATGCGATAAAGCGCAAGCGTGCATAAACGCACACGATAATATAAAAATCATATTTATGCGGAAATGATCTGTTGGGTCGTTTCCGCATAATTTTATTGGCGCTTTTACAGCATGGCTTCACTATTGCTATGCCGGTATGCTATACTCAATATATGCTTAAGGAGCTTACAGAAAAATACCGTTCACTATCCATAATAGGGATGTGCAAAAACGCTGGCAAGACAACTGTGCTAAACCGCCTGATAACGGAGCTGCACAGTGTGCGTAAGCTTGCACTTACCTCAATAGGCAGAGATGGCGAAAGTGTGGATGTGGTTACCCATACATTTAAACCCGGCATATATGTATACGAAGGGACGCTCGTCGCTACTGCGGCAGGCTTGTTGAAATATTGCAATATAACCCGGGAAATAGTGGCATCACTCGGCATAAATACCCCGCTTGGCGAGGTGGCTTTGGTAAGGGCAAGGAGCGATGGTGATGTGCAGCTTGCAGGCCCGTCAATGACGGTGCAGCTTGCGGCGTTAAGCGGTGAATTCTTTGCTATTGGCGCCGACATGGTGCTTATAGATGGGGCAATAAGCCGTAAAACACTGTGCGCGCCCGCTGTAAGCGAGGCCACAATATTATGCACAGGCGCATCGTATCATAAGGATATAAATGTGGTGGTTGAGGATACGGCTTTCGCTGTGGAACTGCTTACGCTACCGCAACAAACTCAATGGACACAAGCAGAGTTTGAACTGAAGCACAAGGTGCTGCTTAAGGGAGCGCGCGTTGTGCCGCTGCCGAATATACCGTTGCTGGATGCGTTAAGAGATGAAGCATACAGCGACACAGAATGTATATACGTAAACGGCGCATTGACGGATGCGATGATAACGCCGCTGTTGATGGCGGGGATACCGCTTTCAAACATTGAAATTACCGTTCGTGACGGAAGCAAGCTGTTGCTTAGCAAATCCACATATGAAAAGCTGCGCACGCGTGGCGCGCGTATCAGCGTGGTGAGGCGGACGGATGTAGCGGCGGTAACCGTGAATCCTATTTCAGCCTACGGCTTTGATTTTAACGCCGCCGAGCTGCTAAAGCGTATGGAAGTGGCAGTGAATGTGCCTGTGATAGATGTGGGGAGGGGAATATGATAAAGCTTTCGGCTGCCCAGATGGAGAATATAGGCTTTCGCTATGCGCTGGATGCGCTGGAACTGTTTTCGCCGTATGGTGAGCAGCAAAGGCGACAGCTTCGCATGTTTGGTCCGAAGGATGCGCAGGAGTTGGAGATCCAGCTGCGCAACGTAAATGGATTAATGACGCGGCTTGCAACATATAAAGAAAAAATTGACAGGCTTGACAGACTGCTTATGCAGCTAAAGGATATAAGGCGCACGGTAGAAAGATGCCGCGATGTAGCGCTAAGCGAGATAGAACTATTCGAGCTTAAGCGCTTTACGCTGCAACTTGAACTTATAGCGCCGAGCGCAAATGAGCTGATGGAGCTTGCGGATACAAAAGGAATAAGAATTACCAAGGTGGAAGGCGCACTAAATGTGCTGGATACCGATTCTGCGCGCGGAGCCACTTTTTTCATAAACGACTCACATAGCGATAAGCTGCTGGCTGCCCGCAAAGCCAAGCGCGAGATAGAGCGACAGCTGCGCGCGCAGCAGGATGTGAAGCAACGCGAAAAGCTAAATGGTATTCGGGTCGAGCTTGCTGCGCAGGAGGATGAAGAGGAAACGCGCATACGCGCTGAGCTATGCGTGCAACTGCGCCCGTATGTAGATGAGCTACTAGCTAATATGGACATGATAGGCGCGTTGGATTTTACAATTGCCAGGGCAAGGCTTGCGCAGCGATATGGCGGCGTATTGCCTGAGATTGGCGCGGACGAGCTGCGCTTTGATGATATGATAAATCCGCGTATCGCGGATGCGCTTTTGCAGGATGGCAGGGCGTTTACGCCGGTATCTATAGCTGCGGGCGCAGGTGCTACGGTTATAACGGGCGCGAATATGGGCGGCAAGAGCATCGCGCTAAAGACGCTGGCGCTGGGTGTGCTGCTTGTGCACGCGGGAATGCTGCCGTTTGCAAGCCGAGCGCAACTGCCACTGTTTGATGGGATGTTCATAGTATCGGAGGATCTTGAAAATATTGAGCGAGGGCTTTCCAGCTTTGGCGCAGAGATAGTTAGATTCAATGAGGTTATGGCCGCGCGCGAGCAGCGTTCGCTGATACTCTTGGATGAGTTTGCACGCGGTACAAACCCGGATGAAGGGGCGCAGATAGTACGTGGCACGACAAGATATCTTGACGGCCTTTCGGATATAAGCGTGTTAACTACCCATTACGATGGTGTGGCGCAGTATGCTTCACGGCATTACCAGGTGGCTGGATTAAGGGATATGGATATGCGAAAGGTGCGTACGCGGATAGGCGAGGGTGCCGACGGTATTTCGGCGATAGCGGAATGCATGAACTACGGACTCTATGAGGTGCATGATAATGCCGATTGCCCGCGAGATGCATTGAATATATGCCGTTTGTTGTCATTTCCAGATGAAATTTTGGAATATATTGAAAGTTTATATTGACATCGTAATATCAATGTAGATATAATTTAGTTAACAAATTAATATGGTATAGGGAATAGAGGCGCGATAGATAAGGTAAGCACCGGATATGAAGGGCATTGGCGCCCAACGCCGTTGTTGAATGTATATATCGCCGAAAGCGGGTGGAGGCTCAATCTTCATCTGGCTTGGGCGCACCGCTCAGCGCGGTTCGACTGTCATCTTGTTGGCACTTCCAGCAGATGAAGCGCTATTGACGATGTGTAGTATTGGTACGCGTATGTCAATAGCTTTTTTTATCCGCTTAACCCTGAGATGATGCGCTATCGATACGCTGGTACGGCTGTATTGATAGCGCTTTTTATTTTTCGAAAAGATAAAAGCACAATTCGATAAAATCAAATATGGAGGCGAATGAAATGAAATCAACCATCAGGCTTAGAATGAGCGCGCATGACGCGCACTATGGCGGAAACCTTGTGGATGGCGCAAGGATGCTTGGACTATTTGGCGATGTGGCAACTGAACTGTTGATACTTAACGATGGCGATGAAGGGTTGTTCAAGGCGTACGACATGGTGGAATTTATGGCTCCAGTGTATGCAGGCGACTATATTGAGGCCACGGGTGAAATTGTGGCTACAGGCAACACATCGCGCAAGATGGTGTTTGAAGCAAGAAAAGTTATAGCTCCACGCCCTGATATCAACGATTCCGCCTGCGATGTGTTGGCAGAACCAATAGTTGTATGCCGGGCCAGCGGAACCTGCGTTGTACCAAAGGATAAGCAGAGGGCTAAATAACAACCGTGGACTCACACTGAAAGGAGCAATTTAATGGAAAAGCTTATAATCACAGCCTGTATCAGCGGTGCAGAGGTAACAAAGGAACACAATCCGGCCGTTCCATATACGGTTGAGGAGATTGCTAAACAGGCGCACGGTGCGTATAAGGCCGGTGCATCAATAATCCATCTGCATGTACGCGATGACGATGGCACACCAACGCAGAATGTGGAGCGCTTTGAGGCCTGCATGGATGCGATAAGAAAAAAATGTCCGGATGTTATTATACAGCCAAGCACTGGCGGCGCGGTTGGCATGAGTAATGATGAGCGGCTGCAACCGATAACGCTTATGCCTGAGATGGCTACGCTGGATTGCGGAACATGTAACTTCGGCGGCGACGATACATTTGTTAACACTGAAAACATGATAATCGACTTTGCAAGCAAGATGAATGAGCGCGGTATAAAGCCGGAGGTCGAGGTGTTTGACAAAGGCATGATCGATATGGCAATACGTCTCAACAAGAAGGGCTATATCAAATCTCCCATGCACTTTGATTTTGTAATGGGCGTAAACGGCGGAATCAGCGGCGAGCCGCGCGATCTTATGTTTATGGCCGGCAGCATACCGGCGGGAAGCACATGGACGGTGGCTGGGGTTGGCAGATGTGAGTTCCAAATGGCGGTCATGGGCATCATAATGGGCGGACATGTACGCGTGGGCTTTGAGGATAATGTATACCTGAGCAAGGGCGTGCTTGCAAGGAGCAATGCCGAGCTTGTAGAAAAGGTAGCCAGACTTGCACACGAGCTGGGGCGCGAGGTGGCGAGTCCCGCAGAGGCGAGAAATATATTGGGCCTTGCCGCAAAGTAACAACAGTAATAAATGTGCGCTGTGAGCATGCGCGCTAAAAATCAAAATAAACAAACTAAATTAATAAAAGCAGGAGGAATCAGACTATGGCAATGAAAGGCAACAAATACGGAACCCATCGCGTGATCGAGCCACAGGGCGTTTTGACTCAGGCGGCATATAGGATTGACAACGATATGAGCAAGCTCTATTCAAACGAGATCATCTGTGACGTGATTTCGCTAAACGTCGACTCTGCTTCTTTCACTCAAATCGAGGAAGCCTGCGGCGGCGACGAAAAGAAGATCGGCGAGATGATACTTGGCATTGTGGCAGAGCGCGGAAAACAGCAAAATCCGGTTACGGGTTCGGGCGGCATGTTTATAGGTAAGGTTGCATATATAGGCGAGGATCTCAAGGATCGTGATCTTAAGGTTGGCGATAAGATCGCCTCGCTGGTTTCGCTTTCCATGACACCGCTAAAGATCGATAGGATTAAGGCAATTCACAAGGATATCGACCGCGTGGACATAGATGGTAAGGCTGTGCTATTTGAGAGCGCCATATATGCAAAGCTGCCAGATGATATGAGCGAGGCGCTTGCACTGGCCGCGCTGGATGTGGCGGGTGCGCCTGCACAGGCAAGGAAGCTGCCCAAGATGGGCGACAGCGTGCTGATCCTAGGCGCAAACGGAAAATCCGGTGTGCTGTGCGGTTATGAGGCCATGAAGGCCGTAGGCCCCACGGGCAACGTGGTAGGCGTGGTGAGAAACCCAGCTCAGGTGCCGGCGCTGATGGAGCTTGGCGTATATCATAAGGTGGTAGTCGCTTCCGCAACAGAGCCGGTCGCAGTACTTGACAAGGCGCTTGAAGCCAACGGCGGCAAGGAATATGACGTGTCAATCTGCTGCGTAAACATCGAAAGCTGCGAGATGAGCGCAATACTGCCGGTGCGCGATGATGGCATCGTATACTTTTTCTCAATGGCCACAAGCTTTACAAAGGCAGCGCTTGGCGCCGAAGGAATTGGCAAGGATGTTACCATGATAGTTGGCAACGGTTACACAAAGAACCATGCGGAGATCACCCTCAACGTGCTGCGCGAGAATCCAAAGCTGCGCAAGCTGTTCGATGAAAAATATGTTTAATTAGGATTCTAATGTTGGACCTGCGGCCGTAAATATGGCCGCAGGTTTATGGCAATATCTAGGTGGATCACTGATCTGATTAAGGAGGGTATTTCATCATGAACAAGAGTAGAGCATATGGACTTTTTAAGGATGTTCCCAACGAGCAGTGGAACGACTGGCATTGGCAGGTCGAAAACCGCATAGAGACGCTTGAGGATCTGAAAAAATACATCAAACTGACAGCCGAGGAAGAAGATGGCGTAAAGCAATGCCTTGGCAAGCTGCGTATGGCGATTACACCGTATTATCTCTCACTTATAAATCCTGATGATCCGTATGACCCTGTACGAAAGCAGGCTATACCAACCGGTGCAGAGCTGCATTTTGCCCCCGAGGAGGATGCAGATCCGCTGCATGAGGATACGGATTCACCCGTAAAGGGCCTTACGCACCGCTATCCGGATCGCGTATTGCTGCTTATTACTGATCAGTGTTCGATGTACTGCCGTCACTGCACACGTAGACGCTTTGCAGGCCAGAACGACTGCGCCGTGCCAAAGAGCCAGATCGATAAGTGCATTGACTATGTGCGCGAGCATCCAGAGGTACGAGACGTCCTGCTTTCAGGCGGCGACTGCCTGATGGTAAACGATGAAATGTTGGAGTATATAATCTCCAGCCTGCGCAAGATACCACATGTTGAGATTGTGCGCCTAGGCTCACGTACGCCTGTTGTAATGCCGCAGCGCATTACGCCGGAGCTGTGCAACATGCTCAAAAAGTACCATCCGATTTGGCTCAATACCCACTTCAATCATCCCAACGAGATCACCGAGGAGTCCGCGGCGGCCTGCGCAAGACTTGCGGATGCAGGCATACCGCTAGGCAACCAGAGCGTACTGCTTGCCGGCATCAACGACTGCGTACATGTGATGAAGAAGTTGGTGAATGAGCTGGTAAGGATAAGGGTGCGTCCGTATTACATCTATGTATGCGATCTGAGCCAGGGGCTGACCCACTTCCGTACCCCCGTGAGCAAGGGAATAGAGATAATCGAGGGTCTGCGTGGCCATACAAGCGGCTTCTGCATTCCCACATTTGTTGTTGATGCGCCGGGCGGCGGTGGCAAGACGCCTGTTATGCCGCAGTACGTTATCAGCCAGACGCCACGCAAGGTGATATTGCGCAATTTCGAGGGTGTGATTACCACCTATACGGAGCCTGAGCACTATGAGGAAAGCTGCCATTGCGAGGTCTGCGAGGGCAAGCGTAAGGTAGAACTTGTAGGTATTGCAGGATTGGAGCAGGGGCAAGCGGTTTCTATGGAACCGAAGGATCTTGCAAGGGCAAAGCGTGCACATCACAATTGATAACTATAAGCGCTGTCCGAAAATTATTTTTCGGGCAGCGCCGGTAAAGAACCCCAAACCAAGCCAGGGAGGGATAACATGCAAAGCAAACTCAATTTAAACAGAACGCTTGTCGATAGAGCGCGAACAAGCGCGGCAAAGGTGGCCGCGGATATACAGGGCTTTATCGATCTGAACACCACCGTTACGGTGGAGCGCGCCGTATGCCGCCTGCTTGGCATAGACGGAGTAAATGACGTAGAGGTGCCGTTACCAAACGTTGTGGTGGAGCATATCCTTGAAAAGGGTGTGTTATCGGGCGGTGTCGCCTATTATATTGGCAATGCAATGACGGAGACGGGGCTAAACGCACAGCAGGTTGCGGTGGCTATATCAAAGGGTGAAATTGATATTACCAAGCTGCCGGCCCACAGCGAAAAGGAAATCCGCGCAACGATAATGCCAGTTGCAGAAAAAACCGCGCAGCGCATTCGTGCAAATGTTGGCAAACGCAAAGAATATCTTGATAAATTCGGAGATAAGACAGGGCCGTATCTGTATGTTATAGTGGCTACCGGCAATATCTATGAGGATATCACGCAGGCTAAAGCTGCTGCCAAACAGGGCGCGGACATAATTGCCGTTATACGTACCACCGGCCAGAGCCTGCTGGATTACGTGCCTTATGGCGCGACTACGGAGGGTTTTGGCGGCACATATGCCACACAGGAAAACTTCCGCCTGATGCGCGCGGCGCTGGATGAGGTGGGCGTGGAGGAAAAGCGTTATATACGCCTGTGCAACTACTGTTCAGGGTTGTGCATGCCTGAAATTGCCGCGATGGGCGCACTTGAACGCCTTGATGTGATGCTCAATGATGCGCTGTATGGAATACTGTTCCGCGATATAAATATGCAGCGCACAATAGTAGACCAGTATTTTTCACGCGTAATAAACTCCTATGCGGGCGTTATAATCAACACGGGCGAGGACAACTACCTTACAACTGCCGATGCTGTTGAGGAAGCGCACACGGTGCTGGCAAGCCAATTCCTAAACGAGCAGTTTGCGCTGTGCGCAGGTCTGCCTGAAGAGCAAATGGGGCTTGGCCATGCCTTTGAAATATCGCCGGATGTGGAGAATGGCTTCCTGTATGAGCTGGCGCAGGCGCAGATGGCAAGGGAGATATTCCCCAACGCGCCGCTTAAATACATGCCGCCAACAAAGTTCATGACGGGCAACATATTCAGAGGTCATGTGCAGGATGCGCTGTTTAACATGGTAACTATAATGACCGGACAGAAGCTGCATCTGCTTGGTATGCTGACAGAAGCTATACATACCCCATTTATGAGCGACCGTGCGTTGGCGATTGAAAATGCGCTGTATATTTTCAACACCATGAAGGACTTGGGGGATGAGATGACATTCAAGGCGGACGGCAAGATAGCAGGACGCGCAAATGAAGTGCTGGCAAAGGCAACGGATCTGCTGGGCGAGATAGAACAACTGGGGTTGTTTGGTACGCTGGAGCGCGGCATATTCGCTGATATCAAGCGTATGCGTGATGGAGGAAAGGGCCTTGCAGGTGTTGTGCAAAAAAATGAGGCGTATTTCAACCCATTTATTGAAATAATGAGAGGGGAGGCGGCGAAATGAGCGGCGGACTGTATGATATGTCAGCAAAGGATTTTGATAAAAATCTTGATTTGACCAAACTTCGCGCTTACGGCGATACCATGAACGATGGCAAGGTGCAGCTCTCATTTACGCTACCCGTTAAAAACGACGATAAGGGCAGTGAGGCCGCACGCATACTTGCAAAAAAAATGGGAATAAGAGAGCCTTCCGTGGCGCACGCGCAAAGCCTTGATACGGAATATACGTTTTATGTGGTGTATGGTTCCTGCGCATATACGGTGGACTATACCGACATTCATGTGCAGGCTGTGGAAACAGGTGTGATGGATATGCACGAATGCGATGAATACATCAAAACAAATATAGGCCGCAAAGTGATTGTGGTGGGCGCATCCACAGGCACGGACGCACATACGGTGGGTATTGACGCGGTGATGAATCGCAAGGGCTTTGCTGGTCATTATGGGCTGGAGCGCTTTGAAATGATAGAAGCGTATAACATGGGCGCACAGGTGACAAATGAGGAATTCCTTAAAAAAGCGGAGGAGCTGCACGCGGATGTGCTGCTTGTATCACAGACTGTTACCCAGAAGGATGTGCACATCCATAACCTTACAGAGCTGGTGGAGCTGATGGAGGCCGAGGGTGTGCGCGATAAATACATACTCTGCTGCGGAGGCGCGCGCATTACGCACGAGCTTGCCAAGGAGTTGGGCTATGACGCGGGATTTGGCCCGCACAAATACGCGGACGATGTAGCATCGTTTGCAGTACAGGAAATGGTTGCACGTAGATAGATGAATAATGTAGTTTTAGAAAAACGGGGCGATATAGCCATACTTACGCTAAATCGCCCCAAAAGCTTCAATGCGATTAATATGGAGTTGTTGCGAGATCTTGAACGAACTGCCGAGTCGGTTGAGAGGGACACTGAAATACGTGTACTGATTATAACCGGCGCAGGCAAGGCGTTTGCTGCGGGTGCAGACATCTCAGAGATGGTGGATCTGGATAGAACACAGGCTAAGGCGTTTGCGGATGCGGGACACAATGCGTTTAGGCGTGTAGACGAACTGTATATACCGGTGATTGCCGCAATAAACGGCTATGCGCTGGGCGGCGGCTGTGAGTTGGCGCTGTGCTGCGATATACGGCTCGCTGCGAAGAGCGCACGCATAGGGCAGCCGGAGGTTGGCATAGGTATAGTGCCTGGCTTTGGCGGCACGCAACGCTTACCACGCGTGATAGGCGTAGCCAACGCAATGCAGCTTGCGCTTACGGGTAAGCATGTAAGCGCGGATGAAGCTAAGCGTATGCGGCTTGTGAACGAGGTTTACGAGGATGATAAGCTTATGGACGCGGCGATGGACATGGCACAGATAATAGCAAGCAACGCGCCTAAGGCAGTACATCTGTGCAAGATTGCTATGAGCCGCAGAATAGAGCGCTTTATGGATGGCGACCTTGATTTTGAATCGGATGTATTCTCAAGGTGCTTCGATACCAACGACCAAAAAATGGCCATGCGCGCGTTCATTGATAAGACGCCGCGCGGTGAATTTAAGGGGGAATAACGATGCACGTATTCGTGCTTGGCGCCGGGCGTATGGGACTGGATATTGCGCAGGCATTCGGGGTTTCGGGCAACGTGGTCACTGTGCGCGATATCAACGATGAGATAATAGGCGCTGCACGGAAGCGGCTTGCAGAATCGCTGGATGCGAGGGTGCAACGTGGCAAGCTAAGCCTACCTGAAGCGAATGCGCTGAGGGAGAGCATATGCTTTACCACTGCCATGGAGGATGCCGCAAATGTGGAGCTTGTGCTGGAAGCTGTGGTGGAAAACGCAGCCGTAAAACGTGAAGCATTTGCAAAGCTAGAGGGCATATGCCGTGAGGATACGATATTTGCCACAAATACATCCAGCATATCAATAACGCTGATAGCCTCAGCTACCAAACGCGCGGATAGGTTTATAGGTATGCACTTTTTTAATCCGGCAACTGTTATGAAATTGGTTGAGGTAATCCGCGGCGCGCATACATCGGACGCAACCGTGCAGACGATAATGCACATGGCGCAAAGCATGGGTAAAACGCCTGTGGAGGTGAATGAAAGCCCAGGATTTGTGGTGAACAGGCTGCTTGTGCCAATGATAAACGAGGCTGTGGGATTGGTTGCGACTGGCGTTGCAACACCTGCTAATATAGATACTGCAATGCAGTTGGGCTGCAATCATCCGATGGGTCCGCTGGCGTTGGGTGACATGATCGGGTTGGATGTGGTGCTGGCTATAATGGATACACTGTATGATGAACTGCACGATGACAAATACCGTGCGCACACACTGCTGCGCAAAATGGTGCGTGCTGGAACACTGGGCAAAAAGTCCGGAATGGGCTTTTACGAATATAGATCCTGAGCAAATTTTAAGGAGGAAAGTATGGATTTCACGCTTTCAAAGCAGCATCTTCTGCTTCGTGAGATGTACCGTAAATTCGCGGAAAACGAAGTCAAGCCACTGGCTGAGGACATAGACGAGGAAGAACGCTTCCCCGTGGAAACAGTTGAGAAGCTGGGCAGATACGGTTTTATGGGCATACCATTCCCGAAGGAATATGGCGGCGCTGGCGGCGATGTGCTTGCGTACGTTATGGCGGTAGAGGAGCTGAGTAAGGTATGCGGCACAACGGGAGTTATT
The DNA here is from genome assembly GCA_036652795.1 of Clostridia bacterium. Lineage (GTDB taxonomy): Bacteria > Bacillota > Clostridia > Christensenellales > CAG-138 > JAVVVD01. The sequence continues at coordinate 77,392 of JAVVVD010000005.1, read as the reverse complement.
GTATCGGCGCATACATCGCTATGCTGCGCCCCGATATTTGAGCATGGAACAGAGGAGCAAAAGCGTCAATACCTACCTAAACTGCTTTCGGGCGAATGGCTTGGTGCTTTCGGCTTGACAGAGCCGGGCGCAGGCACGGATGCCTCGGGTCAACAGACCAAGGCGGTAAAAGACGGCGATCATTATGTGCTAAACGGCACAAAGGTGTTTATCACCAATGCAGGATATGCGCAGGTATATATTATATTTGCTATGACGGATAAAGCGGCGGGCACAAAGGGAATTTCCGCGTTTATAGTTGAATCAGACTTCCCGGGCTTTTCAGTTGGTAAGAAAGAAAAGAAGATGGGTATACGAGGCAGCGCTACCTGTGAGCTTATCATGGAAAACTGCATAGTACCTGCTGAAAACCTGTTGGGCGCAGAGGGCAAAGGGTTTGGTATAGCCATGAAAACGCTGGATGGCGGACGAATAGGCATAGCCGCGCAGGCACTTGGCATAGGCGAAGGCGCCGTAGAGGAAACGATCAAGTACGTTAAGGAACGCAAACAGTTCAACAAGCGGCTTTCGCAGATGCAGAATACGCAGTTCCAGATTGCGGACATGCATACCCGTATGGCGGCGTCGCAGCTTTTGGTGTATTCAGCCGCTATGAAGAAGCAGAGCGGAGATAAATATTCAATGGAAGCGGCTATTGCCAAACTGTTTGCATCAGAGGCCGCAAGCGATGTCACAAGAAGGGCCGTGCAGCTGTTTGGCGGCTACGGCTATACGCGCGAGTATCCGGTGGAACGCATGATGCGCGATGCAAAGATAACAGAGATCTACGAGGGCACGAGTGAGGTTCAGCGCATGGTTATAGCCTCTGCCCTTAAGGTCAACTGAGGGGGTATTAAAAGATGAAAATAGTAGTTTGCATGAAGCAGGTGCCGGATACCACCGAGGTCAAGCTGGACCCGGTGACAAACACGCTGATACGCGATGGCATCCCCAGCATCATTAACCCTGATGATAAGGCGGGTCTTGAGGCTGCACTGCGAATCCGTGAGCAGGTGGGTGGAACGGTAACCGTGGTGTCGATGGGGCCGCCACAGGCGGATGTTGCGCTGCGCGAGGCGCTGGCAATGGGTGCTGACGATGCAATATTGGTGACAGACCGCGCATTCGGCGGCGCGGATACTTGGGCCACCAGCTCCACGATAGCGGCAGCGCTGAAAAAGCTGGATTACGATCTTATAGTAGCTGGACGGCAGGCTATAGATGGTGATACGGCGCAGGTGGGGCCGCAGATAGCGGAGCATCTTGGTCTGCCACAGGTTAGCTATGTTGAGGGAGTGGAGAGCGTTGGCGATGGTAAAATCGTGCTGCGCCGCCAGTTTGAGGACAGATACCATATTATAGAGGTCAAGCTACCATGCCTTATAACCGCGCTTGCTGAGTTGGCTGCGCCGCGCTATATGAACGTGGCCGGCGTGTTTGACGCATATGAAAAAGAGGTTAGAAAATTCACATTGGCTGAGCTGGAGGGCACAGTGGATAAGGCCAACATTGGCCTTGCAGGCTCGCCTACGCGCGTTAAGCAGAGCTTTACCAAACAGGCCAAGGGATTGGGTCAAAAGTTCGAGGTAGAGCCTGACGAGGCCGTACAGATAATAATAGACAAGCTTGCAGAAAAGTACATCATATAAGGAGGCCATACAATGAGTAAGAATATCTTCGTATTTGCCGAGCAGCGTGATGGTGTACTGCAAAAGGTATCATTGGAGCTTATCGGCAAGGCAAGGGAACTTGCAGGCGATCTTGGTGAACAGGTTGTGGCGGTGTTGCTGGGGCATAACGTGAGCGCGCGCGCAAATGATCTTATAGCCTATGGTGCGGATGAGGTCATACTTGTGGATGATGCCATGTTGGCAGAATACGTAACGGAGCCGTACGCAAAAGCGGTTGATGCAGTGATAAAGCAGCTAAAGCCCAACATAATGCTATATGGCGCAACCAGCATAGGCCGTGACCTTGCGCCGCGCGTGTCTGCGCGCGTACACACGGGACTTACGGCGGATTGCACAAAGTTGGATATTGATCCGGATACCAAGCTGCTGCTTATGACGCGCCCTGCGTTTGGCGGCAATATAATGGCAACAATAGTGTGCGCAGATCACAGGCCGCAGATGGCCACGGTGCGTCCTGGCGTGATGAAGGCGATGGCAAAGGATGCGGGCCATAAGGGTAAAGTGACAAAGTTTGCAATAGAGTTTACTCAAGCAGACATGAACGTCAAAATATTAAAGGTTGTAAAGGGCGAAAAAAAGACCACCGATATTACCGAGGCCAAGATATTGGTTTCAGGCGGCCGCGGGCTTGGTAATCCTGAAAAATTCTCGATACTGCGCGAACTGGCAGAAGTGATCGGCGGCGAGGTATCCTCATCGCGTGCATGTGTGGATGCGGGCTGGATCGAGCGCGACAGGCAGGTGGGCCAAACAGGAAAAACAGTGCATCCCAACCTGTATATGGCGTGCGGTATATCAGGCGCGATACAGCACCTTGCGGGTATGGAGGAGGCCGAATATATTGTGGCTATAAATAAGAACAACACGGCCCCGATATTCGATGTGGCGGATCTTGGTATAGTTGGAGATCTGAATGTGATAGTGCCGAAGCTAACCGATGCGCTCAAAAAGTATAAGGCGGAAAAAGCGGTAAAATAAATCGTACACGCTTTGCAAGGGGACGGCAGCAATGTGCCGTCCCTTTGTGTTTACATGTGCGTTAAAGCTGATATAATATGGGGAGATCAAGCAAAAGGAGACACAGATGACCGAGAGTAGCTTTAACGGATTTTCGCCGGACACATATATGTTTTTGATGGAGCTTGCATTTAATAATGACAAGGCATTTTTTAGCGCAAATAAAGAAAGATATAACACATATGTAAAGGCGCCCCTTACCCTTATGGCGCAGGAACTGGCGCCTGTGATGATTGAGATAGACCCTGATTTCAACTTTAGGCTTACAAGCGTGATATCACGCATATACAGGGATACGCGGTTCTCAAAAAACAAGCTGCCATACAGGGATCATGCATGGCTATGCTACAAATACCCGGGTGAACGGGTGAGCGAATCCTTCGCGATGTATTTTGAGATAGAAACAAAGGGCTATGGCTACGGTATGGGAATGTATAATGGGAACCCAGAGTTTATGGCGCGCTTGCGCACACATGCGCTTGCCGATCCTGCGCGCTTCATTGCGCTGGCGGATGAACTTAAACTCAAAAGATATGTTTTAGAGGGCGAAATGTATAAGCGGGATAGATTCCCCAATGCGCCGGAGGAATTGAAACCATACATCAATCGCAAGGGGCTGAGCTGGAGCTATTATGATACGCAGCTAAAGCGCACAATGCAGCCCGAGCTGCTTGATGAGGTAAAGCAGGCGATGCGTGAGCTTGCGCCGATGTATAGGTTTGTGATGGCGAAATAGTGAGCTACAGCGAATGGATGATTTATTAAAACAGGCGCTCGATAATCGTTAACTTGTCCAGATCCGAGAGCTTTGCGGAATTCTGAAGCATAAACCCATCCAGACATGCAAAAAAAAGCTGCGCTCTTGAATGCACCAGTTTGGAATTTTGGGATTGGAGCTTTAACGTACCAACCTCAAGCATAACTGTCCATTCACGGTATGCATCGCCGAGCAGGGATTGAAGCGATGAATTGCCACAGGCAGATTCAGTGCACAGCACAATGTGCAGCCGCATACGGTGCGTATCCTCAGTAAGCGTATTTAGCAGCCTGGCCACGGCGGGGCGCAACGCCTCATCGCGCATCAGCGAATCCACCCATGCAAACACCACATCCGTGATATTAGCTATGTTCTGGCTTGCTATGTCCAGCACAAGCTGTTCCTTTGCGGGATAATAATAGTACAGTGTGCCTTTGGATAGATTTGCTTCCTTGGCAATATCGTTAAGGCTGGTGCCGTGGATACCGTTCTGGGTGAACAGGCGAGCCGCGGTACTGAGTATAGCGTCGCTAACGCTGTCGAATTCACCATGATTGCGCGGCATAAGTACACCACCTAATGTATTCAGCCGACTGACCGACCGTATATAACAGTATAGATACATGGTGTAAAAAAAGCAAGCCTATGGGAGGTAAAAGTCAGTATGTACGCAGAACTTATCACAACAAAGCCGACGAGCTTAGAACAGGTCGAAATAGCGGAGTTTTTAAGCCGCAGGGATATACGGTACAGGCCGGATGCGGACTACATGGTGCGTTGCTATGATGGAGAGCGCCTAACGGGCTGTGGCGCGCTTGCGGGCTGTGTGCTAAAGTACATTGCGGTGGATGAACGCCTTGCGGGCGAGGGCATATGCGCTAGTATTGTGAGTGAACTGATAGCCCATGCTATGCGCTGCGGACTTACGCACTTGTTTCTATATACAAAACCGGAGAATGCGCGCATATTCGTTTCACTTGGCTTTTATGAGATCTGCGCCACAGACAACATGCTTATGATGGAAAACAAGCGTAATGGCATCGACTCGTTTATCGCATCGCTGCCAAAGGCGCACGGCAATGTAGGCGCTGTGGTGCTCAACGCTAATCCGTTTACGAATGGACATCTTTCGCTTGTGACGCAGGCCGCTGCGCGCTGCGATGCGCTGTATGTGTTTGTAGTGAGCGAGGATAGATCTGATTTTTCATGCGGTGTAAGGCTTAAACTCGTTAGAGATGGGGTAGCGCATATAAAAAATGCCATTGTGTGTAAAAGCTGCGAATATCTTGTTTCATATGCGACATTTCCAGATTATTTTATAAAGGATATACAGCGCGTTGATGATATACGGGCCGATATGGACATTGCGCTGTTTGCCAAGCGCATAGCAAAGCCGCTTGGTATAACTACGCGCTTTGTGGGCAGTGAGCCATTTTCACCGCTTACGGCGGCATACAATCACAGGATGGCGGAGCTTTTGCCGCAGGAGGGCATAGAACTGGTGGAATTCACGCGTACGGATGGGATAAGTGCGAGCAAGGTGCGCGCGCTTATGGCGGATGGAGAGCTTGAAAAACTGCGCACTATGGTGCCGGAGACGACGTTTGAGTATATTAGAGATCACATTGGATGAAATGCTATGCGCACGCGAGCGGCGTGCGGAAAAACAGAGACGGCTGACGAATGAATTTGGCCTGCCGCAGCTTTGCTTTACAATGAATATCGCAGGAGAGGTGAAGGATTCGCCGCTGATACGCCTTGCGTTTGATGATGGAATGCGCAGCATTGCGGCGCTGCCTTTTGCGCACAGATGCGAGCGCAGGGAGATGCATATAACGGGGCCTGAGGCGTATTTTGTTTTTGATGGCGATGCTGAGCAGATAAAACATGCTGCCGTTGAAATAGAGCAGCGCTCGCCGGTTGCGCGCTTGTTTGATATGGATGTGATAGGCGCCGACGGGCGTAAGCTGGAGCGCCAAATACCAAGAAGCTGCCTGATATGCGGGCAGATTGCCGCAGTGTGCGCGCGCAGCCGTGCGCATGGGCTGGAGAGTGTTAAAAATGCCCAGCAGGCGCTCTTGAGTGACTTTGCCGCAGAATATTATGCGCAGCTTGCGCGTAATGCATTAACGTTGGAGGTATGCACTACCCCTAAACCGGGGCTTGTGGATAGACGAAATTGCGGCGCACACAAGGATATGAATATGGACATGTTCCTGCGCAGCATAGATGTGCTGGGCGGTTTTTTTAATGATTCGATTTTGTTGGGCCTGCGCAACAAAAATGTCGCAGACATTATGCGGCGACTTCGAATACTTGGAATTGAAGCGCAAACGCGTATGCTTTACGCTACTGGCGGTGTAAATACGCATCGCGGCGCAATATACTGTATGGGTCTATTCCTGTGCGCAGAAGCTATGTGTTTGGTTAATGATGGGTTAAGCGCGGCTGAAACGGTGATGGCGCTTGTTAAAAGCGACCTGACAGTGGACGATTTGAACACTAATGGCGCAAAGGCATGTGCTGCATATGGTGTTAGCGGAGCACGGGGTGAGGCGGCATTGGGCTTTCCATCAGCACGAAGGGCCGCGCAGATATTGCGCGGTTACATGCAAGGGCATGATGAGCTTATGGCATCGGCACTTACGCTGCCGCATATTATGGCGGAGCTTACGGACACAAATCTTTTGCATCGCGGCGGTATGGATGGCTTGAGATTTGTGCAGCGGCAAGCAAAAAGGATATGTGCGCTGCCTGAAGAACGTAGGCTTAGCGAGCTTGAAGCGCTGGATGACGCGTGTATAGAAAAAAATCTAAGCCCCGGCGGGAGCGCGGATGTTCTGGCGCTGGCGCTGCTGATGGTATTGGCTGGATGTGATTAGATCACAGCTGCGCAATATACATGGCATATCCCTCCATACCATCCCTGTCAGATACGGATAGGGATGATATGCCCATACCGTGCATTATGTAGTCAAGCAGCAGTGCGCCAGGAACTATCACGTCATGCCGCTGGGCAAGCAGTGGATGAACTGAGCGCGCCGCTGCGCCAATGGAATATATGGCATGGATGAGCGAACTTACATCGCCCTGCGTGAGTACGCATGTTGATATGGCAACGCTATCATAGGTGGAAAGACCAAGTTTAAATGCGGCTAGTGTGGTGATAGTGCCGCCAACGCCTGTCCAGTGTGGGGTGAATATGCGCGCAAAACGATATAACGGTCCGCATACGGCTGCGAGCGAAGCGGAAAGCGCCTCAAGAGTATCGCCTGAAATAGCCTCCATGGCGCGCACACAGCCCATTGGATAGCTTGCGGAAAAGCCGCCGGTTATAAGCTGGCTGCTGCCGCCGCCTATGTCAAGCAAACCGCCATCACCGTCCGCTGCGCCAAGGTAGGCATAATGCGCTTCGCGCTCTCCTGTGAGCACATCAACAGCTATTCCACATTCGCTCAGTACACGCCCAACGAATTCATCGCGGTTGATAGCGTCGCGTACAGCACTTGTGGCATAGGCGTAGGGGGTAAGTCCTTGAGCACGTGCTAAAGCAACGTAAGTGCGTATCGCATCGATGCTGCGGCACATATTCTCTTTACGTAACATGCCATGCTCATCTAAGCCTGCGGCAAGGCGGGTGGTGGTGAGCTGTTTACCGCCCGATCCCATGTATCTGATAGAATTGCTCCCTATATCGATCACTCCAATGGCCATTATCGAATTCTCCCTTCGCTAACAAGCATCAAATAAAAAAATAAAGGCGGTATTACCGCCTACACGCTCAATCCGTAGTATCTATATTGAATTTGATGTCATCCGGCATGACAAAGCCAAGCTTTTCGCGCGCATATTGCAGCAGAAACTCATCAGTATGGGCATATTCTATCATATACTCAAGGCGCTGTTCTTCATTTTCTAATGCCTGTCTTTGTTCCTGCAAGGTTTGCTCCTGAGCTTTGATTTCTTTGAATTTTTGTTCTTGAGAGTATAGGGCAGCACACACTGCACATATGCACAGTATTGCAGCTACGCCTATGAACCGGGGTTTAAACCGGTACTTTCTTTTTGATTCTTGCGCCATAGTGGGTATGCCTCATAAAAATCAGCTATATATAACAACTACTATTACTTATATATCAAAATAGCAATCGGCGCAAGTTATTTTTTTGTTATTACCGCGCGTATAAGCGCAGAAATTGTGCGCTGGTAGGCGAATATGCCTATGGCAAACCCTATAAAAATATATAGTCTTGGAGCGCCGCCGTTAAGCCTTAGCAGCATAAGTGAAGCGGCTGCGCCGGATGCGGCGTAAAAAAGCACGTCGATGACCGTGTGCAGCCAGCGTGCCCTTACGGGTAGATGCAGCAGGCGAAACAGATCGAACAATATCCCTATTATTATGCCGCCGTATACAGCGCCAAGGAATACGGGCAGCTCACTGAGCGTATTGCTCATCTTATCGGAACAATCGCCTAAACAGAGAGCCACGCTCCTCTGCTTCGGTGTATTCCATAGCGGTTATTTCCCCCTCAAGCATCACCTGGCCTTCATCCAGATTTAGCTTTGTTATATGAAGGCCATCGCCTTCTATGTGCAGCTCGCCAACCTCGGTGAGCAAAAGCACCTCTTGTTCGTTGAAGCTGTCGACATCCTTTACGCCGGTTATACTCATAAGCTCCTTATTATCAATGTGCACAGAGTGCGAGCGTATGCGGGCTTGCGCCTCAATAAGCCGCTGATCAGCCATATCAATACCTCCTGTAATAAATGGGTAATTCCATTAATAGTGTATTATGACTAAACAGTGAATTATTACATAAGTGGCAGGGATACCTTGACATAAGTGTGCGCCGGATATAATATAATATGTAAATAAAGGTATCTCGCGTTTATATAGTTTTGCTGTTCATTTAAAGGTTTAGCTTCCCATAAAAAAAGGCATACTTATATTGTCGAGTCCAGTCATGTGAAATCAGTTTCGCTATAATTTTATATTTTCTCTTGGCGTCTGTTGACGTCCATGAAAGGAGCATTGTTGTGACACGGGAGCAATTGTCAGAAAAAAGTCTTGCCGATCTGCGCGAGGTTGCAAAGCTGCAAGGCACAAAATCAGTTACTAAATATCGAAAAGAAGAATTAATCGAGCTAATTATGAAAGGCGGATCAGCGGCGGAGGCTAAAAAGCCTATTGAGGAAACGCCTGAGAAAATAGCCCAGAGCATATCGCCTGTTAAAGAGGTGGAACGTGCGCCCGAGTCAGCGCCGGTAATGGCAGCTATCGATGGCGCCGAAAGACAGGAACCGGTGCGTCGGCCTGCTCCTCCGGCATACCGCAGAGACGGCTATGCGCCGGCATACAACAATACTAACAATACCAGCAACAATAACCGCCGTCCGTATAACCAAACAGGCTATCAGCCGCAACAACGATATAATCAGGGCTATCAGCCAAGATATAACCAAAATCAGAGCTATCAACCACAGAACAACAACTATAATCCAGGCTATCAGGCAGGCTATAATCCAGCTTATCGCCAACAGGAAAATTACCAGCAAAACTATGTTAGACCTGAATATACCCCACCCTACGAGGGAGAAGAAAGCGAAAATCCACGCTTTCGCAACCGTCAGGAGGGTTATTACAACAAGGAATATGGCACCAGCAATCCCGCCGTGCCAGAGCTGCTTGAGGGCGGCGAATGCGGCGAATGCGAGGGTGTGCTTGAGGTACTACCGGACGGATATGGCTTTTTGCGTAGCGAAAATTATCTGCCGGGCAACCATGATATATATGTGTCTATAGCGCAAATACGCCGGTTTAGCCTGCGCACCGGCGACCTTGTTACAGGCAAAACGCGCCCAAGCAAAGAAGGAGAGCGTTTTCTGGCACTGCTATATATAACAGCGATAAATGGTGAAGACCCTGAGACTATGACGCAGCGCAAGCCGTTTGAGGAACTTATACCAATATATCCCAATGAGCGTATAACGCTCGAATGCACGGGCGGCGGACGCGATCAAAGCATGGCAATACGGCTTATAGACCTAATTGCACCAATAGGCAAGGGTCAGCGAGGGATGATAGTAAGTCAGCCAAAGAGCGGCAAGACCACGCTGCTAAAGAACATAGCAAACGGGATAGTTCAGAATTACCCGGAAATGCACCTCATCGTGCTGCTGATAGATGAGCGGCCGGAGGAAGTCACTGATATGAAGCGCTCAATAAAGGGCGAGGTGCTGTTTTCAACATTTGATGAATTGCCGGAGCATCATACCCGCGTGGCGGAAATGGCTCAGGAACGCGCCATGAGGCTTGTGGAGCAGGGCAAGGATGTGGTGGTGCTGATGGACTCGATAACCCGTCTTGCGCGCGCTTACAACCTTACGATACCAGCTACAGGCAAGACATTGTCCGGTGGTATGGACCCAGGAGCACTGCATAAGCCAAAGCGCTTTTTTGGCGCAGCCCGAAATATAGAAAATGGTGGCAGCCTTACTATAATCGCTACTGCGCTTGTTGAAACCGGAAGCCGTATGGACGATATAGTATATGAAGAATTCAAGGGCACGGGTAATATGGAGATACATCTTGACCGCAAGCTCTCCGAAAAACGCATATTCCCCGCGATAGACATATACAAGTCAGGTACGCGTCATGATGAACTGCTGCTTACAAATGAGGAGCGCGAAGGCGTTATGAGCATCCGCAGGTTGCTCTCATCAGGGAACGGCGGCGATGTGACAGAGCAGCTTATAGGCATGATGGACAAAACCGAAACAAACGATGATTTTCTTGCCAAACTAAAGGGCTGGATAGGCATATATGAGCGCGGCGGATATTCCGCAGGAAAAAGCTTTGAAAGATAGCGTTTGCAACAAATATCTTGATAATTGCTATTGATTTGCGGCCGATTATAGGATATAATACACGGGTTCGGGCGTGTTTGCCCGCAATGCAGCAGGAAGGCGGCTAATCGCCTTGCGCCAAGCTGATATTATGGAGGACAAATATGAAAAAAGATATCCATCCCACTTTTGGCGAGTGCACAGTGCGTTGCGCTTGCGGTGAAACTTTCAATAGCGGCTCTGTTAAGGGCGAGCTCAAGGTTGAAATTTGTTCAAAGTGCCATCCTTTCTACACAGGACATCAGAAGCTGGTGGATACGGGTGGACGTGTTGACCGCTTTAAGAAGCGCTATAACATCGAGAGCAAATAGGTTTTACCAGTATAGCTGCTAGGAGCTATCTACACTGTAAAGTGTAACAAAAAATGTGTTTTTAAAAGGCTGTTGCGTATAAATTATGCGACAGCCTTTTGCTTTACCTTTAACTATATGTTGTGCTATAATCGATACATTGCGCGCACAAATTACATGGTGTAAATATATATAGGTAGAGTATATACATTATGATAGCGCAGATCTTCCCAACGGATATCGGTAAAATTTATGAATATCATAATGAGGCATGTTTTCTATGGGTAAATCGACACTGGAGGAAAAGGTACTTACGCGCGGGAATTTGCTTGCGCTTGCAGTGGGGAATGTGATAGGCGGCGGCATAATGACGCTTACAGGTATTGCCATAGGGGTTACAGGCCGCTCCATAGTAATATCGCTTTTGCTTTGTTCGGTATTGGTGTTGATATCTTCAATGCCACAGTTCTTTGCTGCATCAACAATACGTATGAATGGCGGCTTTTACACACAGGCGGCTCTGTTTGGCGGCAAATACTTCGGCGGTCTTTATGCGGTGCTGTATATCACTTTTTTCTTTGGTGCTGCGCTGACGGCGCTTTCATTTGCAGACTATGTATCAGCCTTTTTACCGGGCGTGAACATGCGGCTTGTCGCACTGTTGGTGCTTACAGTACTGGTGGCGCTGAATCTTTTGGGTATAAAGGTTGCCGCAAAGGTGCAATACGTAATAGTAGGCTTGCTACTGCTGGCGCTGCTTTCGTTTGCAGGGTTTGGCATAGGCCACGTGAAATCTGGATTTATGCAGCAGCCAGGATGGATGTTGAACGGCTTTGGTGGCGTAATGTCCGCTGCTGCAATAATGAGTTTTGCCTCATTAGGCTCGGCGTCTATGGTTAACTTTGGCCGCCAATGTAAAAATCCAACGCGGGATATACCATGGGCGATACTGGTAAGCTCAGCCATAGTTATGGTAATATATGTATTGGTATGCTTTGTTGCGTCCGGCGTTTTTCCAATAGCGCATGTGGCGAATCAATCGCTTGCGGTTACAGCCTATGAGGTGTTGCCATATCCGCTGTATCTGTTTTTCATGGTGTTCGGTGCAATGTTTTCATTGGTTTCATCGCTTAATGCACTGCTCGGCTGGGTTACGGCGCCTATTGTACAGGCCTGTGAAGACGGCTGGTTTCCAAGGGTGCTAGGCGCGCGCAACAAGCGCTATCATACGCCGCACTGGGTGCTGCTCATTATATACGTTCTGGCTGGCGCCATCATAATCAGTGGTCTGAATATCAGGAATATTGCCAATCTGATGGATTTTCAGTGCAACTGCCTGCAAACAATAATCTGCCTTGCGCTTATCCGTATGCCTTTTGTTATACCGGCCGCATGGGCAAAATCTAAGTTCCATATAAACAACAAGGCTTATATGGCAATATGTATTGCGGGCGCGGGCATAAGTGCACTGTTCTGCTACTATCTGGTGATAGAGCTGACGAAGGGCGAGATAATAGGCGCGGCAATTTATATAGCCATAGCGGCATTATATCCGGCAATAAGGCTTCGCATGAAAAAGCAGGTTACGATAGAAAGCAGCTATGAAGAAGCTTAGCTTGCGCATGGCTGAGCATATAGGATAGCATATGTTGAATTGAGCTTTTATTGTTAACAAATATTGTTATGCGCGCGTTGCGTATCCCTATATATAAGGAGGATTAAATATGGATCGGAATGTTCCTTTTTATCAGCGCTGCGATAGGCTAGGGCCGTTGGTAGCTGAGGCGCTTAAGCGCAGGCACTTTGAGGCATATTACTGTGCCGAGCGCGAGGAAGCGCTTGAGAAAGCGCTTGAACTTATACCCAAACATGACCTTGTATCGTGGGGAGGATCTATATCGATAGAACAGATAGGTCTGAAGGCCAGGATAAAGGCGGACGGTTATCGCTATCTTGACAGGGATGAAGCAAAGTCACCGGATGAGCGTATGGAACGGATGCGTCAGGCGCTGCTTTGCGATACGTATCTAACGAGCAGCAACGCCATCACGCGCGATGGTCAGCTGTTTAACATCGATGGTAACGGCAACCGCGTGGCTGCGATGAGCTATGGGCCAAGGAGCGTAATAGTGGTGGCAGGCATAAACAAGGTTGTAAGCGGAATTGAAGCCGCAATGGATCGTGTGCGTAATTATGTTGCGCCAATCAACGTAAATAGATTTCCGGATAGCAAAACACCCTGCCTGGAAACAGGAATGTGCAGCGATTGTATAGCGGCAAAGTGCGCATGCACATATATGGTTACCACAAGGCTTTGCAAGCCGGCAGGGCGTATAAAGGTAATATTGCTTGGTGATGAGCTGGGGCTTTAAGCCGCAATGAAAGGTATTGTTAGCGTGCGGGGCGAAGCGAAAGCGAAGCCTGCTTTGCTATACGTACTACTGTGTCTGCAAGGCGTGGGATATCGTCTAATCCTATGCGGCTAGTGGGGCCGGTTATAGTAACGGAGGCAACGATTTTTCCATTCCAATCGGTTATCGGCGCTGCGATGCAGCGGCAGCCTAGCTCACCTTCTTCATCATCCAGCGCATATCCTAAGCTGTGCGTCTGGGACAGAACCTCGCGGAATACGGCAGGGTCACAAATGGTTTTGTCAGTGAACCTGGTAAATGCATATCCTGCAAGGATTTGGTTTACCTGCTTTTCTGTAAGATGGCTTAAGAGCACTTTCCCGGAGGCTGAGGCGTGAAGGAACAGTTCTGCGCCTATGCGCGGGACACCGCGGATCATATTGTTGCCGCTTACCTGGTCTACATATACAACCTTGTTTTTGCGAAGCATGATAAGGGAGGCACTTTCGCCAGTCTCGCGCGACAGCTGATCAAGATGCGGATGGATGAGTTTGATGAGATTAAATGATTTAGTAGCGGCCTGCCCCATATATATGAGTGCCCAGCCAAGGCGGTAGCGCTTTGTTTCATCGTCCTGTAGCACCATTCCATGGCCTTTGAGCGTGTTTAATAATCTTACTAGCGTGGATTTTGGCAGGTCGACATTTTCTGCAAGGGTGGTAAGCGTTACATCACCTTCTACAGTGGAAAGAAATTTAAGTGTGCGTATCGCCTTATCCAGAGATGCAACTTCAGATTTATCATTGCTTACGGTTTTCATAATTGTTTCCTTACATAAATTAGTACATATAATATTATAGGTGCTGCTGACTACAATGTCAAAATCATTGTTTCTTATGATGAATATAATTATATACGCAGATCTCTAATATGAACACAAAATAACACTATGCAAAAGGAAGCCGTATCAAGGTATAATAAGCGGCTTCCTTTCGCGTTATAATAAATCACTCACACCGATTCACCGGCCATATAACCGGTCAAACAGCATTAGTTCAACCGCAGCAACTGCGGCGGATACAAGGGGGCTTTGCATACTGGCCGCGCTTTGAGGGCTTAAGACCTGCGTCAACCAGGGCTTCTGTCATCTTTAGTGCTACTGAGGAAGGATCTATGACGGCAAGACCAAGCTCGGCGGTGATGCCTTCGGCATAGCCGGCCATACCTGCGCAGCCAAGAACAACAACTTCTGCACCGTCTTCTTCGGCAGCCTGACGGGCAAGTTTCATTATGCGCTCTTTCGCACGCTCAGGCTCTGCATCTACTTCTGCCACGCTCATGCCAAGCGGACGGACGGATGCAAGGCTGCGCTCCAGCTTAAAGCGGCTAACATCATGTACCTTACTAGGAACGCGCTCAGCGTTCATTGTAAGCACGGAGAACTTGGAACCCATCATTGCCGCTACATGCAGCGCCTGCTCTTCAATACCTGTAACGAGGATATCGGATATTTCACGGGCAGCTTCCAGACCGGGATCGCTGAAACATGCAAGGATAACGGCATCATAGTGCTCGCGGTTGGCCTTTTCGACCAGCTTGAGTACAAGGGGGATGCACAGCGCTTCGTCATAAGCGCTTTCTATAGCCAGAGGACCGCCCTCTGGGCATACCACAGTCAGCTCTGTGTCAGCGCGCTTGATCTTATCAAGTACGCGGCCGACATGCTCTGTCATAGGCTTAGATGAATTGGGGTTGATTACCATTATTTTCATTTTGCCATACCTCTGCCTGCGTTAAAGGCATCAAGGTTAAGGGTTGCATACTTGGCGGGAACATATTTCTTAATGACCTTTTCCCATGCCGCAGTATCCATGCCCAACACTCCGCAGAGCGTGCCAAGCAGCATGACGTTCATTGCCTTGGCGGTACCCATTTGCTGTGTTATTGTTGTGGCATCATAGCTGATAACCTTTTTTGAGGCAAGGTGCAGGTATTTTTCAACCTCCTCATGGGAGGGATACACAGCCTTGCCCGTGCTGACCAGCATCGGGGGCAAACGATAATCATTGTATATTATTGTGGAGTCCGGCTTGAGATACTCAAGCATACGCAGCGACTCAAGTGGTTCGCACGCGATCAGGTAATCTATGGTACCGGGCATGCTCATAGGCGAGCCTACGTGTTTGCCCCAGCGTACATGGCTGCATACGCTGCCGCCACGCACAGCGAGACCAAGAATATCGGACTTTTTGGCATCATAGCCCATTTCCATGCCGACTTCAGAGAGGATATCGCTAGAAAGAATCGTACCCTGTCCGCCTACGCCGACGATCAAGAAATTTATGTTATCCAACATTATTTTCCCTCCTTCCGCCGTATGGCCTTTGCCGGGCAAACCTGCGAGCATATGCTGCATCCCGCGCACAGCGTGGAATCAATACGGCACTTTTTCTTGTGGGTCTTAGGATGTTCATCGTCAGACACAACAATGGATGGGCAGCCGACCTTCAGACAGAGATGGCAGCCAACGCATTTGTCGGGATCCACTTCATAAAGCGGCTTGGCACCCTTGTTGATCTGAACGCAATCGCCCTTGGTTATAAGTACTGATGGGCCATCGAATGCCAGGCATTCTTTGAGGCCTTCTTCAACTTCTTTAACATTAAACGCATCAACGGTCTTGACCATTTCAACGCCCATGGCTCTGCACAGAGGCTCGATTTCGATCTTCCTGGCATCGCGAGCATGAATAACCTTCCAATCGGTGCTGGGGCTATCCTGATGGCCTGTCATAGCGGTATTACCGTTATCCATGATTATGACCACGCCCTTACCTTCGTTATGCACCATATTGGTCAGCGCGCCAAGGCCAGAGTGGAAGAATGTGGAGTCGCCGATTGTGCAAACGCCGCGCTCTTTGATGCCTGCGATGGACATGCCGTGCAATACGCCGATGGAAGCGCCCATCGCGCCCATTGTGTGCTGCGCACGGAACGGCTCCTGGCAACCAAGGTTATAGCATCCGATATCGCCGGTAACCGGTACATCCAGCTTGTTGGCCAGATTATAATAGGTAGAACGGTGTGGGCAGCCTGCGCAGAATAAGAGTGAACGTGTGGGCAGGATGGACTTATCAATTACGTCCTGCTCCACCGGCTTAACACTCTTGTCGAGCAAACCGGCCGCTATACCGATATCCATAAGGCGATCGGGCAGCAATTCGAAACATGGTGGGAAAAGCTCCTTGCCGATAACCTTGATGCCCATTGCGCTGATCTGCTCTTCGAGCACGGGATCAAGCTCTTCAATGACGAGCAGCTTGTCCACGCCCTCAGCAAGGGAGCGGATCATCTTTTCGGGCAGAGGATAGGTCATACCAAGCTTCAATATTGAAGCATTGGGGAATACATCCTTTACATAGTCATACACAACGCCGCTGGTGATGATGCCGACGGAACGATCTTTCCACTCGATGTGGTTGATCTTCATGGTTTCGGCATACTGGGCAATTTTCTTGATGCGCTCCTCAACGTTCAAATGCATCTGCTTGGCATAGATAGCGTTGCAGTTGTATTTTTCGAGATGGCGAGGGAACTTATCAAGATGTTTGGGGTTTTCAGTGCGCTCACCAAGCTCAACTACGCTCTTGCAGTGCGAAACGCGCATTACAGAACGCAGCAGCACGGATGTATCAAACATCTCAGAGAGCTCAAAGGCGATTTTAACGAAATCCTTGGCTTCCTGGCTGTCTGCCGGCTCAAATGTTGGGATCTTGGCAAGACGGGAATACCAACGGTTGTCCTGCTCGTTCTGCGAGCTGAACAGACCTGGGTCATCGGCGGTTACTACCACCAAACCGGCTTCTGCACCGGTGTATACTGTGTAGAGCAGTGCATCGCTCAACACGTTCATGCCGACCTGCTTAGTTGTAAGCATGGTACGCTTGCCTGAATAAGCTGCGCCGGCCGCGGCATCCATGGCTACCTTCTCGTTGGTAGACCATTCTGTGTAGATCTCAGGACCATACTGATCGGCAATTGCCTTGATGATCTCAGAGCTGGGGGTTCCGGGATAACCCGTTACCACCTGTACGCCGGCTTCATAAGCACCGCGTGCGATCGCTTCGTTTCCGGAGAGTAAGGCTTTCAAAGTTGTGGCACCTCCTGTTTATTTTGCGTTTATATCACATCTGACCTGGGCTGAAATCTATTTGGATCTGAGCTCAAGCAATGCATCGACAGCCAACACTCCCTGCCCTTCGGGATAAACCAGCAGGGGGTTAATATCAAGCGCTTCCACCTTATCCGCACCATCGGCGGCAAGATGGGAAACGCGAACTAGTACGTCTGCAAGGGCGTCAATATCGGCCTTTGCACGCCCACGGAAACCCGTAAGCAGCCGATAGCCCTTGGTGGATTGGATCATGGAAAGCGCCTCGGCCTTGGTAAATGGTGGTATGCCAAGCGCACTGTCCTTAAGTATTTCGACAAGTATGCCGCCTGAACCGAACACAACGGCGGGGCCAAAGCCAGGATCTCGCGTGATGCCGATGATTATTTCCGCAACGGGAGTGCCGGCCATCTGCTGCACCAACATGCCATCTATGGGCGCACCGGGGGCAAATGCCTTTGCCTTTTGCATCAGTGGATCATAGGCTTTCCTTATGGCGTCGGCATCTTTAAGCCCAACGGCGATTATGCCGGCTTCGGTTTTGTGCAGTATAGCGGGGGACATGACTTTGAGAACAACCGGATAACCGATCTGTCCAGCCGCATTTATGCAGGATTCGATGTCTGCACAGAGTATCTCCTTCGTGCAGGGTATGCCGTATGCGGCAAGCGCTTTTTTGCTCTCATATTCAGTAAGACCCTTGTTGCCGCCACCGTGCACCTGGGGGAAAGTACCCTTAATATAATCATCCGCAACTGCGGTTCGCTTGACTTGAGCATATTCAATAAAATGATCAACGGCCTTAAGTCCTTCGGACGTGCCCTGCAACAGAGGTACATTGCCCTCGCGCAGAATGGCCAGAATATCAGGATGGAAACATGTGGACGTATTGCACAGCATAGCAATTGGCTTTGAAGTTTTCTTAGCGGCAGCCACAGCAGCGCGTGCAACAATGGCATACTGATCCACCTGACGTGGAGCCATTCCTGGCGGAACATCCTGAACGATCAGCACTATGCCGGACTCAGATTCGTCGGCGGCCGCAAGCACACACGGTTCGTATGTATCGGCGATCTTGCCGGAACCCCATGCGTCCAGCGGATTGTTTGCGGAAGAATAGGGCATAAGCAAGTCGTTAACCTTTTGGGCGCCTTGCTTCGACCATTCGGGGAAGCGAAGATTAAGCCCCTCGCCAAGGTCGGCCATCAAGCTGATTACGCCGCCGGAAAGCGTTATGGCAAATATGCCGTTGCCGCTGGGCAGACGATCCTTCATGCAAGCAAAAAGCTCTGCGGTTTCAAACATTTCGTCGGGGCTGTCCACCCTTATTATGCCAAGTTTTTTATACAATGCATCCTGTACCGCATCTGAACCTGCAAGTGCGCCGGTATGAGCGCAGGTAGCACGCTGTGCCATTGCGGAACGGCCAACCTTGATGAGTATGATGGGTTTGCCAAGTTCAAGCGCACGCGCAGCCACTGCACGCAGCTTGTCAGGATGACGGAACTGCTCTATGAATGCCATGATAACATCGGTTTCGGGATCTTCGAGCATATATGCCATACAATCGGTGCTATCTACAACGGATTCATTACCTGTGGAGGCAATGAGACTGTAGCCTAAGCCACGAGCGCTATTGGCCATCGCTATGCTTAAATAGCCGCTTTGTGCAACCATGCCTATATGGCCGCGTTTAATCTCAACAGGTGCGGGTGCGCTGTATGTGCCTACGCCAACTGACGGGTTGAGAAAACCAACGCAGTTTGGGCCTAGGAAGCTTATGCCATTTTGAGCGCAAAGGCTCTTAAGGCGTGCTTCAGCCTCGCGTCCGGCTTCGCCGCTCTCGCCAAAGCCGCTCGCGAAAGCCCACGCGGCCTTTACACCTATTGAGGCAGCTTCTTCGATAAGCGGAAGAACGTGATTGTGGCCGAGCAGGATGGCAAGCATGTCAACCTTTTCGCCGGCTTCGCCGATTGCACTGAGGGAAGGATAGCAGCGCATTCCCTTTATAGTATCGTACTTGGGATTAACAGGGAATATCTTACCTGTGTAACCCAATTGTTCCAGATTTTCTAAAACCTGGAGTCCGGGGCCTGCATTTTCGGAGGCACCAACAACCGCGATTGAGTTTGGTCGGAAAAGCGGTTGAAAGTCCTGCCAAGCATTTTGGATGGTTTTGTTATGCATACATCTTACTCCCTAACAGGTGTCCTCCATGCGGGATAACGGTACTCTTATCCTTCAGGCGGACTCCATTTATTGAATTATAGGCTGCCGCGATTGACACGAGGTATAACGGCATCTTTTAACTGCGACTCCAGCTAAAACTATAGTTAAGAAAACAGTGATATTACGTAGGTAAACGCAGCGAACAAGTGCCGCATAGCGGAATCGAATTCCGTTTATAAGCAAAGTATAAACTTCTCTGCCCAGCTTGTCAACCCCAAAACCGGCAATACTGAGCGCAAAAAAAGTGGGGCCGTAAATCATAATAGAACGATCAACGCAACCCCACATTTTTTCATAGATGCTTACCTTAAATTACTTTTTAGCAGTGTTTCTGTAGAAGTTTTCAGGATAAACATAACCCTCGTCATGGATATCATCGATAGGAGCAAGCGCCTCAACATCAAGAAGCTCGGTGACGAACACCTGCATGCAACCCTTGACCTTAGTGCCTTCTACCAAGTGACCGCAGATTGTGGGGGCATCCCAGCCGCCGCCAGCAACAAAGTGCATAGCAACGAATGGCTCAACGCCTTTACCATCGCGTGTGGGGCGTTCACCGATCATGCCGGAGATGGAGGCAAGCATGGTCAGGTTTGTGTTAACGGCAACACCTTCACGATGCCAGTTGTCTGGATCTTTATAGTCGGGGATCCATACGAAATACTTGCAAGGCTGGAAGCCGCCCATAAAGGTAGCATGTACCTTACCATAGCGGATGCCGTTTTCCTTGGCGAAATTCTGGATTGCAACTACTGGATCGGCGTTTGACATCATGCGAACCAGGAACTCACGGCCGCGACGCATCTCGCAGCAATGGTACTGTTCTGGGGATGTTGCATCTTTTTGCCAATCGTAATACTCTGCCTGTCTGTTTCCCATTTCTTATTTCCTCCTAGAATTTTTTTGTATATACTTATCGGGCGTGCCGCACGTGTGCCGCGGCAGGAAAGCGCGATACGTACTAAGGTAAAGAAAGTGGTTTTGCTTACCGTTTTTTAGTCTGCGCAAAGACGTCGTAAATATGCGCAATAATACAACAAAACCTATGATTTTCAACGTCATACTACCATCTGACCATACGCATGTCAAGGGTTATTGTGTTAAAAAATGAAATCATAATCCGGAATGCGGCACACGAGCCACATTCATTAGTTGCGCTACCTATATAAAAGGCAGATAATATTTTAAACCTAAAGCAAAAGACTATATATTAATTAATTAATTAAATTCTGTCAAAAATACTAAATTACTTAATTGAAAATTGTAAAAAATACAAGAACTGTGCCTTGGAGCGTCGATTTTGAACAATGAAAAGTGTTGACAACAATAATTCAGTGGGATATACTGTGCCTAATAAAACAGAACGCCGTGCCGCTATGCGGCATGCAAAATGACAAAATTATGAATGTTTAAATAACTTTTCCCAAAAAATAAAGGAGGAACTTAGACTAATGAAGAAATTGGTATGTATCATGTTAGCGTTGGCTATGATTCTGGCCATGGGTTGCACAGCCGCCCCAGCCAAAGATCCAGCAACTCCGGCTACTGATGGCGATACGGCCGTCGACACTACTACTACTGAGAAGGTAATTCCTGACGTAATCAAAATTGGTATGGTCAGCACGATCACGGGCGCTCAGGCTCTGGATGGCCAGAACATGACCGACGCGATTCGCGTTGTTGAAAAAGAACTGGCGGATGCCGGCGGACTTGAAATCGATGGCAAAAAGGTAAAGGTCGAGTTCGTTATTGAAGATTGCGAAGCTAAGCCCGAAATAGCTGTTAACGCGGTTCAGAAGCTGATTCAGCAGGACGGCGTAGTGGCCATCATTGGACCAAACAACTCCAGCGACACCCTGGCTTCCGGCGAAATCAGCCAGGCCGCCAAGATTCCTCAGATCACCAACACAGGCACAAACGTGGCTGTTACACAGGTCGGTGATTATCTGTTCCGTGCTTGCATCATTGACCCGTTCCAGGGCCAGGTTGTTGCAACGTTTGCACACAACGATCTTAAGTTCACCAAGGCTGCTGTACTTTATGATGTAGCCGATACCTATAGCTCCGGCCTTATGGAGGCATTCAAGTCTTCATTTGAAGGCATGGGCGGTACTGTCGTTGCAGCCGAAGGCTTCAGCGGTGCAGAGACCAAGGATTTCAGCGCACAGCTCACAAACATCGCTGCTGCGAATCCGGAAGTCATCTTCTATCCTTGCCACATTGATAACATCCCCCTGATGCTTCAGCAGACCCGCCGCATGGGCATTGAAGCCGTCATGCTTGGTTGTGATTCATGGGATTACGCCGCAATGCCTGAATTGGTTGGCCTTGACGTAATCGAAGGTTCATACTATGTAACCGGTTTCTCGCCTGATGCTGAGACAGCCGCTGACTTCGTTAAGATGTTCAACGAACTGTCAGGTTATCGCCCCAGCTTCTGCTCCGGCATGTGCTATGAAGCAGCTCACATCGTGCTTGACGCCATACAGCGCGCTAAGACGATAGACGGCCCTGGCATCCGTGATGCTATGGCTGCCACCGACATGGATCTGCCTTCCGGCCATGTTACGTTTGATGAAAACAGAAACCCAATCAAGTCTGCGCCTATCCTTCAGGTTCGTGACGGCGTGGCTCAGTTTGTAACAAGCGTAAGCCCCAGCTAATATAACGGTAATAAACAGCAATTTGGTCCGGCATGCTCGAAACCATGCCGGGCCAAAATAAATTATAACGCTCATACTGCATAATTGATTTGATTTTGAAAATTCTGGCCGACCTGCAGATGTGTGCAATGTTCCTTGAGTATTGAAGGAAAGCTTAACGCAGGCGCGGGTTTGCCATTTTATATTAATAGGTAATGGCCTGCGGCTGCTATTTATATTCGGATGAGGAGAATAAGATGGATTTTACATATAAGGTTGATAGAATATCGTTGGAGATAGGCATGATAAACTGCTTTGTTGAAATGGTATCCTGCGGCGTAAAGCCACTTGCCATCAGCCCACCGATTTCTCCTGAGGATCTTGACGTATTGGTTGCAGCCTCGGAAGAAATAAGCAACGGCTACCACACGAAATGTGTAACAGTGGATTCATTGATGATTACTGATATACAGAGTGCTGAATTCACAAAAGGCAAGCGCTCAATATTGTATTATGCAGCTGACGCCGTTATCGAAGAGTATTATGCGATGGACAAACGCGTAAAAGAACTTGTGGCAAACGGTGAATACACCGGTAAGGTGCGCCGCGATATATCCATACGCTTTGGCGAATTGCTAGGCTATCCGATGGAGCTGATATTGCATAAGGTGGATTCTGAAACACGTATCGATCCGTATGTGATTGATTGCTAAGGCATAATACCAATTATTTATCATAGCGCTTTATCCTAAATGACATGTATAATAAGAATAAGAAATATACATCTTGGAGGTTATTCAATGCGTATACTCATTATCAATCCAAACAGCAGTGACGATATGGCTGTTGGAATCCAGAAAAATGCACTCGCCTACGCAAACGGCGAATTTGAGGTTGACACGCTTTCCACACCAGGCGCACCGGAGTATATCGATTTTTATGTTGACGCGGCAGTTGCGGCGCCGGGCATGATAAAGCTGGTAAAGGAAAACGAAGATAAATACGATGCATTTATCATTGCTTGCCACTGCGATCCTAACCTTGATCTGCTTAAAGAGGTCACCGATAAGCCCGTTGTTGGCATAGGCGAATCATCGATGAAGATAGCCAGTATGCTGGGTCACTCATTTTCCGTTGTTTCGGCAGGAAAGCATTCCATCCCAAATAAGCAGGCGATAATCCAAAAATATGGCCTTACAGGCAGCCTTGCTTCAGTGCGCGGCCCCAAAGAGGATTGCACTGATAATTCACCAGAAGGACCCTACGTTAGCGCTGCTATAGCCGCTGTTGAAGAAGACCTTGCCGAAGTGATCGTGCTAGGATGCGCCGGACTTATAGGTGTTGAGGATGCGCTCAGAAAAGTAATCGATGTACCTGTGCTTGACGGTGTGACATGTGCGCTGATCATAGCTGAAGGATTGGTAAAAGCGGGTTATTCCACCAGCAAGATCAGAAGATACAGTGGACGCGAGTAAGGGGGCTGCAATGCTTCCAACTACGCCGTGCCTTGTGATAGATGAAGCTGTTATGCTGCACAATCTTGAGCGCATGGCACAAGCCTGCAATACGTACAAATGCGGCCTAAGGCCGCATATTAAAACACACAAATGTCCGGAGCTTGCCAAATTACAGCTTCAAAAAGGCGCCACGGGGATTACGATTGCAAAGCTGCATGAAGCAGAGATAATGGCGAATGCCGGCATTGAGGATATATTCATGGCATACCCGCTGGTAGGGGCGGATAAAATCGCGCGGGCGATTCAGCTGGCCAAGCGCATACGCTTCATAGTTGCAGCGGATGCATATGAGCCGGCAGCGGCACTATCAATGGCGGCGGAAGCCGCGGGCATCAAGCTTGAAATGCGGCTGGAGCTGGATTCAGGCATGGGAAGATCAGGCGCATATTTTGAGGATGCAGTGGAACTTGCGCAGCGTATATCGGCGCTACAGGGCATCAAACTGACGGGGATATTCACATACCGTAACCTTATGTATCAAGGCAAACCAGACACGGATTGCAAAAGGTGTGGTATTGATGAAGGGAATGCAATGGTGCAGCTTGCGCAGCTAATGCGAGGGGCGGGCATCGATATAAAGGATGTCAGCGTTGGATCCACAGCCACAGCGGAGTTCTGCGCACGTGTGCCGGGTGTTACCGAGGTCAGACCCGGAACATACATACTATATGACATGATGCAGCTAGCGAAAGGCGCTTGCGACGAAACGATGCTTGCAGCACATGTGGATGTTACGGTTGTTAGCGTGAAGGGTGATCTTATAATCGTTGACGCAGGCAACAAATCAATATCCGCGGATTGCCAGCCGGATCAACCGCCGCTAATGTTAAATGGTTATGGCAAGGTGCTTTTGCATGATAACATCACGTTGTTCGCAATGACGGAGGAGCATGGTATGCTGCGCAATGCGGATAAGTCGGATGGGATATGTGTTGGGGATAGACTTTCAATAGTACCTAACCATATATGCCCAACGGTAAACCTGTATGACAACGCCTGCTTAATAAAAACAGATGGATCTGTAAAAACGCTTGATATAGCGGCACGGGGTGCAAATTATTGATTGTTTACGTCAAGCTTGAGAGGATAAACCAATGAGCCTGTATATCAGAACACCACTAAAACCACTTGTACGTATAAACGAAAAGTACGGCAAGAATATATCGGTTAAACTGGAATGCTATCAGCCTGACGGCTCATTTAAGATACGCGGCGTTTCGCGCGTGGTTGAGGATGCAAAAGCGCGTGGTATAAAGCATATCATATGTGGCTCGGGCGGTAACGCAGGTCATGCTGCAA
The DNA here is from genome assembly GCA_036652795.1 of Clostridia bacterium. Classification (GTDB taxonomy): domain Bacteria; phylum Bacillota; class Clostridia; order Christensenellales; family CAG-138; genus JAVVVD01. The sequence continues at coordinate 52,484 of JAVVVD010000005.1, read as the reverse complement.
CATGCTGTGCCGCTATGCTTGGATTGAAATGCACAATCGTAATACCCCAAACAGCCAGCGGTTACATGGCGGAGGTTTTGCGCCGCGATGGTGCAAACGTTATCGTACATGGCGAAGTATTCGACGATGCACGCGACTATGCGATGAAGCTGGTCGAAAATGATAAAGACGCAATGTTCATGCACCCATTTGATCTGCCGCTACTGTGGGAAGGGCATTCTACAATCGTGGATGAACTTAAAGAGCAGACCAGCAAGCCTGACGTAATTATATGTGCGCTTGGCGGCGGCGGACTGTTTAACGGTATTGTACAGGGATTGGATCGAAACGGCTGGAGCGATGTGCCAATAATTGCCGTTGAGGTTGAAGGCGCGCCAAAGTTTCGCAGAGCGCTTGAGGCGGGGCATCCCGTTGAGCTTGAACACATCGATACGCTTGCGAACACGTTGGCAGGCAGAATAGTTTCTGCGCAAACGCTTGAGTATGCAAAAACGCATAATGTAACGTCGCATCTTGTTAGCGACGAGCGCGCTGCAAATGCCGTGGTGCAGTTTATTGAGGACTTTCGTATCCTGGTAGAGCTTGCCTGCGGTGCGCCGATGTCGGTTGTTTACGATCAACCTGATATCATAGCGCCATATAAAAATATTGTTGTTATCGCCTGCGGCGGTGCGGGTGTAAATCTACCGCTGCTGCTTGATTATAAGCAACGGTTTAATCTGTAATAATTTTGACAATTTATTGCGCTTATGCATGGTACTCTACATCGGCGTAACCCTGGTTGTCACTAAACAATAACCAACGGAATATACGTAGCCTCTGACTCGGTATGGTACGACAACCGACCGAAGCAAATCTTTTAGCAGGAGGAAATGAGAATGGAGAAATTCTTGCAGTTGCTGATATACGGCTTGCAGCTGGGAAGCATTTATGCCCTGTTGGCAATAGGGTATACTATGGTTTTCGGCATAATCCGTATGATCAATATGGCGCATGGTGACTTCCTTATGATGGGATCATATGTCATATTTTTCATCGTCAGCATTTTCTTTGCTGATCAAATGATCGGCCCAGCTGTGGCGCTGATAGTTATGATGGTCGCTGCAGTTATCACGGGCGGTATCGGTGTAGGCGTAGAGCGCCTGGCATATAAGCCGTTGCGCAATCGCCCAAAGATATCCAGTATGATTGCCGCAATCGGTGTTTCGCTCTTTACGCAAAACCTGTTGCGCGCGCTCCCATTCGTGGGACCCAACCCGCGTACATTCCCCACCCTTATGGAGGACAAGCTGTATTATATCGGTAACGTACAGCTGAGCCTGATGCGTATCATCATAATAGTGCTCTCGGTTGTTGTTATGTTGGTGCTCTACTTTGTTGTTATGCGCACAAAGATAGGCTTGCAGATGCGCGCCGTTTCGTGTGATAAGGATGCTTCTTCTTTGATGGGCGTCAATATCAACTCCGTCATATCAGCAACATTCTTTATCGGTGCAGGTCTGGCGGCTATAAGCGGTGCATTCTATGCAACCAGCTATCCAATACTTATGGTTACGATGGGCTCTACCCTTGGCAACAAGGCGTTTATCGCTGCCGTAGTTGGAGGTATAGGCGATATACGTGGCGCTATGCTTGGCGGGTTCATAATGGGTGTTATTGAGATACTTATCTCTTCGGTGTATTCTGAGCTTGCGTACGGCTTCTCGTTTGTCGTGCTCGTGCTGATCCTTCTCATTAAACCAGAAGGTCTGCTTGGCAAGCCCATGATAGAGAAAGTGTAAGAGGTGATGAGAATGAAATGGCTTCGTAAAAATTCAGAAATTATCATCATCCCACTGATATTTATTGTAGTGAATACGCTGCATAAGCTGGGTGTGTTGAACAACTATATCATCCAGATATTAATGCTTGCCGGTATCAATATAATAATGACGGTTGCGCTTAACCTTGTTAACGGCATTACTGGACAGAACTCAATCGGCCACGCCGGCTTTATGGCAATAGGCGCGTATGTTGCGGCCATATTTACTAAGGTACTATTTGACGCCGGCGCGATGAACCCGGTTATGCAGGTAGTAATGCTGCTGATAGGTACGATGGCAGGCGGCCTTGTGGCAGCCGGCTTCGGCTTCGTGATAGGAATGCCTACCTTGCGCCTCAGAGGTGACTATCTTGCGATAGTAACGCTGGGCTTTGGTGAGCTGATACGTTCACTTATACGTATCACACCGTTTGTTGGTGCTTCACGCGGTCTGTACGGCGTGCCGGGTCTTGCAAACCTGTTCTGGGTGTTTGCATTTATGATACTGGCTATATACATATGCCGTAACTTTATAGATTCAAAGTTCGGTCGTGCGTGTATGGCGGTGCGTGATAACGAAATTGCTGCAACCACGATAGGCATAAATACATCAAAGTATAAGGTAGTCGCATTCGTGCTTTCTGCGTTCCTTGCAGGTATTGCCGGCAGCATGTATGCGCATGTGTTGTGCTATCTACACCCGGATGTGTTCAGCTATATGAAGTCCACTGACTTCCTTGTGTACTTGTATGCAGGCGGCGTTGGAAGCATAAGCGGTTCAATCCTCGGCGGACTTGTACTGACTGCTCTTCCGGAGATTCTGCGCTTTATGGCGGGCTGGCGTCTGGTTATATACGGCGGATTGCTCGTTTTGATCATACTGTTCCGTCCTATGGGACTTTTCGGCGGAAAGGAATTTGCATTCCTCAAGATGCATATTGGCGGCATAAAGAACGTTGGTTTCTCCAATATGTTTGATATGTTTAAGAGGAAAAAGAACAATACCAAGCCTGATGTTGATACTAAGGAGGTGCCGCAATGAGCGAACCTGTATTAAAGGCAGATCACATCAGCATACAATTCGGCGGTCTGCGCGCAGTTGATGATTTCAACCTTGAGCTGCATGAAAAGGATCTGTGCGCAATTATTGGACCTAACGGCGCAGGTAAAACCACCGTATTTAATATGCTGACCGGTATATACCAACCCACTGAGGGTGTGGTATATGTAAATGGCAAGGCGATGACAGGCTGCAAGCCTCATCAGTTCACAGAGGTTGGCCTTGCGAGAACCTTCCAGAACATCCGTCTGTTTAACCAGTCTACAGTGCTGGATAACGTTAAGATGGCGCACACGTTCAAAACAAATTATGGCTTCTTCAAGATGCTTATACGCGGCCCCGGCTATTGGAAAGAGGAGAAGCGCATAACAGATGAATCCATGGTATTGTTGGATATGTTTGGTCTGGCGGACAAAAAGGACGTATTCGCTAACAACCTGCCATATGGCGAGCAGCGCAGGTTGGAAATCGTGCGCGCACTTGCGACAGGCCCCAAGATACTGCTGCTGGATGAGCCGGCCGCCGGCATGAATCCGTCTGAGACGGAGGAGGTAATCGGCCTGATCAAACGCGTACGTGACGAGCTGGGTAAAACAGTGCTTGTTATAGAGCACCATATGAACCTTGTTATGGCTGTTGCTGAATACATTAAAGTCATTGACTTCGGCGTTACGATAAGCGAGGGAATTCCTGAGCGCGTCAAAAATGATCCGAAGGTCATTGAAGCCTATTTGGGAGGTGGAATCGTCGATGAGGATGCTTGAAGTTAATGATCTGCATGTAAGCTACGGTGCTATAAAGGCCGTGGACGGTATAAGCTTCTATGTGGATGAAGGCGAAATCGTAACGCTTATCGGTTCCAACGGCGCAGGAAAGTCCACTACGCTGCGCGCGATTACTGGCCTTGAAAAGGTTGGGAGCGGCAGCATAAAGTTCAAGGGTGAGGAAATATCCAAAACTCAGCCCCATAAGATCGTTTCATTGGGCATTACCCATGTGCCGGAGGGCCGCAGGATATTTACCAACCTCACAGTTCATGAAAATCTTAAGATGGCTGCAAACCTGCGCAAGGATCACGCCAATGTTAAGAAGGATTTTGAAACCGTTTATGAACTGTTCCCTGTGCTTAAGAGACGTCTTTCACAATCCGCGCTTACGCTTTCAGGCGGCGAGCAGCAGATGCTTGCTGTGGGTCGTGCTATAATCACCGGCGGTGAGCTGGTGGTGTTGGATGAACCTTCAATGGGTCTTGCACCAATGATCGTTGAGGATATATTCAAGGTAATACAGAACTTGCACGATACGGGCAAAACCGTGCTGCTAGTTGAGCAGAACGCATACATGGCGCTGAAAATAGCTGATCGCGCCTACGTGCTTGAAACGGGCAGTATAACAATCGAAGGCCCAGCACATGATCTTGCTCGCGATCCGCGCGTTAAGGCAGCCTACTTAGGCAGCTAATATCTTTAATAAGCGACAAATAAAAACGCCCCGAAAGGGGCGTTTTTGTTTGTTATAGTTATTCGTTTCTTATTGCGTTAAGCGGACTAAGCTTCATTGCGCGCAGCGCCGGATAAAGTCCGCTGACCATTGCCACCACAATTGAGAATAGTACAGCGCCCAAGGCGAGATACAGCGGTATTACGCTCATCATTCCTGAGTCTTTAAGCAGCACATTTAGCAGCAGACTTATGCCATAGCTTACGCCAAGCCCCATTGCGCCACCAAACAGGCCGATGTAAGCCGCTTCGGTTAAAAACAGGCCTACTATGTTGCCCATTGGGCAGCCAAGCACCTTGATTATCCCAATCTCCTTGGTGCGCTCATAGATGCTCATCATCATTGTATTCATAATGCCTATGGCTGCAACAAGCAGGGCCACGCCGCCTATTGCGCCAAGCAGATAGCGTATGCGTTCAGTGCTTTTTTGCGCCATCTCCACCGCATCCTGGACGCTGCTTGTGCCATAGCCAAGCTCGGTTATCTGCGTGCGCACGCTCTTTACGCTGTCTATATCGGCACACTTGACATATATTTGGGTATATTTTGATGTGTCAATACCGTACAGATATTCTTTATTATCCTTGGCAAGCTTTTTGAGCACATCAATATCCATAAGTATATACCATGAAAAATCGTTGGACTCATCGCTGACAATGCCAGTGGGGCGCACCTTGTAGAATTTACCGTGACTTATCATATTGCCCTTTGTGTCGTGGGCATCGCCACCATAGATATTAGTTTGATCAAACGTCATCTGAAAACGGGAATTCATCTTGATTTTGGGGTTGCCTTCACGGTCAATGGCTGATTGATAGTTTGAAGGATTATAGAAGTTTTGCAGCGTAGAGTTACCAAGCACAAGCTCAATGGTATTTCCACCAGTAGAGGTTGGCAACTTGCCCTCTTGAAGTTTTACGCCGAACTGATCAGCCACCTGCATATCCAACCCAAGTACACTAAGGTCAGTAACATATTGGCCGCTCTTGAGCATACCCCCCCACATGCTGATGGTAGGCATAACCGCGGTTACGCCGGGTATTTTCTTTATATCATCCACGCTCTTTTTGTTGAGCTTGATGGATTTATCCTCAGTAGAGGATGCATACATCATGCCGCCATTGCCTGGGACCTCAGTTTGACGGTAGGTGTTTACCGTTATTGTGGTAAGGCTGCCTGTTCCGGCGAAGCTCTGTATGGTCGCTTCCTGTATGCCAAGGCCAAGCGATACCATGACCACTATACTGGCAACACCTATAACCATGCCGAGCACGGTAAGGAATGCGCGCAGTTTGCGGCGCCAGAGGTTCATGAACGCCGTCCGCAGCATATCGGAAAATCTCATAGATCAACATCCTCAAGTTCTTTTGCGCGTTTGCGCTTAATTAATATAACGGCAGCAACTGCAAGTGCGGGAACCAGCGGCCCGATTATGAACCACAGCCACAATGGGAAGCCCTTTTTAACAGGTTCTTCTGGCTGCATCAAAGCGGGATCCATTGGATCCATCGGCATCTGCTCTTGAACATTCATGGTGAACGGAAGTTTTTCAGTGAATTGCTCGCCATATGAATCCTCGTAGGTTATCACCACGTTGGCTTTTACTTCGCCGGCTACGGATGGTATTACGTTGAAGTCAGCGCGCATAGTACCGCCTGAGGTTACGTTGCCGCCAAAGTACGCTTCCTCCATTGATACGCCTTCACCCTCAATGGTAACCATGCAGTTGTTGATAGTGGACTTGCCAAGATTATACAAGGCGCAGGCCATGGCAGCAGGCTGACCAACCCAAGGCTCGTCATATACGGTAGGAGCATCCGTTTTGATGCGGATTTTCTGGACTATGGGTAATGTTACGGTTTCTTCACCCGTAAAAGGCTTAACGCTGGACGAGCCTTCATAGGCGAAAGCAATATTCAACGTGTACGCCTTGGACTCGATATCAGGCGCAGTTTGAAGTGATAGCTTTTCGGTATGTGTTTCGCCCTTTGCTATTTTATTGATATACACGGTGTTGGAGCCGTTATTGGCGGGCAGCAGTACATTGGCCGCGTCGGTTATCCTCATCTGAATATTCTGCACATTTTCAGCGGAGGAGGTATTGATAATATTGAAGGTAACGGTAAAGGTATCGCCTGCGTATATCTTTTCCTTATCGATGGAGTAGGATTGGATTATAAGGCGCGGGGTAGATACTGCACCGTCGGCGCCGGCTTCACCGGTAACGCCTTTTTTGACATTAACGAATATGCTTAGCGTGGTGTTTTTAACTACGCCAAGGTTATCCGTGTATACAACGAGGAAGTCAACCTTCTTAGTGCCGGCCGTTACTTTTTTGCTAAGCGTCAGGTCATAATTGAACTCCACAACCTCGCCTGAGCCAATAGAGCTTGGGTAAGTAAGTGTGTAGTCCGTAAGGCTTATATCGAACGGAAAGGTATTAAGGTCGGTGGTAATAATAGGGGTAACCACAAGGTTGCTTATCCACCAGTTATCGCAGGTAAGCGGCAGCCTTATGCGTATATTATTGCCATAATCGCCCGATGGGGCCGGGACCGTTTTGCCATCCTCGCCAGTGCGGCTTACACGCACGACGCTACCGGCGTTCGCCGTTGCACCGCCGCCACCAGTGCCGCCACCGCCGTCAGGATTGGCAGGGGTGGAGCTTTTGTATATGGTGAATTTTTCGGTATACTTATATTGTTCGGCGCCTGTGGAATCCAAAAAGTATAAGGTCAGCTGCTGATTGGCCTTGTTGCCGGCTTCAGCGGTGGCATCTACTTTAACAAAAAAAGTGACCTTGGCTGTTCCTCCGTTTGGAGTAATGTCAGTTTTGGGAACAGCGCCAATGGATTCAATGACGCCGTTACGCGTAGCGGCCCTTACCAGGGTAAGGTTACCGGCGGTGTTGTTTGTGATGTCAAAACCTATCTCAACATCGCCGTCACCCTCGATAAAAACAGTAGCGGATGGTTTGATAGTTACACCGCTCGTTTCTGCTGCAAACGCGGCAGAGCATACCCCCAGCATCATCACTGCGCTCAGTAATATTGCAATTGCACGCTTGATAGTGTTCATAAATAATAGTTCTCCCCAAGTGTTATTTGGATTTAATATCGGTTATCCTGCCGTCCAGCAGGTTGATTACCTTGTCGGCAAATGCGGCCATATTGGGATCATGTGTTACCATTATAAGAGTTTTTCCGTTTTTACGCATGGTTTCGCATATGGTACGCATTATATCATCGGATGTATTGGAGTCAAGGTTGCCTGTAGGTTCGTCCGCAAAGACGATATCGGGATTGGTCACCAGCGCACGCGCTATGCCAACACGCTGCTGCTGGCCGCCTGATAGCTGTGTGGGCTTGTGATCAAGATGGGTTCCGAGTCCCATGGTGGTGAGCATCTTCTTAGCCATGGCATTGCGCTTAGAAGGTGTTATCCCGCGAAAGGAGAGCGGAAAGGCAACGTTCTCAATTGCGGTATAATAGGGCATTAGGTTAAAGGATTGAAATATGAACCCAACGTGTTTTTGCCTAAACAGGATAAGCTCACTTTGCGTCATGCGCTCAAGATGTTTTTTTGTTATAACTATCTCACCGCTAGACGCGGGCTCAAGGCCTGCAAGCACGTTGAGCATTGTGGATTTACCAGAACCGGAACGGCCGACTATGCAGCATAGTTCACCGTTATTAATGGTAAGATCCACTCCGCGCAGCGCGTTAATATCTACACTGCCTACGGTGTATATCTTCTTTACGTTGCGCATCTGTATTACAGGGTAGGTTTCCATTCTGATGCTGTTACCTCCGAATCATGATAATATCATACCATTTCATTATAACGCCTGGAAAAGGAAAAAAGTTGCAAACTATCCATGAATTCCGAACAAAACACGAATAATTTACACTTGATTCATCAAGCTAAGAACAGATTGTTAAGCCCGCTTGAACTCGCTTGACATCCATAAGCGCAAGGTGCAGGATGATTACGTGCTAAGTGGGTCCTGCCCCATGGCGGCGAACGGGATAACATCCTAATGCTGTCACTGCCGGGAAGAATTCCGGTGCACTTGCAGAAAATGCAGTTCCAGACCTCAAAAAAAGATGAACCATGAAAGGGGACATTAAAATGAAAAAAATATTAGCTATCGTGCTCGCATCCGTAATGGTATTCGCAATTGGTGCAACCGCCTTTGCAAGCATAGGCTTTCCCTCAAACGTTGGGACAAAGCCCAGCGACGTGAAGGTGGCCATTAACCTGTATGACGCTAGCGCGGATGACGCCGGCAATCCAACATTTACCAAGCATCCCACGACAGTAGGCATTCTTAAAGGTCATAAGCTGGGTGCAAAAGTTACTCTGACACTACCCGCAAACTTTAACCCAAAGACAGATGTACTTAATCTCAAGCTTGTTAACGCCGGAGATTATAAGGATTTCCCGGTGAGATTCATATCCCAGTTTATGGGATCTACTGATGTGACGAGCAGCGGCGAGGGCCATATGAATGATTTCGGTGATCAGGGCGATAACGTATGGACTACCGAAGCTACCGGATTTTCAAAAACAGGCTCTAAGAGTGTGACCTACTCCTACTTCTTCCAGTTTAGCGCTATGGAGACAAAGGATGTTAAGGTTAGCGCCACATATTCCAAGGCGGATATGGGCAGCGAAATAGCTGGTAATGGTCTTACAATCACCAAGGGCGGCAAGGACTATAACGTAAAGCGTGATGCTTATTCGGCACTGTCCGTACTTTCCACAGCCACAGAAGGCTATCGCGTGACGGATGACAAGAGCAACTGCGTTATCTTCGCCTGCGGCGCTGCGGACAAGAATGAAAACTATCCAGTTAATGGCGTATATTTCAGGGATAGCTCAGACAACAACTACACCGTTGCCATAATGAACGGCGTGGTGGCATTCCAGGATCAGAATAATGCATCTTGGATATATCCATCCGATAGCAACTACTCTGCGCTCAAAAAGGCATTTGACGGTATAATGGGCGCACTTGGCTTCAGCATGACCAGCGGATCATTTGGCGTGCTAAATGACAGAGGGTTTGAGGCGCTGGCCGGTTCATACACCCAGGTGTCGGCTACCGGTACATTCTATGCATACAACTCCAGCCTTGTAGTTCCAGGCAAGCCCGGTACTGCCGTGCCCGATACAGGCGACAACAATGTGGTTGGCCTTGTTATGATTGCAATATCCATACTTGCGGGTGCTGCCGTGATAGTGCGAAAGGTTCGCGCATAAAAAAATACAACACATAATCAACGAGTAAAGGTTGACTGACCCAACCTGAAAAGGTAACCACAAGCACGAAAAGAGCCTCACAATGGAGGCTCTTTTATTTTTTTGTTTGGAATAGTGTTATTTCGAGTATGGTGTGTTTTGCAAGGGAAGCTTTGTGCGGAATATACCATCGCGATTGAAATAGGCTAGCTGTATGGCTGGCGGGGTTGGTATACAACAGATTTCACCAACGCCCTTTGCGCCATACGCAAGCTGCGCGCTGCTTTTTTCGATAATGATGGTTTCTATCTGCGGCACGGCGGGCGCCCTGAATAGGCCGAGAGTACCAAGTTTGGCGGTGGGACGGCAGCGAGTGATTGGATAATTCTCTGTAAGCGCATAGCCAAGGCTCATAACAACGCCGCCTTCTATCTGCCCTGTTAGTGCAGTTGGGTTAATGGCGCGGCCAACATCGTGTGCGGCAACCACCTTATCAATCTTGCCGGCTTCATCAAGTATTACGAGCTGAGTGGCATATCCATAGGATACATGGCTGACGGGGTTGGGCTTGCTGCTGCCCATTTCATCCGTTATACTGCTGTATTCGCCATTAAATTCTCTTCCTTCCAGCGCGGAGATATTGCCTGCTATACGAAGCGCCTGAGCCAGATCTGACGCCGCCCTCACAGCAGCCTCGCCTGCGTGTACCGTTTGACGCGAGGCGGAGGTATTGCCGGAATCAGGAGCTAAATCGGTATCGGGTATTTCGTATATTACGTTTGCAGGTGAAATCCCGGTTGTTTCGCATACCATCTGGACGAGTACGGTGCCAACTCCCTGACCTATACAGGCCGCGCTTGAATAGATATGCAGTTTGCCACCCATTACCGCTATTCGGCAGCGACCGGTATCAGGTACGCCAACACCGAAGCCGGTATTTTTCATGGCGCAGGCAATGCCTGCGTCGGGATGCGCCTCATATTCGGGGCGTAGCGCATCTAAGGTTTCAACAAGCGCCGTTGATGCGTCGGCTTTCTGCCCATTGGGCAGAATCTGCCCGGGACGGATAGCGTTGATGTAGCGAATTTCAAACGGGGTTAATCCTGCAAGCGCCGCAAGCTGATTTATATTGCATTCGGTGGCGAAGCAGCTCTGCGTAACGCCAAAACCGCGGAATGCGCCAGCGGGTGGATTGTTGGTATAGAGCGCCTTACCGACGATATCTACATCCTGATAGTTGTATGGGCCGGCGGCATGTGTGCAGGCTCTTTGCAAAACAGGCACGCCAAGGCTGGCATATGCGCCGGTATCGGATATAATCAATGCTTTCATGGCGGTGAGATGGCCGGATTCATCGCAGGCGGTGGTGATGGTAATCTCCATGGGATGTCGTTTAGGGTGTACAAGTATGCTTTCTGCGCGGCTTAGCATTACCTTCACGGGTCGCTTTGTGTGATATGCAAGCAGCGCCGCATGATGCTGAACGCTCATATCCTCCTTGCCGCCGAAGCCGCCACCAACCATCATGGCCGTAACGCGCACCTTGTTTTGTGGCAGCGCCAGCATATCAGCACACTCGTGGCGCGTTTGATATATTCCCTGATCTCCGGAGTATATGCGAATCCCATCACTTTCAGGCAGCGCAACAGCGCATTCGGTTTCCATAAACGCATGTTCGGTGAATGGCGTGCTATAGTGATTGGTAACGGCGTATTTGCTGTTTTTGATTTTTTCGTCGGCATTTCCGCGCACAAGTCGCTCCGTTACCATCAGATTTCCATCTTCATGCACAAGCGGCGCACCGTCTAAAAGCGCTTCAGCGGGGCATGTTATGGGCGTTAGCTCCTCATAGGCAACATCTATAAGCGCCTTTGCCTGTTCAACCGCATCGCGGGATTCGCCTGCAACCAGCGCTATTGCATCGCCAAGGTAGTGGGTGATCCTGCCCACGGGGATAAGCACATACTGATCTTTTTTGAGGTGGCCAATCTTTTGCATACCTGGGATATCATCTGCGGTAATAACCGCTATAATGCCGGGCAGCGCACTGGCTTTTGATGTATCTATTGAGAGCACGCGCGCGCGAGGATAGCGGCTCAGCAGCGCAGAACCATACAGCATACCGTCAAAATATAGGTCGTCGGCGTATTTGAGCGTGCCAAGCACCTTGCCTGCTGCGTCCACACGGTGCATATTGCTGCCTACAAGCCCACTGCACTCTACAATTGGTACAGGGGTGCATTCGCGCAGCAGCTTGCCTGCCAACAGGATCGCCTGCTCAATTTTTTTATAGCCGGTGCAGCGGCAGATGTTGTTCTTTATTGCGTCCTTAACCTGTTCGCACGTAGGCGAAGGGTTAACGTCAAGCAGCGCTTTGGCGCATATGACCATACCTGGGATGCAAAAACCGCACTGAACCGCGCCGGACTCGGTAAAGGCATAGGAATATACCTCACGCTCGCGGGGCGAAAGCCCCTCAACAGTGATTATGTGTTTGCCCTCAAGCCGGTCGGTTTGCTGCACACAGGCTTTGACCGCTTTACCGTCTATCAGCACGGTGCATGTGCCGCATGCGCCTTCACCGCAGCCGTTTTTTACAGAGGTGAGACGCAGCGTATCGCGCAGATAATGGATCAGTTTTATATTTTCAGCTACTGTTACGTTACAACCGTTTACCAGGAACGTTGCCATTTTTACACCTCCGAAAATATTCAGATCACATAAGGGTAATCATTGAGTACGGTGAGGATGATACACTCAATATCCTTGTCCAGCGAATTGGACTGTGCCAAGTTATATTCGGCAGTTTCGCCGCCCAAACGCACCTTTACAATGGGAACAGTGCGATCAAGCAGCATAAAGCCGTTGTTTGTGCTGTCGTTAAAGTCGCGCTCGTTTGCAAAATATGTGAATTTATCCTTGTATGGCGCGCTGTCGTATGGGCAAAAGCTCATACAGTTGCCGCATTCGTTGCACATATAGTCGATATGCAGTATTTGCCGCATCTTTTTACCAGGAACAGCGATTGCGATATTTGCGCGATTAGGGCAGACGGATACGCAGCACTCGCATACTGTATTGCAGGAAAGGCAGCGTTCAGCCTCGCATTTGCAGGGGGAGTTGAGCGCACCCTTTTTGGCAAGCGCTGCCGAATAGTCAGCTTGCGCTTGGGCAGGGATTGCATACGCGTGGATTTCGCCTATTATCGCCTCGGCAAATGCGGAGGAATCCGCTATTGCTTCAACTACTGTTGCCGGCCCGCGTAGCGCATCTCCAGCTACAAACACGTTGCCATAGCGCTGCTTGGCGCGGCCTTTTTCGTCAAGCGTTATGCCGTATTTGGCAAACACCTGTGCATCCGGCTTTTCACCAACGGCGGCTATAACGATGTTTGCAGGTATGCGCACCGTTTCATCAGTTTCAACAGGGGAACGGCGGCCGGAAGCATCCGGTTCGCCAAGTGCCATGCGCTTGCATAGTAAAATCCCATTCTCATGAGATACAGGGGATAGCAGCTCGCACAATTCAACGCCGTCATGCATTGCAAGCTCTAATTCCTCCGCATCGGCGGGCATATACTTTTTGGTGCGGCGGTATACCAGGGATACCCTATCCACGCCCTTTATACGCTTAGCCGTGCGCGCCGCATCCATTGCGGTATTGCCGCCGCCGATTATGGCTATATTCTTGCCAAGTCTAAGGGAATCCGGCTCGTTCTTTGCAGCATACAAAAAATCAATAACGTTCATCACATTGCCTGGAATATCCAGATGTCCACGCGCTCCTGCGCCAATGGCAAGCAGAGTATATATATAGCCCTGCGCGCGCAGTTCCTCGAGGTTAGGGGCTTCATTACCAAGCACGAATTTGGCGCCCATGCGCTCAACGAGTGCCACATCCTTATCGATTGCGGCATGGCTTATACGGAATTCGGGTATCACGCTGCGCACGATGCCGCCAAGTCGCGCTTGCTTTTCAAACACGGTAACAGGGTAGCCTGCACGCGCAAGAAAATACGCCGCCGCCAGTCCGGCGGGTCCTCCGCCGATTATAGCGGTTTTGGGAGCTGGCTTTGCGCTCGGCGCAGAGATTGAGGATATCAGCGCACTATAGCCGCGCTCTGCGGCAATAAGCTTGGTATCGCGGATATTAACTGGGGATTCGTAGAAGTTGCGGGTGCATTTATCCATGCAGTGATGCGCGCAGATAGTGCCGGTGATGAATGGAAGCGGATTTTTTTCTGTGATTAGACGCAGAGCTTTTTCGTATTCTCCATTGCCGCACAATCTGATGTATTCAGGGATATCCTGTTCTATAGGGCAGCCGCCCATGCATGGGGCGGTGAAGCAATCAATTAGAGGAACCTTACTCCAAAGCTTGCGCCGTGGCAGTGGCTTGACAGCTTTAAGATGATGGCAGTCCGTGCGTGCATCCGCGCTGAGCGCGGCTACGGCAGCAGAATCCACGCCGGAAAACGACCTGTATGCTGTGATTTCAAACAGCTCTGCAAGTTGAACAAAGCGGTTGTAGCCACCGGGCTTTAATATGGTGGTTGCTACGGTGATGGGCCATATACCGGCTTCAAACAGCTTTTTTATGTTGAAATAGTCAGCGCCGCCTGAGTAGGACAGGCGAAGCGCGCCGCTAAACTCCATAGATATGCGCGCAGCCATCTCTATGGTAAGCGGGTAGAGCGCCTTGCCGGACATATACATCTCTGTGCTGGGTAATTCATGCGCCGCTACATCCACGGGGAATGTGTTTGAAAGCTTCAAGCCGAATTCAAGACCGTTCGCGCGAGCTAACGCACTCAGACGGCGGAACATAGGTATAGCATCATCATATTGCAGATCTTCATTGAAATGATGTTCGTCAAAGCTGATATAGTCATAGCCCATAGCATCCAGCGTTTTGCGCGCAAATTCATAACCCAATATGGTAGGGTTGCATTTGACGAAGGTATTAAGGTGCTTTTCAGCTATCAAATAGCTTGCAATCGCCTCTATCTCCTGTGGCGGACACCCGTGCAGAGTTGATACGGTTACGCCGGTGCATATGTTGGGGCAAATTGATCTAATGTAGTCCGCATCCTCGGGAAACAGCGCTGCGGCGGACTGGATGCATTCGTTCCATATGGCACTCGATGATGCGTCAACCATGCCGTCTATAAAGGTATTGAGTTTTTCGGTTTTTATCCCGGCAAGGTCATAACCTACTGACATGTTGAACATGAAACCATCGGGGCGGCCAAGATGCCATCTCTTGCTGATAAGCTTGAGCGTGATCCATGCCTTGACGTATTCTTCAAATGCCTGCGGCACTGTGAGTTCGGTGGACCATTCACAGTTATATCCTTCATCCTCGGCCAATATGCAGGGTCTCCCGATGCAGGCGGCAAGCTCGGCGCCGTCCATCTTTTGCACAGTTTTAAGCTCAAAAAAGCGTGCGCCGGCAAAATATGCCGCAATGATATTCTGCGCAAGCTGCGTATTTGGACCGGCGGCCGGACCAAATGGCATTTCAATATGTTCGCCAAATAGTGGCAGTACTTTTTTCGTATCCTTGAGCTGATATGGGCTGCTTACGCCAAAGGCGGAGCCTGACTTTTTGTGTTCGGTACTCAGCCAGCCGATAAGCTTGGCAAAGGGTATAGGCGTCATTCTTTCACTCATGCTGCTGCCTCCTTATTTATTGAGCTTATTCCACAGCGCTGTGGAAATCTCTAGCGTTTTTGCATTAATTGCGGCTTCGTCAATACCGATAAGCTGCCGATCTTTCATAAGCAGTCTGCCGTTTGCCATGGTGGTTTCGCACTGGCGGCCGGTCATGCCAAAGAGGATATGGCCATCGATATTATCCGCGCTAAATGGCGTAAACGGCTTATAGTCCATTACGATAATGTCGGCGGCCGCGCCTGCACGGAGTATACCCAAAGGCGTGTCAAAATAGCGTGCGCATATCTCGCGGTTGTTTTTAAACAGCATGTCGGTTACCTCACACCAGCCAACGTTTGGCATACAGGCATTGTGACGCTGGATGGTAAGGGCGGCCTTAAGGCTTTCGGTCATGTCGAATGTATACGCATCCGTGCCAAGCCCTATGAGAATACCTTTTTTATACATCTGCAGCACGGGGGCGCAACCCACCGCATTGCCCATGTTTGACTGGGGGTTGTTGACTACCATCGTATCGGTTTCTTTTATGATGTCCATTTCGGCTGAATTAACATGTATACAATGGCCGAGCAGCGTTTTGGGGCCAAGAATACCACAATTGAGCAGCCGGTTGATCGGGCGCATGCCGTAATTTTGAAGCGAATCATATACGTCGTTCATGCCCTCGGCCACATGGATATGGAAGCCGGTCATGCCGTTATTCTCATCAACACACCTTTCAAATGTGCTATCGGACATGGTGAACAACGCATGGGCGCCGAACATTGCTTTTATCATTGGGTCGTTCTGCTGCCTGCAATGGCGGATGAAATCAACATTTTCTTTGATGGCTGCATTGCATTTTTGCTGCCCATCGCGATCGCTGACCTCATAGCAGAGCACACTTCGTATTCCAAGCTCCTTCGCCACATCCTCTATGGCAAACAGAGTACCAGCTATCTCACAATAGCTTGCATGATGATCAAATACGGTGGTGCAGCCGGTTTTGATGCTGTCGATATATGTGGTGTATGCGCTGCGCCGCGTACCCTCAAGCGTGAGGCTGCGGTCGATCTTCCACCAAGTGCCATCCAGTACCTCGAAAAAGTTGGTGGGGTTGTTGCCCTTGATGGCAAGGCCGCGCGCCAGAGCGCTGTATATGTGCGAGTGTGCATTGATGAACGCAGGCATAATAACGCCGCCATGCGCATCGATGAATTCCGCATCTGGGTATTTGGCCCTAAGCGTATGCGTTTTGTCAATCTCGATTATCTTTGTTCCGTCTACCGCAACGCCGCCATCGGCCATATATGGCATGGCGCTGTCGCGCGTGATAACCTTTCCGTTCGCAATTAGATACATTGTTTATTTCCTCCTTAATAAAGCTATAGATATGCATGTACGGGCGGCGGGAGGCCGCCGATGGTCGCATATACAGGGAAAACAAAAAACGCGCATAACTTAAACACGTTGTTTCAGCCCGCGCGCAAAGCACTTCCTTACAGCTTCCTGATATGCAATTAAGTTAGGTGTACTTATTTTATCAAATACAATAATTTTTTACAAGTGAAAACTGGACAAAATTTTTAAGGATACATAAATATTATTTAGTTTTGGTATTGAAAATCTCTGTGGTTATGGTATATTTATATTGAAAAGCGCAGTATGTACAAACGTGTGAAGGGTGGTGGAGTAAATGCAAAGGGATATGCTCGATATGCTTGGGCGCCTTTCAAAGGCGGTATCCTGCCAGTTTGGCGCAAACTGCGAGGTGGTAGTTCACGATCTTACCACTGGTGATCCTGAAAAAACAATAGCAGCCATTGAGAATGGGCATGTGTCAAACCGCAAGGTAGGCATGGGTCCATCCCATATAGTGCTGGAGGCAATGAAGGCCAAGAGCGGCGAGCTTAACGACCATTATAATTATCTCACTAAAACGGCGGATGGCCGTATACTTCGATCAAGTACCGTGTATATCAAGGATGAAACAGGAAAAGCGGTGGGCATATTTTCGATAAACTATGATCTTACTGATCTTATGATGACGCAATCCGTTATAAATTCGCTTGTGCAAAACGGGCTAAGCGATGAGCCGGAGCGTATACCTACCAACGTGAACGAGCTGCTGGATGATCTTTTGAGTCAGTCGGTGCAGCTGATAGGCAAACCGGTAGCTATGATGAGCAAGGACGATAAGGTGCGCGCAATAGGCTTTTTGAACGATGCAGGCGCAATGCTTATAACAAAAAGTGGAGACAGAATAGCGAAATATTTCGGGATAAGTAAATATACGCTGTATTCGTATTTGGATACAAACAATCAACAACAATAAATTCAAGCTGGAAAGGAAGGCACTAACATGGACTTCAATCAGGTAAAAAAAGCATCCGAGAATTATTTGCCGCAAATGACAAAATTCCTGCGCGAGCTTATCAGGATACCGGGGGAGAGCTGCGGCGAGGAGGGCGTTATACACCGTATCGCTGCTGAAATGAAGGACGTAGGCTTTGACAAGGTTGAGATCGACGGACTGGGCAATGTGCTGGGTTATATGGGCACCGGTAAGCGTATAATCGCCTATGACGCGCATATAGACACAGTGGGTCTGGGCGAAATGTGCAATTGGAAATTTGACCCATATGAAGGCTATGAGACCGATACGCAGATAGGCGGCCGCGGTGCATCGGATCAGCTTGGAGGCATAGTTTCAGCGATATACGGCGCGCGCATAATGAAGGATATGGATCTGATCCCACAGGACACCACAATACTTGTGACGGGTACTGTGCAGGAGGAGGACTGCGACGGCATGTGCTGGCAGTATATAATCAACAAGAGCGGTATCCGTCCTGAGTTTGTGGTAATAACGGAGCCGACCAACGGCAATATCTACCGTGGACACCGTGGGCGCATGGAGATACGTGTTGAAGTAAAGGGCATCTCCTGCCATGGATCAGCGCCTGAGCGCGGTGATAACGCCATATATAAGATGGCCGAGATAATAAACGAGGTGAAGGAGCTTAATAATCACCTGGCCTATGACCCGTTCCTTGGAAAGGGGACTATGACTGTGTCGCAGTCGTTCTACAACAGCCCAAGCCGCTGCGCGGTGGCGGACATGGCTGCAATATCAATAGACCGCCGCCTTACAGTGGGCGAGAATGACATTACATCGATAGACGAAATCAAGGCGCTGCCCAGCGTTAAAAAATACAATGCTGAGGTAACAATGTACAACTACGATCGTCCAGCATGGACGGGCGAAGTATATAAAACAGAGTGCTATTTTCCAACATGGGTGATTCCGCAGGAGCATCCGGCGTGCCTTGCAATGGTTGAGTCATTTAGGGGCATGTATGGCGAACCTAAGGTGGATAAATGGACATTCTCAACAAACGGCGTATCAATAATGGGCAGATTCGGTATCCCTTGCATTGGCCTGGGGCCTGGCAAGGAGGAGGAGGCGCATGCCCCCAACGAAAAGACATGGAAGGCGGATCTGGTGAAGTGCGCAGCAATCTATGCCGCAATGCCCAAGCTATATGTGAAATAATGCCGATACGGGGCTAAACAGGTACGGATAATCAAAAATATTTGGAGGGTATATGAGCGACGTAAAACAATTTACTGATAAACTGAGCAAACTGAATTTTAAAGATATGTATGAGGGAGATTTTTTCCTTACATGGGAAAAGAGCCGGGACGAGCTTGAGGCGGTATTTACCGTGGCCGATGCGCTGCGCCATCTGCGCGAAAACAATATCTCATCTAAGATATTCGATAGCGGCCTGGGCGTTAGCCTTTTCCGCGATAACTCCACCCGCACCAGGTTTTCATTCGCTTCCGCATGCAACCTGCTTGGCCTTGAGGTACAGGATCTTGACGAGGGAAAAAGCCAGATAGCCCACGGAGAAACGGTGCGTGAGACCGCGAACATGATCTCGTTTATGGCGGATGTTATAGGCATACGCGATGATATGTACATCGGCAAGGGCAACACTTATATGCACGCTGTGGCGGATGCTGTAACGTGTGGACATAATGATGGCGTACTGGAGCAAAAACCAACGCTTGTAAATTTGCAGTGCGATATAGATCATCCCACGCAATGCATGGCAGATACGCTGCACCTGATCCATGAATTTGGCGGGGTGGAAAACCTTAAGGGCAAAAAGGTAGCCATGACTTGGGCGTATTCGCCATCATACGGCAAACCTCTTTCGGTTCCGCAAGGTGTTATAGGCCTTATGACCCGTATGGGTATGGATGTGACGCTAGCCTACCCCGAGGGATATGAGGTGATGGGCGAGGTCGTTGATGTGGCAAGAAAGAACGCAGCTGAGTTTGGCGGCAAATTTGAGATCACAAACGATATGAAGGATGCATTCAAGGATGCGGATATCGTGTATCCAAAGAGCTGGGCGCCATTTAAGGCAATGGAGGAGCGCACAGAGCTTTATTCAAAAGGCGATTCCGATGGGATAAAGGCACTTGAAAAGCGTCTGCTTGCACAGAATGCCAAGCATAAGGACTGGGAATGCACCGAGGAGATGATGAAGCTGACAAAGGATGGCAAGGCGATGTACCTGCATTGCCTGCCGGCAGATATAACAGGCGTTTCCTGTGATGCGGGGGAAGTTGCTGGCAGCGTGTTTGACCGTTATCGCGATCCGCTTTATAAGCAGGCTTCATTTAAACCGTATATAATCGCGGCAATGATATTCCTTGCCAAGGTAAAGGATCCGGTAAATAAGCTGAAAGAACTTGAGGCAAACGATAAAAAAAGGCGCAACGATTAAGCGCAGATGAAGCGGATGGAGGGGGTGCTACCCCTCCATCCGTATATATTTGTGCTTTAAGATAATTCACGATATAATATTATTATACAATTAAAAATAGCACTATTTTTAGATTGAAGGGTGATAGGGTGCAATGTAATAGGAAGCTCAAAGGAATATTGCTGATACTTGCGTGCGCACTTTGCTGGAGTACGGCCGGGATCACAATAAAGCTTGTTCCATGGAACACCTTCGCGCTTGCAGGCTGGCGAGGCGGTGCGGGAGCTATGATATTGCTGGCATATATGCTTGTAACAAAGCGCCGCATAACTATATGCCGTCGTTCGCTTACAGTGGGAGCAATAGTGGCGGTTACGTCCATATTATTCCTTGCGGCAAACAAGCTTACTACTGCGGCAAATGCAATAGTCATACAGTACACCGCGCCGATATTCTTGCTGGTATTTTCTGCGCTGCTGCTTAAAAAGCGGTTTATGCGCATGGATTACGCGGCGGTATTTGTAACGGTGGCAGGCATAGCGTTGTTTTTCATGGATGAGCTTACGCCGGGCGGCACACTGGGTAATGTGCTGGCATTGATAGATGGCGCGTTCCTTGCACTGATGTATATGCTGACAGGGGAATTCGATGAATCCACACGGCTTTCGGGAATACTCATAGGGGCCACGATCACATTTATCGTTGGTGCGCCCGCCGCATTTATCTTTAAAACGGAGATATCGGCAGGCATAGTGCTATGCGTGTTGGCAATGGGAGCGCTACAGGTGGCGTTGCCGTATATACTTTATAGCCAAGCTCTCAAGAGCTGTCCTCCGCTGGCCTGTTCGCTGGTTGGGTGTGTGGAGATAATACTTAACCCTGTTTGGGTGTTCATTTTTATCGGGGAGATACCAGGGTTTTGGGCGATAATAGGCGGCATGATAATAATAGCGACAATAATAGTCTGGTGCATACTGGATGCAAAGCGGCCTGCCGTCGTGCAGGCAGAGGAGCGTGCCGGCTCCACGGAGTAAAATTTGAAAATGAAGCAAATTCAGATGAGATACGGAACAAGGGAGTTTTTAAGGTATGTGCTGCCTTCGGTGGCTTCCATGCTTGTATTCTCGCTTTACAGCATGGTAGATGGCATATTCGTAGCCCATGGGGTGGGTGAAGCCGCGTTGGCGGCGGTAAACCTATCAATGCCGTTCACAAACTGCATATTTGCGGTTGCGGTGTTGCTTGCTGTGGGTACATCTACGGTGGTGGCAATACATATCGGCCGTGGCGAGCTGATGGAGGCGCGCCGAACAGCGACTACGAATACGCTGTTAGTGGCTGTGCTTGCAACAGCAGTAAGTATTTTGACGCATATATTCCTTGAGGATATTTCGATCATGCTGGGCGCGACAGAGGAAACGCTTGAGTATGTGAAGCAGTACTTGGGCATAGTGAGCAGCTTTGCAATATGCTACATGGTATCGTACTGCCTGGAAGTGCTGGTCAAAACGGATGGGTACCCGCAGCTTTCAATCGTGGGCGTGTGCTCTTGCTGTGTTACAAACATAGTGCTGGACTATGTGTTTGTTATGATATTTCACTGGGGGATAGCTGGCGCCGCCTATGCTACTGGCATAGCGCAGACGATTAGCCTGATACTGTTTTCAAGCCATTTCCTGGGAAAACGGACCAACATAAAGCCGCTGCTTAAAAAGTTGGACTTATCGGTGTATAAACGGATAATCCCGCTGGGAATCGCTGATTTTTCGGGTGAAATATCGCTGGGGCTGACTGTGCTGTTGTTTAACCGTGTGATACTGGCCAAAATAGGTGAGCCGGGTCTTGTAAGCTTTGCAGTAATATCATATGTAAACACGCTGGTGCTGATGCTGGTTACAGGAATAACTCAGGGTATGCAGCCGCTGGTAAGCCTTTATTTTGGGAAAGGCGAAATGCAGCACTGCCGCGGCTATTACCGCAAGGGGCTTACAACGGCGGCCATTATCGGAGTAGTTGCGTTTATAATATGCCAGCTGTTCGCGCCGTTTATAGCCTCGCTGCTGCTGGATGATACGAGCATGGTATTTGATTATACCGCATACTCTATACGCAGATTTTCACTGGGATTCCTGTTTGCAGGTGTAAATATATGCAGCGCGGGCTTCTTTACAGCGATAGAACAGCCAAAAAAATCAATGACAATATCCCTATTGCGCGGCATAGGCCTTGTAATATCATCTATGGCGGCGCTGGTACTGATATTCGGAGGTGAGGGCGTGTGGTTCACAACCGGTATGAGCGAAGCGCTGTGCGTGATATTGACGATTTATCTGGTGATAAGCTGGAATAAGCGCCAAAACGCTAAGCTTATATAAGCAAAAGCAAGGCGGCACGGCATAAAACAAGTTAAGGTAGAAGCGACGTTATCAAATGCTACCGCACCCCAATCTGTTTGCTTGAGTAAAACTATACTGGCAACAGATTGGGGTGCAGCTTTATCTATATACAGCCCTATTATAAATCGCTTTTTTCACACTGCATGGTTACAATGCTTAAAGTGCTGTTTTCTTCCGCCGCATCGGTGAGCACCTCCAGCAGGCGTAGGATATAGTGCGAAAAAAGATCCTGATGCAGCGAATAGCGTACGCGCAGCTCGGTGGTTTCGGTAATGCTGACAAGCTCAGAGTGCAGCGCATCCAGATTACCACCATAATACGGCGGCAGATCCAGCGCATCGCTGAGATATTCGTGTAGCGCTTTACGCTCCGTAAAGCCACATAGATTCAAATCAATAACCTGCATTATAGATTACCTCAATATAGCTGCTCAAAGCTTTTATAATGGTCCGCAGTGTAAAAAATCAGTCCGTCACTTGAATAGACGATGCGATCCCCGCCGCGGAAACCGCCTACATAGCCAATATCACATTCATAATAGGTACGTCCCTTCGCCATTGGCAACAGCTCTTCATAATTGCCAAAGCGGCTGCCACCTATGCTTTTGCCGGGCGCAACCTCATCAAGATTACCATCGCGGCTGCTCCACCCAAGAGTTTCCGCTTCCGCCTTGGTGATAAAGTTATCAGGGAGGCAGCC
Source organism: Clostridia bacterium (assembly GCA_036652795.1). Classification (GTDB taxonomy): domain Bacteria; phylum Bacillota; class Clostridia; order Christensenellales; family CAG-138; genus JAVVVD01. The sequence continues at coordinate 29,349 of JAVVVD010000005.1, read as the reverse complement.
ATAGGTATGGATGTACAGCGCCACATCCTGTTTGGATGTATATGCGCCATCTTCCACGATTGCCGCCGGCTGTGCGGAACTTTCGGGTGCGGCCTCCGGAGGCGCTGCGGGTGCCAAACTCGCTGTATCCGAAGGCATGGGGGATATGGATGCGCTTGGTTGCGCGGTAATGGGGGCAATGGTATTTGAAGGAGCGAATATACCGAGTGAGTATAAAAACGCAACGGCGGCAACCACCACCACTATTAGGGAAAGCAGCTTTTTAATGGAGAAGGGCTTCTTGTTGTTTTTATTTGGCATTTATACCTCCACTATATGCGCTTAACGCCCAGCGTTACGGGCTCGCCATTGATATCCCAATCCTTGGTATAGCCGTCAAGCTCAGTCGTAATCTCATTGGCAAGCGTATCCACGGCAATAGCGGAACCAAAGCGCCGCATAATGTCCGCTATGCGCTCATTTGCGCTGTATGATAGCGAGATATGGTCGGTTACTTCAAAGCCCGCCTCCTTGCGCATGGTTTGCACCTTGCTGACAAGCTCGCGCACGAAGCCCTCGTTAATAAGCTCCGGGGTGAGAAGGGTGGAGAGCACAACCGAAAGGTCACGCTCACTCTCGGTGACATATCCGGGCTTTTGGGCGGTGTCGATGAGTACATCCTCTGAAGAAAGCGAAACCTGCACGCCATCAAGCTCAAAATCATAATTGCCGCTGCGCACTGCTGCAACGACCTTATCGCCAATGCCGTCACCTGCGAGATAGGCGTTTATCTTTGGAAGGATCTTGCCATAGCGGGGCCCCAGCGTTTTAAGCTGCGGCTTTACGCGATATGAAATGAACTCGGATGCATCGGAGATGAAGCCAACCGACTTAACGTTAAGCTCATCCGCTATGATGCTTATATACATATCCGGAAGCTGCGCTCCTGTGACAAGCATATTGCCTATGGGCTGACGGTTTTTGATGTTGGCAGTGTTGCGGGCGCTGCGCCCAAGCACAACGATACTAAGAACTTTATCCATATTAGCTTCCAGCTGCGCGTCTATCATGGCCTCGTTTGCAACGGGGAAATCCGTAAGATGCACGCTTTCGGGTGCGGTGCGATCAACGCTGCGAACCATATTTTGATATAGCTCATCCGCCATAAACGGGGTAAACGGTGCGCTCAGGCGCGCCATGGTGGAAAGCACAGTATAAAGCGTCATATAGGCGGCTTCTTTATCGGCCGTCATATCCTTGCCCCAGTAACGCTCGCGGCACCGGCGCACATACCAATTGGAAAGATCGTCGGTAAAGCGGGAAAGCTCACGACCAGCTTCGGTTATGCGCAGTGCATCCAGATGGGCATCAACGACTTTAATCAGCGTGTTAAGGCGGGAAAGCACCCATTTATCCATGACGGAGAGATTTTCGGCCTTAAGCGTATGCTGCGTGGGATCAAACTGATCTATTTCGGCATATAGGATATAGAAAGCGTAGGTGTTCCAAAGCGTTCCCATGAATTTACGCTGGCTTTCACTGACGGCGTCATCCGAGAAACGACTGGGCAGCCATGGCATTGAGCCTGTATAGAAATACCAGCGCACCGCGTCCGCTCCTTGCTTATCCAGCACTGTCCATGGGTCGACTACGTTGCCCTTGTGCTTGCTCATCTTTTGCCCATCTTTATCGCACACGTGGCCAAGCACTATGCAACTGAGAAACGCGGGATCTTCGAACAGGCAGGCAGCGATGGCGGAGAGGGTATAGAACCAGCCGCGCGTCTGATCCAGCGCCTCGCTTATGAAGTTGGCGGGGTAGCGCTTTTCAAACTCCTCTTTATTTTCGAACGGATAATGCCATTGCGCAAACGGCATGGAGCCGGAATCAAACCAGCAGTCTATTACAACCGGCTCGCGCTTCATCGTGCCGCCGCATTTTTTGCAGGGGAAGGTTATTGGATCAACATACGGCTTGTGCAGCTCTATATCCTCAGGTACGTTAGGGTTGAGAGTGCGCAGCTCAGCTATGCTGCCAACCACATGCACTTCACCGCACTCAGGGCACATCCACACGGGAAGCGGTGTACCCCAATAGCGCTCGCGCGAAATACCCCAGTCGATAACGTTTTCGAGGAAGTTGCCCATACGCCCTTCTTTTATGGTTTCGGGCAGCCAATTGATCCGGCGGTTGTATTCAACAAGCCGATCTTTAACGGCGGTCATCTTTATGAACCAGCTCTCGCGGGCGTAATAGATCAACGGGGTGTCGCAGCGCCAGCAGAATGGATAGCTGTGGGTGAACTCGGGCGCTGCAAACAGCAGCCCGGCAGCCTTAAGATCGTGTAATATCAGCGCGTCCGCTTTTTTGACAAATGTTCCATCCCATGGGGTGCCGCCGCACATCTCACCCTTGGAGTTGACAAGCTGTATAAATGGCATGTCGTTTGCGGCACACACCCTGCGGTCGTCCTCACCGAACGCGGGGGCGTTGTGGACGATACCGGTACCCTCAGTGGTGGTGACGTAATCATCCGCTACTACATAATGGCCCTTTTTGCCGTTGCAAGCGCCCTTTGTGCACTCAAAGAGCGGTATGTATTTGCGCCCGACGAGTGAAGTGCCGGGGAATTCATCGATTATCTTCGCGTTTTCACCAAGCACAGAGCTGACGAGATCCTTAGCCAGTATGAATACCTCACCATCAGCTTCGGCATGACAGTAGGTTACCTTGGCGTTTACACACAGGCACACGTTGCTGGGCAGCGTCCAGGGCGTGGTAGTCCATGCGAGGAAGCTGGCATTTTCGTCCTCACATTTAAATCGCACAGTGGCAGAGCGCTCGGTTACATCCTTATAGCCCTGCGCTACCTCGTGCGAGGATAAAGCTGTGCCGCAGCGAGGGCAGTATGGAACGATTTTATGCCCCTTATACAGCAGACCCTTGTTGTATATCGTTTTTAGCGCCCACCATTCGGATTCGATATAGTTATTTTCATAGGTGATATATGGATCCTCCATATCGGCCCAGAAGCCCACGCGGTCGCTCATCTGTTCCCATTCAGATTTGTACTTCCAAACGGATTCCTTACATTTTTTGATAAACGGAACTACGCCATATTCCTCTATCTGCTCCTTGCCGTCAAGCCCCAGCGCCTTTTCGACCTCAAGCTCCACTGGAAGACCATGAGTATCCCAACCAGCCTTGCGCAGCACATCATAGCCCTTCATGGTGCGGTAGCGCGGGATTATATCCTTTATTGCGCGCGTCAGTATGTGGCCGATATGCGGTTTACCGTTTGCTGTGGGGGGGCCGTCATAAAATGTATATGCCTGCGCACCGCGATGCAACGCAACGCTTTTTTCGAAGATGCGCTCATCTTTCCAGAACTTGAGCATCTCCTTCTCGCGCGAGACGAAATCCAGTGATGTGGATACTTTTTTGTACATGGTATATACTCTCCTTAATTACTTTATAAAATAAAAAAGCTGCGCCCCAATAACAATAGGGACGCAAGCTGTGCTCACGCGGTACCACCCTGATTGACGGATAAACCGCCCACTCAGTATCCCCTATAACGCGAGGAACGCGGCCGTGCTTACTGAAATTTGTTTGGGCACGGCGCTCACGGACGATATGGCCTATGGAATAAAACCAATGCACACGTATCCGCCGCGCTTACACCATCCGCAGCTCGCTGTGGGAAAACCCAATTGTGGCGCTGTGCATGCCACCTATTCCGATCATAGCTTTACTATCGTATTATATAGGTGCGCGCTTCGTTTGTAAATACCAAAAGTATTGCTATCCGGCAGCATACATCATATAATACAGTCCATATAATAATACGCAGGTAAGGAGACTTAAGATAATGGGAGAAGTGCGTAAAAAACCATCGTGGCGCAAGATAATAGGAACTATACTGTTTGTTGCGCTTGTATTATCCATAGTATTTGCCATATATAAGGTATTTACAGCCCCAAGTGATCCTGCGGAAGCAATGGAACATGGAAGATTAAAAAGTGATTATTTATTGATGCTTTTGCAATGTGTGCTGGCGCTTATAGTGATGTTTATACCATCGCTTATCCTGGAGAAAAAACTCAAGATACGGGTTCCCAACTATATTTTTGTGCTATATTTTATTTTTTTGTTCTGTGCAGTGTATCTGGGGGAGGTAAGAAATTTTTATTTTGTTGTGCCGCATTGGGATACGATGCTGCATGCATTCAGCGGAGCGATGCTGGGCGCGTTGGGATTTTCACTGGTAAGTATGCTAAACAGTTCAAAGAATGTGGCGGTAAATCTAAGCCCCGCATTTGTGGGTCTGTTTGCCTTTTGCTTTGCGCTTGCTGCGGGAGCGGTGTGGGAGATATACGAATTTACGCTGGATAGCATATTGAATCTGAATATGCAGAAGGCGTATACTGAAAGCGGCGTTGCGCTGGTGGGCCGAGAGGCGCTGCTTGACACTATGAAGGATACGGTTGTGGATGCGATAGGCGCGTTCATTATGGCGCTAATTGGCACGATTACGATGAAAAAAAACAGCAAAGTAAAAAAAACCGAATAATACATATGTACGATTTTTAAATTTGTAACAGAGATTTCACAACAATTGCGCGATTACCGGTTTGAAACACCAAATAATATGTGATAACATAGCAAAGATAGCACAAGCTATAATGTACAGGGAGGATAGTTTTTTGAAACGAGGCATGAGAACGGCGCTGGTCTATCTGTTGATACTGTCGGCAATAATACTATTGATAACAGGGATGAACCCGGCAGCTAACACTGAGGACAAGCAGATAAAATATAATGATTTTGTGGAGATGGTGAGGAAGGGCGAGATAGCCTCGGTTGAGGTTACGGAGCTGGAACTCATAGGTGTAAAAAAGGATTCTACCAACGCAGACACCTTCCCGAAAAAATTCGACTTCTATACCTTTATACCATCGCTGGAAAGCTTTGAGACGGATATGGCGATAGTTGCAGCGCAGAAGAACGATAAGCTGCCGGTAGATGAAGTGACAACCGCAGATTATGGATTTATGTATACGCATAACCCCACACCGCAGCCATCAATATGGAGCGATGTGATAGTTTATGTCATACTATTTGGCGGCTGCGCACTGGTTATATTCTTCATGATGCGCGCACAGGGTGGCGGCAACAAGGTGATGAGCTTTGGAAAGAGCCGCGCCCGCACCCAGCTGGATGTGAAAAACCGCGTTACATTTGATAATGTAGCGGGAGCCGATGAAGAAAAAGAAGAGCTTAAAGAAGTGGTGGAATTTATGCGCGCGCCAAAGCGCTTTACGGACATGGGCGCACGCATACCTAAAGGCGTACTGCTGGTAGGCCCTCCGGGCACGGGTAAAACACTGTTGGCCAAAGCCGTTGCCGGCGAGGCTGACGCACCGTTTTTCTCAATATCAGGTTCGGACTTTGTTGAGATGTTTGTGGGCGTAGGTGCTTCTCGTGTGCGCGACCTGTTCAATACCGCTAAAAAGAGCGCGCCGGCCGTGATATTTATCGATGAGATAGATGCCGTTGGCCGTCAGCGCGGCGCGGGACTTGGCGGCGGGCATGACGAACGAGAGCAGACGCTAAACCAACTGTTGGTCGAAATGGACGGCTTTGCTATAAACGAAGGTATTATAGTACTGGCAGCCACAAACCGCCCGGATATACTTGATCCGGCGCTGCTGCGCCCGGGCCGCTTTGATCGACAGATAACCGTTAATTACCCAGACGTAAAGGGCCGCGAGGAGATACTTAAGGTACACGCTAAGGGTAAGCCGTTTGCGCCGGATGTAAACCTTGCAGTGCTTGCAAAGCGCACCAGTGGGTTTACGGGTGCTGATCTTGAAAATGTGCTCAACGAGGGTGCGATACTAGCGGCACGCTTTAAAAAGAAGAGCATAACGATGATAGAGCTTGAGGAGGCCGTTACGCGCGTGATGGTTGGCCCCGAAAAAAAGAGCCGCGTGATAACGGCGGACGATAAGAAGATAACGGCGTATCATGAGGCCGGTCATGCGGTGGTAGCTAAGGCGTTGCCAAATTGCGACCCGGTACATGAGGTTTCGATTATACCGCGCGGTGCGGCGGCGGGCTATACGATGACAGTGCCCAAGGAAGAAATGAACCACATGACCCGAGGCAAGCTGTTTGATCAGATAGCCATGATGTTGGGTGGACGAGTGGCTGAGACTGTGGCGCTGGATGATATATGCACAGGCGCATATGACGACCTAAGGCGTGCCAGCGAGCTTGCGCGCAAGATGGTAATAGAATTTGGCATGAGCGATGCGATAGGCCCGGTGTTCCTTGGTGGTGACACAGAGGTGTTTATAGCCAAGGATTGGGGACATCAGCGCAATTATTCCGAGCAGGTGGCAGCACGTGTGGATACCGAGATAAGGCGAATACTCGATGAGCAGTTCGAGCATGCAAAACAGGTAATAATCGAACACCGCGATGCGCTGGAACGCATTGTGAGCGCACTTATAGAGTATGAACGCATAACGGGCGAGGAATTCGAAAAGCTGTTTAACGGCGAGGAAGTTGAGCTTATATCCCATACCAGCCGCATGGAGGTGCTGGAAACCCCGGATGCGGAGGTACTTGCACAGGAGGAAGCCGAACGCAAGATACGCCAGGAGGCTGAAGCGGCCAAGGCCGAAGCGGAAAAACATCAGAATAGATAGCGATTATATAATGCGGGGTGGCTTGCCACCCCGCTAGGCTTATGGAGGCCAATATGCAATTATTCGATCTGCACACACATTCATACATGTCTGATGGCACAGACTCGCCAGCGGAGCTTGCACGGCTTGCTAAGGCGCGCGGTCTGAGCCTTTTTGCGCTTACGGATCACGATACGGTATGCGGCGTGACGGAAGCGGTGGAGGAGGGAAACCGCATAGGGCTGGATGTGCTGCCTGGCGTGGAATATGACGTAAAGTTCGATGGACTGATGCATATACTTGGGCTTGGAATAGATATATACAACCCTGAAATAACAGGCGCGCAGCATGCGGCTATGCAACGGCGCGATATGCGCAATGCCGAAATATTGCGGCTGCTAAAAAAGCATGACTGTGATGCTGAGCCATACATGGAAAAGGTAAGGGGCATGACTACGCGGATGAATATAGCGCGCGCGGTGGTAAAAGCTGGGGGAGCGGACAGCACCGACGAAGCCTTTAAAAAGTATCTTTCGCATGGCGCCTGCTGCTATGTGTTGGGCGAATGCCCTACGCCGGAGGAAGTAATAGATCTTATACACACAGCGGGCGGATTAGCTGTGTTGGCGCATCCGTGCAAGATGAAGTGTGATATGCATACGCTGGTGCATGAGCTTGCGGATGCCGGGCTGGATGGGCTTGAGGTGTATTACCCAACCGCCACACCGGGTCAGACGCAGCTGTTTACCTCGCTTGCGGCGAGATATGATCTGCTTATGACTTGCGGCAGCGATTATCATGGCGAGGGCAGGGCCGTGCAGATGGGCGATGGTTGGGAGGATAACCCATACCTTAACCTACTGCATGATATACTCATGGAGCAATGCTTTTGATGGATAACCGATTAATATAACAAAATATTGTCGATTTTCCTGTATTTTGCTGCGCTTACAGATTGCCTGTATACTTTATCTCTGTTATAATCGACATAGAAACGATTTGGAGGTGAGCAATCATGCTCGGCGGTGATGGAATCATAAAAATTTTTGCGGGCAGTGCCAGCCGCGGATTTGCACAAAAAATGTGCGATTACCTGGGAAGTCCGATGGGCGACTGCGAAACAATAGTTTTTTCAGAGGGCAATACGTTTGTCCGGATAAATGAATGCATACGCGATAAGGACGTCTATTTTGTCCAAACGTTGGGGCTTGACCCTAACAACGAATTCGCGGAATTGCTTTTTTTTATGGACGCATTTAAGCGCGCAAGCGCCAACTCGGTTACTGCTATAATCCCATATTTTAGCTATGCTAAAGGCGATAAAAAGGACGAGCCGCGTGTTTCAATACGTGCCCGCGTATGTGCTGAATGCATAGAGCTGGCCGGCGCAGACCGCGTTATAACCATGGATCTTCATGCGGCACAGGTACAGGGCTTTTTCAAAAACCCGGTCGATCACCTATATGCGCAGAGTCTGCTTGCGGCCTATGCACATGAGATAGATATTGTGGACGATGACTTGGTGGTGGTTTCCCCGGACGCCGGCAGCGCAAAGCGCGCGCGGCTGCTTGCGGACGAGTTGCATTGCCCTGTTGCTATTGGCGATAAAATGCGCTACGGACATGATGAAAATGCCAAGGTGCTTGAAATAATAGGTGAAGTTAAGGGCAAAAACTGCATAGTGGTGGATGACTTTACAATATCCGGCGGTACGCTGGTGGATGTCGCCCACGGCCTTAAGGACAAGGGCGCAAAGGATATATACGCATTCCTATCCCATGTTGTAATGAGGGAAAAGGGCGTGAAACGCATAGAAGAAAGTCCAATAAAATTGCTCGTTTCCACGGATACGGTCAACTGCCCAGCTGCCCTGACATCCGATAAGATAAAGATAATTTCGGCGGCACCTATGTTTGCGGAGGCGGTACAGCATGTGCATGACAGGCTGCCGATAAGCGATGTGTTTGATAATCCGCCAAAGCGAATGCTTGAGATGAGCTTTGCAAGACAGCTGTCAATGAAGGTAGAATAAAACGCTAGTGATGAAGATGGCATGACCATGTGGTTTAACGAAATATTTGTGATTTTAGGCGGCCGTGCTTGAAAGCGGCCGCCTGCGATATTTGAAAGTTAATGATGGCTGGGCTGAGGAATTCATTTGAAAAGCATATCACAATATATATAATTGCGAGGTAGGTTACGGATACGATATCAAAACATGGTGACGCCGATATGACCAACGGCGTAATTTGGAAACAACTGCTTGAGTTTGCAATGCCGTTGGCTTTAGGCTTGCTTTTTCAGCAGCTATATAACACGGTGGATACAATCGTGGTGGGTCGCTTTGTTGGCAAGGAAGCGCTGGCAGCAGTGGGTGGCACAGGTAGCATAATAAATACGCTGGTGGGTATATGTGCCGGTCTATCCACCGGTGCGAGCGTAGTGATTTCACAGTGCTATGGTGCGCATGACTATGACAGGCTACACGATGCGGTGCATACAACAATAGTGCTGACAATTATAATGTGCGTAATTGCTACGATAATAGGCACGATAGGCGTGCCGGCCATGTTGCGCATGATGGACACGCCGGATGATGTGTTAAGCCAGGCACAGGAGTATCTTACAATCTATTTTGCCGGTATTGCCGGATTACTTGTTTACAATATGGGCTCAGGCATACTGCGGGCGGTAGGCGATTCCAAACGACCGCTGTATTTCCTGTGCTTTTCTGCGATAGTAAATGTGGTGCTTGATCTGTTGTTTGTAATTAAGTTCAATATGGGAATAGCAGGGGTGGGATACGCTACAATAATTTCGCAATTTTTATCCGCAATACTGGTGATGTACGTTCTGACGCACACAAATGCACCATATCGCTTATTCTGGAAACAGCTGCGCATCAAGGCGGAGGTGCTGAAGCAAATTTTAAGCGTTGGATTTCCCGCGGCCATACAACAGGGGATCACGGCATTTTCAAATGTGTTTGTGCAATCCTATATTAACGCTTTCGGATCGGCGTGCATGGCCGGTTGGTCATCGTTTAACAAGATTGATATATATATTATGATCCCAATACAGAGCCTTGCACTTACCGCCACCACGTTCGTGGGACAGAACTTCGGCGCAAATAAGCTTGAAAGGGCCAATAAGGGTGTTGCACAGTCCATGCTGATGGCATTGGGCTTTACGGCGGTGCTGATTGTTGTGATGCTGTTTGTGCGGCGGCCTATGCTTTTGCTATTTAGCAATGATGATGAGGTAATTCAATACGGGATGAAGTTCATTTCAATGATACTGCCGTTCTACTTTGCATGTTGTTCTATCCAGGTATATGCCGCTGCATTGCGCGGGATAGGCAAATCGACTACGGCCATGATAATCATGCTGTCGTCCTTTGTGGCGTTTAGGCAGATATACCTGTATGTAAGCAAGCTGCTAGGCGGAGGATTGGAGTTTGTGGCACTGAGCTATCCTGTGGGCTGGGTGATGTGCGGCATACTGATGTTCATATTTTATAGAAGAAGCACCCTGGGTCGATTGGGCGGAAGAAAAAATAAGCCGGTAACGGGCGGGGAAGTATAGAATAATACCGCATAAATCGGTTAAAAAAAGAGAGGCTATTCTAAAAAAATGAATAGCCTCTTTGAGTATGGATTGCTTATTCAGACGCATTTGGGCTTTGCTTCCACGCGCCTGCCCATTTGCCGCGAAGAAATCTCCCTATAGAGATGAAACCGCGCACAACAAGGTCGCTTACCATGGCTATCCATGCGCCCATAAGGCCAATAGATGTATAATTCACAAGTATATAGGCCACCGGTATGCGGATGAACCACATGCTTATAGCACATATGATGAATGGCCATTTGGTATCGCCCGCGCCGCGCAGTACGCCGAATGTAACGATGGAGAGCGCAACGAATGGCTGGGCAAAGGCCTCAAGCCGCAGCACGCTGCCGCCTAGCGAGACAACATCCTTTACAGGGGTAAAAATAGATATTAGCGGTTGCGCACTGAAAAACAGTACGGCGCCCATAAGCGTCATAAACATCAGTCCGCCTAGGATTGAATAGCGACCATAGAGACGGGCAAGCTGGGGTTTGTTTGCACCAAGACTCTGCGCTATCAGTGTGGTGGCAGCAGCGGATATGCCGAAGGCAGGCAGGTACGTCATACCCTCGGCGGTGATGGCAAGATGGTTAGCCGCCAGCGCAGTGGTACCAAGATGGGTAACTATTGCGGTGAATGCTATCTGCCCAAGGGATAGGGTTATGCGCTCCATCGCCATTGGCGAGCCAAGCCACAGCGCCTCCTTTAATATGGGCGGGTTTGGTTTGAAGCTGTCCTTTAAGGATATGCGTACAGGTGTTTTTGTAAAGAGCGCGCGGGTGAGCATAACGCCGGAGAATGCGACCGAGATCGAAGTCGCTATGGCTGCACCAGAAACTCCCATACCTGCACCCCACATCGTGAAGGAAGCGCCAAATATACTCACCGTGCGCGTGGAGAATATTAAAAAGTAATTAAGGATGACGTTGATGATGTTTGTAAGCGTATTGAACACCAGAGGTGTACGGGTATCGCCGCTGCAGCGGATTACATTGCTGCATACGTTGACGGCAAGGTTAAACAGGTATGAAGCGCCGATTATGCTTGCGTAGGCTGTGGCATCAGCGCATATGGATGGGTCGGCGCCAAGCCAGCGGGGCAGACTCGGTGCAATAAGCAGCATTACGCCGGTGAGAAATAACCCCAAAACAAGCACGGCAAGCATACTTTGACGCATTACGGCAGCAGTCTTTTCCCTGTTGCCAGCGCCTATACTGCGGCCGACCAACACGCCAAAGCCTATGCCTACGGCCGCAAATATGCCGTTCATAAGCCACGTTGTGGAGATGACCAATGCTATTGAGGCGGTGGCTGATTCGCCAAGGCTACCGACCATAGCCGTGTCAACATATTGCACAAGCGTAAGCAGTATCTGCTCAAGCATTGTGGGCCAGGCAAGATACCATATTATTTTTGCGGGATGGAGCGAACCGTCCAGCAGATCAAGTTGATTTTTCATAATGCATTAATTATAACTCAACTATTCCATTGTGCAAGCGTACGATTGTACAAAGTAAATAATTAAAGTATAATATGGACAACATTATTGTTTGAGGTTATATTTAGTGGATCTTTTCAGCGAAAAGTTAAATAAACGCGCTCCGCTTGCGGACAGAATGCGCCCACGCACATTGGATGAGTTTATAGGCCAGCCACACATAGTTGGGCATGGCAAGCTGCTGCGCCGCGCGATAGAGACGGATACGCTGCAATCCAGCATATTTTTCGGTCCTCCTGGCTGCGGAAAAACCACACTTGCAAGCGTAGTGGCCAACAGCACAGATTCGGAATTTGTTAAACTAAATGCGGTGACTGCTGGCGTTAAGGACGTGCGCGAGGTGATTGAACAGGCTGAAAATCAGCTTAAACTGTATGATAAAAACACATATCTTTTGCTGGATGAGTGCCACAGGTGGAGCAAAACCCAGTCCGACAGCATATTGCCTGCGCTGGAAAAGGGCCTGATTAAATTTATAGGATCTACCACCGAAAATCCAATGGTATCCATGACGGGCGCAATAGTGTCGCGCTGTAGGCTGTTTCAATTTTACCCGCTTACATTTGAGGATGTAAAGCGCAGTATGCTTGTAGCGATTGGTGATAAGGAACGGGGTATGGGCAACTATGGCGTTGATTTTGACGAGGACGCCATAGATCATATCGCATATGTTGCCAATGGGGATGCGCGCAGCGCACTAAATGCAGTGGAGCTTGCTATATTGACAACGCAGCCGGAAAAGGGCAGGATACACGTAACAAAGGAGATAGCGGCGGAGTCCGTGCAGCAAAAGATAGTAAAGTGTGACGAACAGCAATTTTACGATATGCTGTCGGCATTTTGCAAAAGCCTCAGGGGTGGGGATACTGACGCAGCGCTGGCATGGTTTGCTAGTCTTATATATGCGGGGATAGATCCGCGCATAATAGTAAGGCGTATCATCGCACATGCGTCCGAGGATGTGGGGCTGGCCAACCCGCAGGCTATGGTGCAGGCGGTAAGCGCAGGACAGGCGCTGGAGCTAGTGGGTATGCCTGAGGCGCGATTATCCATCGCTCAGGCGATAATATTTATATGCGAAAGCCCAAAGTCAAATTCAGTAGTTACTGCCATAAGCGGGGCATTTAGCGATGCGGCAACGGTTGCGGATGCGCCTGTACCGATGCATCTGCGCGATACAAGCTTTTATGGGGCTGAGAGGCTTGGTCATGGCAAAGGCTATAAATATCCGCATGATTACCCAGGCCATATGGTTCAGCAGCAATATATGCCGGATCCACTGCTGGGCAAAAGCTATTATATACCCGGTGAGCTGGGCAGCGAGGGAAAGATACGTGCCAACCGCGATAAAAATGGCAGGGAATAGAGACTGATGGGTGGCGCGTATTTTAGCAAATGTAATGAATAGAAGGATTATAGGCGATAAGGAGGAAGTTGGCTTGATAAAGGAAAGCTTGGCAATGGATGTTCTGTCTGCCGCACTGGAAACCGGTGGTGACTTTTCAGAGCTATATATGGAAGATACCGAAACAAACCGTATAACAATGGAACAGGGGTGTGTAGAGGATGCGGCATATAAGCGCGCATGTGGCGCAGGTGTGCGTGTGCTGCTGGGATCGCGTTGCGCCTACGCGTATACGGCTGATACAAGCGAGAGTGCGCTTATCGCAACGGCGCGAGCTGCCGCGGCGGCGTTAAGCGGCGCGCGAAACGCTAACACAGAGCAATTTTCGTCAATACGAAAGATGGCAAAAATACCACAGCATCCATTTTCAGATGTTGATAATGCACAGCGTGTGGCATTGCTGAAGCGTGCGGATGCGGCGACAAGGGCGTATAGCAGTGAGATAAGCCAGGCGTCGGTGACGTATTCGGATGTGGATCAGCGCATAATGGTGTGCAACAGCGAGGGAGTATGGGGCGAGGATAGGCGGCCGCGTGCGCGGATGTTTATTGAAGCGGTGGCAATGGCCGGCGGAGAAGCACAGACGGGCTATGTGGGCCCGGGCTACGGCATGGGCTTTGAGGCTTTTAAGCTGATAGATGTTGAACAAAAGGGCATAAGCGCTGCAAAGATAGCGGTAACGATGCTGCACGCACCGCAATGCCCCGCAAAACATGTGCCTGTGGTGATAGATGGCGGTTTTGGCGGTGTTATACTGCATGAAGCCTGCGTGCATTCACTTGAGGCTACGAGCGTGGCCAAGGGTAATTCGGAATTTTGTGGCAAGCTTGGGCAGCGGATAGCGAGCAGCATAGTTACAGCGATAGATGATGGAACGTTACCTGGCGAATGGGGAAGTATTGCAATAGATGATGAGGGTACACCAAGTCAGCGCAATGTGCTTATAGAAAATGGAATACTCAAGAGCTACCTTGTGGATAAGCTGGGTGCGCGCATGATGGATCATCCGCTGACAGGCTCCTCCAGAAGGCAGGGCTATGAATTTGCGCCTACATCGCGCATGACAAATACCTTCTTTGCCCCTGGCATGGACGATGATGAGGAGATGATACGCACCATGGGTGAGGGTCTGTTTGCAAAGAAGATGGGCGGCGGTTCAGTAAGCCCGCTGACGGGCGAATTCAACTTCTCGGTATCTGAGGGCTACTGGGTAAAGGATGGTAAAATATTCTGCCCTGTGCGCGGAGCAACGCTTATCGGCCATGGCTCTGAGGTGCTTATGAAAATAGAGCGCATAGGCAAAAGAATGTGGATGGAGCAGGGCATGTGCGGCTCAACCTCAGGCTCGGTACCAACAAACGTGGGCCAACCGCGTATAAGGGTGAGCGGGCTTACTGTGGGCGGAAAGGGAGGTGCGCTATAATGAAACTTGATCAATTCCGCGATAAGATGTTTGAATATGCGCTCGGCTCCGGCTGCGGTGCTGCGGAGGTTTATTTTACTGAGGGCGAGCAATTCGAAGTAACGGTGCTTTCAGGCGAAGTTGATAAATATTCGGTAAGCCGCACGTTCGGCCTCAACTTGCGCGTACAGGTTAATGGCAGAAATGGATACGCTTATACCGAGATTTTGGAGGAGCCTGAGGCGCTTGTGGAGCGCGCGATGGACAACGCAAAAACGATTGAGAATGACGACGAACAGCCAATGCAGGGTAAAAGCGAATACGTGAGCGTGCAAAACCCTGACGTTCCATTGATGCGATTTGATGAGCGTGAGAAGATACAGCTTGCGTTGCAGATGGAAAAAGCCGCGCTTGAACAGGATAAACGTGTGCTGCGCGTGCCGCAATGTACGCTGATAAGTGCAAAAGGCAGGGTGAATCTGTATAATACGCTGGGACTTTGCGCAGAGGAAGAGAGTGAGATAGCGGTGACATACCTCTGCCCGGTAATAAGCAATGATGGGGAAATTAAAGACGGCTTTGCCTTCCGTATTGGCAGTGCTGCACATGACGTGGAGGCGGCTGCCAAGGAAGCGGTGTTGGAGGCGGTAATTAAATTGGGCGCATCATCCGTGCCGGCAGGAAGCTATCGCGTGCTGCTGAGAAATACGGCTGCGGCGGATATTTTGGATGCGTTTTCACCTATGTTTAGCGCGGATAACGCACAAAAAGGACTGAGTTTGCTTGCGGACACACAGGGGCAGAGCATCGCGGCTGATATAATAAGCATAGTTGATGATCCGTTCTATAAGGATTTTCCGCGTGCGTTCGATGGTGAAGGCGTTCCCTCGGTGCTGACGGATGTTGTGGAAAACGGCGTGCAAAAGAGTCTGTTGCACAACCTTAAAACAGCTAAAAAGGCCGCTGTTGCCTCCACCAGCAATGGCGGGAGAAATGGCGCGGCCGCTCCTGTGGGCGTTACACCGTCAAACTTCTATATAAAGCCGGGGCAAAGCAGCTATGATTCGCTTGTTGCCAAGTTGGACAATGGACTGATAATAACGGATATTTCAGGTACACACGCTGGTGTGGATGCAGTCAGCGGAGAATTTTCGCTGCTTGCGAAGGGCCAGCTTGTAAAGGACGGCAAAACGGTGCGCGCTGTGGAGCAGATAACGGTGGGCGGCTCTTTTATCGAACTTATGAAGCGGGTGAGCGCTGTGGGCGATGATCTAAAATTTGGAATGCCATCCTCAGGTTGCTTTGGTAGTCCAAGCCTGTTGATAAGCGAACTGGTTGTGGCAGGGGAATAACATACATTTCGGATGAGTAGCACGTCGGTATAACCTGGGCGGGACCATATGTCTCGCCCTTACTTTATGCATCAACGACAAATTTTTACACAAAAGTAATTTGACACCTTTCGATAAACAATGTATAGTATTACTTAGAGAAAGTATATTCTGACAAAAGGAGTGATAGGCTGTGTTCGAAGTGGGCGAAATGATTTGCTATCCAATGCATGGCGTGGGCGTAATTGAGTCCATTGAGGAACGCACAGTGCTAGGTGAAACGGCGCAATACTATGTACTGCGTTTTATAATGGGTAAAATGACCGCGATGGTGCCTGTGACCTCCGCCGGACAGGTAGGTCTGCGCACGGTGATAGGGCCGGAGCAGTGCGACCCGGTTGTAGAATATATGACAGAGGAGCCATGCGAGGAAAGTGATAATTGGAATCAACGCTATCGCGATAACTATACAAAGCTGCGTGGCGGAAATATATACGATGTTGCGGACGTGGTAAAGTGCTTAAGACAGCGAGACTCAAAAAAAGGGCTTTCTGCGGGTGAGCGCAAGATGCTTATGACGGCGCGACAGGTATTGCTGGCCGAGCTTTCAACGGCAAGCGGCAAGGATGAGGCGGAATTCGACAGCGTTTTAGGAAAGTAAGATCGCACATAATATTCCGAGGGGGTTGATGCAAAACTTGGCACGTAAGATAAGCAGGGTTATCATGACCATAATAGGCGCGGCGCTTGGTCCGGCGATCGTGGCATTGGTCAATGGGATGCTTGAGTACTTTGGGGTTATGGGGATACATGATGCATTCCAAAAATGGGCCGTGATACTGATCTATGTGGCAATGGGGCTTATTACCGCAATCATAACAATTGTTTTTTCCCCCATGCTTATAGATTCATTTGTAAAGACAATACGGCGGGCCGAAGGCGGATTAGCGGATATGACCCTGCCGGAGATATTCTTCGGCGTAGTAGGGCTGCTGGTCGGCCTGATTATTGCGTTTCTAGGCAGCACGCTTACATTGGGGCTTACTTTTACGTGGCTTAAATTTGTAATAAGCGCGGTGCTATATATTACTTTTGGCTATTTAGGCTGGTCTGTCGTTACAAAGCGCAAGGGCGAGATAAATGTGCCAAGCTGGTTTAAACGCAGCAAGGATAAAACGCTTGCCAAGGATGGTGCAATGGCGCGCCCCAAAATATTGGATACATCTGTGATAATAGATGGACGTATAGCGGACATATGCCGCACGGGGATAGTCGAAGGGATGCTGATAGTGCCTGCGTTCGTGTTGCAGGAGCTAAGGCATATTGCGGATAGCACAGATGGGCTTAAGCGCAACCGCGGACGCCGCGGACTGGATATATTAAATGCTATGCAGGAGGAACTGCCGGTGCCTATCAAGGTGATAGATACCGATTATGATGACATATCGGAGGTGGATGCCAAATTAATCAAGCTAGCATATGATTTAGGTGGAGTAGTTGTTACAAACGATTATAACCTCAACAAGGTAGCGGGCGTGCAGCGTGTGCCGGTGCTTAATATAAACGAGCTGGCAAACGCCATAAAACCGGTGGTGCTGCCGGGCGAAGAAATGCGCGCGATGATAATGAAGGAAGGCAAAGAAGCCGGACAGGGCGTGGCATATCTTGATGACGGCACCATGATAGTGGTGGACGGAGGCAGGAAATATGTGGGCGAAACGGTGGACACGGTTGTAACGAGCGTTTTGCAGACGTCAGCTGGACGGATGGTATTTGCAAGGATAAAGTGAGATTATAACCAAGGAGCATATAGCGCAAAATCATTTAAGGAAAACGGCAATGCCCGTTGACAATCTTGTAACGCAGTGATACACTAATAAACTGCGTTAGCATGGTAGTCTGCGGGTATAGGGCAATTTTTTCGGAAATGGCTGCCACAAACACCATGTTTTGGGTATACTTCCATAATAAAATGGGAATATTTTGCCAAAGTGGCGCGCTACCAATATAAGCCGTGATTATACGGTTAGTTAGGAGTGAACGCGATGATGCATGAGGTGCAAACTGGCACAAGAAAGCGCATTAGCTTTTCCCGCATCAATGAGGTCCTCGACATGCCGGATCTTATCGAGGTCCAAAAGAATTCGTACAAGCGATTTGTGGAGGAAGACTTGCGGGAAGTGCTTGCGGACATATCCCCCATAACCGACTATTCGGAAAAGCTGGTATTGGAGTTTGTAGATTATAAGATAGACTTTGACAACCCCAAGTACCCTGTTGATGAGTGCAAGGAGAGGGATGCCAATTTTTGCGCACCGCTAAAGGTGACGGTACGCCTTATAAATAAGGAAACCGGCGAGGTTAAGGAGCAGCCTGTGTTTATGGGCGATTTCCCGCTTATGACCGAGCAGGGTACGTTTATAATCAACGGCGCAGAGCGCGTTATAGTAAGTCAGCTCGTGCGCTCACCTGGAGTTTATTTTTCAAAATCAATAGATAAAGTCGGAAAACAGCTGTTTTCAGCTCAGGTTATACCAAACCGTGGTGCATGGCTGGAATATGAAACGGACAGCAACGAGATAATGTACGTTAAGATAGACCGCCAGCGCAAGGTATCAATTACGGCATTGCTGCGCGCGCTGGGATATGGCACTGACGCGCAGATAATTGACCTGTTAGGCGAAGAGGAGCGTTTGCTCATAACGCTGGACAAGGATACGACAAAAAGCGTTGAGGATGGCCTCATAGAGATATATAAAAGACAACGCCCGGGCGAGCCTCCAACAGAGGAGAGCGCACGGAGCTTGCTTAATGCACTGTTCTTTGATAAGCGCTATGATTTAGCACGCGTGGGACGCTATAAATTCAATAAAAAGCTTTCGTTGGCGCTGCGCATTACCCACCAGGTGAGCGCGGATAACGTGATAGATCCTGCCACAGGCGAGGTGCTGGTTGGCGAGGGTGAAACTATATCGCGTGAGGCTGCAAAGAACATAGAAAATGCCGGTGTACGCGCGATAACGCTGCTGGCGGAAGGCAAACGCATAAAGGTGCTGGGCAATCTGTTTGTGGATGCATCAAAACATCTGTCGTTTGATCCTGAGCTTGCGGGCATCAACGAAAAAGTACATTATCCCACACTAATGCAGCTGCTTAGCGAGAATGATAAGCTGGACGAAAAAGCGCTTGCAGAGTTGCTTAAAAGCCGCATACACGATCTTATACCGCGCCACATAGTACCTGATGATATAGTGGCTTCCGTAAGCTACCTTATAGGCATGAATTATGGAATAGGCCGCACGGATGATATAGACCATCTGGGGAATAGACGTATCAGAAGCGTTGGCGAGCTGCTGCAAAACCAGATCCGAGTGGGCATGACTCGTCTTGAGCGCGTGGTGCGTGAGCGTATGAGCCTTCAGGATATGGAAACGGCAATGCCGAGCAATCTTATAAACATAAGACCTGTAACTGCGGCTATCAAGGAATTCTTCGGATCGTCACAGCTTTCGCAGTTCATGGACCAGACCAACCCGCTCGCGGAGCTTACGCATAAGCGCCGCCTTTCGGCATTGGGGCCTGGAGGTCTTAACCGTGAGCGTGCCACATTTGATGTGCGAGACGTCCACTTTTCACATTATGGCCGTATGTGCCCGATAGAAACGCCTGAAGGCCCCAACATAGGCCTTATAAACTCGCTTTCAACCTATGCGAGGATAAATAAATATGGCTTCATCGAGGCGCCGTACCGCACTGTAGATGCGAAAAACAAGAGCATACTTAACCAGATAGTTTATCTTACCGCAGATGAAGAGGATGAATTTATTGTTGCGCAGGCCAATGAACCGACAACAGATGATAACGGCGTGGTATGGTTTGCCAAGGAACGTGTTGTGGCGAGAAAACTGGATCAGATAATTGAAGTGAAAAACACCGAAGTGGATTATATGGACGTTTCACCCAAGCAGCTGGTTTCGGTGGCAACGGCTATGATACCATTCCTGGAAAACGACGACGCAAACCGCGCGCTGATGGGATCAAACATGCAGCGTCAGGCTGTGCCGCTGCTAAAGCCTGAAGCACCGATTATAGGCACAGGTATGGAATATAAGGCTGCACATGACTCCGGTGTTGTGATACTCACACGCGTGGATGGCGTAGTTAAGAGTGTGAGCGCCAACCGCGTGATAGTGGAAGATAAAAAGGGCCAGCTCCATACGCAAAAACTGATTAAATTCAAACGCTCAAACCAGGGCACTTGCATAAACCAGCGTCCGATAGTGAGTGTTGGCGATGTTGTGACGGCGGGTCAGGTACTGGCTGACGGCGCATCTACCGAGCAGGGCGAGATAGCGCTCGGGCGCAACATACTCATTGGCTTTATGCCATGGGAAGGGTACAACTACGAGGATGCGGTGCTTATAAGCGAAAAGCTGGTAAAGGAGGATGTATATACCTCCATCCATATAGATGAGCACGAAACAGAGGCGCGTGACACAAAACTGGGCGAAGAAGAGATCACACGCGATATTCCAAACGTTGGTGAGGATGCGCTTAGTGACCTTGACGAACGCGGCATAATCCGCATAGGTGCGGAGGTGCGCTCTGGCGATATTCTGGTGGGCAAGGTTACGCCTAAGGGCGAAACTGAGCTTACCGCGGAAGAACGGCTGCTACGCGCGATATTTGGCGAAAAGGCGCGCGAAGTGCGTGATACTTCTTTACGGGTGCCGCACGGCGAGGGCGGAGTGATAGTAGACGTAAAGTTGTTTACGCGTGAGAACAAGGACGAGCTGCCGCCGGGAGTAAATGAGCTGGTGCGCATATACATCGCGCAGAAGCGCAAAATCTCCGTTGGCGATAAAATGGCAGGCCGACATGGCAACAAGGGTGTTATTTCACGCATACTGCCTGAAGAGGATATGCCCTTCATGCCGGATGGCACGCCGCTTCAGATAGTACTAAACCCATTGGGTGTGCCTTCGCGTATGAACATAGGGCAGGTGCTCGAACTGCATCTGGGCATGGCCGCGAAGCTGCTAGGATGGAATATAGCTACGCCGGTATTCGACGGTGCTACCGAGGATGACATAAAGGGACTGCTTAAGCGCGCCGGCGTGAATGAGGACGGCAAGACCGTGCTGTATGACGGACGCACAGGTGAGGCCTTTGAAAACCGAGTGTCGGTTGGATATATGTACTACCTAAAGCTGCATCATCTGGTGGATGATAAGATACATGCGCGCTCGACTGGTCCATATTCGTTGGTTACACAGCAACCTTTGGGCGGCAAGGCACAATTCGGCGGACAGCGATTTGGTGAGATGGAAGTGTGGGCGTTGGAGGCATACGGCGCAGCGAGCACACTACAGGAAATTCTTACTGTTAAGAGCGATGACGTGGTTGGCCGAGTTAAAACATATGAGGCGATAGTAAAGGGCGAGAACATTCCAGAGCCAGGTGTTCCGGAATCATTCAAGGTGCTAATCAAGGAGTTGCAGTCGCTGGGCTTGGATATCAAGGTATTGTCTGATACCAAAGAGGAGATATTCATCGGCGAATCTGTGGACGAGGATGATGAGGCGCAGATCGATGTTAACATCGCCGGGGTTGAGGATGTGCCGGCCAGCATTCACGCACCGGGAAGCGAATTCTCTGAATTCGATGAGTTCGATATAGATGAGAATGAAGATGTGGACAATGCTGAAGGCGATTTTGAAAAGGCAGGCTTCAGCGTACTTGAGAACAAGGACGACAAGTAACAAAGCCGAAGGGAGAGAAATAAATTGTTCGAACTCACGAATTTCGATGCTATACAGATAGGTCTTGCATCTCCCGAGAAAATACTTGAATGGTCGCACGGCGAAGTTAAAAAGCCTGAAACCATAAATTACCGTACGCTCAAACCGGAGCGTGACGGTCTGTTTTGCGAGAGGATATTCGGGCCAACCAAGGACTGGGAGTGTCACTGCGGACGCTATAAGCGTGTGCGCTATAAGGGTGTTGTCTGCGACAAGTGCGGCGTTGAAGTAACACGTGCAAAGGTACGCAGGGAGCGCATGGGCCACATCGAATTGGCAGCGCCAGTGTCTCACATATGGTACTTCAAAGGCATACCCTGCCGCATGAAGATGCTGCTGGATATGTCCCCGCGAGAGCTGGAAAAGATACTGTATTTTGCGAGCTTTGTTGTGACGGATCCGGGAACCACGCCGCTTATGCATAAGCAGCTGCTTACCGATAAGGAATACCGTGACGCTCAGGCTGAATATGGCGTTAAGAGCTTTAAAGCGGGAATGGGCGCGGAAGCGATAAAGGAACTGCTAAAGCAGCTCAATCTTCCAAAGCTGGAAAAAGAGCTGCGCGAGGAGATAAATACATCCACCGGACAAAAGCGCGCCAATGCGATAAAGCGCCTTGAGGTGGCGATGGCGTTTATTACCAGCGGAAACAAGCCCGAATGGATAATAATGGACGTTATACCGGTAATTCCTCCGGAGCTTAGGCCGATGGTGCAGCTTGATGGCGGCAGATTTGCCACAAGCGATCTCAACGACCTATATCGCCGTGTAATAAACCGGAATAACCGCCTTAAGCGACTGCTTGAATTGCGCGCGCCGGATATTATAGTGCGCAACGAGAAGCGTATGTTGCAGGAGGCAGTGGATGCGCTTATAGATAACGGTAGGCGCGGGAGGCCGGTAACGGGCCCGGGCAACAGGCCGTTAAAATCCCTTTCGGATATGCTGCGCGGCAAACAGGGCCGTTTCCGTCAGAACCTACTTGGCAAGCGCGTGGACTATTCCGGGCGTTCAGTTATAGTTGTAGGACCTGACTTAAAGATGTATCAGTGTGGTCTGCCAAAGGAGATGGCGCTGGAGCTGTTTAAGCCGTTCGTTATGAAGAAACTGGTCGAGGATGGCTATGCACACAACATTAAGAGCGCCAAGCGCATGGTGGAACGCGTAAAAACCGAGGTTTGGGATGTGCTGGAGGGTGTGATCAAGGATCATCCGGTACTGTTGAACCGCGCACCTACGCTGCATAGGCTTGGTATACAGGCGTTTGAGCCGGTGCTGGTTGAGGGCAGAGCGATAAAGCTGCATCCGCTGGTATGCACAGCGTACAACGCAGACTTCGACGGCGATCAGATGGCTGTGCACGTTCCGCTTTCAGTTGAAGCGCAGGCAGAGGCAAGATTCCTGATGCTGGCTTCAAACAATATACTTAAACCGCAGGATGGGAAGCCTGTTGTATGCCCGACGCAGGATATGGTAATAGGCTGCTACTACCTGACGCTACAGCGTGAGGGTGAAAAGGGTGAGGGCAAGATATTCTGCAACGAAGATGAAGCAAACATGGCTTATCAGACGGGTGCGGTTTCGCTTCAGGCCAAGGTAAAGGTGCGTATAGAGCGTGAATGGGATGGCCAAAAGCACCGCAAAGTGATTGACACCTCAGTCGGTAGGCTTATATTCAATAACGCGATACCTCAGGATTTGGGCTATGTGGATCGCAGCACTCCGGACAATATGTTTGTGCTGGAGATTGATAAGCTGGTGGTTAAAAAGGATTTGGGTAAAATCGTTGATAGGTGCTATCGCCGTCACGGTTCCACGGTAACAAGCGAAATGCTTGATAGAATCAAAAAGCTGGGCTTTACCTATTCAACAAAGGGCGGCATAACGGTGGGCTTCCAGGATATAACCGTTCCTAAGGAAAAGCCGGCTATATTGGCGGGGGCGGAGTTAGAGGTCGAAAACATAGATAACCTTTTCCGTTCCGGTATGCTTTCGGATGCTGAACGCAGAAGCAACGTGATTAGAATCTGGGAAAAGGCTACAAACGATGTTACGGATGCTTTGATGGCTGACCTTGATCAGTATAACCCCATATATATGATGGCAAATTCAGGCGCACGTGGAAGTATAAGCCAGATTCGTCAGTTGGCGGGTATGCGTGGACTTATGGCGGATCCATCGGGTCAGATAATCGAGGTGCCTATACGCGCAAACTTCCGTGAGGGTCTGACGGTGCTGGAGTTTTTCATCTCCTCGCATGGTGCGAGAAAGGGCTTGGCTGATACGGCGTTGCGTACTGCTGACTCGGGATATCTTACGCGCCGACTGGTTGACGTTTCACAGGATGTAATAGTCCGCGAAGAGGATTGCTACGTGCTGCGCGGAGAAACGCCAAAGGGAATGCCAATTACCGATATATATGAGGGCAATAAGGTAGTTGAGCCGCTGGGCGATAGACTGCTTGGCCGTTATACAGCGGAGAACGTGCTTGACCCGCAAACCGGAGAGCTAATAGTGGGCAGCAATGAGCTGATAACATTTGACATAAGGGATAGAATAATAAATTCCGGGCTGAAAAGCGTTGTTTGCCGCTCGGTATTCACATGCCGTAGTGAGCATGGCGTATGCGCTCACTGCTATGGCGCAAACCTCGCAACAGGTCAACCTGTGGATATAGGCGAGGCGGTTGGTATAATTGCAGCTCAGGCAATAGGCGAACCTGGCACACAGCTTACGATGCGTACTTTCCATACGGGCGGTGTTGCATCGGCTGAGGATATAACACAGGGTCTGCCGCGTGTGGTAGAAATATTTGAGGCACGAAAGCCAAAGGGCCTTGCTGTAATAAGCGAAATAAACGGAAGAGTAACGCTTACCGAAGGCAAAAAGCGTGAGGCGGTAGTTTCAAATGAGGACGGCGAGGTTGAAAAATATCTGATACCGTTTGGCTCCAAGTTGCGCGTTAAGGATAAGGACATGGTAGAAGCCGGCGATGAGCTTACGGACGGCTCGATTAACCCAAATGATATCCTCAAGATAAAGGGAGTCA
This sequence comes from Clostridia bacterium, assembly GCA_036652795.1. Taxonomy (GTDB): domain Bacteria; phylum Bacillota; class Clostridia; order Christensenellales; family CAG-138; genus JAVVVD01. The sequence continues at coordinate 4,577 of JAVVVD010000005.1, read as the reverse complement.
AGGGAGTGCAGGCATATATGCTAAAGGAAGTACAGAGCGTATATCGTTTGCAGGGCGTTGAAATAGCGGATAAGCATATAGAGGTTATAATCCGTCAGATGCTGCGCAAGGTACAGGTGGAAAATAACGGGGATACCACTATGCTACCGGGTGAGCTGATTGATATATTCCGCTTTGAGCGCGAAAATGAGGATATAATTGACAAGGGCGGTCAGCCGGCGGTAGCCAAGCGTAAGCTGCTGGGTATAACAAAGGCGGCATTGGCAACGGATTCATTCCTGTCCGCTGCGTCATTCCAGGAGACGACGCGCGTGCTTACAGAGGCCGCGATAAAAGGCAAGATAGATCCATTGGTAGGACTTAAAGAAAACGTTATTATAGGCAAACTGATACCGGCGGGCATTGGCCTTAAACGATATCGTAACGTTGATGTTACAAGAAGCCCAATAGAATGAAACCGATGATCGGATAAGCAGCATTCGCAACGCTCCATATGGCGCGTTGCGAATTGTGCATGGCGGTGCTTTTGAACTGAAAGGGGAATCAAATGGAAAAACATTACGAAAATACGGATTGTCCGCTATATGGGAGCCGTTACTGCATGGTGCTCAATATGCAAAGCTGCGAAAGCTGCACCGTGGCAGGCCGACATAAGGAGGACTGTGATTCCATTATGAGCGATCTTGACGCCCTTGACGCCATTATGCCTGAGGGCGGCGTGAGTGAACTGTTTACAGGTGATTCGTGCGTTTTGTGCAGGGGCGCAAATAAGGGTAAACGCACGTGTTATGGGCTGCTGGATGTTGGAAATCCTGAACCAAAGCGCGAAAAGAGTATTTTGCTGGGCATGAAGACAAGATCGCGGGCGGGTTCCATTGTGCCATTGCAGCTTGCATGCTGCGATGATTGCCGAAAGCGCTTTAGGCTGGTGGAGTATATAGTAATGGCAAGCACTACGATAGCTGGCGCGCTGTCAATAATCATATTGAGCATGCGCCCTATAAACGAGTGGCTAAAGGATAAATCCGGCATATTGCCTATAGCTATATTCGTAGGTGTGACACTGCTTGCATGGCTGATTAGCTCCATAATAAGAAAAAAACTTGTGAAAAAATACCTTACGCATACCTATATGGATGTGTTTGAATTGCCAAAGCTTGTACAGATGAGGTCAATGGGCTGGTTTCCGCTGACGGAATCAGAGCATAAGAATTTTTCAAAATTGATATTTTCTAGCAAACGTGTGAAACAGGGTGCGTATACAGGCGAGCTATGAGAATGTAATATTATCAAGGATCAAATAAAAAAATTTGACATTACGTGGCGTGTTTGTTAAAATGCGTAGGGTATGCGTTTGCTAGGACGTGTTTCTATGTGTGTTTTAATGAATGCGCCCGTGTATTTTGCGGAAAACATCCTCTTCAAGGGGTTGCAGAGGATTTTCTTGATATAAATATTTAATTCAATCAAAAACAGGAGGATTCCAATGCCTACAATTAACCAATTGGTTCGCAAAGGCAGGGAAAAGGTTCAGTATAAATCGAATGCCCCTATACTGAAGCAGTGCCCACAGCGCCGCGGTGTTTGTACCGCAGTGCGTACAATGACGCCAAAGAAGCCTAACTCAGCGCTTCGTAAGATTGCAAGAATACGTCTTACGGATGGGCTTGAAGGTACCGCATATATCCCCGGTATCGGACACAATCTGCAGGAGCACTCTGTTGTGCTGATAAGGGGCGGCCGTGTTAAGGACCTTCCCGGTGTGCGTTATCACATTATTCGTGGCGCTCTTGATACTGCCGGCGTTGCCGGACGTATGCAGGCCCGCTCACTGTATGGCGCTAAGCGCCCCAAGAAATAAGGAGGGAAAGTTATGCCAAGACGCGGATTTATACCAAAACGTGAAGTGCTCGACGATCCCATATACGGTGGCAAGATCGTAACGAAGCTTATCAACCAGGTGATGCTGGACGGCAAGCGTGGAACAGCTCAAAAAGCGTGCTACGGTGCATTCGACATCATAAAGAGCAAAACCGGACGTGAACCTAACGAGGTTTTTCAGCAGGCTATGGAAAACGTTATGCCAGTGCTGGAGGTTAAGGCACGCCGTGTAGGTGGTGCTACCTATCAGGTTCCCATCGAGATACGTCCAGAGCGGCGCCAGACACTTGGCCTGCGCTGGCTGATCAACTATTCCCGCGCCCGCAGCGAGCGCACAATGATGGAACGCCTTGCAGGCGAAATAATGGATGCGGCCAACTCTACAGGTAGCGCCTTCAAGAAGAAGGAGGATGTCCACAAGATGGCAGAAGCCAACAAGGCCTTTGCACATTATAGGTGGTAATATCAAAACTATGTATTTAAATTTACCATTCCGCGGAGAAAGGAGGAGTGACCATGCCGAGAGAAACATCGCTTGAGATGACGAGGAACATCGGTATAATGGCACACATAGATGCCGGAAAGACCACAACAACAGAGCGTATATTGTTCTATACGGGCAAGATACACAAGGTTGGGGAGGTGCATGAAGGTGCCGCAACCATGGACTTTATGGTGCAGGAGCAGGAACGCGGCATAACAATCGCGTCGGCTGCAACTACCGCCTACTGGCGGGGACACCGCATTAATATCATTGACACGCCTGGTCACGTCGATTTTACCGTGGAGGTGGAGCGTTCACTTAGAGTGCTGGATGGCGCTGTTGCGGTATTCTGTGCAAAGGGTGGCGTCGAGCCACAATCAGAAACGGTTTGGAGGCAGGCTTCCAAATACGGTGTGCCACGTATGGCGTATGTCAACAAGATGGACATTGTAGGTGCAGACTTTTATAATGTTGTGTCCATGATGAGGGAGAGACTTGGCGCTAATGCTGTGCCAATACAGCTTCCAATAGGCAGCGAAGCAGATTTCAGGGGCATAATTGACCTTTTGAAAATGAAGGCCGAGGTCTATTACGACGATAATGGCTTGGATGTGCGCGAGGAAGAAATCCCCGAGCATCTCAAGGCTAAAGCCGCCGAATACCACACTGCAATGATAGAAGCGGCTGCCGATGAGGACGAGGCGCTGATGGTGAAATACCTTGATGGTATTGAGCCCACCAAAGAGGAAATTAAAATCGCTATGCGCCGCGGCACGATCGCAAACCGCATAGTTCCCGTATGCTGCGGCACCTCATATCGCAATAAGGGTGTGCAGCTGCTGTTGGACGATATTGTGGACTTTATGCCATCACCGCTGGATGTTCCGGCAGCGACAGGCACGAGCATGGATAAACAGACCATAATCGAAACAAACCCAGCAGATAACGAACCATTTGCAGCGCTGGCCTTCAAGATAGTGGCCGACCCGTTTGTGGGTAAACTGGCGTTCGTAAGGGTGTATAGCGGTACATTGAAATCCGGATCATACGTATACAACTCGTCTAAGGATAGACGCGAACGCGCGGGTCGCATACTGCTCATACACGCAGCCAGCCGTACCGAGATTGACGAGGCATATGCAGGCGATATATGCGCAATAGTGGGCCTGAAGGAAACAGGCACAGGCGATACACTATGCGCAGAAAATAAGCGTATGCTGCTTGAAACAATGGAGTTCCCTGACCCTGTTATCAGGGTGGCGATAGAACCTAAGACCAAGGCGGGGCAAGAGAAGATGGGCATGGCGCTTATCAAGCTGGCGGATGAGGATCCAACGTTTAAAACCTATACCGATGATGAAACGGGTCAGACGATAATAGCCGGAATGGGCGAATTGCATCTTGAAATAATAGTGGATAGGCTTATACGTGAATTCCATGTGGAATGCAAGGTGGGTGCGCCCCAGGTTGCTTACCGCGAGGCCATCACAAAGACGGTCAAGTGCGAAGGCCGCTATGTACGCCAGACCGGTGGACATGGACAGTACGGCCATTGTATCGTGGAATTTTCGCCGTTGGAGCCAGGTTCAGGCTTTGTATTTGAAGATAAGACAGTGGGCGGAAGTATTCCCAAAGAATATATTGCCCCGATACAACGCGGTATAACGGAAGCTTCGGGTAGCGGAGCTCTCGGCGGTTACGAGGTGGTTGACTTTAAGGCTACGCTTCTGGACGGCAGCTATCATGATGTTGACTCTTCAGAAATGGCATATAAAATTGCGGGTAGCATGGCCATGAAGGATGCGCTTGAAAAGGCCGGCTCCGTACTGCTTGAGCCAATGATGAAGATCGAGGTTGTGATGCCGGAGGAATATATGGGAGACGTCCTTGGCAACATAACCAGCAGGCGCGGCAGGATAGAGGGCACATCAGCACGCGGTAACGCGCAGGTGATAGACGCTATTGCACCATTGTCTGAGATGTTTGGTTATGCTACAGACCTGAGATCACGCACACAGGGTCGAGGCACATTCACCATGCAGTTTGACCACTATGAGCGGGTTTCGGATAATGTGGCCAAGAAGATTCTGGGAAGATAAATATAACAATTTAAAACTAATTTGGAGGAAAGGTAAAAATGGCAAAGGCAAAATTTGAACGCAATAAGCCGCACGTAAACATCGGAACGATAGGGCATGTTGACCACGGCAAG
>JAVVVD010000004.1:0-187852 GCA_036652795.1 Clostridia bacterium | reverse complement strand
TCTCTTCCGGCGCCTTGTCTATTTCGTCATACCTCATAGCCGCCGCATGACCCTGCTGGCTCAACGCCATCGTTATCGCCGCTGTCAGCGTCGTCTTGCCGTGGTCAACATGCCCTATCGTTCCGATGTTTACGTGCGGCTTATTGCGTTCAAATTTTGCCTTTGCCATTTGGATTTTCCTCCTGTATAATTTGGCTTTTTTGTGGAGCGGGTGATGGGAATCGAACCCACATTATCGGCTTGGGAAGCCGACGCTCTGCCACTGAGCTACACCCGCGTAACACAGGGCGTGCTGCTATAGAAATCATCTTGGTACAGCATTTCTATTTTAGTTCAAGCACGCTCTTTTGTCAATATTGCGGTTTTAATATTAATATACCTCAAACCCGCATAAGTAAAGAATTTTTTTCTTTTGCTGTGCGCAAGCTCCTAGTGCGCACAGCAAATGCACTTCCCGCCCGGCCAATTATATCTCCACACTCTTAGGCGGCTTTTTTACAAACAGATCATACAATATGGGTATCACATACAGCGTAAGCAGCGTGCCATATGTAAGCCCGCCGATTATGATAATGGCCATTGGTTGCAGCATATCTGCACCCGTACCCATCCCCAGCCCCAGCGTAACAAGACCCAGCACTGTTGTCATAGCGGTCATAAGTATTGGGCGCATCCTGCGTACTCCCGTTTGCACAAGCGCTTCGCGGCGTTGGTTTGTTTCGGCATAGATTCCGTTTGCACAATCCACAAACACTATTCCGTTGTTAACCACTACTCCCAACAGCACCAGCAGTCCCAGCATTGATATTACGCTGACCTCCATGCCGCACGCCCATTGCAGCAGCAACCCGCCCGTAAACGCCAGCGGCATCGTAAACATCACTATAAATGGTGATAGCAACGACTGGAACTGTGCCACCATTATGAGATATATAAGCAGCACCGCGAGCAGCGCCATATTTATCACCTCTTTGAGGGTATCATTTATGGTTTCGCTCTCGCCTGAAAACTCCATGCTGTAGTCATCCGGCAATGTATAGTTCTCAGTGACTTTTTGTGCCTCGCGCCCCACTATTCCAATGTTATATCCGTTTTTCAGCGTCGCCTTTATTGATATAGTGCGCTTATTGTTGCTGCGGCTTATCGAGTCCGCGGATTCATCTGTGGCAAATGTCGCTATATCCGCTAGCGCAAGCTTTACCTCCTTGCCGTCCTGCGTACCCTTTATAACTATGGATTCAAGCCCTACCCTTGATGGCAAACGCCCCTTTACTACTATGCCAGGATAATCCTTGCCGCCTATTGTAAATGTGGTGGCGCTGTTTTCTTCCTTAAGGCGCTCCGCCACCTGCGCATATACCTGCGCCACGGTCAGCGAATACTCCATAGCCTTGTTCTTATCCACGCTTATCACCTGCTCTGTGCCGGTGTCGCCCGTGCCGTCATCCACGTATTCCACGCCGTCTATGTTTTTGAGCAGCTCCGCAATTTCACGCGCACTGCTCCTTAGCACATCAAGCTCGGCGCCGTAGATATCCACCTCAATGCCACTGCCCGACAGCATGGATATATCCATATTGCCTGATGATAGCGACACCTTTACGGGCATATCGGCTACCGCCTCTTCGATAAGTCCGCCAATCTGATCGCTGTTTAGCTTCCGCTGCTCGTCTAGCAGCACATACAGCGTTACATCGCCAGAGCCACCCATCATCATACCGCCGCCCTGCTCCATAGCGCCAACTGTCGATACGCCATCAACACCCTGTATGCGGGTTGAAAGTTCATCCGCAAGCTCCCTGCGCTGTTGTGTGGTCAGCTTATCATCCTCTATTGTAATACCTGCAACTATCTGCGAGCTATCCGTCTTGGGCATAAACGCAGTACCGGATACCAATACGGCCACAATAGATACTGCAAACAGCGCGCCAACCAATATAAGCGAAGCCGCCCTGTGCCGCAGCACGAAGCGCAGTGATTTTTCATATGCCGCCACCATCTTGTCGTAGAATTTTGCCACTGGCGGCGCCTGGTTCGTAAGCATCATAGAGCCTAGGGACGGGGCCAACGTCATGGCCACAAGCAGGCTTGCTAAAAGTGAATAGGCTATTGTAAGCCCCATATCCACGAACAGCTCCTTGGCTATGCCCTCAGCAAACACTATAGGCAAGAATACGCATACGGTCGTCAGTGTGGAGGCCACGATGGCTCCGCCGACCTCCTTTGTACCCATCACCGCCGCCTTTGCCGCGCTCAGCCCGGCAGCTCGCAGGCGGTATATATTCTCTATTACAACAATTGAGTTATCCACCAGCATACCTATGCCCAGCGCAAGACCCGCCAGCGAAATTATATTTAGGGTGATGCCGGTAAAATACATCAGCGTTACCGCCAGCATAAGGCTAAGCGGTATTGACAGGGCAACTATCAAGGTAGGCCTGAAGTTGCGCAAAAACAGCAGCAGCACGGCAATCGCGAGCAGTGCGCCCATAAGCAGGTTTTGCAATACTGAGCTTACGATTATATCGATATATATGCCCTGATCACTGAGCGTGGTAATGTGCAGCGTCTGATCGTCCTGCATCAATTTTTCGATAGAATCGCGTAGCGCGGCGGATACCTCCGTCACACTTGACGAGCTTTGCTTTTGCATCACCAGTAATATGCCGTCACTGCCGTTCACCTTGGCATATTTTTCGCTTGCATCGTTAACAAGCTCCACTTTTGCCACATCGGATAGGCGTACTTCGCCGATATCGCCCTCCTCTATTGTAAATAGCAGCAGGTTGCGCACGTCCGCAAGAGATGCGAATTTTTCGCCCACCTTTACGCTCCAGCGCTCACCTTTTTCCTCCGCATAGCCCGCCGGCATAGAGAAGTTTTGCGCGGCAAGCATCTGTGCAATCATGCTCTCCGTAACGCGCCCGCCAAGATCCGCTGCGCGCAGCGCCTCATCCGCAGCCTCATCGAATTGCTCCTGTGCGCTATTGAGCTGTTCCTCGGCAGTATCCAGCTTGGCCTTAGCCTCGCTTTCCGCCTGCTTTAACTGCGCACGGCCCTGATCTATCTGCCCCGCTGACGCTTCAAGCTGCGCCTGCGCGGCCTCAAGCTGACCCTGCGCCGCACGCAGTTCGCCTATGCCCGATTGCGCCTTGGATATGTTGGCGATAACATCGTTTAGCTTTAGCATCAGTTGTGTGACGCTGCTTGCACCCACAGACGACATGCCTGCAAGTATACCCTGTTTTTGCGCATTAAGCGCTGCAAGCTGCTGCTCCTTGGCTGCATACGCCTCCGGATTTATCGTTTTATCGATAGCGCTAAGCTCAGATTGGCATATAGCTATGCTCGTATCCAGCGCGGGCAACCCCTCTGCGGCAAGTATAAGCTTCTCAAGGCTTGCCTTTGCGTCCGTAAGCTGCGAAAGTCCGGCTTGCGCCTGCTCCAGCGCCTTAGCGAGTTTACGCTTATTGGCGGCCAGCTTGCTGCGCCCTGATTCAAGCTCGCTTTGTGCATCCAGCAACGACTGCTTCTGCTCTTTCATCTGCGAGTTGAGCGCCCTTCGACCCTTGTTCACCTCGGCGTAGCCTTCGTCTATATCCTTTTGTGATTCCCCAAGCTTATCGTCTATCGCGGCAATAAGCTTGTCATTGAGCGCACCTATCTGCTCGGGCAGCAGCGTTATCTCAACGCTTTCGCTCACTATACCCATACCTGTTACATCGGCAACGCCCTCGACGCGCTGCAATGCCGGTATCACGGTTTCTTTAACATAATCGCTCGTGGCAACGCCGCTCTTGCCGTCCACGCTAACCGCCGCAACCATCACCGGCAGCATATCCGGATCTATCTGCATTACCAGCGGATTTGTTACCGCATCATCAAGATATCCCTTTATCAACTCTATGTTGCCATTGAGCTCGATCATAGCGCTATCCATATTGGTAGAATAGGCAAATTCCAACACTATCATTGAGGTGTTTTCATTTGAAACGCTCGTCATATTTACAAGCCCGCCAGTTGTTGAAAGCGTGCTCTCGAGTGGCTGTGTCACTGCAAGCTCAACCTTCTCGGGATTGGCGCCCGGATAACTTGTGTACACCACCACATACGGCAATTCAAACTGCGGCAGCAAATTCGTTTGCATTTTTGTAAATGATATTATGCCAAGTGTCATAACTAGTATGGCGCATACGATTATAGTAAGCGGTTTTTTCACGCTTGTTGCAGGCAACATTTATAAGCTTCCCCTTAAAAATAAAGATGCTATGATTATAGCACCTTATCGACACGCATATATCGCTTTTATCGCACTGAATGTGAACTTTTGTACTCTAGAGCGTGTTTTTTGCTGCTATATCCCTAAGCTCCATCACCCTTGTATATGCGGCGTTGCGCGGCAGATCCAGTATGGCGGCTGCCTGCTTTGCGGCATCCTTTGCGCTGAGCCCCTTAGCTATAAGTCCCGTAAGCATAACGTCAAGCTGCGCTTCGTCTGCCTGCTTTTGCGCGGCGCCACCCACAACCAGCACGCACTCGCCTCTTGGCGGCGTATCTTTATATGCGTCATATATCGAATTTAGCGTACCACGCACCGTCTGCTCATACATCTTTGTAATCTCCCGCACCAGCGCGGCAGGCCTATCGCCCCATATCTCGCACAGCTCCCTGGCGCTTTGCGCCACCCTGAGTGGGCTTTCGTATATAACCAGCGTACCATGATGCCGCGCAAGCCGCGTTATACGCTCACGCCGCTGCTTACCCCCCCTTGGCAAAAAGCCCGCAAAACACGCATCCTCCGCAGAAAAGCCACTTAGCACCAGCGCCGTAAGCGAGGCTGACGCGCCTGGCAGCACTTCGAATTCCAGCCCATTTTCTATCATCGCGCCCACCAAGCGTGCGCCCGGGTCGCTTATACACGGCATCCCTGCATCGCTTATAAACGCCACGCTCTCGCCTGAGCGCACACGGCCTGCAATCTCGTCGGCACGCTGCGTTTCGTTGTGCTCATGGCAGGAGATAAGCGGTGTATTTATCCCAAGGTGCTTTAGCAGCACGGCGCTGTGGCGGGTATCCTCGGCGTACACCGCAGCCACTTCGCCCAGCACGCGCACCGCACGCAGCGTAATATCCTCCATATTGCCTATGGGTGTGGCGCAAAGATAAAGCTTGCTCATGCGTCCTCCTCTATTGTAATCATATCTTGCATTATAAGTCCCGCGCCTGCGCCTTTTTTTGCCTCCGTCATAAACAGATAGGGCGCTTCGTTGCGCTTTGCGCGCACCAGCACAAGTTTTTTTGGCTGTATGCCGTTTTGCACCAGCGCGTGGAATGACTCCGCCATGCGTGAAACCGGATACACCATATAAAACCTGCCACCATTTTTAAGCATACGCGCCGCGCACTGCGCCACATCTGCCATCGTGCATTCATCCTGGTGAATAGACAGCCGCTTTACCGTATTTTGGCTTACAGTCCCGCCCGGATAATACGGCGGGTTGCAGCAGGCCGCGTCGAACACGCCATACCCAAGGGTTTTGTGCAGCGTGCGTATATCGCCGTTTATTATCTCCACACTATCCGCCTGAGCATTGCGCTCAACAGATCGCCTTGCCATATCACACAGCTCTGCTTGCAGCTCAACGCCAACAAAGCTTGCACCCGTCTTGGCGGCTGCAAGTATGGCAATAATGCCGCCACCTGCGCACATATCCAGCACAGCTTCGCTTTTTTTTGCGCACAGATAGTTTGCAAGCAGCACCGCATCCTGCCCATAGGCAAACCCCCTGGCGTTGCGTATTATGCCAAGGCCCTTACATTGCAGGTCGTCCCAAATCTCATCTGGTTTTAACATATCATGCATAGCTTACATATTATATCCATTTGCCGCATTTGTGAATGAAAAGATTGACAAACGTATACAGTATGAGTAATATTACAGAGAATAACCGCCATGACGGAAAGAGTAGGCAGAGCAAGCGCGCACAGCGAGCTGGGGATAGTGCAAGCCCGGAGGCGACGGCTTTACCGAACATGGCTCCCGAGCGGCCGCCGCCAAACGCTGTTCCATCAGCAGCCTTAAGCGGGGCGGGTGTGCCCGATACAGCACAACATATGAGCCCCGCATTCCGTGCGGGGGAATCAGGGTGGTACCACGGTATGTTATTATCGTCCCTAAGCATTTGGCTTAGGGACGTTTTTTATATTCAACCACGCAATACTGCGCCCCCCCTGTATGGCACATCCGCTATCGGCGTGCCTACACGGGAATTATTAAACAAAAAGTTGCCTGTTATATTTTTAAATTTGCAAGGAGGATTTGCTTTATGGAAAATAAAAAGACTTTTTACATCACAACACCAATCTACTACCCAAGCGACAAGCTGCACATCGGTCACAGCTACACCACCGTGGCTGCGGACGCGCTTGCGCGCTATAAGCGGCTTACCGGCTACGATGTATATTTTTTGACCGGTTCGGACGAGCACGGTCAAAAGATCGAGCGCAAAGCGAAGGCCAAGGGCGTTACACCACAGCAATATGTGGATGATATCGTGGCTACATTTAAGGATCTGTGGAAGCTGATGGACATCAGCAACGACGGGTTTGTGCGCACCACTGATAAGTACCATGAGGAATGCGTACAGAAGATATTCAAAAAGCTATATGATCAGGGGGATATATACAAATCCTCCTATACGGGGCAATACTGCACACCATGCGAAAGCTTCTGGCTGCCGCGCCAACTAAAGGACGGATGCTGCCCCGATTGTGGCGGCCCTGTGGAAACGGTGGAGGAGGAAAGCTATTTCTTCCGCCTGAGCAAATATGCCGACAGGCTGATAGAGCATATCAAAACACACCCTGAGTTTATCCAGCCGGTATCCCGCGCAAACGAAATGCTTAACAATTTCCTGCTGCCCGGCCTTGAGGATCTTTGCGTATCGCGCACTACGTTTAGCTGGGGTATCCCCGTTTCATTCGATGAAAAGCATGTGGTATATGTATGGTTGGATGCGCTGAGCAACTATATATCAAAGCTTGGCTACCTTACGGACGATGATTCACTAATGAGCAAATACTGGCCGGCAGATGTACATCTTGTAGGCAAGGAGATCGTCAGATTCCACACGATTACATGGCCTATAATGCTTATGGCGCTGGGGCTTCCCCTGCCTAAGCAGGTGTTTGGCCACGGTTGGCTGGTGCTGGACGGCGGCAAGATGAGCAAATCAAAGGGCAACGTAGTCGATCCCGTTAAGCTGATAGAGCGCTATGGCGTGGATGCTATCCGTTATTTTCTGCTGCGTGAAGTGCCATTTGGCAGCGACGGCGTGTTCAGCAACGAATCGCTTATCTATCGCATAAACAGCGACCTTGCAAACGACCTTGGTAACCTGCTTTCCCGCACGGTAAGCATGATGGAAAAATACTTTGACGGCGTTATCCCCGCGCCAGGCACAGCCGTTGTGCAGGAGGATGAGCCTTTGACCTCGCTTGCGCGAGCGCTGCCCGCCAAGGTTGAGGAAAACATGAATGCTCTGCGTATCCCCGAGTCGCTTATGGATATATTCGAGCTTGTGGGCACATGCAATAAGTATATCGATGTAACGCGGCCATGGCTGCTTGCAAAGGACGATGGCGATAAATCCCGCCTTGCAAGCGTTATGTATAACCTGGCAGAGTGCCTGCGCTTTGTTGGCGTACTGCTTCAACCATACCTTACGCACACCGCACCCGAGATATTCCGCCAGCTTGGCATTGCCGATGCAAGCCTTACATCATTTAATAGTTTGACTTATGGTAAGCTGCCTTCCGGTATAAAGGTCGCCCGCGGCGAATCGCTTTTCCCGCGCATAGATGTTGCAAAAGAGCTTGAGCTGCTTGCCAGCGCCACTGAGCACAAGGCCGATAATGCCTGCCAGTTAAACGCTGCCGGCACAGCCGCACCCGCCAATACCCAGAGCGCGCCTGTGGCGCCCGACACCGCCGAAATGATCGAATATGACGATTTTGCTAAGCTAGATCTGCGCCTTGCAAAGGTAATTGCCTGTGAGCCCGTTAAGCGCAGCGATCACCTTCTTAATTTCACGCTCCAGGTCGGGGATGAAACGCGCACGGTGCTATCCGGCATAAAGCACTGGTACGCACCTGAGGATCTGGTCGGCAAGACCGTTGTGCTTGTGTATAATCTCAAGCCACGCAAGATGTGCGGCATAGAAAGCTGTGGCATGATACTCAGCGCCAGCGATGATGCCGATGTGCAGCTCTCCGTGCTTACTACACTATCCGAGCTGCCAAGCGGACTCAAGGTTCGATAATCATTACTGCGGGGAAGGCGTTTTGGGGCGCTATGTGCGCATACGCTTTCCCCGCGCTTGTTTTCTTTTGCTGCTTTTCTTGCAATAAATAAAAGCAGATGATATACCATGAAGCTATTTGATACACACGCACACCTCACCGACGAACGCTTTAACGAGGATCGTGATACGCTCATCCCCAAGTTGCCCGGCCTTGGCATTGCCCGCGTAATAGACGTAGCCTGCGATGTACGAACTGCGGACGCCACAGTTGACCTGCTCAACAGATATGATTTTATATATGGCGCCGTGGGTATGCACCCGCATGAGGCTGGTGAAACCACACAAGCGCATATGGATGATATCATACGCTACCTTGCCCACCCCAAAATGCTGGCGCTTGGCGAGATAGGGCTTGATTACCACTATACTTTTTCTGCACACGAAATTCAGCGCAAATGGTTCGCCACCCAGTTGGAGCTTGCAATACAGCTTAATGTGCCTGTAGTGCTGCATATACGCGAAGCCTTTGGCGAGTGCATGGACATACTGCGTGCGCATAAAAATGGCCTTAAGGGCGTTATGCATTGCTTTTCAGGCAGCGTTGAAACGGCGTTCCAATGCCTCGATATGGGGCTGTATATAGCCTTTGGCGGCGCGCTTACCTTTAGTAATGCGGTAAAACAAGCGGAGACAGCCTCAAAAATACCGCTTGATCGCATATTGCTGGAAACGGACTGCCCATATATGACGCCTGTACCGCACCGCGGTAAGCGCAATGATCCGTCATTTATCATCCATACGGCTCAAAAGCTTGCGCAGCTTCGCGGCATTGATGCAGACGAGCTTGCACAGGCAACATATAATAATGCGACAGTGCTTTTTGGGTTATCTGGCGATCGTTAAATTTTGTTAAGCGTGCATATAGGTTAATATATTTGACAAGCAAGAATGCTTGAGCTATAATAACGTAGCTTCGGGGGGTGGTGAAATTCCACACCGGCGGTAAAGCGGATGACGTCCGACGAGCCCGCGAGCCGCTTAACCGCGGCTGAGTTTGGTGGGAGCAAAAGGCTCCGATATTCCAACGCCGACGGTATAGTCCGGACGAAAGAAGCCTATTTTAATCGTTTTTACCCCCCTGTATATTTTCAGGGGGGTATTTTTTATAAAGGAGTTGTAACATAATCTATGCGTAACGAAAAAGTACTTATACTTGTCAAGCAGGCGATGCTTGCAGCCGTAGCCCTAATATTGATGTATGTGGTGCGTTTTTCAATATTCCCGGCTGCGCCATATCTCGAATACGACATGGCCGATGTACCTATCCTGATAGGCACGTTCATGTTTGGTCCATTTGCCGGCCTTGCGCTTACCGCGGTAGTAAGTGCGCTACAATGGCTGCTGGTATCACCCCAAAGCGGATGGGTAGGCGCGCTGATGCATTTTTTTGCTACCGGCGGGTTTGTGCTTGTGGCAGGCTTTATATACCGGCGTTTCCACACAAAGCGCGGCGCAATTATCAGCCTTGTGCTGGGCAGCTTGACAATGATAGCGCTTATGATTCCACTTAACTTCATCTTTACAGTGCACTTTAACGGCCTACAATTGGATGCTGTTAAAGCCATGATACTGCCAATAATAGTTCCGTTTAACGCAATCAAGGCAGGCATCAACTCTGTGGTCACTTTCATGCTGTATAAGGCCACGGAGCGGCTGCTTTTCCCCAAACGCCGCACGGGCAATAGCTAATCGATCTGTATTTTGTTATATTTTAAAGGGCGCACACCGTGCGCCCTTGTCTGTTTTTTATGCCACGATATCGCCCTGATGCGAAATCAGCGTAGCGTCATACACGCCTTCCACCCGCAGGAATTTTTCCACAAAGCCCGTTTCGCTATCATGCAGACGCAGCTCAAGCGTAAGCTCTATACCGTCGCGCTGTGCGGTCTTGCTCTTTAGTCTTGCGCCGGGCAATTGCTTTATCATCTGCTTGACGTGCGCGGAAGCTGCCTCATCATAGTGGATGATCAGCAGGTACGGCATTGAGCCTTTACTTTTAAACGTATTGAGCAGCACCATTATAACGCCTATGCCCAAGCCCGCTATCACGGCCACGTCGTAATATTTCGTGCCAATGGCTATGCCCTCGCCTACCGCCCAGAACATGAACACGGTGTCAATGGGATCCTTTACGGCAGTTCTAAAGCGGATTATGCTCAGCGCACCGACCATGCCAAGGCTTAGCGTAAGATTGTTGTTGATCAGCATCAGCATCATGCTTGTAACCAGCGTAAGCATCACAAGGCTGATGTTGAAGTTGCGCGAATACATCACGCCGCCAAACGTTTTCTTATAGATGAAATACACGAAAAGGCCCACAAACAACGCAACCACAAGCGTAAGGAGCACCTGTAGTGGGTTGAGTGTTATGGAGATAAGGTCGCTTAGTTTCATTTATGGTTTCCTCCTGAATGTGTTTATATCTTTATAATTACGTAGTATCACAGTTCAAACCTGCGGCACAGGCAGTACTTGCTTATGGCGCTGCGCGTATGCGCTTCGGTTTGGATCAAAGAGCGGATATAGGTGGAAAGATATTTATTAAACTTAACCTCCATCACCATATCGTACCTATCTATAACCGGGTATGTAGGCGCATGCGCATCAAAAAGCGCCACACTTCTATAGCCGGTATGCAGGTTTTTGTCGAATGTCACGCGCACATCCTCAAGTGGGAATGTATATGCCTCCCTGGTATAGTCCACCATCACGCATGGCAGCAGCCGGCTTGTAGCAAATCTGGCGAACATCGCATGCGCAAACGGCTCCTTCCTTTGCAGCAGGAATGAGTATGTGCCTGATAGCAGCGCATCGCATTCCCTGCGCGAAAGCGGAATCGAATCCTTAAGTATATAGCCGTTTTGCTTATGCTTGCATTCCAGCTTTATTGTATCATCCGTCATATTATATATCCGGATGCGCACCTTGTCACGCTGATCCACGCCGTTTAGCTTATCGCGAAAGGCCGTATCATTAACATCGTCAAAATACAGGCTGCGTATAAAGTACTCGCCTCCATTTTTGCGCGCAAACCTATCCTGCTCCATCGTAAGCGATAGCTTTTTTGAAAGCAACGTGTAATCGCCCTGGTTAATATAGTATTTCAGCTCGTGCCGGTATTCGCCGTTACTCATCCAAACACCTCGTTTATATATGCATCGCTAAGACCCAACTCCGTCTTAAGTTGCGATTTTATCTGCGCTGGCCGTCCGTTTGCATATTTGTGCAGCGCCTCTATCTGGGAAATAAAGCTTTTATAGCTGCCTAGATTCTCGGCCCTTTGCGCAACGCCCATAAACGTGCCCTGATTGAACTTCTCGCGCTCGCGCGCGATCTCCGGCTCTACGTAGCCATACAGCTCATCTATCTTGGCGTTTACGCGCTCTGGTGAGTACACACTCTTAAGCAGCTGTGCAAACCGTTTAACAAACGCATCGCGCCATGCAGAGTTTTTAAGCAGCGCATTGAACATCCCGCTCGCGGCGGGCATATCTCCCCTGCGATAAGCAAGGGTATTATGCTCGAGAGAGCCGAAGCCCCAACAGAAATCGTAATATATCCATTTCCATTTATCGCCCGGCAATTTATAATACTGGATATTGGCATGATCCGTATTGCCTACGTATATCTCGCAGATCATATAATCCATAAAGCTGTTTAAATCCACCTGCGAAGCCACATAATCATAGTTGGCCTGCACGGAAAGATCATTCGTGTTTATGTATTGCGTAAGCGCCATCCATTCATCGTTTGTGCCATATGTCACGCGGGAGCTGGCATAGCCTATGTTCATGTCCTCCGCGTTGAGCGTGCCCTCGTGCTGCGCCACAAAAAAGCGATTGCGCTTTTCTTTCATAAAATACACGCCCCAGTATTCGCCGTTTAGATACAGTACGCATGGCCTATACGCTTGAACAAGCATATTTACGTCCGCGCCATCCAGCAAACCGGCCGCAAGCTCATCGCGTATCTTTGAGCGGTTTTGATCCTGTCCACCCGCACGCAGCACCAATGCCTTATACTCGGTGTATTCGCGGTTATCAAAAAACGGATAGGCCAGCCTGTTGTCGCCGTATTCGTCCCTTGCTATGATATTAAATCCCTTTTGCGCCCGTCCACGCCCAAAGCTGCCGGCTATGCGCGCGCCTACATTTTGGTTAAATACCTGCTTGCCGCCCTCGTCGAATAGCGAAAATGACGCCTGCCGTTCCCATGCGGCCTCATCGCCTGTCAGCTTTGATTCGTAATACGTGGCACTTATGAGCGAATCCGCATAAAGGGGCAGGGAGGGATCATATTTATCGCCCATAGCGTATATGCCGGTTTTGCTGTTCCACAGGTCGTCCGGTTCCATCACCAGTGAAACCACAGGCACCGCATGGTTTACATTGTCGCTGCGCAAAAGATATGTGCCACTTATTGACTGACCCGTTATATAGCCATCCCGCATCGCTGCCGCGCGTATAACCGTATTTTTATCCACGTTTATCGGGCCTGTATATGGCGTAGAGTTTGCCGTAGGTTGGGTGCAATCAAGCGTGTAATATATGCTTTCTCCATCGGCTGCCAAAAGCTGCACGCTAAGCTGGCTATCGTATATGCCCGGTACACTTGAAAACGCCACGGTGCTTGTTATCCCCGCTTTGCCAACGCCGTTCGCACCGCCCGGTGATGAAGCGGTGTAGTAATATCTGCTTCCATCCTCGCCACGGCCATAGCTGATATCGTTTAAAAATGCGCCCGCGGAAAGCTTATCCACAAGCTTTCCGTCAGTGCCAAACAAAAACACAGTTTCGCCCGATGCAGCTATAGAAAAGTTCAGGTGGAGATCATTTTTTTTTTGAGCATCCGCCCTGTTTAGGCCGGACGCGTACAGCACCAGATACTCTCCGGCATTCATCGTAATATCTGGAAATACCCACTTGGCCGGATTATTCGGATTATCCGAAAGGCCGTACCCCGCAAGGCTTATCGGCGAAGTGCCCTGATTGTGCAACTCCACCCAATCATAATGCTCCTTGCCGCTTGCAAGCGCCGTAGCGTTTGCGCCCATCAGCTCTGATATGTATAGATCTCCATGCGCCTGCGCAGTTTTTATAAATTCTTGGTAGCCCGCCTCGGTGTTTAAAAAGCCCGGGGTTGGCTGGGATGATGGCGCAAATTCACCTGAGCCATCCGGCACGCGCGCCATTGACACATCCGATTCCTGGCGCGTATATGAATAGCTGTCTATTATGCGGCCCATCTTATCCGATAATACAATGTCCTCCTCATATGCCCTAAGCGAAAATGGGATGTGCAGCTCCGCTTCGCCCTCCACGCTTTTATTGCCCGAGCAGAATATCAAAAGGCAGCTTTTTGGCCCTATCACAGTGCCATCCGGGATACTGGCCTTTACAGGCTGGCTAAGCGTATCCGATATTCCAAAGCCCGTCAGATCCACCTCGCCGTCTGTTGAGTTATAAAGCTCTATCCAATCCGAATATACGCCGTCTTTATCCAGCACGGTTGTTGCATTCGAGGCCATGAATTCGTTTATATATACCCCTATATTCTCTGTTGTGTGCAGCGTCGCCTCATACTCGGCAATACCCGCATCGGTGTTGGCAAAGCCGGGTGATGGCTTGCTTTCGATATAGCTGCCGCTCTCGTCCCTAGCAAGCGACATGCCGCCCTGCACCGCGCGCAAATCCATACTGCAAAGCGCCTTGCCTGCCGTATCAAACAGCACCGCGGAATCTGTTGCTGCCAGCTTAAACGGCGCAAACAACGGACCCGAGCTTTCACCCGAGCAAAACACAACTATATATCCGTCCGCAGGTATGCTTGTACCGGCTGGAAACACATACTTTGCGCCCTTAAACAAATCGTCAGACATGCCGTAGCCGCCAATATTCACAGCCTTGTCTGTGGCGTTATGCAGTTCAATCCAGTCTGGATAGCCGCCTTTTCCATCCGGCACGGCGCCCTTGTTGCTGCTCATTACCTCGCTTATCTCAATTGTTGAGCTTGAGATTTTGTCGCCCTCAGTATAATTGTTGATCACAAATACAGCGGCAACCACCAGCGCGGCTATGAGTATTATCGCTAAAAGAAGTTTCCCTATTCTCACTACAGTTCTCCGTTCATAACACTTCGGGAGATATTTTCCCCTCAGCTTGTCATTCTATCATATTTACTATTATAATAACAATCTGCGGCCTAAAATTAACACTTCATTTACTATATAACAAAAAAGGACACGGAATTCCGCGCCCCCCAAGGTCCGTATTGCGTTACATCTGTTGGCCTGGCATCACCACAGGTATGAATTCCAGCACAGAAGCAATCACCCTGTCCGGCTTTTCCTCCTGAACAACATGCCCGGCATTTCGTATAATGCTGTATCCCGCGTCCGGCAATATGGTATGCAGCTCTTCAGTCTGTTCGCTTGTCCGCCACTTATCCTCGCCGCCACGCACGATTAGTATAGGCGTATCCAATTCCCTTATTCTTTTTGTAAGCGCTGTTTCGTCAAAAAAGTGCAACGAGCTGCGTATCGCTCTGCGCCCCTCTAGATCAGAGGCCGACTTATAGTATTCCTGCACCATATCCTCGCTTACGCACGTAAGGTCAAAAAAGCAATCCTCCAATATGCGCCGCACAGTTCCCCGATTATACAGCATACTGGCAATCCCGCCAAATATCGTGCTGTCAATAAGGCGCACGGGCAGCGGCATTTCGGCCGACACACCGCCTGGCGCTATCATAAGTATCCGGCCAACACGGCCTGGGTTGTCCACCGCAAACTGCCCAACATATGCCGACCCCATCGAAAACGCCATAAAATGCGCGGATTCAATATCCATCGCATCCATAAACAATCTGATAGATTCGGCATGGTCGCGTATGGTATAGCCAAAGCTTATCGGCCTATCCGAATAGCCGTGCCCCAGCAGATCCAATGCTATCACGCGATAATGCTCACTAAGGCGCTGAAACACAAGCCTCCACGTATACAACGACTGGCCCACCGTATGCAATAGTATCAACGGTTCACCAGTGCCCTCTTCAAGGTAGTGAATGCGCGTTGTTTCGTAGCGCGGCATACTCTGCGTATCCTCGTCTTCCTTGCCTTTCGTTTCTGACGGCAGCTCATTCGGAAGCGTTATGTCCACATACTGACCTGTGTGTTCAGAGTTTATGAACTTTTTAACCTGTAGTGATAAACTCACAGTATATCCTCCCAGCGCCCGCAAGCGGAGTCTTTACCCTCCGGGCGAATTGTTTCGATCAATTATAATAATTATCCAGCACTCAATCCTGCGTCAATGCCGAATAGGTCTTTCTATTCTACAATTTTTCCCACGTGTTTGCAAGCAAAACCCCAGCAAATAGAGCGTATGCGCTCTACGGACACAAATTGTTTACATACGGACGGCTTCATCTTTGCCCCGCAACCATGATAAGCCATTTAAATGGCTCCGTCAGTTCCATGCGTTCGGGGTGAGTTTGCAGCCCAAGTATCCGCCCGCTGTTGTGCTCAATAGCTTCAACTACGCCCTTGGGCGAACGCGCAGTAACAGCATAGCCATCACCCGACCTGTCTATTGCCTGATGGTGTGTGCTCCACACGCCATTTGTTTTTTCAAACATGCGCTCGGCCATACTCCCCTTTTCGCATAGCACCGGATGATACCCTTTTTCGGCCAGCCAATGCTCCTCATCATAACCCGCCTCGGCTATATCGCGATGCAGCGTCCCGCCGGCCATCACGTTGAGCAGTTGGCAGCCCCTGCATATTCCAAGTATTGGCAGCTTCATCGCGCTTGCCGTTTTAAACAGGCGCACCTCAAGCTCATCCCGCTGCGGCAGCGCATCTTTTACAAGCTCGCCATCCTCATAGCCCGCAAGGGACGCGCACATGTCGCCGCCGCCCGAAAATATCACACCGTCTAGCAGCTCCGCCCTGTCGAAATCGTATGGGAGTATAAGCGCACAGCCGCCGGCCCTTTTTACCATTTCCGCATAGCAGATGTTTAGCTTATAGCTGTCGTGCTCGTCATTTAGTGATGGGGTAATACCTATAATCGGTCTTTTCATATCACATCATGTCCCTTGCAAGTTTTTTTAGCTTTTCAGGCACATTGTCCTGCGGTTTCTGCGCGCAGTGCAGCAGCATGGCACGCTTTATCTCACCTATTCTTGGGGATGAGGGCAACGACAGCCACTGCATTATATCTGCGCCCGTACACTTAAGCTCATCCTCGCAAAACGGCGCGCCCTGCGCCTTCATACGCGCTAGAATATCCCGCCAACGCTCCGCGGTTTTCACTTCACCGCTTATCCTGCCTGAGCCGTGAACATCCGCCTCGCGCATATCGCAAAGCGCCAGCGATGTTTCATAGCCCAAAAGCGCAAACTTCATGCGCAGCGTATTTTCCTTTGCAAGCCCAGATAGATCATACATATGGTAGCGCACCAGCGTGCACACCTGCTTTTTGATGGCGTTGGGGTATTTAAGGCGTGTAAGTATTTCCCGGGCTATATTCTCGCCTATCGCATCATGGTTGTACATTTTGCCTGTTTCGATATATACCTTGGGTTTACCCACATCGTGCAGCAAGCCGGCAAGGCGCATCACGATTGTAGGCTGTGCCTCCTGTGCCGTATGCAGCGAATGCCACAGCACATCATATGCATGATAGGCCGCCTTTTGCTGTATTGCGCGCCCAAGCGCAAGCTCCGGCAATATAACATCCAGTGCGCCTGTTTTTTCCAGCAGTGTAAGGCCGCGCAGTACACCGCTAGAGTTTGCATAGCGAATATCTGAAAGCAGTATCTTCGTGAGCTCATCGCGTATGCGCTCGTGCGAAATATCCTTAAGCTTCGCTGAAAATCGCTTTGCAGCATTAAGGGTTTCATCTTCTACATCAAAGCCCAGCTCCGCCGCAAAGCGCGCCATACGCAATATACGCAGGGCATCATTTTGCATTATTACCGCTGGATCAGGGTTTGTGGCGCGCATAATTCGCGCTGAAATATCGTGTAATCCACCGGTTGGGTCGCTTAACCCGCCATCCAATATATCAAGATAGATTGCATTTATAGTGAAATCCCGTCTAAACGCATCCTCGCCCAGCGTTTTTGTAAAGCGCACGTCCTGCGGCCTGTGCGTTCCGCCTTCGCCGTATATGTCGCTGCGGAACGTGGTATGCTCAAGGCTCATCCCGCTATAGTGCAGCTCTATTGTGCCAAAGTCTATGCCCTTTTCGATGTGATGTATACCATTATGCTCGCACAGCGCTATAAGATCTCCTGGCAGCATTGCGCTAGTTATGTCCATATCGCTCACCGGCAGACCCAGCAGTGGGTTGCGTATCATGCCACCCACCGCATACAGGCGCGCGCCCGCCTCATAGAAGAGGCGAGCGAGTCGCTCAAGGCCTTTGGGTATGTTAAACTGTTGCGTCACTGGGATCACTCCCCTGTTCGATTTCCTCTGTCACATCATTTTCCTCAACATACGGCACCAGCGCTACGCTCATCACCTCAGTGCCATCGTCCACATGCATCGTTTTAACGCCCTGAGTATTGCGGGATATAATGCTTATGTTATCCACAGGCGTGCGCATCACCTTGCCATCGTCACGTATCATCATCACGTCCTCGTCGCCAATGCACATCTTCATGCACACAAGCTCGCCCGTACGCTCCGTAAGGTTCATTGCTATAACGCCTTTACCGCCGCGCCGCTGAGACGGGTATCCATCCTCGGCAGTGCGCTTGCTCATGCCACGCTGGGTAACGGAGAGTACCGTTGCCTCAGGTATTATCTTAACTGCATCCACCACGTAATCATGCTCATCCAGCAGTATGCTGCGCACACCGGTAGCCGCCCTGCCCATAGGGCGCACATCATCCTCATGGAATCTTATGCACTTGCCCTGTCGCGTTCCTATGAGGAATTCATCGCTGCCCGTGGAGAGCATAACGCTTATAAGCTCATCACCCTCGCGCAATCCCTGAGCAATAATGCCTGTCTTTCTAATGTTGTCAAAATCGCTCATCGGCGTTTTCTTTATAACGCCATCGCGTGTTGCAAGCACCAGATACTCGCCCTCCGCCTCTGCGGTAACGGGAAATACAGCGGTTATCTTTTCATCGCCCTGCAATTGCAGCAGATTCACTATAGCTGTGCCCTTTGCAACGCGCCCAGCCTCAGGCAGCATATAGCACTTTATGCGGAACGCACGCCCACGGTTAGTGAAGAACATAAGCTGATCGTGCGTGTTGGCGGCGAATATATGCTCTACAAAGTCCTCATCACGCGTAGTTTGCCCCATAACGCCCTTTCCGCCACGGTTCTGACTGCGGTAGGTGTCCGCCGCAATGCGCTTTATATAGCCCAGGTGCGTCAGGGTAACTATCATGTCCTCTTCCTGTATTATATCGTCAAGGTCGATATCATCCGTCACCTGCGTTATTTCCGTGCGGCGTGCATCGGCATAGCGGCGGCGTATCTCAAGTATTTCTTCCTTGATTATGGCAAGCAGCTTGCTTTCGTCTGCAAGTATGCTCTCGTAATAGGCGACTATCTTCACAAGCTCACCGTATTCCGCCTCGATCTTTTCGCGTTCAAGCCCAGTAAGGCGCTGTAGGCGCATATCCAGTATCGCCTGAGACTGTCTGTCAGAAAGGCCGAAGCGCTCCGTTAGCCGTTCCTTTGCCACTGGACCTGATGGTGACTTTTTAATCAGCTCCACGACCTCATCTATATTATCCAGCGCTATTATCAAGCCCTCTATTATGTGCAGCCGCTCGTTTGCCTTTTCAAGGTCGTACTGTGTGCGGCGCGTAACCACCTGCTCTTGGAATTTTAGATAGTGATACAGCATCTCCCTGATGTTTAGCACCTTTGGCTCGCCGTCAACAAGCGCAAGCATTATTACGCCAAATGTATCCTGCATCTGTGTATGCTTGTAGAGCTGATTGAGTATTACGTTTGCATTTACATCCCTTTTTAGTTCGATAACAATGCGCATACCGCGGCGATCTGTTTCATCGCGCAGATCTCCAATGCCCTCTATGCGCTTTTCATGCACAAGCTCCGCTATCTTTTCCACAAGGCGCGACTTATTAACCTGATACGGTATCTCAGTCACTATTATGCGGCTTTTACCGCCCGATAGCTCCTCTATTTCTGCGCGCGCGCGCACAACCACCTTGCCGCGGCCTGTGCGGTATGCCTGCCTTATTCCGGCAGTGCCCATTATTATGCCGCCTGTTGGAAAGTCCGGCCCGGGAACAATGGCCATAATATCCTCAACCGTAAGATCGGGATTATCTATAAGCGCCGTATATGCGTCTATTATTTCGCCAAGGTTGTGCGGAGGGATGTTGGTAGCCATACCCACGGCAATACCGCCCGACCCGTTTACAAGCAGGTTAGGGTAACGGCTGGGCAGCACTGTAGGCTGCATAAGCGTTTCATCGAAGTTGGGCATGAAGTCAACGGTGTTTTTGCCTATATCCGCAAGCATTTCCATGCTCATCTTTGAAAGGCGCGCCTCGGTATAACGCATGGCCGCAGCTGAGTCCCCGTCCACACTGCCAAAGTTGCCCTGACCCTCTACCAGCATATATCTTGTATTAAATTCCTGCGCAAGGCGCACCATCGCATCATACACGGAGGAATCCCCGTGCGGGTGATATTTACCAAGCACATCGCCAACAATACGCGCGGATTTATGGAAGGTCTTATCCGGGGTAAATCCCTGCTCGCCCATTGAATAGAGTATACGCCTATGCACCGGCTTTAGTCCGTCCCTCACATCCGGCAGCGCGCGGTTTATTATTACCGCCATGGCATAGGAGATAAAGGATTTCTTCATCTCATCCTCTATATCAAGCATTTTTATTCTGGGGTTATTCATTTCTTCGATCATCTGTTACCTCGTTATAACAATTTTCCTGAGAGCATTTTTTAAAAATACTCTCAATTTCTTTTAAACATCCAAATCTGTCACAAGCTTGCTGTTCTGTTCGATAAATTCTCTGCGCGGCTCGACCTTATCTCCCATCAGCACAGTAAATATCTCATCCGCACGCATGGCATCCTCCAGATGCACCCTCAGCATTATTCGTTTATCAGGGTCCATCGTGGTATCCCAAAGCTGGTCAGGGTTCATTTCGCCAAGGCCTTTATAGCGGTTTATGGTAGGTTTTGGCTCTCTTCCTATTTCGACAAGTATATTTTCCAGCTCCTCGTCTGAGTAGGCATACCATATCTTGCCGCTACGAGCCACCTTATAAAGCGGCGGCTGAGCTATATATACATATCCGTTTTCTATCAGCGGGCGCATATGGCGGTAGAAAAAAGTAAGCATAAGTATGCGTATATGGCTTCCATCCACATCCGCATCCGTCATGCACACTATTTTATGGTAGCGCAGCTTAGTTTCATCGAATTCCTCGTCTATGCCTGCGCCAAACGCGGTTACCATGGCTTTTATTTCGTTGTTGGCTAGTATGCGATCCAATCTTGTTTTTTCAACATTTAGTATCTTGCCGCGCAGTGGCAGTATTGCCTGATACGCCGGATTACGCCCCTGCTTGGCACTGCCGCCTGCGGAATCGCCCTCAACAATGAATATCTCGCATTTTTTTGGATCCTTTTCGCTGCAATCGGCAAGTTTGCCTGGCAGTGCAGTGGAATCCAATGCTGTCTTGCGCCTTGTAAGCTCCCTCGCGCGCCTTGCAGCATCCCTTGCGCGTGCAGCCGTTATACACTTATCTATTATCAGTTTAGCTATCTGCGGGTGTTCCTCAAGGTATGCCGAAAGACCGCTACCCACAGCGCTCTCAACCAGATTGCGCACATATGCGTTACCAAGTTTGGTCTTTGTCTGCCCCTCAAATTGTGGTTCAGTAAGTTTTACGCTGATTATGGCCGTAAGCCCCTCGCGCACATCCTCACCGGACAGATTTGCATCCGTCTCACGCAGCATCTTATACTTGTGCGCATAATCATTTATAACGCGTGTAAGCGCCGCCTTGAAGCCAACCAGATGACTGCCGCCCTCTATCGTGTTTATATTATTCGCAAACGTGAATATATTTTCGTTATAGCCGTCGTTATATTGCATGGATATCTCCACGCTGGCCGTTTCCATGTTGTTTGGGTCTTCTTTGCTGGTTTCAAAGTATATCTGGTCGTCGTGCAACACCTCTTTATTTTTGTTAAGGTGCTTTACAAACGCATTTATTCCGCCTTCATAGCAATATACCTTTTTAATCTGAGCTTCGCCACGTTCATCCGTTACTGTTATGGTAAGTCCACGGTTTAAAAACGCAAGCTCGCGCATTCGGGTTGTGAGTATATCGAAGTTGTAATCCACCTCGTCAAACACCTTATGATCCGCCATATATGTGATGCTTGTTCCGGAATCGCCTTCGCTGTATTCTCCAACCACCGTTACCGCCATCTGCGGTTCGCCCTGCTTATATTCCTGCCTATATATCTTTCCATCGCGGCGCACCTCAACTGTAAGCCATTCTGCCAGCGCGTTAACTACCGACAAACCCACACCGTGTAGGCCACCCGATACCTTATAGCCGCTGCCGCCGAACTTACCGCCGGCATGCAACACTGTAAGCGCTACTTCAAGCGCACTCTTATGCGTTTTTTCATGCATATCTACAGGTATTCCACGCCCGTTATCTATTTCTGTTATGGAATTATCACTGTTTATTATTATTTCGATGTGCGTGCAAAAGCCTGCTAACGCCTCGTCAATGGAGTTATCCACCAACTCCTTTACAAGGTGGTTAAGCCCGCGCGAATCCGTAGAGCCAACATACATGCCAGGACGTCTGCGCACCGCTTCCAATCCCTCGAGTACCTGTATTTGTGAGGCATTATAGCCTTCATGGTTATTCTGTGGTCGGTCAGTCATGTTCTATTCCTTTCGTGAGTTATGCTAAATATAATTATCACTGTTTCAATACGCCGCCTGCGCAATTGTATATACTCATATCTTTAAAACCCGCCTCTTTTATTTCGCCAAGTGAAGTACATGTTAAAAAGCACTGGCAATCCTCCATAGCCGTTAGCAGTAGCCGCGAGCGCGAAGCATCAAGCTCTGAAAACACATCATCCAATAGCAGAACCGGGGATTCCCCCTTGCGCGAACGCATAAGCTCAAACTCAGAGAGTTTGATTGAAAGCGCTGCCGTGCGCTGTTGTCCTTGAGATCCATATACGCGCACCTCGGTGTCGTTGAGACGGATACCTATATCATCCCTGTGCGGCCCAACCGCTGTAAAACCCCTTCTCATATCCTCCGCCGCATTTCTCATAAGCGCTTCCATAAGCGTATCATGTAACGAAAGCGGCCCATCCATAGCAACATTAGGCATATAATATACCGCCAAACGCTCCTTATCGCCCGATATCGTATTATGTAGATTGCTTGCTATAATACTCAGCTCATCTATAAAGGCGCTGCGAGCGTTCATTATGCTTTCACCAAGGGTAGCAAGCTGCTCATCCCACATCACCAGCATCCCCGGCTTTACTGCACCCGCATCACCCTTTAACATTGCATTACGCTGCCTTAGCGCGGTGTTGTACTGCTGCAAACGATAATAGTATGCCGGCTGAAGCTGACACAGCTCCATATCCATAAACCTGCGTCTCTCCGCAGGACCTTGTTTTACCAGTGAAAGATCCTCGGGTGAAAACATAACCACATTGATTATTCCCATCAACTCACCAGTTTTACCAAGCAACTGCTTATCCACGAATATCTTTTTGCGTTCCTGCTCAATTAACTTTATCTCAATCGAATGGCTTATTCCGGCACCTCTAATATCAACCCCCGCATAACCGCCGGCACAGCCGTTCATAATCATTTCGGCATCCCTTGGCGTTCTATGGCTTCTTGCAAGCGCACATAAAAAAATCGCTTCTATGGCGTTTGTTTTTCCCTGCGCATTATCGCCTATTATAACGTTTATCCCTCCCCCTGGAGAAATATCCAACGAGGTGTAATTGCGAAAATAATTAAGCTTAAGCCGCGTCACTTTCATCCCTGCAACCACCCCCTATTATCTATTGATTTATTGTTTTATCATACTACATTTTGTTCCATTTTTCAAGAAATGTTTATTTATCATAAGAAAGAAGTAGTTGTTTTAGCTAAAAAATAGGGCGTCGGAACAATTTCCGCCACCCTATTACAATATACTTTTTATTTTTTATTACATGCCCGTAAAAAGCCTTACAGGAAGAATCAGATAATAGAAATTATCTCCCTTTACACCCCTTATTACACATGGGCTTATGTTGTTATTCATATCAAGATAGATATCCTCATCCTCCAGCGTTTTTAATACATCTGAAAAATACTTTGAATTAAATGCTATATCAAGGTCATTTCCCATAAGATCCGTTTCAAGCTCCTCGTTGCTTTTTCCAAGTTCACTGTTAGCTGAAAGCGTAAGCATTTCACCTTCAAACGAGAATTTAATTATAT
This sequence comes from Clostridia bacterium, assembly GCA_036652795.1. Taxonomy (GTDB): domain Bacteria; phylum Bacillota; class Clostridia; order Christensenellales; family CAG-138; genus JAVVVD01. Next base: position 163,971 of record JAVVVD010000004.1, on the reverse strand, counting down.
TGCTCTTTCCTTCACGCGCCATCAGCGATACACGCTCTATGCTTTCAAGCAGCTCATTTCTTTTTAAACGCACCCTTGTAGTGTGGCTGTCAGGAAGTATCTGTTTGTATTTTATGAATTCACCCTCCATCAGCCTTGTTTTTATCCTTGTATACCCCATATCTATAAGCACATGTGTTGCCGAAAACACCACGCTTATCTCCTCTTGCGTATCCTCCAATATGCGGCTTATCTCCAAAAAGCTCTTTGCAGGAACCACAACCTTTTTATCCCCGCTTATTCCGCTTATATCCTCTTTTCTTATTGCAAGGCGATATCCATCCAGCGCCACCATCGAAAGCTTGTTTCCATCAATTTCAAGCAGCACACCGGTGAGTATTGGCTTGGTATCATCCTGTGCTGTGGCAAATATGCACTGCTTTATCATATTTTTGAGCAGATTTTTCTTTATTTTTACCTCAAAATCATGTTTAACCTCTGGCATAGTATGGTATTCAGAGGCATTTTCGCACTGTATCGTCGCTTTTGCCCTTCCGCTTTCAAGGAATGCAGTATTGTTTTCGGTATGAATATTTGTCAGTTCGTTAGGGAAGCGCCGAGCCATTTCTGAAAAAAGGCGTCCTGGCAAAACAATTGCACCATCCTCCTCAACGGTTGCAGGAACTATAGTTTCTATTTGAAGCGATAGGTCAGTGCACTTTAGTAAAATGGAATTGTCCGCCGCCTGGATATATATGCCCTCAAGTATACCAATTGTAGTTTTTGTAGATAAAGCTTTGGTTACTGTGGATATAGCAGCATTGAGCTGCTGAGTGTCTACAACGAAGCGCATAATGAATCTCCTTGTTATTTATTATTTTAGCAGTAGCATTAGTAGTGGTCTTAATAGTGTGGATAAGCTGTATAAAGCTACTGCGCTGCTGGAAAATCGGTGTATATAACCGTGTTGAAAATTTGATGTATAAGCGGGAGGTTGTTAACATTATATACATCGTCAACACTTTCAACAATCGGTAAAATCACTTTCCACAGGAATTATAAACAGAATGTTGATAAAATATTATATTGCTTAATGCTGTTTATTATTTTAGAATACGCTTTTTTATATCCTCAAGTACAACGACTGTATGCGGATTTGCGCTCTTGTCGGCTTCTATTTTACGGCACGCGTTTATAACGGTGGTATGATCCCTGCCGCCAAAGCTTCTTCCTATGGTTTTTAATGAGCAATCCGTCAGTTCCTTACATAAAAACATGGCCATATGGCGCGGATATGTTGTTTCCATAGTCCTGCGCTGTGAAAAAAGACCTTCTACCTCCATTGAATAATAATCGGCCACCACCTGCTGAATAAGTTCGATTGTAACCTTGCGGTTTTCGTAGCCCGGTATTATATCCTTTAGGGCTGTATCGGCAAGTTTTAGATCAAGTGGCTTTTTAGTAAGCTTGGAATACGCTATTACGCGGGTAAGCGAGCCTTCAAGCTGACGAATGTTGGATTTTACCTTTTCGGCAATAAAGCACAGAACCATTTCGTCTATGTCTATATTCTCCATCTGTGCTTTCTTTTTTAATATCGCTATACGCGTTTCAACATCTGGTGGTTGTATGTCGGATATAAGACCACCCTCAAAGCGTGATCTCAAACGCTCTTCAAGGGTGGGTATCTCCATAGGCGGCTTGTCCGAGCTGAGTATTATCTGCTTTCCTGATGTATGAAGGGCATTAAAGGTGTTGAAAAATTCCTCCTGAGTACCAACTTTGCCGGATATAAACTGTATATCGTCAACCATAAGCACATCTGCGCTGCGGTATTTATTACGAAATCGTGCGCGCTTATCCTCTTGAATGGACTGTATCATCTCGTTGGTAAATGTTTCGCTGGTAACATATATTATCTTTGCCTTGGGGTTTTGCTTTTTTATCTGGTTACCTATTGCGTGCATGAGATGGGTTTTACCCAAACCAACGCCGCCATATATAAAAAGCGGGTTGTATGCCGAAGAAGGATTATCCGCCACAGCCTTTGCGGCTGCATGGGCAAAATTGTTTGAAGAGCCTATAACAAATGAATCGAATGTATACTTTGGATTAAGTGTAAAATCCCTGTCATGCTCCTCGGAAGGAAGGGAGAGAGGGATATATTTCTCCTTTTCAGCCGGTTCTATAAAAGATACTATAAGCTCAGTGCCGTTAGCCTTGTTTACGGCCGCGGTAACAGAAGATGAATATAGATTATGAAGAGTTGTACGGGCAAGGTCGCTCTGAGCAAGCAAAATAAGCGAATTATCCTTGATGCATAACGGCTCAAGCGGGATTATCCACGTATTATAGCTGACCTCGGTCATTTCTTTTTTAAGCAGTACCAGGGATCTTTCCCATACCACGTTGATAGATTGCATTATACCCTCCTAGGTGTTGATAAAGTTATCCACATTGTTAATAAAAGTGTGGATAACCCCTCGAAATTAAAAAAGCCGCCCATGAAAATGAGCGTAGGCTGCCCCATGCATTCAATCATAACAAAATGGGATGTTCATTACAATAGCCGTTTGGACGCGCTTATTGTGTTATTTTTTTGCAATTGTATTCAAGATACTGCGTAGATACTACATATTGTGCATCTAGCACCATGAGGTTATAATAAGGAATAGTACCATCAAATTATATTAGAATAAGCGGCATATTCCTTGACAGAAGCCTGAGTTTTCTTATATAATCTACAACTGACAGTTTTGATTTGCAAGCCCGGCTTGTTCGGACTTAATATATCGATAGAAAGAGGTGTAAACGATGCTTCAAACATATCAGCCTAAAAAGAGGCAGAGAAAAAAAGTTCACGGATTCCGTCAGCGCATGAAGACCGCCAACGGCAGGAACGTGTTGGCGCGCAGAAGGTTGAAGGGCAGAAAAAGATTGTCCGCATAATCATATGCCGGACTTGTTCACGGCAAGCGTTGCTTGCCGTGAGTTTTTCTGTATGCTTTAGCAATTAACTCCGCATGTATCCGGGCGGAAAACATTATATTGATCGGAAAATTTAGGTGAAACGCTGTTATTCTTTGAAGCGGAACAAAGCTTTCCGCTATACGTATCGCACGGGTAAATCCGCCGCATCGCGCACAATGGTGCTTGTTTATTCACGCTCCAGAGAAAAGCTGGTGCAGGTGGGTTTTTCTGTAAGTAAAAAAATTGGCAACAGCGTGGTTCGCAATCGCGTTAAACGTCGGCTGAGGGAATCTTTTGGCCCAATGATACCTGACGTGAAAAACGGATACAACCTTATCTTCATTGCTCGAGAGCCGGTTGTGAACGATAGTTTCACCAATATTTGCGCCACTATGCGCAAGTTGCTGCGCAAGGCTAACCTCTTAGTTGAGAAAGAAGAGCGACAATGATTAAACGTGCATTGTTGTACATGATAAAGGGCTATCAAAATTACATTTCGCCTATGAACGCGCCCTGCTGCCGTTATACGCCAACCTGCTCAAGATATGCGTTTATTGCAATTGAGCGCTTTGGTGTGCTAAAGGGTGTGGCGCTAGCATTTTGGCGTATTCTTCGGTGCAATCCTTTCTCTAAAGGGGGCTACGACCCTGTTCCTGAAACACTTGGTTCAAACAAAAGACTGAAAGTGAGAAAATGCCATGCAAGGTGATTTCTTTTTAACAACGTGGTTCCTTTATGGAATGAAGTGGTTATATCAAAATATAAACAGTGTATTTTTTACAATACTTGTAGCTACAGTGCTGCTAAAGCTGCTGACGCTGGTTTCGGATATCAAAACGCGCAAATCCAGCGCCAAGATGGCGGCTATACAGCCCGAAATAAACAAAATTCAAAAGAAGTATAAGGATGATCCACGCAAGGCGCAGGCCGAACAGAGCAAGCTGATGAAGGAACGCGGAGTAAGCATGTGGGGAAGCTGCCTGCCAATGCTTATAACCATGCCGCTTTTCTTCTGCTTTATAGCGGCCTTCCGTTTCTGGAGCTATGAGGAGATGATCCGCATACTTGTGGATGACAACCCGCAGAAGCTGCTTGAATCCTTTAAGTTCCTTTGGGTAAACAACATATGGCAGCCAGATAACGGCCTTTCGCCCGTTATAATGGATGCGGCAACATTCCTTAATACGAAGGATCTTGGCAATCTGCTTTACGTCCAGCAGAATACGCAGATATGGGATAAGCTTGTGGATATGGGAATAGCTATGAAGCAGTCGATGCCGGTTGTGGAAAATGGCGTTACCACCATGAAGGATACGCTGATATTCCTAAATACCCCCGAGGCAATTGCCAGCTATACCGCAGCGGTAAAGCCGCTGATGGACATATATGCAGGCCACAATAACGGATGGTTCATATTGCCGCTGCTTGCTGCTGGAACCAACTTGCTCTCGATGCTCATGACCCAGAAGAATCAACCGCAGAGCGCACCGGCCGGCGGCTCGGGAAAGCTGATGATGTATATGTTCCCAGCGATGAGCTTTTTTGTATGCTTAACTGCCACAAGCGCATTTGCAATATACTGGACGATTTCAAGTGTGCTGATGATAGTGATAAATCTCATACTAAACAAGGTTTATCCGCGTGAGCCTCTGGCACAGGAGGTAAAAAAATGAGAAGCATTGAAGCAAGCGGCAAATCCATAGACGAGGCCATCTATAAAGGACTTTCAGAGCTTGGCATATCGATAGACGAGGTGGAGATAGAGATATTGCGCCAAGAGAGCAAGGGCCTGCTTGGCATAGGCAGCAGGCTTGCGGTAGTGCGTCTTACTGAGCGTGAACCAGAGGAGATGGTGATTCCTGAATACATAAGAACGCCTATGAACGCGGTGCGCTCAGATCGACCAACAGGCGATAGCCATAGCGCGCAAGCTGCGCAGCGCCCGGCTACGCACAATGATCGTAGAGCGCATAATGATCGTGAGGCACATGATGGTAAGCCATACAACATATCCTCCAATTACTCCATAGAAGCGGCGCAGAACAATCCGGCGGCGGAATTCCTTTCTGGCGTGTTGGAGCGCATGGGTGTAAACGCCCGCGTGCTTGCGGCGCCAAAGGGCGAGGATGACGCTGTGCGCCTATATATAGATAGCTCTACTATGGGTATACTCATTGGTCACCGCGGTGAAACATTGGACGCGCTGCAATACCTTATATCGCTTACGATAAACCGTAACCGCAAGGAAGAAGGGTACACGCGCGTGGCGCTGGATACAGAGGGGTACCGCGAAAAACGCGAGGAGACGCTCACAAGGCTGGCGCGCAAGATTGCCGCACAGGTTAAAGCATCGGGAAAGCCCAAAACGCTTGAGCCTATGAACCCATACGAACGGCGCGTGCTGCATGCAACGCTGCAAAATAACCAATATGTGACAACACACAGCGAAGGCGAGGAGCCAAATCGCAGAGTCGTAATTGAACCAAGAAAATAATAGAATATGAATTAAAGAATGACCCTTTTAGGAGGGTCATTTTTGATTGGAGTTTTTGGATCTTTTAAAGGTCGCGGCTGCCATAGGCATGGCCTTTTATTGAGAATTTGGCTTAGCGCTAGCGTATCTGGCCGCTGCCAAACACCATATATTTTACACTGGTAAGCTCGTTTAGACCCAGCGGTCCGCGTGCGTGCAGCTTTTGAGTGGAGATGCCTATCTCAGCGCCCAGCCCGAACTCGCCGCCATCGGTGAAGCGCGTGGAGGCATTTACGTATACAGCTGCCGCGTCCACTGCCGCCATAAAGGTCTGTGCCGCCGCCGTGTCCTGCGTAATGATGCATTCACTGTGACCTGTTCCATAGGTTTGAATATGCGCTATAGCCTCGTCTATGCTGCCAACTACCTTGCATGCTAGTATGTAATCCCCATATTCGCTGCCCCAGTCCGCATCCACAGCGGGGGTGGCGCTTGGCACTATGGCAAGCGTAGCCGCATCAGCGCGAAGCTGCACATGCTTTTTATCAAGGCGCGCACTAATAAGCGGCAATGCCGATTGGGCTATATCGCGGTGTACAAGTATGCACTCAAGTGCATTGCACACGGAGGGCCGACTTGTCTTGGCATTGAATATTATATCCGCCGCCATGAGCACATCTGCCGCCTTATCCACATATGTATGGCATACTCCGGCACCGGTCTGTATTACAGGCACTGTGGAATTATCCACCACATTTTGGATAAGTCCGCGCCCACCACGCGGAATAAGCAGGTCTACATATGTGCGCATACGCATAAGCTCCGCCGCGCTTTCACGGGAAACATCGCTAATAAGCTGCACACAGTTTGCCGGCAGCCCTGCTTTTTCTATGGCGGCACGCATAACAAGCGCAATGGCCATATTGGAATTTATAGCTTCCTTGCCGCCGCGCAGTATACAGGCATTGCCGCTCATAAGACATAGCACGGCGGAATCCGCAGTTACGTTTGGTCGCGCCTCGTATATCACAGCTATAACGCCTATGGGTACGGATATCTTGCGGATGAGAAGCCCATTGGGGCGCGTAACCTCACTCAATACCCTGCCAAGCGGATCGGGCAAGGCGGATATGTCGCGTATGCTGCTAGCTATGCCACTTATGCGCTCAGGCGAAAGTGCCAATCTATCAAGCAGCGCGGCGGAAAGTCCGGCCGCTTTGCCTGCGTCTAGATCCTTTGAGTTGGCGGCAAGCAGATCATCCATTGAGCAAAGCAGAGCGTCAGCAATGGAATTAAGCGCGGACATGCGGGCGCTGTGGCTGCTTAGCGCCAGAATGCGCTTTGCTTCCTGTGCATTTTTGCCTATTATACTCAGCTCGCTCATGATTTCACCGCCTTAAAAAGTGTGCCAATGCTTTTTCCGTCAATCAGCTCATATATGGCTGCCGGATTTGATCCGTTCATTACAACTGTGTCGATGCCGCAGCTTGTGGCAATTTGCGCGGCATGTATTTTTGTGGCCATGCCGCCCGTCCCGCGTGAGGTGCCTGCGCCGCCGGCTAATGCGGCTATTTCAGGCGTAATGCGCTCCACAGTGGGTATAAGTGTGGCGTCTGCATTTTCACAAGGGTTTTCGCTATACAGCCCATCGATATCCGAAAGGATAACCAGCGCATCAGCGCAGATAAGCTTTGCCACTATCGCCGACAGGCTGTCGTTATCGCCATATACTATTTCCTCAACGGCTACGGAGTCATTCTCATTTACTATTGGGATAGCGCCAAAGTCAAATAGCTTGCCGAATGTGTTAATAAGATTGGCTTTGCGCTCCGCATCCTCAACATCGCTCTTGGTGATGAGCAGCTGGCCGACTATGTGGCCATACTCGGAAAAAAGCTTATCATACATGAACATAAGCTCACACTGACCTACCGTAGCGGCAGCCTGGCGGCCGGGTGTATCCTCGGGTTTGGCGCTAAGTCCCAGCTTGCCAACGCCTACGGCTATAGCGCCGGAAGTCACAAGCACCACCTGATAGCCTGCATTCATAAGATCAGCCAGTACGCTTACAAGCTCGCTCATACGCTTGATATTGGTTTTTCCCGTATCATGGGTAATGGTAGAGGTGCCTACTTTGACCACGATACGCCTTGCATTTTTAAACATAGATGTAGCCTTATTTCCTCCAAACACTAATAAAATCAAAATACATCATAACACAATCAAAAATAGTACTCAATATTCAAGCCGTATTGTTGTACAATATACCTATGGAAGATACGATATTTGCGCTCTCCACGCCCATAGGCGGAGCGATAGCGGTAATTAGGATAAGCGGCGGCGAAGCTAAGGCGATATTGCAGCGTATATTCACAGGGAATATAGTGCCGCGATACGCTTCTTTTGGCAGGATAGTGGACGAGGGTGTTACGCTGGACGAAGCGGTAGCCGTCTATTTTCAGTCTCCGGGCAGCTATACGGGAGAGGACGTGGCTGAGCTGTCAGTGCACGGCGGACAGGCTGTGGTGCAAGGCTGCATGGAGCTTATCTCCCGCTATGCACGCGCGGCGGAGCCTGGGGAATTCACTAAGCGGGCGTTTCTAAATGGGAAGATGGATCTAACTCGCGCCGAGGCCGTGATGGATGTGATAAACGCCGCGTCATCGCGCAGCGCATCTGCGGCGCTGCGGCAGCTTGAAGGCGAGCTTGGCGTACGGATTGCGGCAATAGAGGAAACGCTGCTTGACGCGCTATGCGGCATAGACGCGGCAATAGATTATCCTGAGGAGCTGGAGGAGGATGTTTTATCAAGTCTGCCCGATGTAATAGATGTGGCGCGCCAGCAGATACAGGCGCTAATTGAGGACGGACTTAAATCGCGCGTATTGCGCGACGGTGCGCTTGTTGTGATAGCGGGGCGGCCAAACGCCGGCAAATCCAGCCTGCTAAACGCCATAACCGGTACGCAGCGCGCAATAGTTACGGCGCTACCAGGCACGACGCGGGATATAATTGAGGAACAGCTGAGCATATGCGGTATGCCTGTGCGCCTTGTGGATACGGCAGGGATACGTAATACGGATGATGTGGTAGAGCGTGAGGGTGTTGCGCGCGCAAAAAACATAATTGAGCGGGCGGATCTCGTGCTGCTGGCGTTTGATAGCGCTGCCTGCCTTACCCATGAAGACGCAGAGCTGTGTGCATTGATATGCGCCAAGCCGTGCGTGGCGGTATTGTGCAAAACAGACCTTGCGCCCGCGGTAACGCCGGATCAGGTGCAGGCTATGTGCGCAGTGCCACCGATTATGGTGAGCGCTGATACGGGGGAGGGACTAACTGAGCTTAAGGCGCAGATAGCGCGGCATATTGCCCCCGGCGAAAGTGCATTGGTTACGAATGTGCGCCATATTGAAGCGCTGCGACTCGCTGAAAGTGCGCTGATATGCGCTGCATGCGCTGTTGATGTGGACTGCATCGCAACGGATATACGCACATCCCTTACGGCGCTTGGCGCCATCACCGGCCGCGAGGTGGACGCCGAGGTGATAGATGGTATATTCCGGCGCTTCTGTGTGGGAAAATAACGGGTGCAAAACAACCGCCGCCTACGGCGAGCATAAAGAAGATACTGCGTTTTACATGAATTTCAACTGCTTATTCACAAGGCGTGCACGCTTTGTTATAATATAGCTTGTTGCACAATTATGGCATGAGCTTTGCCGTATAAAAATCCTGTGCGCAAAAAGCCGGTTACAATGTCTTATTTTGCTGGGAACTATGATATTATAGTATTGGGCGCGGGGCACGCGGGCTGTGAAGCAGCGTTGGCCTGTTCGCGCATGGGACTCTCTACGATGTGCGTCACGATGAACCTGGACTCTGTGGCGCTGATGGCTTGCAATCCCGCCATAGGCGGAACAAGCAAGGGGCATCTGGTGCGCGAGATAGACGCGCTCGGTGGCGAGATGGGACTTGCCACGGACGATACATATATACAGATACGTATGCTAAACACAGGGAAAGGCCCTGCCGTGCATTCACTGCGCGCACAGATGGATAAGCGCCGCTATCACGAGCGGATGAAATCTGCGCTGGAAAATCAGACTAATCTTTGCCTTAAACAGGGCGAATGCGAACGGATTCTAACGGAAAATGGCCATATCAGCGGGGTGATGCTTGCGGGTGGCGCAAGCTATACCTGCCGTGCGCTGGTGGTAGCGGCCGGCGTATATCTAAAAAGCCGCGTGCTGATAGGTGATTACGCGCAGGACAGCGGACCGTCAGGAATGATGCGGGCAAACGGACTGTCTGCCTCGCTTACGGAGCTTGGGTTTGACCTGCGCAGATTTAAAACAGGCACGCCGGCAAGGGTGCATAGGGATAGCCTTGATCTTGATGAGATGGAGCCGCAGCTAGGCGACGAACCAACCCCGATGTTTTCATTTTTAACCGATAAAAACATTAGGGCACAGCAGCCCTGCTACCTTACATATACCAACGAACAGACCCACCGAATAATACACGACAACCTGAGCCGCTCCGCCATGTACAGCGGTATGATAAAAGGCATAGGCACAAGGTATTGCCCATCCATTGAGGATAAGATAATGCGCTTTGCCGATAAGGATCGGCATCAAATATTTATAGAGCCTGAAGGGCTTTCCACCAAGGAGATGTATGTGCAGGGCATGTCCACATCATTGCCGTATGACGTGCAACTTGCTATGCTGCGCAGCATGAAGGGCATGAGCCGTTGCGAGGTAATGCGGGCGGGCTATGCAATTGAATACGACTGTATAGATCCGCTTACGCTGGATACAACGCTTGGCGCAAACGATATAGCCGGATTGTACTTTGCCGGCCAGATAAACGGCAGCTCAGGCTATGAGGAGGCGGCGGCGCAAGGCCTGTATGCCGGAATAAACTGTGCGCTTTATGCTAAAGGCGAACCTCCGCTTCGGCTATCGCGTGCGGATGCATATATAGGCGTGCTGGTGGACGACCTTGCTACAAAGGGCACAAACGAGCCGTACCGCATGATGACATCGCGTGCGGAATACCGATTGCTGCTAAGACAGGATAATGCGGATCTGCGCCTGACGGAGCTTGCAATGCGCACCGGACTTATATCGTCATCGCGCTATGACAGGCTTATGAAAAAAAAGGAGGGCATAGCTAAAGCAATTGCATCGCTTGATGCATTTGTGCCGCCCGATGAGATGCTTCGTAGCCTATTGATAAGCCGCGGTGAGCCGGAGCCACGTAGCGGGATACGCTTGTTTGATTTGCTTAAGCGCGGCGGTATTGGCTACACGGATATTGAGGCCATATATGAGCTGCCTGAGCTTCAGGCAGATGTGCGCGAACAGGTGGAAATAACAGCGCGCTATGATGGATATATAGATAAACAGGCTGCTCAGGTGGAAAAATTTAAGCAGCTTGAAACTACGCTGCTACCGGATACAATTGACTATATGGGTATGTGCGGCCTTAGGATAGAGGCAAGGCAAAAGCTAAACGCAATAAGGCCGGCAAGCGTTGGGCAAGCCTCCCGCATAAGCGGGGTATCGCCGGCGGATATAGCTGTGCTGCTGGTGCAGCTGATGAAGCATTGACAAAACAGGCCTGCAAATTATACACACCCATTTAACCGATGCCCCTAAAGTCTGGAGGAAAGAAGCGTGAAACAGCTTTTATATGATAATATCCCAAATCTTACGGAGCAGGCGGCGGATAAGCTGTGCCGCTATTATGAGCTGCTTGTGGATTGGAACAGCCGTATTAATCTAACCGCTATAACTGAGCCGCTCGATGTGGTGCAAAAGCATTTTGCAGACAGCCTGCTGCCGTGCTCACTCATACCAAATGGTGCAAGCCTTATAGATGTGGGAACGGGCGCGGGCTTTCCGGGGTTACCGCTTGCGATAGTGCGCCAGGATATAAGGCTTACGCTGCTGGATTCGCTCAATAAGCGCGTCGTCTTTTTGCAAGAGGCATGCCGTGAACTGGATATACCCGCGATATGCATCCATGCGCGTGCGGAGGATGCCGGCAGAAATCCTTCTCTGCGCGGTAAGTTTGATGTAGCCACCTCGCGCGCAGTGGCCGGCGTGTCCGCACTGTGCGAATATACGCTGCCGCTGCTTAAAGTTGGGGGATTGTCCATAATGTATAAGGGGCCGCAGGCGCAAGACGAACTTAAGGGCGCACATAACGCGCTAAAGACGCTGGGTGCTGTTGCATCGATTAGCGCATTTGATGCGCCATGGGGTGAACGGCGCGTGATAAGCGTTACTAAGCGTGGCGAAACCCCGAATGCATATCCACGCAAGGCGGGTACGGCGCAGAAAATGCCGCTGTAGCGGCACGAAAACGGACGAAGTTTGGATAAACTGCGCAAGTTTTGCCGCGGCGCAGGAATTTGCATATATATATAGAACGTTTTTACAGGAGGCGAAAAATATGCCGGTATTCGATTTTTTGAGCGACTCCAAGCGTAAGGCTGACAAGCGCATAGAGGATGTTGCGCTAGAGCGCATAGTGCCAAATCCAAATCAGCCGCGAGCAACATTCGATGATGAAACAATTGCGGAGCTTGCGCAATCCATCGACCAGGTGGGGCTTATACAGCCTATTTTGGTGCACAAACAAGGGGATATGTATGAGCTGGTGGCGGGTGAGCGCAGGCTACGCGCGGTAAAAAGCCTTGGATGGACAAGCGTTACCTGCATAGTACAAAGCAGCATGGAGGAGGAAGCCTCAGCCATGATGTCGCTTATAGAAAATCTCCAGCGTGAGGATCTGTATTTCCTTGAGGAGGCTGCGTGCTACAGCACATTGCTTAGCACCTATAACCTAACGCAGGAGCAGCTTGCCGAGCGCCTTGGCAAGAGCCAATCCTCAATTGCAAATAAGCTGCGCATACTTAAGCTTTCGCCCGGCGTGAAGCAGGCAATGCAGACCGCTGGACTTACAGAGCGCCATGCGCGCGCACTGATACAGCTTAAAGATGAAGCGCACCAAATGGATATTATAAACAAGGTGATAGAGCGCGGCCTTTCGGTGAAGGAAACTGAAAAGCTGGTGGAAAAAAAGCTCAATAAGCTATACGATGAAAAAGCAGACGGCGCTACGCCGCGCCCGATAATAGTCAGGCTTGTGAAGGACTATAGGCTGTTTATGAATACCATAAACACAGCTGTTAAACAGCTTCGCGAGGCTGATATGGTGGTGGAAGTTGATCAGACGGACGAGCCTAACGGTGTGAATATAAATATACGCGTAAGACGCAAATAAAGCATGTGCTATGAAATAAACTTAATGGAGGGCGGTTACGCCCTCCATTAGTGATTACACTAAGTTCGCTCAGCTATTGAAGCCATATATGTCGTTGAATTTTTTAATAAGATAATCGGTGTAGTAGATGGGATCAAACGGCGCGCCGCATGCGCTTTGGATAAGCTCGTCTGGCTTTAGCAGTTGGCCGTGCTTGTATATGCGCGCTGTAAGCCATTCGACAATAGGCGATAGATTGCCTTTTTTAACCAGCGAATATATGTCTATATCCTTTTGCATGGCGGCAAATATCTGCGCGGAATATGCGCTGCCAATTGAGTAGGATGGGAAGTAGCCAAACGAACCGCCCGCCCAGTGCGAATCCTGCAGCACGCCCTCGCGGTTGCTGGGCACGGTTACGCCAAGATATTCGTAATACAGCGCGTTCCATGCCTCAGGCAGCTCTTTTGTGGTGAGCGTGCCGTTAAACAGCCTTTTTTCCAGCTCGTAGCGCACCATGATATGCAGCGAATATGTAAGCTCATCGGCCTCGGTACGGATAAGCGATGGAGCGCTTTTGTTAATCGCAAGGTAAAAGCTGTGCGCGCTCACATCGGCAAGCTGCACAGGGAAGAGCGCTAAAAGCTTGGGGAAGATATACTCAATAAACGCCTCGCTGCGGCCGATCATATTTTCGAAGAAGCGGGACTGACCTTCGTGTATGCCCATGCTTGAGCCGCCGCCAAGAGATGAGCCTATGAGCTCATCACCTATGTTTAGCTCATAGAGCGCATGGCCGCATTCGTGTATTACGCTGAACATGCTGCTGGCCATCGCATATTCGTGATAATGCGTGGTTATGCGCACGTCGTGCTTGTTGAACTCAGTTGTGAAAGGATGCTCGGCCTCGCCTATGCCGCAATAGCCACGCTCGATTGTAAGCGTTTGCATAAGGTAGTCGGAAAGCTTCTTTTGCACTTCAAGCGGGTAGAATACATTCAAAAAGCTATCATCGGGCTGCTTAGCCTTACCTATTCTTTTGATTAGCGGCACAAGCTTAGCGCGCACATCCGCAAAAAACGTATCCAAAACCTCAGTGCTAAGGCCTTTTTCAAATTCGTTTAGCCATGTATCGTAGGCATCCTTATCAGGCTCATAATAGAGTGCAAATCTTTTTTGAAAGTCCAGTAGTTTGGAAAGCAGCGGCTCGAACGATGCATAATCATCATTTACCTTTGCGCTGTGCCAAACATGGTTGGCCTCGTTTTGAACCACCTGAAATTCAACATATTCTTCCATAGGGATTTTTCCAAGCTTTGTAAGCTCGTCATTAAGCTCCTCAGCTTCACGGCGAACCTGAAAGCTTACGTCATTTCTATGGGCGAGTATCACAGCGATGTATTCGCGCAGCTCATCGTTTACAAGCAGCTTATAGCTTTCTTCAGATAGAATGCCAAGCGCACGGCCAAGATCCTCGCTTGCGCCGCACGGCATCACGGTTTCGGAATCATAACACATCTTGTTTATCGCATGAGAATATGCTTCCATTTTGAGCTGATGCGCTTTAAAGAGGTCAATGGCGGTATTAAGCTCCATTATTATTCTCCTTTTATGTACCTCACTACTGGCTTTCGCGCCGCGGCCACCTCGTCTGGCCTGCCCACAGGTGTGGTGATGGGGGAAGCATGCAGCGATTCGGGATCGGTTTTAGCTATCTGCGCAATGCGCTTCATAGCCGCGATGAAAGCATCCAATGTTTCACGGCTTTCGGATTCCGTTGGCTCTATCATCAGCGCCTCATGCACGATAAGCGGGAAATATATTGTTGGGGGATGATAGCCAAAGTCGATAAGCGATTTGGCTATATCTGTTGTGTGTACTCCATAGTTTTCTAATTCTCCGGGGGTCAATACGCATTCGTGCATACACAGCCGCTCGTGTGGCACGCCATATACACCCTTGAGGTGATGAAGCACATAATTGGCATTTAGCACCGCATTTTGCGCTGCCTCGCGGATACCGCTGCCGCCAAGGCTTAGTATATAGGCATAGGCCTTGGCCATCACGCTGAAATTGCCATAAAAGCTTTTTACCTTGCCTATGGAGAGCGGACGGTCAAAATCCAGCGCGGCAGGGCCGTTACCGTGCGCCATAATAACGGGGTATGGCAGGTAGGGGATAAGCTCTTTTTTGACGCCTACAGGTCCGCTGCCAGGTCCGCCGCCGCCATGCGGTGTGGAAAATGTTTTATGCAGGTTTAAATGCACCACATCAAAACCCATGTCGCCGGGGCGAACAACGCCCATAACGGCGTTGAGGTTAGCTCCATCGTAATAGAGCAATCCGCCTGCGCCGTGTACTATTGCGGCAACCTCCTTGATATGAGCCTCGAACAAACCCAGTGTGGAGGGGTTTGTCAGCATTAGTCCAGCCGTGTGAGGCCCCACAGCAGCGCGCAGCGCATCAAGATCCACGCCGCCGTCAGCTGCGCTGATTATTTCACGCACTGTAAAGCCGGCCATTGACGCGGAAGCGGGGTTTGTGCCGTGCGCCGCATCCGGAATTATCATTTCGGTGCGTGCAAAATCCTGCCGCATATCGTGATATGCCTTTATCAGCATAAGCCCTGTCAGCTCGCCATGTGCGCCTGCCGCGGGCTGCAAGGTGAACTTATCCATGCCGCATATCTCACAGAGCGCACGATCCAGCTTAAGCATCAGCTCTAGCGCGCCGCGGGCCTGATCCTCATCCGCAAGTGGGTGTAGGTTGTTAAACAATGGGGCAAGCTCCTCATTGAGCTTGGGATTATACTTCATTGTGCAGGAGCCAAGCGGATAAAATCCATTGTCAACGCCGAAATTGCGGCGCGAAAGGTTTGTAAAGTGGCGTACCACATCAACCTCAGCAAGCTCGGGTAAATCGGGTGTGCTGCCGGTGAGCAGCTCTGCTGGCAGCAGCTGCTGCCGCTCAGGCACATCCAGCGCTGGCAGGTCACAGCCTACCCTGCCGCAGCGTGAACGCTCAAACATAAGGGGATAACTGCTTCTGCTCATCTTAACGCCACCTCCATCGCGGCGATAACGCCGTCAATCTCATCACGGGTATTGCACTCGGTTGCGCACCACAGCATACCGTGATCCTTTGCATCAAAGCGGGAAAGCCGCACGCCGCCGACTATGCCGCGATCCTTTAGTATTGCGTTTATCACAGCCGAATCCTTTGCGCAATCCAGCGTAAATTCGTTGAAAAATGGAGTATCCGCATATCGCATGGACACGCCCTTTATTGTGCATAGTCCATCAGCAAGATAATGCGCCTTTTGCAGATTCTGCTCGGATATCATGCGAAGGCCGGCTTTGCCAACAGTTGCAAGGTATATACTGGCCATAACGGCGCACAGCATCTGATTTGAGCAGATATTGCTGGACGCTTTTTCACGGCGGATATGCTGCTCGCGTGCCTGAAGAGTAAGCACGAATACCCGGTTTCCCTCGGCATCTGTGGTCTGCCCTGCTATTCTGCCGGGCAGATTGCGCATTAACCTGCTGCTTGCGCACATAAAGCCAAGATATGGGCCGCCATATGCAAGCGGCAATCCAAGCGGCTGACCTTCGCCAACAGCGATGTCCGCCTTGTATTCGCCGGGCCGCTTAACAAGCCCAAGCGTGATCGGATTGACATAGCTTATAAACAGCGCGCCGCCTTCGTGCGTTATGTCGGAAAGGGCCTGCATATCCTCAAGGCAGCCAAAAAAGTTGGGCTGCGCCGCAAAAAAGCCAGCCGCGCCATCGAGGTTAGCCTTTAGCGCATCACTATCGGTAAGCCCCTGTGCGTTGAGCGGTATCTCTACAAGCTCAAGCTTTGCAAAGCGCGCATAGGTTTTCATTGTGGCAATCACATCGGGATGCAGAGCGCAGCTTATAAGCAGCTTCTGCTTGCGCTTTGAATCCCGCGCCATTAGCATGGCTTCGGCGGCGGCAGTCGCGCCATCGTATACGGAGGCATTTGAAGCGTCCAGTCCAGTCAGCTCGCACATCAACGACTGGTATTCGAATATCGCTTGCAGCATGCCCTGGCTCATTTCTGCCTGATAGGGGGTGTAGGCGGTGTAGAACTCGCTGCGCATTGCAAGCTGCGCAACTACTGCCGGAATATAGTGGTGGTACGCGCCCGCACCGCGAAACAGCGGCATATCTGTAACGATCTGCTTGCTAAGGCGCTCAAATTCCCTGCGCACTTCAAGCTCGCTCTTTCCTTCGGGCAGCTTGAGATAGCTTAGCATCAGCTCGGCAGGCACATCCTGATACAGCGCGTCAAGAGATGAAAGGCCAAGCTCTTTGAGCATGGCCTGTTGCTCCTGCGCCGTGTTAGGCACATAGCTTCTCATATGGACTTAACCCTCCTGTGCAACGAAGGCGTCATATTCTTCGGCGCTCATAAGCGCACCTTCGTTGATCTTGGAAAATTCCAGTTCGGCTATGTATGTGCCGTAAGGATCAGTGTTGATTAGCTCGGGCGAATCATTTAGCGCCTCGTTTACGGTGACAACCCTGCCTGAGACCTCCGTGAATATCTCTGAGGCTGCCTTGACGCTTTCTACCACGGCAAATGAAACGCCTGCGCTTACAGTATCGCCTATCTGCGGAAGTTCAACAAAAACGATATCACCAAGCGCATCCTGCGCATGGTCCGTGATGCCGATCATTGCGGTCCTGTCCGAGATTAGTATCCATTCATGATCCTTTGTGTATTTACGGTCGTTTGGGGTCATAAGAAGTATCCTCCTTGATTATTTTGCTCTTTTATAAAATGGAAGGGCGACCTTTTGAGCCCTTAATTGTTTATCGCGTACGGCTATGGTAAATTCTTCGGCATCCGCCGCCTTTATATCTATTAGCGCCATGGCGTAATTGCCGCCAAGCGTTGGCGCTATGCTGCCGCTGGTTACATGCCCCACAACAGCGCCGCTTAAACAAACATCGGCATGTTCGCGTGCGATGCCACGGTCTATAAGCTTAAGCCCTATTCGAATGCGGCATGGGGAGGCCAGCAGCGCTTCCTTGCCTATAAACTCAGGCTTGTCAAGCTTTACGGCAAAGCTTATGCCGGTCTCCATAGGCGTAATGGACGAATCCATCTCGTGGCCGTATAGCGGCATAGAGGATTCAAAGCGCAGCGTGTCGCGTGCGCCAAGCCCGCATGGCAGCATACCTAGGGGTTTACCCGCTTCCATAAGCAGTGCGTGCAGCTTTGCGCCATCATCTGCCTTGCAGTAAAGCTCCACGCCATCCTCGCCCGTATAGCCGGTGCGGGAGATTACGCAATCCACACCACCAACATTGCCATGCTCGATGAAGGTATAGTTTTTTTCGGGTATGGCGCTGGCGCCCAGCGCGCTTAGCACATCCATAAAGCGTGGACCTTGAAGCGCAAGCTGCGCAAATTCGGCGCTGCGGTTTTCGACCTTAACATCACCGCACGAATGGGAGGCGAACCATTCGTAATCCTTATCTGTATTGCTGGCGTTTACTATAAGCATATAATGAGTGTCATCATCCTTATAAACCAGAATATCGTCCACAACACCGCCATCATCATAGCATACCATGGAATAGCGGCAGCGGCCGGGGGTCATTGTGGTGATGTCGTTGGTGAGCATGTGTTGAAGGTAGGCGAATGCATCCTTACCAGAAACAAACACCTCGCCCATATGCGAAACATCAAACAAACCGCAGCATTCGCGCACTGCCCTATGCTCCTCGAGTATGGAGGAATACTGCACTGGCAGCGCCCAGCCGCCGAAATCTACCATTTTACCGCCAAGCGCAATATGCGTTTGATAGAGCGGAGTTTTTTTAAGCTCGTCCATGAGTACCTCCAATAGAAGATATTGATTTTACAAATTTATTATATACCAAAGCGCCGCATGTAAAAAGGGGCAAATCCTATATATTTCTTATTGTAATACTGATAGTAAGGCTAAATTCGTTTATAGGATGAGTTCATATAGTGGATTAAGTAATAATACAGGCCGCCACGAATGTGGCGGCCTGTAGATGTATGCTTGGCTAATATCAGTTGATTGCCTTGAGAACAAAGTAAAGGCCAGCGCCCTTGCTGTTGCTTGCTTTGTCGCCGCAGGTGATGAGGATCATCAGCTTATCGCTGGCGGAGGCGTTTGAAAGCACTTCGCCCTTCCAGCCGCTCTTATTGGCGTTGGAAAGCTGCGTGGAAAGCCATCTGTCAACGCTGGTGGCTGTGGCACATGCCGCAAGGTTTTTAACGGAGCTGCTGGTTCCAGTTGGGGTCTCATAGAAGCAGACAACCTCCCACTGAGTAGATCCGTTGAAGTCAATATCAAACACGGAGGTACGCGCACCGCTACAGGATGCCCCGCAGCGCTCGCAGGAGCCAACGCCCAGGAATGCATTTTGCACATGGTGGAGCGCATGGAAGCCAGTCTTGGATACGCGCATGTTATGACCCATGATAACGGCGGGCTGTCCGCTGTAATTGGTAAGGGAGTAAACATAGCTGTTGCTTCCGCTGATGGCGTTGTAAACATAGCTGCCGCCGCTTACGCGGTTGCTCATTATGTCCTTATCGATGTTTGTGCCAGCAACCGATATATGACCCCAGTTATCGCCGGAGGGGTTGCTGCCGGTGCCGCTGCCAGCACCGCTGCCGGCACCGCCGGAAGCGCCGGGTGTTGAGATATCCTTCTTATAGGCAAAGCCTTCGGTTCCGTTGTAACGGATATAGTACCAGGTTGCGCCGCTTTCACCTATCACGGTTACAACATTGCCCTTTGCTATGTCCATTATTTTATTGGAGCCGGCCTCTTTGTTGGCGGTATAGCGCAGCCATACGGTAGCATTGGTCGTGCCCTGGAATTCGGCGATGGAGGTATAGTTGCCCATTGCATTGCCTGCGCCGCTATTGCCGCCGGAGGAGCGATTGATGTCCTTTTTATAGGCAAAGCCCTCGGTACCATTGTAGTTGATAACATACCATGTGGAGCCGCTTTCGCCTATTACGGTGACGGCGGAGCCCTTGAGTACGTTCATTATCTTGTTGGAGCCTACATCCTTGCTGGCGGTCTTGCGCAAATATACAAGGCTGTTGGTTATCCCCTCAAACGGATCGATGCCCGTGTAGTTCGTGATTGGGGCGGAGCTATCAGGAGTCGTGCCTGCGCCGGAGGAGCGATCGATGTCCTTCTTATAGGCAAAGCCCTCTGTGCCACGATAGTTTATAACATACCAGACAGGGCCGCTTTCGCCTATTACGGTAATGGTGGAGCCCTTGGGTACGTCCATTATCTTGTTTGCGCCGGCATCCTTATTGGCGGTTTTGCGCAGCCATACCACAGCATTGGTAACGCCCTCAAACTGGGTTACGCTGGTGTAGCCGGAAGGGTCGGAATAATTGTTGTCCGGGACGGAAGGCGTGCTGCCGGAATCGGTGCTGATATCCTTCTGATAGGCAAAGCCCGTGGTGCCATTGTAGTTTATATAATACCAGGTATTTCCGTTTTTACCCAGTACGCTCACTGGCGAGCCCTTGGGTACGTCCATTATCTTGTTGGTGCCGGCATCCGGGATGGCGGTTTGGCGCAGCCATACCACCGTGTTTGTAACAGCGTCAAAAGGTTCTATCACGCTATACTGATTGGCCTCTATCGCCATTGCGGGTGCTGCAACACACAAGATTGTGGTGATCACCAACGCAAGTGCGACAAGGCGCTTTAGTGCAATTTTTTTCATAATGTTTTACATCCTTTCCCAAATGATAGTATTGTTGCCATTAGTTCGTTGTTTCATCCTTTTTTTTGTCCGCATCATCTTCATCGTCAAATACGAAAGCGGCCTTGAGCGGATCAGATCTCTTATATTCGGCTTGCGCCTGTTTTGTAGCTTCGGCGGCTGCCGCACGGTCTGTTTTTAGCAGGTTATATGCCAGCAGCGCTATTATTGAAGCGAAGCCCACGCCCCAATTTATCCAGTAGAATGGGGAGCCAACCGTAACAACTCCGGTCAATTCAAGTATGCTGGTTGCAAGCAGTATCGTGCCGGATACACCGCAGAGTATGCGCATCGTCACGTGGTATTTCTTCGGATCGCCCTTAACGTATTTATTGTCAAACAGTTTGCCGCGCCCTGTTACAACACAATACAGCAAATATGCCGCCAGTGCGATCTGGAACCAGTTAAGAAAATCTCCGCCTAGCAGTCCTCCGGTTGCTTGCTGCGCAGGTGCGGCGGTATCGCCTGTGGTGGGTGCAGCGGCAGGCGTGGTAGCATCACCTGCTGGTGCAGGCGCCATTCCAAAACATCCGGTCAGACATACTATCGCGACCAAAGCGATAAGGAGTACGATCAATTTTTTCATAATTTGCAAAGTAATTCCTCTCCATATAATACCAACAGCAGCACACGGGAATCAACCCGTATGCATGGTTGTTTAAAAATTATTCATTAATGTCGAAAGCGCAATAAGCGCGTTATAGCCGCTTAAGCTTTGCGCCATCCTTACTATCCTCCACAGCAAAGCCCATGGCGGTTAGCTCAGATCGTATCTGATCAGCACGCGCCCAGTTCTTAGCGGCGCGAGCGCTGATGCGCTCGTCCAGCAGCGCCACGGCCTGTGCGGGGAAATCGTCAATGGCTTGCCTGTGCTGTAGTATGCCCAGCACGCTGCACAACTCGTCATACAGCGCCGCGGATTTATCAAGTGCCTCTTTGCCGCGTGGCTCCGATACAAATATGTTTACTGCGCGCGCAAGCTCAAACAGCGCTGCCACTGCGTCGGCTGTGTTAAGGTCGTCGTCCATGGCGGCGCAAAAATCATTGCGATATTTTTCCAGCCCGGCAATGAATGCCGCATCATCTGCGGAATTGCCGACAGGCGCTTCCGCCAACCGTTCGCGCGCGGTACGCAGCCGGATAAGGCCGTTTTGCGCCTGCTCAACAAGCTCGGGCGCGAAGTTGACGGGATTGCGATATTGTGCGGACAATAGGAATAGACGCACAGCCTCAAGATCATATTCCAACCCGATATCACGCACCAGCTTGAAATTGCCAAGGCTCTTTGACATCTTTTCATTGTCTATATTGATATAGCCGTTGTGCATCCAGTATTTTGCAAAGGGCTTTCCGGTTGCGGCTTCACTTTGGGCGATCTCGTTTTCGTGGTGGGGGAATATAAGATCCTGTCCGCCGGCATGGATATCAAACGTTTCGCCAAGTAGCGCCATGCTCATTGCGGAGCATTCAATATGCCAGCCGGGGCGGCCCTTGCCCCATGGGGTGTCCCAGGCGGGTTCGCCGGGCTTTGCACCCTTCCAGAGCGCAAAATCAAGCGGGTCGCGCTTTTCCTCAGTGGGGTCTATGCGTGCGCCGCTCTCAAGGCTTTCGATTGACTGACCGGAAAGCTTGCCATAGGCGGGGTAACTGCGCACTGAAAAGTACACATCGCCATTATCTGAAGCGTAGGCGTTCCCCTTTTCTATCAGCGTGCTGACAAGCGAAATGATCTCGTCGATATGCTCCGTGGCACGCGGGTTAACACTTGCGCGCTCAATGCCCAACGCGTCTGCGTCGGTATAGTATTCCTTTATATATCGCTCGGCAACATCGCTTATCGTGCAGCCTTCCTCGTTGGCTTTGCGGATAAGCTTATCGTCGATATCGGTGAAGTTTTGCACATAAGTGACCTTGTATCCGCGGTATTCCAAATAGCGGCGCAATGTGTCGAACACAACGAACGGACGCGCGTTGCCAATATGGAAAAAGTTATACACGGTAGGACCGCAAACATACATCTTGATTTCGCCGGGTGTGTTTGGAATCAGCTCTTCTTTTTTGCGGTTCATGGTGTTGTAAATCTGCATAGGCATACCTCCCTAAAATAGCATCCTCAATTATAGCATAACATCTGCGCGATTGCATCAACAATTCCTATGCATGGCGCGTTTATTAAGCGATATTAAAGCATCTGAATAAAAACCATATTGATTGTGATTATTGTTATATTAGCGTACTGCGATATTGCTGCGCCACCCGCTGCGCAAGCGCGAATGAGAGATTATCGCGGGAATCCACCTGCGCATCCAACGACAGCGCGCGCGCCTGCATTGCGTCTGCGGCTATGCCGCCGGCAAGCAGAAGCTCGATTACCAGGTTTACAAATGGTGTAAGTTGCAACCAAGGCAGATGCAGCTTAAGCGGAAATGCCGCATCGCCATCGCGTGCAGTGGCGTATACAAGCACATTATCGGGTCGTGCGCCGCAGGCGCAAAGTCTGCTTACGGCCTGACGAATCTGCGCAGACTCAAAATCCATGTTGTCCAGCAGCAATATTATCTTAAACGGCTGGTCGGCAAGCTGACAAAGCAGCGCCGTTATGTTGCCGGGATCAACACCGTTAAGCCGTACAAGGCGCACCTCAGGGAGCTCATAGGCAAGCGAGAGCACCTGGGCCGTTTTGCCGGTGCCGCCGCCGCCGGTTATAAGCACGTTGTCCGCACATTCTCCGCGCATGAATCGTATGGTGTTATCCATAAGTTGAGCGCGCTCATCATCGTACAGCGATCCTGAAAGCGGTGCGGCTATGCTATCGATAAGCGGAATGAGCGTGCCGGATTGATAATCAAACAGACGATATCTTAGAAAATCACCGCAGCCATAGGCCGCAAAAAAGTTCCAAAGATCCTGCGTCATGCCGCGCCAGGATTCCGCGCTGATGAGCCGCATATAGACCTCCTCCAGCGCTTCGTCGGCAACATAGCTACCTCGCAGCTCAGCTTCGCCGTAATGCCATTGCGCCCATTCAAAGTCAATGGGACACAGCGGCGTTTCATACTGTGCATATGGCGTTTCCACCGCCGGAACGAGTGGCGCAGAGCCTGACCATACAGCTGTTGACATAAGCGATATGCTGTCGTGTCCCTGCTTTGATTTTTGCTTAAGCTCGCTTTTTCGCTCCTGCGCCATGCGCACAAGCTGCTTGTCGGTAAGGCGAAACAACACGTGCAGCGCTTCTAAATCGTGCTTCATGGCGAATACCACCTCATCGTCGACGCGCTGTGCCGCTGCCATGAGCGAAAAGGCGTTGGGCTGCTGTACCACAAGATACAACACATAATCCCGCCATAAGTCACCGCTGACGCGGCGGGCAGGGCAGCAGAGTAAGCTTGTGGTAAGCGCGTGATAGCGGTGTTCACACAGGGCGGCGTCGCCCGCGCTAAACGCGCACGTAAGCTGCATCAATCGATCCAGCGGAGCGCCCGGCGCATCCCTGATAATCGTCAGCCTGCCAAGAAGCGAAAACAGCGTTTCCACACCCTCGCGGCAGGAGCAGGATGAAAGCTCGCGCATAGCCATACCTCCATTATTTCCCTATTAATATTATACTGTATAATACCATATGTAAGGACAAACTTACAACGGTTGCTATGCCATCGCGCAGGTGTTATACTAACGAAACAACGCTTTTTCGCATATTATGTGGTTGAGCGACATAGACTGTTTGAAAGGCTTTTTTATGACCAAAACCATATTGCTTACTGGCGGCGGCAGCGCGGGGCATGTTAATCCGAACTTGGCTCTGCTTCCTCAGCTTATATCAGAGGGCTACTCAATCCACTATATCGGCACAGCGGACGGGATAGAAAAGGAGCTGGTCGGCGGACGGGAGGATGTAACATACCACGAGATAAGCGCAGGTAAACTTCGCAGGTATTTTTCATTTAAAACCATATTTATGCCATTCAAGGTGCTGCGCGGCATATCACAATCCCGCAGAATATTAAAACAGGTAAAACCCGATGTAGTATTTTCAAAGGGTGGCTTTGTATCAGTTCCGGTGGTGCTGGCTGCGCATAACCGGGCACCTGTGGTGACGCACGAATCGGATTATACCCCCGGCCTTGCCAACAGGATTAGCGCCCACTATGCGGACAGAATATGCGTTACCTTTGAGGATACGTTGCAATTTGTGGGCAAAAAGGGCGTGCATACAGGCACACCCATACGGCCTGAGCTGTATAACGGGGACGCGGAACGCGGGCTTGCGACAGTCGGCTTTGACGGAGAAAAGCCGCTGCTGCTGATAATGGGTGGCAGCCTTGGCTCTAACGCAATAAACGACGCGGTACGCAGCTCGATTGAAAAGCTGCTATTTACGTTTGATGTTGTGCATCTGTGCGGCAAAGGCAAGGTTGATAAATCAGCCGACCGTGCCGGATACGCACAATATGAATATATGTCGCAGGAACTACCGGATGTGCTTGCGGCTACGGATATAGTTGTATCGCGGGCGGGCGCAAACGCGGTGTTTGAATTTCTTGCGCTCGCTAAGCCAGCGCTGCTTGTGCCGTTGCCGCTTTCGGCAAGCAGGGGAGATCAGATATTAAACGCAGGCTATTTTGCACGTAAAGGCTATGCCATGGTACTTGAACAGGGGAAACTTACGGCCAACACGCTGCTGGATACCGTTAACGATCTTTACGATAGACGTCTTTCGTTCATATCGGCTATGAGCAGCGAACCACTGGCGGATGGCACGGACGAGGTGCTTGCCGTTATACGCGAGGCCGCTGAGGCGGGGAAGGATAAGAGGAAACGCAGATGATAAAGCTGGACTGCGCACAGGTTAAAAACATACTTGGACAGCCTAACGGCTCCGAAAAACTGATGCAGAACGCCCCTGCCGCTTTTGATGCGGCGTGGGCGTTATTTTGCGAAAACGATTCGGCGGCGGCGGCCTTTCTGTGCCGCTGTGCAAAGAAACAGGATTTTAAGCAGAGCATGAATGCATTGCTTGGAGATGAGCGTGCGGCGCTGCATACGGCGCTCACTTCAGACGAACCGAAGATGCGCAAAAATGCCGCGCGCCTTGCAGGTGAATTGCATGATATGCGGGATGTTCACCCGCTGATAGCTGCGCTTAATGCGGAGCAGACGCGCTTTGTTCGCCCATCCATGCTGCTGGCGCTGGGCGCGCTGGGTGGCGAGGACGCAAGGGGTGTTATACTGGCCTATGAGGTGCCTGCGGCTGCAAATGAAGGAGAAGCAAAGCATGAAAAAGAGGAGCGTGAGGCGTTTGCCAGCGCGCGAAAATCTTTTTTCGAGCTGGACAAGCATACTTTTACCGGCTTGGATAAACCATACGAGCTGATGCTGCGCACGCCGGATAAACTTGCAGATTCACTTGCATACGAGCTTGGCCTTATGCACATTGTGCCGCAAAAAATTGCGCAGGACTGCGTTGAACTGCAATCACAGGAGGCGATTGGGCTGATGGGCGCACGTAGCTTTACTGAGCTGCTGTTCGTGTTGGCACGAGACATTGCCCCAACGCCAAAGGCGATTGCAATAAGGGTAAAGCAACAACTACAGGAACTTTTGCTTGGCGCGCATGACGGAAAGCCTCCCTTTGGTTACCGAATAGAACTGCGTAGTGAAATGGACAGGGGCGCGTTTGCGCGCGAGCTTGCTTCGCTGCTGGATGGCGATATACTGATAAACTCGCCCAGCAACTACGAGGTGGAGCTACGCCTTGAACAGCTTAGAAACGGCGGCATGAATGTATTCGCCAAACTGTTTACAATTCCGGACGCGCGCTTTGATTACCGCGCCGGCGCGCTGCCGGCTTCGATGCATCCTGCTACCGCGGCTGCGGTGCTACGCTATGCGCGAGATTATCTTTCGCCTGATGCGCGCGTGCTGGACCCATGCTGCGGCAGCGGCACATTCCTCATCGAGCGCGGCAAGCTTACGGATTGCGCATCGCTTACGGGTGTGGATATAGTGCATAAGGCGATAGATATAGCAAGAGAGAATGCACAGCTTGCGGGCAGCTGCGCTAAATTCATAGTAAATGATTGCTTGCGCTTTGAAGCTAACAGGCAATACGACGAGGTGATAGCCAACTTACCGTTTGGCAACAGGGTGGGCACACATGCGGCCAACGAGCGGCTGTATGCCGGTCTGCTTGATCGTTTGCCGCTATGGGTCAAAAAGGGCGGCACGGCGCTGCTGTACACGATGGAATTCACGCTGCTCAAAAAGCTGGTGCGCGAGCGCCCGCAGCTCAAGCTTATGACCGAGGCGCGCACGGGCGCCGGCGGACTGATGCCGGGTATATTTATATTGAAGATACAATAATTGTTTCATGTGAAACATCTATGGCTGAAACAGAAAGAGGCGCGGGGAAAACTCCCGAGCCTCTTTATGATTTTTATGAGGACGCGCAATACGCTCCACACATATATTCACTTCAACAAATCAAAGCTGCAATATATGCCGGCCTGTAGCGGCGGCTATTGTCCGCCAGTGATTTTAGCGGCAGGTAAATTTAACGCACCCTGTTTATTCCATTATAAATTCCCACTCGTAAACTATAAGGCCGCTTTAAAAATCGAATATATCCAGCGAGCGCTCGCCAAGGTTATTTGCCGGCAGCGACGCTATGCGTTTGCCGGATTCGCTTATGTGCATCTGGACACGCTCGAATGTGGCTGAGCTGCCGCTGTACGCCGCTGTTATCCTGGCCATATAGGCACGCACACATGTTATCACCTGTGGGCCGCCGCTTGAAAACAACTCCCGTTCAACGCCCTGGTGGAGAAAGGTCACGTATCTATCCCGGCTTCTCGTGTTTTCAGCATCGAAGAATTCCCTCACAATAAGCTCGTTTCAAATAAAGAACACCATCCTTTTCCCAATATACTAAGACCTCATATGCAGGATTGTTTCACATGAAACAATATACGTTTAACCCTTGCTGCATTATAATGGATGCGCCTACTTTGACACAAGCTTACATGAAACATCACATTGTCTTTGAGAGCAGCATGTTATATAATTATTTACCGGAGCAGATAGGATTATTGAACAAATCAGTTTTTAGATAACGGGGGGTATTTTAGTGGCAAAAATAATCGCGGTAGCCAATCAAAAGGGCGGCGTGGGCAAAACCACAACGACCGTTAACCTTGCGGCTTGCGTAGCGGAACGCGGTAAACGCGTGCTGTGCGTGGATATAGATCCACAGGGCAACACAACGAGTGGCCTAGGCGTGGATAAGGATAAGCCTGAGTATAGCGTGTACGACATGATAATAAACGGCGTGGCGGCGCGCAAGGTGTGCTGTGACACGGTTGCGCAAGGGGTAAAGCTGCTGCCTGCGCGCAAGGAGCTTTCAGGTGCGGAGGTTGAGCTGGTAAACGTTATGGCGCGCGAGCATGTGCTAAAGAATGCGCTGGATACATTGCGCGCGGATTTCGACTATATGTTTATAGACTGCCCGCCTTCACTTGGGCTGCTTACCATAAATGCGCTTACGGCGGCGGATACGCTGCTTGCGCCTATACAGTGCGAATACTACGCGCTGGAGGGGCTTTCGGATCTGATGAACACCGTTAAGCTTGTGAGCGCGCACCTGAATCCTCAGCTAAACGTTGAGGGCGTGGTGCTTACCATGTTTGATGCACGCACCAATCTCTCGTCGCAGGTTGTGCAGGAAGTTAAAAAATTCTTCAAAAATAAAGTGTACAGCACCATAATCCCGCGCTCTATCCGCCTTGGCGAAGCGCCCAGTTTTGGTTTGCCAATAAGCATGTACGATAATGGATGTGCTGGGGCAAAGGCATATGCGGCGCTTGCTGAGGAGCTTATTGCAAAGGATGGTAATCGATGATGGCTGTAAAAAAGGGACTTGGGCGCGGACTGGATGCGTTGCTTGGGGATTATACGGTGGAGCCTGCCGCCGCAGGGGTGCAACAGGTGGACGTATACCTTGTAGATACAAATCTGGATCAGCCGCGCAAAACCTTTGATGAGGACAAGCTGAGCGAACTGGCCGCTTCAATAGAGCGGCACGGCATGGTACAGCCGATTATAGCGCGGCGCAATGGTGAGCGCTATACGATAATCGCGGGTGAGCGCAGGTTCCGCGCGGCGCGAATAGCCGGTATGTCCAGCGTGCCGCTGGTGGTGCGCGATATGGAGGATGCTGAGGTGATGGAGGTAGCGCTGGTAGAGAATATACAGCGCGAGGATCTAAACCCAATCGAGGAGGCCGCCGCAATACGCTTTCTAATGCAGCAGCACGACTTGACGCAGGAAGAGGTAGCAACACGCCTCTCTAAGAGCAGGCCGGCAATAGCCAATGCGGTACGGCTTTTGAATCTGCCGGATGCTGTGCAGGATATGCTGAGGGATGGCAGACTTCAGGCAGGACACGCACGTGCGCTTGCCGCACTAAAGGATGAGACGGCCATAATAAAACTTGCGGGCGAAATAGCCGGCAGAGGTCTATCGGTGCGCGATGCTGAGGCAAAGGTGAAGGCGCTGGCTGAAGCGAAAATCGAAAAACCAAAGCAGGATAAGCCAAAGCCGGTAAACAGCGATCTTGTGGCGGCGGAGGAGCGCTTGCGCAACCGACTTGGCACGAAGGTCAGCATTGTGGGCAACGAAACGCGCGGCAGGGTGATAATCGAGTATTTCTCAAAAGAGGATTTGCAGGGCGTGTATGATACGATAATCAAAGGCTAAAATGTTTAAAGCTAAACCGCCGCTGCGCTAAAGCATAATAAAAGCGTATAACGGCGGTTTTGTGAAAGCACAATTTATAGTCATTATGGTGAAGCTTATGCAGATACTTACAAGAGACGTTTTGTTGAATTTAGCGATTATTATCGTTGCGGTGCTGGTCAATACACGCAGAAAACACACAAAAATTATTTCAATGTACAATGCGGCTCTTATTTTGTTTGGAACAGCGATGCTGGTCGTATTTTCACTTACAGGAGTTTCTCCTATGAGCGGCTTTCATACGGATATTAGAATTGAGCAAATAAGTCTCATACCTTTTGCAGGGATTAAAAAAATCCTGATGGGGGGAGATATGCTGTTTGCACTTATCAACATCGCTGGGAATATCCTGATGTTTGGCCCGCTTGGATTTTTTATTCCGTTATTGTATCCTAAGCTTGGAAGATTTAAGGCGACAGTTCTGTATGGCTTTTTGGTTTCGCTGCTTATAGAATGCACGCAGCTGTTTTTGTGCCGGGAAACCGATATTGACGACTTAATCTTAAATACCATTGGAGTAATTTTAGGCTATGCTGTTTATATAGCATTTAAAAAGCTGATTCCAATATTTACGCAAAAGCTTTATGATGAAGCGCATTCTAATGGCAGCAAGTGCTTGCTGAATATATGTACCCTAAGCCCATATTGCATTGTTGTTATCTGCGGCTTCTTTGATAGATTCGAATATTTTGCGCAATAGGGCTATACGGAAAACCGGTCGTAGGCACCATAATAGATCTATTTATATGTCAATCACCCGAAATGCTTTTCAAACAGCTCGTCTGCAAGTATACCAAGCTCATGTAGAAACGCATCATAATGTGCCAGCAGCTCATCGGCCTGCGGAGTAAGCGCCGCGCCACCGCCGTTTTTACCGCCAGTTTGGGAGGATAGCAGAGCAAAGCCCAGAGCGGTTTCGGATTCTTTAACTATGCGCCATGCCTTTGAGTAGGCCATGTGCATCTGTGTGGAGGCGCTGCGCAATGATTTTGAGATGCTTACCTTGCGCAAAAGCTGAGCAAGTCCAGGGCCAAAGCATTTTTCGCCTCTGAATATTCTTACGGCCAGCCTGTAGCTGAGCTCATCCGAATTGGCCATGGTACACCTCCTGATACTGAAAATCTATGCATCATTATAGCAGCTTTGCCAGCGCTTGACAACGCATCGTATGCGGTGATATTCTAACGCGAGAATAACGAATTGGAGTGGCAATGCAACAGCCTGTAAAAAACGATATAAAAGCGAATATAACGCGGCCAACGTCACTATGGAGCGCATTGCGCGTACCGCGCGGCGTTACCGCTATAATAGGCGGTGGCGGTAAAACCACATTGATGCTTGAACTGGCGGCGGAGCTTTCGCAAATGGGCAGCGTAATAGTTACAACAACAACGCATATATGGCCGCCGGATATGATGGTGCTAAAAAATGCGGATACGGCGCAGGTAACGGATGCGCTGAATAAAACATCGCTGGTGTGCGTAGCGGAGAACATACTGCCTGATAAGCTGGATCCTCCAAAGTTGGCGATCGAAACACTAGGGCGACTGGCCGATTACGTGATAGTGGAAGCGGATGGCTCAAAGGGGTTGCCGCTTAAGGCGCATGGGCCGCACGAACCGTGCTTGCCGGCGCATGTGGATAAGCTGATATACATGGTGGGTCTGGATGGGATAGGCAAGCCGGTCAGCGAGGCGGCGCACAGGCCGGAGCTGTATGCGGCGGGGCTTGGGGTAGCACAGGGACATATAATAACGGCGCAGGATGCGGCCCGCATGATAGGCTACAATTGCACGGTGGGGCTGAATAAGGCGGAGGGTGAACGGCTGAAAACAGGGCGGGACATGGCGGCATATCTTGCGGATGCTGTGATACTTTCGCTGCAAAGCGCGGAAAAAGTGCTTGAGATATGGAGGGATGGCAGATGCTTGTTTTGATAAGGGGCGCGGGTGATTTGGCTACGGGTATAGCGCTGCGAGTGCACCGCGCTGGCATAAAGCTGGTGCTTACGGATATCGCTCAGCCCACGGCAATACGGCGCAGCGTGAGTATTTCCCGGGCAATCTATGACGGATTGGCGATGGTGGAGGATGTCACTGGTATACTGGCAAAGGATGCTAATGAAGCGCTTGCAATAATCGCGGACGGGAATATCCCCGTGCTTGTGGACGAAAAAGCGCTGTGCATACAGCAACTTAGACCAGATGCGGTTGTGGATGCAATACTTGCAAAATATAATACAGGCACATCCATAACGGATGCGCCAATCGTTATCGGCCTTGGGCCGGGGTTTACAGCGGGTGCGGATTGCCATGCGGCAATAGAAACCATGCGTGGGCATGATCTTGGCCGTGTATTGTATGCAGGCAGCCCCGCGCCAAATACGGGTGTGCCGGGCGAGATAGGCGGCTTTAGCGCACAGCGGGTAATGCACGCGCCCTCATGCGGCGTGTTTAAGCAGCTGATGGATATAGGCGCGCTCGTAAAAGCGGGGGATGCGGTGGCATATGTGAACGGTATGCCTGTTGAAGCAGAAATAGACGGGGTGCTACGCGGCATACTGCCGGATGGAATAAGTGTGCATAAGGGGATGAAATGTGCGGACGTGGATCCGCGTGGCAATGTGGCGGCGTGCTTCTCGGTATCGGATAAGGCGCGCTCGCTGGGCGGGGCGGTGCTGGAAGCGCTGCTGCATTTCTATGAGGTATCGAATAATGAACAATGATATAAAGCTTACAAAATTGGCAAAGTGTGCGGGCTGCGGTGCAAAGGTAGGCGCAGGTGAGCTTGCAAAGCTGCTTACGGATCTTAAAATACACCATGATGATAATTTGATAGTTGGCTACGATAAGAGCGACGATGCGGCAGTGTATAAGCTAAGCGATGAACTTGCGCTGGTACAAACGTTGGACTTTTTTCCGCCGATAGCGGATGACCCATATATCTTCGGTCAGATTGCCGCCACCAACGCACTTTCAGATATATATGCCATGGGAGGGCAGCCAAAGCTGGCACTCAACATAATGTGTGTGCCTAAGGACATGCCAACTGAAACTGTGCACCTGATACTCAAAGGCGGGTATGACAAGGTATACGAGGCAGGTGCCATAATAACAGGCGGCCATAGCATATTTGACGATGAGCCGAAGTACGGCCTTAGCGTGACAGGCTTTGTACATCCGGATAAGGTGCTCACAAACAGCGGGGCACGACCAGGGGATATGCTGCTGCTGACAAAGCCGCTCGGCATAGGCATACTCAATACTGCACTTAAAGCCGACATGCTTTCCGCTGAGGGCGAAAAACTGATATATCGACTTATGACAACACTTAATAAGGGCGCGCGTGATGCAATGGTCAAATATGATGTGCACGCCTGCACAGATGTGACGGGCTTTGGCCTGCTGGGACATGCGCTGGAGATGGCGCAAGGCGCTGATGTGACAATAGAGCTGGATATAAAGCGGATAGATATAATACCTGAGGCGCTGGAGTTTGCTCGCATGGGGCTGCTTCCAGATGGTATGTACCGCAACCGCAGCTTTGCGCAGGCGCATGTGGACGCAGCAGAGGTGGAGCTGTGCATACAGGATGCATTGTATGATCCGCAAACATCCGGCGGTCTGCTGATAGCTGTGGCTGAGCGGGACGCGGCGGCGCTGCTGCACGAGCTTTCCACTGCTGTGCCAAGCGCGCAATGCATAGGCAGGGTTATTCAGGCAAACGGGATGCGGATAAGACTACAGATCAGATAATACAGCCAATATATACACTTATAATATAGTCTGCTATATTCAAAAGGCGTTGCCAATGCGTTATCCTTATGATAGAATATCGCTAATGGCCGACAGCGCAATATCCACATCCCTGGCAGTGTTTGAATAGCCTAAGCTAAAGCGCAGCGTGCCATGCGGAAATGTGTTAAGCGCCCTGTGTGCGGCAGGGGAGCAATGCAGCCCGCAGCGGGTAAGCACGGAATGCTCACGCTCAAGGCGGAATGCCGCTTCGGCGTTATCCAACGTAGGGAAATCCACGCTTACTACGCCAACGCGCTTATGCATATCAGTTGTGCCTACAATGCGCACAGGCAGCGAGGAAAGGCCACTGAGCAGGCGCTCTGTCAATTCAGCCTCATGCTCACTAAGCGCGCTCACAGTGCGCGATCTTATATAGTCAAGCGCGGCGTACAGCCCGTAAATGCCGGGCAGGTTGGGCGTTCCGGATTCAAAGCGATCCGGCATATAGGCCGGCAATGTTTCACTATCGGATGCGCTGCCAGTGCCGCCGGCAACAAGCGGAACAAGCCGCTGAGCAAAATCCGGATTTAACAGCAGAAGACCGATTCCCTGTGGGCCGAGTAAACCCTTATGACCCGGTGCGCATAATGCGGATAGGCCTAGAGCTTCAAAATCTATGGGGTAATGCCCCGCAGTCTGCGCGGCGTCCAGCACCAATGGTATGGAGTGCTTGCTGCACAGGGCGGAAAGCCGCTCAAGCGGAGCAAGGGTGCCGCATACGTTAGATGCGTGCGAAACCAGCATCATGCGCGTGGAAGCGGTTATCAGCTCCTCTGCGGAAGCGGGATCTATGCAGCCGTTAGCATCCGAGCGCATACGCGAAAATGTAACGCCAATATCGCTAAGCTGCATAAGCGGACGCATCACTGCGTTGTGCTCCAGCGGGCCTACTATTACATGGTCGCCAGGGCGAAGAAGTCCCTTTATGACCTGATTGAGCGAATAAGTCATGCCAGGGGTGAGTATAACGTGCTCAACATGACTAAAGCCAAACAAGGCACATGCGGCCTCACGGACTTCCAGCGTGCGCATCGCGGCCGCGGTGGCGCTTGAGTAGGTGGAACGATTGATGTTTGCGCCTACATTGCATATATAATCCGCAATAGCATCGCTTACGCCAGGTGCCTTAGGATAGGATGTGGCGGCGTTGTCAAGATAGATTCCTTGCATATAGCGTATACCTCATATAAATATAATGCTGTAAAAATAGTTTATCATATAGATCTTGGAATGCAAGAAAAAATCCGGGGAGGGAAAAATGAAAAAATATTGGATGATCATCGTTACCGGCGTAGTGGTAGGCGCATGTGCTGTTGCGCTCAGCGCGCTGGGTAATCCGCCAAACATGGGCTTTTGCATTGCCTGCTTCCTGCGCGATATCGCAGGCGCATGCAAGCTGCACTCGGCAGCTGCCGTACAGTACGTGCGGCCGGAGATAGTTGGCTTGGTGCTGGGCGCGTTCGCAATGGCGGTTATAAAAAAGGAATGGCGGCCAAGCGGCGGCTCATCGCCGATGACGCGTTTTTTGCTGGGTATGGTGGTGATGGTAGGCGCGCTGGTGTTCCTTGGCTGCCCGCTGCGCATGGCAATACGCATCGGAGGCGGAGATCTGAATGCGGTGGTGGGACTTGTGGGCTTTGTTGCCGGAATACTAGTGGGTGTATTAGTGCTTAACAAGGGCTTTACGCTGCGCCGCGCCTATGCGCAGTCAAAGCTGGAGGGGCTGCTGGCACCTGTGCTAATGGTTGCACTGATGGTTGTCTCGCTAATATGGCCGCAGCTGTTTGCGCACAGCGCCGAACGCCCCGGCTCGATGTCTGCGCCTATACTGGCAGCGCTTGTCGCGGGGCTAATGGTTGGTGCGCTTGCACAACGCTCAAGGCTATGCATGGTTGGCGGTGTGAGAGATGCGGTGATGTTCAAGGATTTCAAACTGATTATAGGCTTTGGCGTGATAATCGTAACCGTGCTTATTGGCAACCTTATACTGGGTAATTTCAAATTGGGCTTTACAGATCAGCCGATAGCGCATACCGACGGAGTGTGGAACTTTTTGGGTATGACGGTGGTGGGCTGGGGCAGCGTTATGTTGGGCGGCTGCCCGTTGCGTCAGCTTATACTTGCCGGTGAGGGCAATTCAGACAGCGCGGTTACCGTGGCGGGTATGATAATGGGCGCAGCGGTAAGCCACAATTTCGATATTGCTTCAGTGGGTGCGGGGGTTTCCGTAAACGGGCCTGCGGCGGTTGGTACGTGCCTTGTGGTGTTGGGGATAATATCGCTATTGAACAGGGAGCGTATAAAGGGTTAAAATATACTGTAACAAAAGAGGTAACAATAATGATAGACGCAAGGGGATATTCCTGCCCTACGCCTGTGCTGATGGCGAAAAAGGCAATAAAAGATTCGCCAAACGGCGTAGAGATGATTGTGGATAACTTTGCCGCCAAAGAGAACGTAACGAGATTCGGCATATCAGGCGGCTATGTGGTTGAAGTGAAAGAGCAGGGGAATGACTTTTACATTAGGCTTTCAAAGGGGAAATAATGGATTATACGGCAACCTTTCATACACATCTTGCGGCGCTTAAAAGCGCCCGCACACTGGACAGGGCGGGATATAGTGCCGTGCTTGCGCCTGTGCCGCGTGCAATCAGCTCAAGCTGCGGCACCTGTATGAGGTATTCTGCGGACGCGCCGCTTGCGGAGCTGATGGATGCGGATATTGATGCGATATACAGCCGTGAGGACAGCGGATTCATAAAGGTTACATAACTTATTATTTAGCGGGCCTTTTCGTATGAAGAGGCCCCATGCTTTTGTTCTGTGATATAATATATAGCATAATACAGTAATTACGGAGGAAAATATATGCAAAATCCATATGGCAATGTTGCGCTTGTAACAGGCGCAAGCTCCGGTATAGGCAAATGCACTGCGGAAACGCTGGCAAAGCTTGGCTTGCATGTATATGGCGCTTCGCGCAGAGGCGGTGAGCCCACGCAACACGGCGAGGGGTTTGTGAAGATGTTGACGCTGGATGTGACAAGCGATGCTTCGGTACATGCCGCCGTAGAATCGGTAATAAGCGCCGAGGGGCGAATAGATATCCTGATAAACTGTGCTGGCAATGGGATAGCGGGTGCGTTGGAGGATTGTTCAGGTGCGGATGCGCTTTCGCAGATGGATGTGAACTATGCGGGCGTGGTGCGCGTAATAGGCGCGGCGTTGCCTGCAATGCGGCAGCGCAGGAACGGGCTTATCATAAACGTTGGCTCAGTAGGCGGAATATACTCCGTTCCGTTCCAAACGCTTTACAGCTCGTCAAAATATGCGCTGGAGGCGCTGACTGAGGGCTTGCGCATAGAGCTTAAAGCGTGGAATATAAAAGCCGCATTGGTGGAACCGGGCGATGTAAAAACGGGCTTTACTGCGGCGCGCATATACGCTTCCGGTGTAAAAAATACCCAATATGGCAGCGAGTTTCACAACTCTATCGCCCAGATGGAGCATGATGAGCAGGGCGGCAAGGGGCCGGAGACTGTGGTGGCGGTGATGCTCAAGCTGATAAAAAGCAAAAATCCGCCTGTTCGCAGGGTGGTGGGTGCGCAGTATAGGTTTTTTGTATTCCTTAAGCGATTGTTGCCGGCGCGGCTGGTGGAATACATAATGACGGGAATGTATCCCAAGTCTGGAAAATGCTATAAGGTGGAATGATATTAAATCGTTGTTGTCTGGGATATAAGATAAATGAATTTCATATAAAAAAAGGTGAATGGCTATGGACGAAAGTGATATAAATACCGTTATCATACGTATTCGCCTAACGGATGCAGCGCTTCTAAGCCATGGAACAAGGCATTGACTTTAGTGCTATATTTGTAAAATGATAGGCGCAAAGTCTGCTTTGCAAAACAGAGCGAGTAAAATTGCAGCAAATTAAAAAGGACGCATTTTGCGTCCTTTTGAGATTGATCTACTTATTGAGTAACCGTGCGGCAACAGGCCTATACACCTTCATAGCGCCAAAGCGGCAAAACTCCTGACAGCAAAAGCAGCGTATGCATTTATCGCGGTCAATATTTGGCAAGCTGTTGCTAATCGTAATTGCCTTTGCAGGGCAGATTTGTGCGCATTCACCGCAACCGACGCAAATTAACTTATCGACCCTTGGCTGGTGATTGAATATGCGGCCGATTATATCGCGCAGCGTTCCGCTGTCAGAAAAATGGGTAACATCCTTCATCTCAATCAGCTCGAAGTCAGGTATAATAAATTTGGCAAGTTCGCCTGCGATGTTTAATTTTTCGTATGAGTCAGGTATCAGTCCGCGGCGGTACGCTGCAATAAGCGTAGGCACATCTTCAAGCTCAAGGCCGAGCATATGCGCAGCGGCAAGGTCAAGCGCATGTGGGCTGTGTGAGGCAAGCAAAGCGCCTATATGGCGTGGCTTTCCTGCCGTAGGGCCGTTGCCCTCCATACCTACTACCGCGTCGGCTATGCACAAGCGTGGGGCAAGGTAGTGCACAATGTCCACCAGGGCATCAGCGAAGTCGGCGTGGTTGGGATATTGCATATGGTATTCGGGCTTCAAAAAGCCAGGTACAGCGCCAAACATATTTTTTGTTGCGCCGGAAAGCGCCATCATGCCATGCGTTTTGATCTTACAAAAATCAATTATCGCATCCGCTTTAAGCAGATACGATGTAAATTGCGCCTGCTTGGCTATCCTTGCATCTGGAAGCTCTACAGAGGTCTGTGAAAAATCGCGGTTAAGCGATGCGCCGGCGCGCTCAGCTTCTGCCATGCCGGTGGCCGCATAGATGATGGATAAAAACGGCAATGCATATGCGCCGCCGGGGCTGTCGCCTACAACAACAAGCGCACCGCGCTCTGTAAGCATACGGCAAAGCTCCGCCACGAGGGTTGGGTGCGTTGTGGCGGCGGCGTCCGGCCCTTTGCTTACAACAAGATTGGCCTTGATGGCTATGCGCATACCGGGTGTGACCCAGTCCAATCCGCCAAATGGATTAAGCACGTCAATTAACGCCGCCTTGCATTGCGACGGCGTATAATCGTGGCAACTGACTACTGAAACATCACAGCAATCAGGCATCGCGTGAGGCCTTTTTCATGCGTTGATCCTTGGAAAGCACCTTTTTGCGCATACGTATATTCTTCGGAGTGATCTCTACCAATTCGTCTTCAGCAATAAATTCAAGACACTGCTCAAGGCTAAGGGATACGGGCGTTGTCAGCCGCAGCGCATCATCCGAGCCGGAGGCGCGCACGTTTGTGATATGCTTTTTCTTGCACACATTCACAACTATATCCTCATTGCGAGAGCATTCGCCTACGACCTGACCTTCATATACGGGTACGCCGGCACCGATAAACAGTTTGCCGCGCTCCTGTGTATTGAATAGTCCATAGCCGCAGCTCTCACCAGTTTCATGGCATACTAGCGAACCGTGTGTACGCTCGACTATGTCGCCCTTATAGGGCTCGTAGTCGTGGAAAATATGGCTCATAACGCCGTTGCCGCGCGTGTCGGTTAGTAACTCGTTGCGATAGCCCATCAGGCCGCGCGCGGGAATCAGAAACATCAGGCGCACACTTCCCTCGGCATCGGACACCATGTCGATCAGGTCAGCCTTACGCGTGCCAAGCTTTTCCATTACGGCACCTACGTATTCCTGAGGCACATCTATCGTAAGTTCTTCAATAGGCTCGAGTAGCTTACCATAATCATCCGTCTTCATTATTACCTTGGGGCGCGATACCGCAAACTCATAGTCCTGACGGCGCATGGTTTCGATGAGTATGGAAAGATGTAGCTCGCCGCGTCCGCTCACCTTAAACATATCGGTTGAGCCGGTTTCTTCAACGCGCATTGAAACGTTTGTTTCAACCTCTTTAAGCAATCTGTCGCGCAGATTTCGTGATGTTACA
This sequence comes from Clostridia bacterium, assembly GCA_036652795.1. GTDB lineage: Bacteria > Bacillota > Clostridia > Christensenellales > CAG-138 > JAVVVD01. The sequence continues at coordinate 124,928 of JAVVVD010000004.1, read as the reverse complement.
AATTTGCCTTCTCTGCCGGAAAAAGGGCTGTCGTTCACGATGAACATCATGGATACCGTTGGCTCGTCTATATGGACGAAGGGCAGTGGCTCGACATGCTCGACATCACAGGCGGTTTCACCTATGGAAAGCCCGGTAACGCCGGCTACCGCAACAATTTCACCAGCGGTGGCCTCTTCGATTTCTACTCGCCTTAGTCCCTCAAAACGGTACAGTCGGGAAAGCTTAACATCGTGCGGAGTATTATGCTGTCCGCCGCACAGCGTTACAAGCTGGTTGCGCTGTGCCATGCCCCGCTCTATGCGGCCTATACCTATGCGCCCCACATAATCATCATAATCTATTGTTGAAAACAATATTTGAAGGGGAGCGGTTTCATCTCCACTTGGCGCGGGTACGGTTGAAAGTATGGTGTCGAAGAGCGTTTGCATGTTGGGACGTAGATCGTCCGGCGTAGGGCCGGATATGCCGTCGCGTGCAGAAGCATACACCACGGGGAAGTCGAGCTGTGCAGCAGAAGCGCCAAGCTCCATAAATAGCTCAAGTGTTTCATCAACAACTTCAAGCGGACGTGAGCCGGGGCGATCTACCTTGTTAACCACAACTACAGGAATCTTCTTAAGTTCAAGCGCTTTGCGCAGCACAAAGCGGGTCTGCGGCATACATCCTTCAAACGCGTCCACAAGCAGAAGCACGCCGTCCACCATCTGCAAAATGCGCTCAACCTCGCCGCCAAAATCGGCATGGCCCGGTGTATCTACAATATTGATGCGGAAGTCCTTATAGTTGACTGACGTATTCTTGGAGAGTATGGTGATACCGCGCTCACGTTCCAGGTCGCCAGAGTCCATTATGCGTTCAGTTACCTGCTCGTTTGCACGGAATACGCCGCTTTGACGAAGAAGCTGATCTACCAGCGTTGTCTTGCCATGGTCGACGTGCGCGATTATCGCAATGTTTCTAAGTTTATCGTTTGACATAAATACCTCTTTTATAAAATTCAACTTGTTATTATAGTACATTTATCGAAAAAACACAATGTTGACAGCAAAAAAAACAAGCGATATAATGCATATACAACAGAATATTTTTGCTGGGGGTGCTACAAGGTGTGGCTGAGAGAGTCCCTTATGACCTGACACGGATAATGCCGACGTAGGGAAGTGAAGATTTAAATCATGTGCTCTATATCTTCGCAAGCCATCAGGCAGCGAAGATTTTTTGTTAAAAACACTAAAGGAGCCTAAAAATGAAATTCGTACTCTTCGAAAAACTGGCGGAGCTTGCGACAACAGAGCTTATAATGCTCATCTGCGCAGTGGTCATAGTGGTGGCCATTGTTGTAGCGATTGTGGTATACAATAGCAAGAAAGCGAAAACAGAAGGACCTATCAATGCGCAGAACCGTATTCACACGATGGTGATAGGCGCGCTGTGCGTGTCACTTTCCTTTATGCTCAGCTATATCAAGCTGTTTTCAATGCCGCTGGGCGGAAGCATTACTCTGTGCAGCATGTTGCCTATAACCATGTATGCCTGCTGGTATGGACCTAAAAATGGCTTTATCGCCGCGCTCGCCTACGGCGTGTTGCAGGTGATACAGGGCGCATGGATAGTGCATTGGGCGCAATTCATACTTGACTATTTTGTTGCTTTCAGCTGCTTTGGACTTGCGGCCTTCTTCCCCAAAAAACTGCCGCTTGGCGTTGCGGTGGCGGGTATTTCGCGTATGCTGGTATCCACGATATCAGGAATCGTGTTCTTTGCATCCAGCGCGGCTGACGCAGGGTATAGCAGCGTAGTTGGCTATTCGCTGCTATATAATGCAAGCACAATCGGCATAGATACTATTATATGCGTGGTTGTGGCACTGCTGCCTCCAATGGCAAAGCTGTTTGAAAGACTTAAGCCAAAGGCTGCTTAAGGATAATACGAATAAAAACGCCATCCAATTTATTTGGATGGCGTTTTAAGTTGAAGCATGATATGTTTTGCATTATAATGTGAAAATGGATAATAACTATACACCGGAATACCAGGATAATATAGATGAAAACGAGCAGCTCCATAAACGAAAGCCGGGATTTGAAGCATGCGTCATGGCCGGTTTTTTTGGGGTGCTGATAGGAATCGGCGTAGTGGCGCTGTGCGTGAGCCAGGCGCGGGCGGCTGCCGCGCCGCAAGCGGCGCTTGCCGCACAGCCTGCGGCTGTGCAGGCTGCGGCACAGGATGTGCCGCAGCAGCCGTCCCTGCCTGAGCCCATCGAATCACCCGCGCCTGCAATTGCATATGTTAAAACCGCCATAATCATCAATGGAAACATAGTAGGCGTGCTGGCCAGCCACGAGGCGGCGGAGGATCTGTTGCGGGACATTACTGAGCATTACACCACCGGCATAACAGATAAGGGCGAGCGCGAGATAACATTTGGCGGTGAGGTTACACTTGCACAAGCGCAGGAAGGGGCTCAAGCAATGCCTGCGGACGAGCTGTTTGCGCAGCTTACAGCGCGCAATACACCAATTGAGGTGGTATGTACTGTGCGCACAAACAGCAGCGAGCCCATAGCGTATAAGAGCATAAAACGTAATGATAAAACACTTGTTGTCGGAACAAAAATAGTGGAATCCCTTGGCCGTGAGGGGGAGCGCATAAGAGTCAATGAGCGCACATATAAAAATGGTGTGCTTAAATCAGATAAGGCAGTCGATCCTGTTGTACTGCTTGAGCCTACGGATGCGGTTGTTAGGGTAGGCGCGCAAAAGGTCACAAATACGATACCGGATAAAAAACAGGGTGAAAAGGGTAAGGACACGGATATATCCTTTATGCCGCCTTGTGATGCGCAAATAATAAGCAATTTTGGGCAGCGAAAGGGAATCATGCATCTGGGATTGGATTATAAAACAGATGAAGGCACAGTAGTTGTGGCTTGTGCGGCGGGCAGCGTGGTGAGCGTGATGGAGCGTGGCGGCTACGGGCTGATAATAGAATTGGATCATGGCAACGGATTCACCACACGCTATGCGCATCTGTCTGAATCGATGGTGAAGCTGGGGCAGCAGGTAGCTGCCGGCGAGGGTATCGCCAAAGCTGGGAGCAGCGGCAATGCTGAAGGGGCGCATCTGCACTTGGAGCTGCGTATAGACTCGGTGGCCTACAACCCACGCTACTACCTTGGATGAGCGTAGCATGTTGCGGCTGTACAAACATGCGTGTTGATGATAAAATAGCAGGACTGAACATACAGTATACGGTTTGTACGAGGTGATAATATGCCGTTATTGAAATTCCGCTGCAAGGCATGCGGCAAGGTGTTTGATGAACTGGTGCGGCTTTCGGATGTTGAAAGTCAGCGCTGTCCCGATTGCGGTGAGAAAGCGGAGCGTGCCTACGAGGGCAAATGCGCTTGCTCAGGAAATTCGGGCTGTGGCGGGAATTGCTCCTGCTGCGGAGGATGCAACCACTGATAATACAACCATAGGAGAGATCGATGGCGCATTATGTTATAGGCGGCGGAAACCGTTTGGAGGGAGTAGTAACAATAAGCGGCGCAAAAAATGCCGCGCTTGCGATAATCCCGGCTGCAATACTTGCAGGCGAGAGCTGCCGACTTGAAAATCTGCCTGCTATAGAGGATGTGCGTATGCTTGAGCAGATACTGCTTAGGATGGGCGCCGAGGTGGATTTTACACCTGACGGCGGTATGCGCATAGACCCGAGTAAAATAAATGAATTTAACGTTACGTTTGATATGGTAAGCTCGCTGCGTGCGTCCTACTATCTGCTTGGCGCACTGCTTGGACGCTATAAACATGCGGAAATAGCCCTGCCGGGCGGTTGCTCGATAGGCCAGCGGCCGATAGATCAGCATATCAAGGGTATGCGCGCACTTGGCGCCGAGGTAATAATCAAGGGCGGCATTGTACATGCACACGCGGATAAGCTGGTTGGCGCTGAGATATATCTGGATGTGGTAAGCGTTGGAGCAACAATCAATATAATGCTTGCCGCCGTGGGCGCCCAAGGGATAACGATAATCAACAACGCGGCTAAGGAGCCGCATGTTGTTGATGTGGCCAACTTCCTCAATATGATGGGTGCTTCCGTCAAAGGGGCTGGCACGGATGTTATCAGGGTAATGGGCGGGCGCAAGATGCATGGCTGCACGTACGCTATAATACCGGATCAGATAGAGGCGGGTACGTTTATGATAGCCGCTGCCGCAACAGGCGGCGATGTGGTGATAAACAATGTGATTCCAACACACCTTGAGGCGATATCGGCAAAGCTGATGGAGTGCGGCATTAAGGTGATAGAGGGCGATGATGGACGCGAGTTTTTCATCCGTGTGACGGCGCAAGGCCGCCCGCGCGGGGTAAATATAAAAACGCTGCCGTACCCAGGCTTTCCTACGGATCTGCAACAGCCGATGATGGCGCTGCTGTCCACTGCAAGCGGAAACAGCTTCATTGTGGAAAATATATTTGAAGACAGGTTTAACCACGTTGCGGAGCTTGCACGTATGGGCGCAAACATTACGCTTAGTGCGCGTACAGCGCTGATAGAGGGCGAAAAACAGCTATTTGGCGCCGATTTGTATGCAACGGATCTGCGGGCGGGCGCGGCGCTTATAATTGCAGCGCTGATGGGCGAGGGTGAGAGCCGCGTGCATAATATCCACTATATCGATCGCGGCTACGAGTATTTCGAGCAAAAGCTGCGGGCTATAGGCGCGGATATCCGCCGCGTAGAGGACTAGATAATTAGCCTTACATTATAGATAATAGCAAGCGGCGGCCAAATTGGCCGCCGCTTGGTGCATTATGCGCTATACTAATCCTCTTTGGCGTAAAGTCCCAACCCAAGCCGCCGAGCCATAGCCTTGCCTGTGGGCGTGGATGCAAGGCCACCCTTGGCGGTCTCACGCAGGTCCGGACTCATTAGACGGCCAACGCTCTTCATGGCCATTACCACCTCGTCAAATGGAATCATGCTGGATATTCCGGCAAGCGCCATGTCGGCGCACAGCACAGCGTTCACAGCGCCAAGCGCATTGCGCTTTATGCAAGGGCATTCAACAAGGCCTGCCACAGGGTCACATACCAACCCCATCACATTTTTAAGGGTGATTGCAGCCGCATGCAGCGCAATTGGTGGCTTACCGCCTGAAAGCTCCACAATTGCTGCCGCCGCCATTGCCGCCGCCGTGCCGGTTTCCGCCTGACAGCCACCCTCCGCGCCGGATATGGTGGCGTTGCGGGCTATCAAAGCGCCAACTGCCGCGGCGGTGAATAGTCCGTCTATAAGTTGATCATCACTCCAGCCGCACTCTTCGCCGCAAACTATCAGTGCGCCCGGCAATATGCCTGAGGCGCCCGCCGTAGGCGCGGCCACTATTCGGCCCATTCCCGCATTTACCTCAACAACCGCCATGCTCGCAGCTACAACGCGCGCCATGCGCGAACCCATATGCGCCTTTGCAGCATAATCATTAAGCTTTTCGGCATCGCCGCCAGTTAAGCCGGTAACAGAGCATTGATCCTGAGCCAGCCCTTTTTCTATTGAAGCGCGCATAACGGCCAGGTTTTGGGCCATTTCCTCACGCAGTGCGCATACGCTAAGATTTCCAATCTGAAGCTCGCGCTGTATCATCACCTGGGATATAGTCATATCATGCTGTTTGCACAGCGAGAGCAGCGCTTCACCGCTAAAAAAATCAAAGCTCATACAATACGTACCTCCGTTATTTCAGGGCACCAGTCCAGTATAAGCTGGCGCGTGCGCTCGGGTATAGGCGAATCTGTCTCTATTACCATATATGCATCCCGGCTGCGTCCATTGCGAAATACGCGCATAAAGGCAACGTTTATTTGTTCCTTAGCGAGTATGCCGGTAACGGAGTTTATAACGCCAGGAACATCGCTGTGGCGGATTATCAGCGTGGGATAATCGCCTGAAAATTCAACGTCCATGCCGTTTATGGACGTAATAAGTATATTTCCGCCGCCTATCGATGTGCCGGTGATGTCAGTGACAATTCCCTTTGAATCCGTAATGCATATGCGCGCGGTATTTGGGTGTGTAACCGGTTCATCGGAAAAATTAACGGATACGTTGATGTCCGCTTCTTGCGCCAGCAGCATGGAATAACGCAGGCGCTCATCATCAGGGTCCATGCCGAGTATGCCGGCAACCAAGGCCTTGTCGGTACCGTGGCCGCGTCCTGTGTCCGCAAATGAGCCATACAGCGTAAGCTCTGCGGAGGCAACATCGCGCCCGGCTATTTTCCACGCCATATACGCAAGCCGTGCCGCTCCAGCAGTGTGGGAACTTGACGGCCCTATCATGCGCGGGCCAACTATATCAAACGCGCTAAATTCCTTCATGGTTTTTACCTCGCTACCTACATATTATCAGGCGTAATTTCCAGTATTTTACCGTTGAGATACGCAAGCGGACCGTCCGCAAAATGCATTTCCAACCTTATTGCACACAGCGCAATAAGCTGCCGCTTATGCGCGCGGTTAAACTCGCGATCGCCATACTTGTCGTCGCCAAGCAAGGGGTGCCCAATATACGCCATGTGCGCGCGTATCTGGTGAGTGCGCCCTGTAATCAATTCAACCTCAAGCAGCGAGGTATCGGTGCGCGTCTCTATCACCCTATAGCCGGTAACAAGCTCCTTGGCGCCTGGGCGCGGCGCGTCATATACGTAGAGATACGCTTTGATGTCATCCTTAACACCATAGGCGGTAAGCACACCACTGCTTGGCTGCGGAACACCCTTGACGAGGCAGCGATAGAATTTGCTTATGCTGCGGCTGCGTATTGCCACACTTAGCGCATCCTGTGCAGCGGTATTGCGAGCAAACATCACAAGCCCTGTGGTGTTTCGATCCAACCGATGAACAGGGAACACAGGGCCGATAAGGCCCGCTAAGCGCAGTTGCAGCGTATCGGGTTCGCCATCGGCATCAGTCACCGCGAGGTTTGCCTGCTTATTGACCACAACGATATTATCATCTAAATAAACGATGTCAAGCCCCAGCTGCATGGCGGCAAGCTGATTCGTAAAATTTTGCCATATTCCGCCATATGGAAGCGAGGTGAAGGTCATCACCTCATGCAGCGTTGGATGCTCAAAGCTTAACGAATATGCCCACAGCGCTATCTGCTGGCCAGGTGTTGCGCTGGCGTTGTAGCGCGCATCACCCCATATAGGCAGGTTGCGTGAGGCAAGCTGCACGCGTATCTGGTGATGGCGGCCGGTATGCAGCGCGATATCCAACAGCGAAAGTCCGCCGGCATAGGCAATCTTGCGGTAGCTTAGCTTTGCAGCCTTTGCATCAGGGGTTTCATCGCCGGCAACGCTTACGCTGCCCGTGCACTCATCGCGCAGCAGCATATCGTAAAGCTCAGCGCTCGCAGGCGCTTCACCACATACCACAGCCGCATATTTTTTTCTTGTGCCGCGTCCCTTAAACTGAGCCGACAGCCGGCTTGCAGCCTTGCTGGTTCGTGCAAACACAATAACGCCACCAACAGGACGATCAAGTCTGTGCACAAGCCCAAGGTATACTTCACCCGGCTTATTATATTTTGTTTTTATATAGGCCTTAAGCTCGCTGAGCATGTCGCTATCACCGCTTTCATCCGCCTGAACGGGCAGATTTGGCGGTTTTACCGCAACGATTATATGGTTATCCTCATACAGTATATTCACCTTATACCCACCATCTGCCACTTGCACCGCATGGAAGTATCAACGCATCGCGTGAAACAGGCAGTCCAACTTCGCCGGATTCAATGTTGCCGTATCGCCCTTGCAAGGCGCATTTTAGCACATTGGAAAGCACCGTGGGGGCAAGTCCGGTAGTGTATGAGTTTATAAGGAAAAATCGCGCACTGTGGCTTAGCAGCTTTGCACATTCTGCCACCAGCGGATACAGATCGTCCTCGATTTTCCACATTTCGCCGTCAGGGCCGCGACCATAGCTTGGCGGATCCATAAGTATTCCATCGTATTGATGGCCGCGCCGCTGCTCGCGCATCACAAATTTCATAGCGTCATCCACAATAAATCTCACCGGTGCAGAGGATAACCCGCAGGCAGCAAGATTGTTTTTCGCCCATGCCGTCATACCCTTTGCTGCATCCACATGCACTACCTCTGCGCCACAGGCGGCAAGCGCGCAGGTGGCGCCGCCTGTATATGCAAAAAGGTTAAGCACACGCAATGGTGCAGCGGAGGTTTTGGCAAGTGAGCGCATCCAATCCCAGTTTACTGCCTGCTCGGGGAAAAGACCGGTATGCTTAAAGCCGGTGGGGCGCACAATAAATGTGAGGTCGCCATAGCGTATCATCCAGCTTTCGGGCAGTGTGCGTTCGTATTCCCAGTGTCCACCGCCGGTGGCAGAGCGGATATAGCGCGCGTGTACATCCTGTGCATCGTCCATTGGCCATATGGCCTGCGGGTCGGGGCGCAGCAGAGTAAAATCACCCCAGCGCTCGTGCTTGGTGCCGTTGCCAGCATCAATTATTTCGTAATCCTGCCATGAATCGGCTAAATACATATCAATTCTCCTGTTCGGGCGCTTGGGGTGGGTTTTTGCGGAAGCCATCGATTATAACGGCGCCAAGCCCAAGCAGTATGCTGAGGTAGTAGGTAAGCGCACGCCATAGCAGCATGGCGGGAAAGCGTATTGTCATGCCAAAGAGCTGGCTGAACACCAGATAAAAGCCGCCTTCGCTGGCCACGGATGCACCGGGTAGCGGCACGAATGAAACGGCGATTGTTAGCAGAGCCTGAAGCAGTACCACGTGATAGAGTGGATAACCCGAAAGACCAAAGCCGCGATATATGCAATAGGTTACCAGCATATAGGTAAACGATTCAAGAAAGCCAAATAGCAGCATGGGTATCATGCGCAGCTTGTTCTCCAACAAAAAGTCCACTGCATGGCCATAATCGGAGATGGTGTTTTCCCAGCCGGCACACAGTTTTTCATATTTTTCGCTGTGGCGTATAAGTTTTATGCGGTGCAAAAAAGCAAGCACAACATCGCCCGCTTTGAGTATCATCCCGGGGCGGATCAGGGCAAGCAGTATTATCAGCATAAGCAGGGCGTTAAGCCCATACCCAACATACAGCAGTGTGCGCGCGCTTACGCCGTTACCCATTACAGTATCGCCGAGGAAAAACAGCCCTGCGGTGGCCAGCAGCATCATGGATAACTGCCATGCCAGAAACTTAACGGACAACACAGATGTGCCGGTGCCAACAGGGATGCCGCGTTTGCGCATCTGGATTATCTGCATGGGCTGACCGCCGGATTGAAACGGGGTAAGTGCGCTGTAAAAAAAGCCTATCATAGTTGTCAACAGACTATCTGCAAAGCCCTGGCGCACGTTCATCAGCTTGCAGATGGAATGGTATATGAGCGTATCGCCAATATAGGAAACTATCATTGAGCACAGCGCCAGTATAAGCCATAGCGGCTGTACCTGCGCAAAGGCCATATCAATATCGCTTACGTTGGGGTCAAGCAGTGCAATAGCCGCGATAACGCAGAGGGAGAGCACTACTACCAATATTTTTTTTAACAAACTCTTTTTATCCAAATTTATAACCGTCCTTAACTTGATTCAACTTATGTACCAGGCATCATGCTGAGCAGAAAGTTGGATTTATAGAAGAAGGACGCAAAGAACGATCCATCCACAAGGTTTGTTATTAAATCAAACTGACCCAACACTGTGAGCAATATAGGTAGCAGCATGAAAATCAAAAACAATGCCAACATACCGCGCAACACCCCGGCGCCCATTCCAAGCAAAGCATCGCCGCGGCGCAGAACCGGGAACTTTAGGGCAAAGTCCATGCCATTTATTATGAAGCCAATAATAAGCCGAAGTATAACAAAGATCAAAAGGAACATCAATATATTTATGAATACGCATACTATTGTTTGGTTGAAATACTCGCCAAGCGTAGTTACATTTTGGGAGGCAAACGTCTCCTTGGCAATGTTGCGGGTTATCTCCTTACCCATGGGGTAGGGCAGATTTGAGTCAGTGATTATCTGCTTTAACTGCTCTGCGCTGATGGTCGATATGTTTGTGCGCGAAAGCTCAACGTTGCCTATATATTCGCCGCCCTCAGTGTAATAGAGCATCATGTTGTACAACGATTCGTTCGCCACAACACCAGCTGAGGCCAACGGCATGAAGATCATGCTGAATATGCCGCTCACAATAAAAGCGCCGATTGAGAGCACCGTTGATAAAAATCCCTTATATAACCCGGATAATACGAACAGTGCAAATATGCCAAGCACCGCAAGATCCAATAAATTCATAAGCTCAACCTACCTTAATGTCATAAGATACATGCCGGACGCATTTTTAACTATCACGTGTGAATCAGACAGCTTTATAAAATCGTCCGCAACAATGCCCAGTGGCACACTCGAGGTTAACACGCCTGTGGAGGAATATATATATACCGTATCGGGCGAGCAGGCGATAAGCTTACCGTTAGACAAAAACACCTTTAGCACGCCCATGGGCAGTTGCAGTGCAACGACCTGCTCATCCGCCGTTTCACCCTCAGCCACGGTATATAGCTTAACCGTGCTTAGGGGCTTACCATCGCGCGGAGCAAACAGGAATACGGGCGATGTGGCTGAGGCGGAATAATCAAGCATATTCCACCCATACACCAGCAGGCGGTAAGCTTGAGTATTGCCCACGGCATTATATCTGGTAAGATTATTCGTACTCACTGTAAATATACTGTTGCCTGAAAAAAGTATATGCTCAACAAGCTGCCCCTGTATCGTCATTACCCCGGTTGTGGTGTTTTTATCCATATCGTATGTTGTAAGCGTACTCACAGGTATGGCGCTGCCAACATCCAATGTAAGCGCCCACAGCACATTTTCGTTTACCGAGGTGAAGCCAAAATCAACCAGGAAGGAATCCTTAAATTCTATCTGATCTACCTGGGCGTCGCTGTTGAATATCTGGAGTGCTACATTTTTATCCGCATCCTGCCACAGCGCCGCCGCGTAGCTTGAAGCGCATTTGACGCTGATAAGCGAACCGGGGATTTCCACAGGCTTTTGTGAGCCAATTATCTGCACAGCGCTGTCGTTATAGAGCAGCGACATACCGCGCGACGCGGCCAAAGAGATATTTGTATCACCTACTGCCAGCGAATAATCTTTGCTTTTATCCGAAAAATCTGTGTAGCAGAGCTTATCGGCGGAAACATACAGCACGCCACTGCCGCTGTAGGCAAAATTAGCCGTATCAAACAGAGGCAGCTCCGTGAGCTCGGTTAGCACAGCGGAGCGCTTGGCAAACTTTGTGGCAATCAAAACAATCACAGCTATGAGTATTGGAATAAGCAGCAATATCGCAAGACGTATCATAGTGCGCTTTTTATTTTTGAAAACCAGTCTGTGCCGCATCAGTTCACCTCGCCGACTATAAAGTTAAGAGCCTGCTTGACTACGCGAAAAACCACAGGCGTGGTAGAGCCCAGCTCGCCGTCAAGATTCAACATGCTTTGACCGTGTGTAGTTACCGTTACGCTGTCGGTTTTAAAGTACAGTATGTGCTTTGAGCCCAGATGCTTTCCCTTAATATATTTTGGCAGCAGCATTAAAAACAGCGGTATGTTCACAGCTTTTACTATACAGATATCCAGCTTACCGTCAAAAACACTGGCATGTGGCGCAAGGTTCATGCCGCCGCCAAAGTAAGTGCCGTTACATGCATCCACAAGTAGCGCACGCACTGACTGGACGCGGCCGTCCAGCGTATACTCCATATCCACAGGCTTAAGATGCGTAAGCGCCTTAAGCACGCCAAGCATATACGGCATCATGCCGTTAAATCGGGATTTATATTTTTCGGTATACATGACTACATCCACGTCAAAGCCAAAGCCTGCAACGTTGATGAAAAATCTGTCGTTGGCTAAAGCACCGTCCACAGGACGAACCTGAGATCGCAGCAGCGTATGCACAGCATCGTCAACTTCCTTGGATAGGCCTACAGCGCGGGCAAAATCATTGCCTGTACCAAATGGCAGCAGCCCCATTATTGCGTCTGATCCGGCCAATACTGATGCGACCTCCTGCGCGGTGCCATCCCCGCCTACGGCTATTATACATTTTTCACCTGAGTCAAGCGCCGTACGGGTCAATTCTATTGCATGGCCTTTATGCGTTGTAAACGCGAAGCCGTAGTCAGCATGTGCTTCATCGAGCAAGGCTCTTGCCTGATTAAAGGCCGATTCACCGCGGCCTGAGCCGGATATTGGGTTAACAATAAAATAATATCTCATTTTGCCACCAGTATATTTATTGCGCCGGGTATAATTGTGAATTTTGCCGGCACGCTCGAACCCAGCTCGCCGTCAAAGTCAAGCATGCATGGCTCATCGCATTCCACCACAATCTCGGTGGCGTTAAAATAATGCACCTGCTTTGACTTTAGATGCTTGCCGTTTACAAATCCTGGCAGCAGAGACAATAGCTTTAGCATAGGCATTATTTCGATAAGGCATACGTCGAACAAGCCGTCGAACGGGTCGGCAAGCGGGGTCACCTTCATGCCGCCGCCAAAATGGGTTCCATTTCCAACGGCCACAAGTATGGAATCCTTCTGTATGGTCTTGCCATCCACGGTAAGAGTAATATGAAGCGTGCGCAGGTGAGAAAGGGTATTAATCACACCCAGCATATATGGAAGCATACCATTAAAATGCTTTTTGTACTTTTCGGTATTTACCAGCACGTCCACATCAAAGCCAAGCCCGGCAATGTTGATAAAAAACTTATCGTTGGCCATACCTGCGTCCATAGGGCGCACGGTGCCGTTGAGCAACATTTCAAGTGCGCCATCAGGATCTGTGGGAAGCTTGAGCACCTTGGCAAGGTCGTTACCTGTGCCAAAGGGCAATATACCCATCGTGGTTGCGTTGCCGCACATTACGGAGGCAATCTCGTTTATGGTTCCATCTCCGCCAACCGCAACGATTGTACTTTCGCCACGCAGCAGCGCAGCACGCGTAAGATCCTCGGCATGATGAGGGGCTTGGGTGAATTCACATCCATATGATATGCCGCGTTTGTCAAGCTCTCTACGTACCTGATCAAAGCATTTTCCGCTACGGCCACTGCCGGCGGTGGCATTGACTATAAAAAACAACTTGTCCATAACGCCTCCGATGTGTGAGCCCACACAATTTTATCCATTCTTTATAATAATCCAAAACCTATAAAATGTACAGTCGGGCGGTGTAAAATATGTGTGAAGTAACACTTCCCATATGATAGAATAATGTAGCGCTTAAGCGTAACGGCGGAGTGGAGGAATTGTATGCGTTTGTGTAAAATGCACGGATTGGGCAACGATTTTCTTATATTGGAGGATTTAGACGGCAGCCTTGAGCGGCATATTAGCGGCAAGGAGGCGGCAAGGCTGTGCGCGCGCAGAACGGGAATAGGAGCGGACGGCGTTATATTGGTGCAGCATTCGGCTGTATGCGATATACGCATGATTATATTCAACAGCGATGGCAGTGCGGCACAGATGTGCGGCAACGGCATCCGCTGCTTTGCAAAGTACGTATACGATTCAGGCATAATTTCGCATAAGCGGTTTTCTGTTGAAACGCTGGCAGGCGCAATGCATATCGCGTTGAGCACAAAGGATGGCAAGGCGGATTCCGTTACTGTGGATATGGGCGAAGCGCACTTTGAGCGCAGTGATATACCGATGATAGGCAGCGGGGACTGCCTGATGCAAAGCATGTGCGTGCAGGATAGGGAGTTCACATATTCGTCCGTATTGCTGGGAGTAACGCACACTGTGGTGCTTGTGGGGGATGTGTGCTCAATCGATATAGAAAAATACGGCCCGCTTATAGAGAACCTTCCAATTTTTCCGTGCAGAACAAACGTCAATTTCACGCAGGTGATTGATAAAAATACGCTCAGGGTGCGTACTTGGGAGCGTGGCTGCGGGGCCACGCTGGCCTGTGGCACAGGCTCGTCAAGTGCAGCGGTATGCTGCGCGGCGGCGGGACTTACATCCCGCAGCGTGCGTGTGGAGCTGGAGCTGGGTACGCTTGATATAGTATGGGCGGAGGATAACAGGGTATCCATGACAGGCCCGGCGGAGTTCGTATTTATGGGTGAGTTGACAATATAATAGTTATACAAGGGGGAATGGCATGAAACACTATACATTTTATCCTCAGGGGGTATGCTCAACGCGTATAGACCTGGACATTGACGCCGGTGCTGTCCACAACGTTGCCTATACGGATGGCTGCGATGGTAACCTCAAGGCACTTGGTGCACTGGTGGAGGGCATGAAGGTTGACGACGTGATAAAAAGGCTGCATGGAATCCGCTGCGGCCAAAGCAATACCTCGTGCAGCGATCAGCTTGCCCGTGCCCTGATGAGTACGAAATAATAACCGATGCCAACCTTAAGGAGACGCTGAAAAGGGCGAAGAAGGCGACATCAACACACATTCGGCGGTTCCATAAAAAATGCTTGGCGCTATAATGGGCATAGATCTATCGCTTTCGCCGTGACCACATGGTTACGGCAAGCATAAGCAGACCGGTCGTAAGCATGAGCGCCGTTGCAATGATAAGCAGTATCAGCGAAACATCCCCTGTGTCGGGGATGCCGGGCGCGATTCCATAGGTGGCGGGCATATAAACATATGTAATTGTATGCGAACCGGACAGCGCGGACAGGGACTGAGCGCTTTCACCGGTAAGCACAAGGGCGGTGGGTGCGTTGCTGCTTTCGTAGCGCGTATTCTCAGCACGCAGCAAATAGGTTGTGCCGCCATACGTATAGCTGCTGGGCGCCTGCCAACGGAATTGCTTATCGGCAGCGTCGGTGATGAAGGTATCGCGCACATCGCCGATACGGCCTGAGGTGAGCACGCGGCCACCGTTGCACAATTCATATAGAAGATCCAGCCTGCCGGCTTCAAAGCGGCACATCGGCGCAGGGAAAAGAAGCGCGGTCTTGCCGCTGCCAGGTGCAAAGCTCAATGCTGCATTTTTTCCAAGCGGTATGCGATTATATACTCCTGGGATAAGGCTATCGGGGATCAACCTCAACGCATAGGTGATAAGCAATGTTGTACCGCACGGGATTGGGGCCGATGGCAAAAAACGAATCTCATCTTTGCTATAGGATAGCGAATAATCAACGTCTATACCGGAAAAAGCAACCTCAGGCGTACTTGCAACAAAAAAATTATCAGCTGCGGCATCGGATATGGCCGCAAATTCTAAAGGCGCTGTTTCGGGTGTAACCGAAAGGGTTATGCGCCATGTATCTGTGCCGGTGCGCGCGGCGCTTTTGCCAAGCGTTGCGCTATCATATTGTATATCCTCGGGCAGCAGGGTATCGTCAACCGCCAGTGAACCCGATGGCGATGGTATAAGGGAGGCAAGCAGCATGGCGGCGATAAGCACGGCAAAAAAACGCGGTTTCATAGTTGTTCCCCTTCCGCACATTGTAAAAATGCCGGAATTGGCACACCGGCGCACAAGGTGCACTCATAGCCTATGAGTGAGTGCGCGCATATATGAATACACGTTATGTCGAAAACAGATAAAAAAGGCCGCTTTTTTAAAAACCGACCTAATTATGGTAAACAAGTGCTTTTATGGCTATTGGCCTATATATTCAAAACGAAGCATACGCTTGCCGTCACGCTCTACGATCTCATTCCACATGCGCGCGGGCCGTACCCATATGCCATGTTCGCCATAACATGCGCGGTAAACAACCATTTCCTCCAGCGTTTCACTGTGATGCGCAACATATAAAAGCTCGTATTCATTTCCTTTAAAATGGCGGTAGCGACCGGGCAGAAAATCCTGCATAAATATCATCCTCCGTGTATTTGAATTATATCATGGCTAGACCGATGGGATAACATAAAATGATTGCCGGGTAGAAGCTGCGTAAAAAAAGACGTTGCTTTAGCACTCTGCTGATGAGAGTGCTAAAGTTTGCTTTTGCATAAAAATGTGTTCAAATTTTTGAAACAATGAATGGGTATACTAATAATCGTAAACAGGGAGACAGCTCCCGGATGATAATATGACAACAATACTAGGAGGATAGTTTTATGAGTATTTTCGGTTTGACGCCGTATAAAACCGGCGATGTAGGCAACTATTTCGATGATTTCGAAAAGCGCTTTTTAGGTTTTCAGAGCATGACAGGCATGGCGGGCTTTAGGACAGATATATTGGATAATGGCGACCATTATCAGCTTGAGGCAGAGCTGCCAGGGTTTAACAAGGAGGATATTGATATCCATATCGAGGGCGATTATCTGGTAATTGCAGCGAAGCATGAGGACAGATGCGAGGATAAGCACGAGAGCTATGTACGCCGCGAACGCAGCTATGGCAGTTACCAGCGCAGCTTTGATATGACAGGCATTGACGCTTCGGCTATAGGTGCAAAGTATGAAAACGGCATACTTAAGCTTAAACTGCCAAAGCAGGTTGAACAGCCCGCAGAACAAAGGAAGATCGATATACAGTAAAGCGGTTTACGCTGCAATACAACAAGGAGGGACATAGTTGCCCCTCCTTTTTTTGTACCTTTGTGCGCTTATTATTCATCCATGCAGTTTAACAATTCATGGCCATGTGTTTTTAACCAATCGCGGCGCTCGTGGTAATCCGGCAGTATGGAGGCAACAAACCTCCAGAAATGCGGCTGATGATCAGGATAGCGCACATGCGCCAGCTCATGTACGAGCACATACTCCAAAACTTGTGGCGGGGCCATTATGAGCCGCCAGTTTATATTTATGCCGTTGTGGCTGCATGAGCCCCAGCGCTTCTTCGCGCAGGAGAGCTTGACGGGCGGTATGTCATGAAGCTCCATGAGCTTAGATAACTGTGCTGCGCGCAGACTAAACTCCTCATATGCGCGGGCCTTGTACCATTTGAGCAGGGCCATACGCGGTTGTGCGCAATGTGGAATAAGCAATTCGCCGTGCGCGGCGCAAATCGCATCGATCTGTGCGTAATGCAGGGTATAGCGGCTGCCCATAAATTGAAACGGTTCGCCATCGGCAAACAGATGCACAAAACAGGCCGCCTTGCGATTTAACGCCTCCGCTTGCGTTGCGGCTATCCAGTCCGCCTTTTGTGCAACAAAGCGGTCGATGGCCGCCTGCGGAGCATTTTTGGGCGCACGCACGATAAGTCTGCCGTCGGCGGTTACAGCAATGCATATGCTGCGCCGATCCGAACGTGTTAGATCATACGACTTTAAAAAATAGCTGCTAGCGCTGGACATGTATAACCCCATTTATCTGTTTTTAATTAGGATACGTTATGCCTGCTTTATAGTCAATAGATGCGCATGTGTGGAAATATGGTGAAAAATTAGTGGCGAAATTACAAATATAATACTAGACAAAGCTAAAGTGCGCTGCTATAATAGATCAGACCTACGGAAAGGCTTGGATAAGCCGAAGAACTAAGCTAAAAAGGAGGGCATTGTCACGTGATTATATCGGATAAAAATATAAAACGGCATATGCTTTCCAGTGATATTGCCGATGGCAGGACGTACGATAGAAGTGTTGTCGCAGCCGGGTTCCGTATTGGTTTTGTACATAATGGGAATCATGTCGCAAATGGTGCACCGATAAAGGATTTGGATATATTTGATTAATTACAGGGCGGTCAGTTCCAATAAGGAACTGACCGCCTATTATAATACACAATTATAAATAGAAAGAAGGGATCGGCGTTATGAGAGAATGGTTGGCTATACTTGCAGTGGCTGTTATAACAATTGTGATACTTGCGTTGACGGAGCTTAGAAAAAAGCGTATCGCCCCATACTGCGACGCGTTTGCGCTTGCCTTTTGCGAGGCGGCGGAGCACGTATTGCCAAGGCATCTAGCGGCGCAGAGCCTTGCTTATGCCGTAAATGAAGCGGGTAAAATAAATGTGCTTCCACTGGACGAGCAGCCGGATGCATTGCGCGCGGTGTTTTCACAGAAGGTGGACGAATATGCGATGCAGCGCTTTAGGGTGATGCATGATCAACGGATAAATGCGCAGAAGCTGCTGACAGGCTTTAATCTGATAGATAAAAAGTATAATGCATGTCTCAACCACTGCTATGACTTGATGAACCTATTTTTGAGCGCCTTAGAGGATTTTTCGGTGATAGTGGAAAAGAAGGATATAGAGGATATAGAATCTTTTTTATATAAGCAACGGCATCTGCGCACAGTAACACTGGCTTCGATCATAACGCCCGCGTGCCGTGAAAAGCTTGACTTACTTCAAGGCGCGGCGGATTAAAAGATATCAACGGGGGTAGCTCCGTGATATAGATTTAAATGGAAGAATCATACTAAACTCAACGGAAACGCAATACTTGATCAAATTTATCGGGAGGTATATCAATGGAAAAGAAATTAGAAGGCGTCCATGATGGATTTAAAGAGCTTGGCGCCGGTAAGATGGCGGTGCTGGGAATCCAGCATGTGTTCGCCATGTTCGGCGCGACGGTGCTTGTGCCGTTGCTTACAGGCCTGAGCGTAGCGGTAACGCTGTTTTGCGCGGGCATAGGCACGATACTGTTCTACTTCATCACCAAGCGCAAGGTGCCAATATTCCTTGGTTCATCCTTTGCATTCCTTGCCGCGTTTGCCACGATAACACGGAATGCTGATGGTGTGCTAATGCCGGAATTGCTGCCATACGCCACCGGCGGCGTGGTGTGTGCTGGTGCTGTATATGTGGTGCTGGCGCTGCTTTTCCAGGTGTTCGGCGCAAAAAAGATAATGAAGCTGTTCCCACCGGTTGTAACAGGTCCAATAATAATCCTTATCGGCCTTATACTGGCACCCGTTGGCCTCATCAATGCCAGCTCAAACTGGATACTCGCAATTGTCGCCATAGCTCTGATAATAATCGCCAACATATATGGCAAGGGCATGGTAAAGATACTTCCCCTGTTGATAGGTATATTTGGCTCATACATAGTGGGCACAGTGATATCGCTATGCTCGGGTAACGCACTGTTCGGTCTGCCTTGGGTTGATTTCACGGGGCTTAAGATTGAATCCATAAAGGACATAGTGAGCGTACCCCCATTCTTCCTTCCTAAGTTTGAGATTGGCGCAATAATCACCTGCTGTGTTGTGGCGCTTGCCGCCATGATAGAGCACATTGGCGATATAGCGGCCATTGGCGCCACCTGCGGCAAGAACTTCATCGCCGACCCTGGCCTTACCCGTACGCTGCTTGGTGACGGCCTGGCGACATCGCTCGCTGGTGTGATAGGCGGCCCAGCCAACACAACATATTCTGAAAATACCGGCGTTGTTGCGCTTACCAAGGTATACGATCCCAAGGTTATGCTGCTAGCGGCCATCTTCACGGTGCTGCTCTCGTTCATCTCCATATTTGAATCATTCATCAACACAATCCCCTGGTCCATAATCGGCGGTGTATCGCTGATGCTGTACGGAATGATCTCGGCCACGGGTGTGCGCACCATAGTCGAAAACAAGGTAGACTTCAAAAACTTCCGCAACGTTATCGTAGCGGCGCTCATACTTGCCTGTGGGCTTGGCTTTAACACATATCCGCTTACGATCGTAATAGGCTCGGTTAATCTTTCATTCGGCGGACTGGCTTGCGCTGCGGTAATAGGAATATTTGTTAATGCCGTGCTGCCCGGTAAGGACTATCAGTTCGACGATGGACAGGGTGATATAAGCATAAAGGGATATATACAGCAATAACAAAAAATCATTATGAAGGGAGCCGTTGTATGCGGCTCCTTTTAAATAAAAAGACATAGATGTTTGACGATTTACCAATCACGGTATAAACTTAAAGGCACACACATCAATACGGAGGAATACAGCATGGAGTATAATGGAATATTCAAAATAGCAGCAAAGGAAAACGAAAGATATAATATGTATGTGGCGTACAAAAAATTGATAGTCAGTTGCCTAATCGTATTTATTATAATAATGCTGCTGCTGGGACTTACATATTACGCGGCGGACGGCTCGCTCAATAGCGCGTTGCTCAAGTCACTGCCTATGGCGTTGGGAGGGGCCGTGCTGCTGTTTTTGATAAACGTAGTCATAATCAAGCTTAAGGTGCGCTCATTCTATAAAAAGAACAAAATATCGGTATTTACGCAGGATATAACGCTGCATAATGGGGGTATCCACGCAAAAAGCGAGAACGGCGAGGTGGAACTTACCTACAAGCATATCAAGAACGTGGTGGAGACACGCTGGGATTTTTTTATCTTTTTAACGGATTTGCACGCCTATGTGCTGCCCAAAAATCAGATGAAAGACCAGGCCGACATAGCGCTGATACGCAGCATATTCAGGGCGCATATGGATGAAAAGGCTTTGTCGTTTAAGAGCTGAAGCGATGCCGTATCGCGGATTAAGTGCAATGGGCATTTAAAATAACAGAGCATTATGATATACGCGCATACGCTCAGGGGCAAGGGGTTTTATAGAATCTAAAAAAGCCGGGGATCAATATTGCTTTGGCGGCTTTAGGGATGATATTAATCTCTATGCTCCTTACACTTTTAAATTGCAACATTGAAAATAGCGCTGAAATGCTATAGTCATCCGAGCATACGGCGCTATACGCGCCTTTAAAGCCTTAATGGAAATTAAGTTTTTGAGCGGCCAAGGCTGCAAGCGGCTTTGCGCTGATGGAGAAATATGATATTAGAGACGCACAGGCTATATTTAAGGGAAATGAAACAGACAGACTATCCTGCGCTTTGCAAAATGCTACAGGATGCGGAGGTAATGTATGCATACGAGCATCCGTTTAGCGATGATGAGGCGCACGATTGGCTTAATCGCCAGATAAAGCGGTATGCGGATTATGGCTTTGGGCTTTGGGCGGTAATATTGAAAGCGACCGGCGAGATGATTGGCCAGTGCGGGCTTACCATGCAGGATTGCGATGGACGGCAGGTGCTCGAGGTTGGCTATTTATTTCAAAAGGCGTATTGGAATAACGGATACGCCACGGAAGCGGCAATTGCCTGCAAGCACTATGCTTTTGAAACGCTAAATGCGGATGAGGTGTATTCAATTATCAGGGATAACAATATCGCATCACAGGGTGTGGCCAAACGAAACGGAATGACAATAAATGGAAGCTTTACAAAGCATTATTATAATATGGACATGCCGCATCTGGTGTTTTGGGTGAAACGCACAAAGCAGGATACGCACTAGACGCATGCATTCTGATAAAGAAAGCTCAAAACTCTATCTTTAGTGTTAAAAAATAAAATACCTGTTTAATGTAGTACCCCGCGTGATTGCGGGGTATATTGATGGTTATCAGGATTCAATTGCATATCCCACACACGTTTAAACGCGAATACCTCTAAAAATTAAAAATATCATAGTAAGCTTATCAAATAGATGTTGACATATGCCGATAATGGTGTAAAATAAGGATTAACGGCATATGCCATAAATGAGGGAGATGATTAATATGGCAAGACCATGCAAGCGGCGGCGTATCTGCGCCATGCCGGAATGTGGACGATTTGGGCCAAAGGATGATACTGTTGCCGTGCGCCAGACGATTGCTATGACAATAGATGAATTTGAGAGTATCCGCTTGATAGATCTGGAAGGTATGATGCAGGAGCAATGTGCTGCGCGTATGAACGTGGCACGCACGACAGCGCAGGCAATTTATAACAGCGCCCGCGTTAAACTGGCGGAGTGCCTTGTAAATGAAAAAGATCTGTGCATTGAGGGTGGAGATTATGTGCTTTGTGATGGTGATGCAGAGAAATGCGGCTGTGGCCGTCATTGCGCAAGACGCTGTAATCGGGGCAATAAAATAGAAGACTAAGAGAGCAAAAATATAATCAAATGAGGAGAATTACAATGAGAATTGCAGTAGCTTATGAAAATGGGCAGGTATTCCAGCATTTTGGCCACACTGAGCGTTTTAAGGTATACGATGTGGAGGATAACAAAGTAATGCTTGCTACAATTGTAAACACGAATGGAAGCGGACATGGCGCATTGGCGAATATCCTAAAAAATATCAAGGTCGATACCCTCATCTGTGGAGGGATTGGCGGCGGCGCACGCAAGGCGCTGGAGGAGGTTGGCGTCAAGCTCTATGGAGGCGTAACAGGACAGGCGGATCAGGCGGTTGAAGCACTCCTTGCAGGAACCCTAAGCTTTGATCCAAACGTAATGTGCAGCCATCACGGTGAGCATCATGGCGATGCGTGTGGCGAACATGGCTGCGCAGATCACCATTGCGGTGAATAACGCGGCAACCGCTATTAGGAGATCGCAGTATAGAAACCTATAGAATAGAATTCAAAGTAGAACTGGCGATTGGCACAATAATAAAATATATAATGCACTGCCTGTGATTATATGTTCACAAGTAAAGGCCCGATAAGCATAGAGCTTATCGGGCCTTTGTTGTAGTTTAGAAACTTGATGCTCACTGGAATCACCACATATTGCGGATTTTCACATTGCAGCATCATGTTGGCGCAATGTTATTAGCCTTCGGTATCGCCGAAGAAGAACTCCCATAGCCTATTGCAGCGAACCAAAGCTAACTGGCCGGTTATTTTATTGGCGGCCTGATAGGTATTCTCAGGAATATCATCAATAATTTTAGCATCCGTTAGCTCTGCAATAATGTCCTCCATTGCGGTTTCTACGCCATCATCAACCTTTGTGGCAGTAATAACTACGTTGTAGAGTATTTTAGCGGCTTCTTCCTCTGTTAAAGCATCGTTAGGCGCAAACTTTCCACCCTTTGCTTCCATGAAACCAAGCTTAGCCATCAGGAATTGGCTATAATCGTCAGAACCGCAATCCGTAACTATGCCGTCTTCATACTCAAGGATTTCCGTATTTTCGTCAACTACCGTGAAATACAGGTTGGTCATCAGCGCCGCATACTGGCCGCGCGTGATTGGCGACTTGACATTGGCTAATGGCGCAATAAAGCCGTTGGACAGAGCCTGGCGCACATCATCCTTGCTCCAGTCATTGGGCAGTGCGGATTCATCATTAGCAATTTTAAAGGTATATTTGGCGCTGCTGGAAACGCCCTTGGAGTTTGTGGCGGTCATTGTAAATGTATGCTCGCCGGGAGTTAACTCGTAGGGATAAATCCAAAGCAAGCTGCCCGTGGTGTATTCGCGTCCGCTGCCGTCAACCCAAACCACCTGATCATCGTCGTATAGCCAACCATCCTGCATATCATAGACGTCTGCGCTAAGCAATATTTCGTCCGTGATCTTATACTCAGGCACAGTGGGCTGCTTGGTCAAAATTTCAGGCGCCTTATAGTTAACGCTCAGGTATGGGCTATCCATCTGCGCGGTTACGGTTCCGTCTGTGGCGTAAAGATATAGATACGCGTTGTCAGAGCCGGGCAGCGTATCAAAATTCACTTTACAGGATGTAGCTGTAATATTAGACGCAACATTTACAAAATCGCCTTCGTCGGTGCAGTACCACAGCTCATAGATCAGCTTATCGCCGTCCTGGTCGCTGCCCTTCCAGGATATTGTCTGCTCACCGCTAAGCTTTTTATTTTCCTTCAATCCAACGAATTCAATTTCTGGTGCATTTGCCGAGACGTTTACAGAATAAATCTCCTTGCCCTCTTTTGTGATGGCAATTTTCGCCGTTGCATCCGGGTAGAACACGGTGAGATTGATTGGTGAAAAGTCCAGCTTCTTAGGTGGATTGGTCTGTGTATAGAACGAAACATCGAAGCAGTGCTTGGAAAGCAGCTTGCCGGACGCATCCATCATTTCCACAGTGTAATCACCCTTTAGCGCGCGTGGGAATTCAGTAGTATCATAGGAAAACCAAGGTTCGGGGGCAAAGGTGTCGTCTGCTTTTAAGTTGCCTTTAATGTCAATGGCACGATAGGTTTTTTCCTCTTCGGCCGTGGCAACTTCAGTTTCAGGTTCTGCTGTATCAGCGCTGACTTTTTGCTCGCGCTTCTGCTGAACATAGTCTGAAAGTGCAGAAATCTGGCTGCAATTTTCATCGGGGCAAAGAATATAGGAATTATCTGTGGAAATTGCTATTTCTTCACCGCAGTATTCGCAAGTAACGGATTCACTGCCCCACTGGGCCGATGTCAGCTGCTCACAGGATTCGCAGACGGCATACAAATTGTAGTCAGTTATGGCATAGCTTTCGTTGCAGCCCTGGCATGGCAGCATGGTATCGGAAGATGGCTGTCCGTCAGCAGAGCCTTGATCGCCCTGAGAGCCTTCAGTCGAGCTGGTGGTTATGGCAGATGTATCGTTAAATACGAAGGACTTATACAACTGCTCCCAAATCGCAGAGGTAATCCAATAATCAGAAATATTGCTGCTTCCTGATCCCATAAAGCTGGATACATTGTTGCTCAGCACGGATTGCTGCGCCGCATTTACGGGGAATTGGTCAAGTGGGATAACAGAGCCTGACGCAGTTTGACCGATGTCATTGCCGCCAACAACAAACTGCTTGTTGGATACGATTGTTTCATCCCTGTTATTCCAATCAGAGCCTTCCATTCCGCATGGAGCGGGGTTTATCGCAGGGTTAATGGCGCCGCCGGGATATTCGTCGCCAACCTGATAGCAGTGCGCAATTTCATGTGCCACAGTGGGCTGCATATCACCATCAGATTCTGTAATGATATTAGCCGGCAAACCATAGGTGTAGCCTTGCGTATTGCCTTCTCCCTGACGATTGCGCACAAATCCGAGAATTAGCTCGTAATCATTATTTGGGGTTTGCAGATTTGTAAGCGCTGACCAAACGTTGAACATACCCTCATCTGTTGTTAGGTCGTAGCTTATATCGGAAAGATCCAGAGAGGGCGCCAATATATACTCGATTGCACCCTTTGCCAAAGGATATGTTTCCGCCGTAAACTGGATTGCTGTTTTCCATTCGCCCTCAACATCCACAACCTGACCGGCATAGTTGGCCAGCACGGGCACAGCCAATACCTTTATGGACTTGGCCGTATTAAAGTTAACTATGCGCGTTGCCTCACAGCCATCTTCAGTGGTATAGGTAAGCGTGTATTCGCCTTGTTCCCAATTGCCAACGTCTTCCAAGGAGGGGGGGATGAAGGCAATGCGGTCGCTTTCCGCGCTATCCATGGGCAGAAGCTCAGCAACCTGCTCGCCGTCCTTGGAAACGGTTAATCGCTGTGTACCGTCCGCATTGACGGCAGCTGGTGTAGCTGTTTTTACAAAGATAATCGTATCTTTACCGGATACGAAGTTTTCCATGGGAAAAAGAGAGCCATCGTCAATATTTTGACCATAGCTCATAACCTGATTTACCTCTATCATCTCAATGTTTTCGTCATTGGTGGTAAATCTGGTTCCGGCAGCCGTAGCAGGCTCTTCGGGGGCCACTTCATCAGTGATTGTATCAGTTGGCTGCGTTGGGGCTTCCGGTTCTTGTACCGGTGCGCACGACGATATTATAGACAACATCATCAAAAGCGCAAGTAACAGGCTTATTCGTTTTAATAATTTTCCGTTCATAAAAAAATCCTTTCCTGTAGTGTGCTTTTACGCTGAATTCAAGTTATATAGGCGCTAAGATAAAAACAAAATTTAAGCACTGACAGGTAGAGACTAATCCCTACCTGTCATTTTTAGCTTTTTAAATTATACACCCATCAGGTCAAGGAGTGCGCTAAGCTTCTCTTCGTAGGTCCTCAGAAATGCGGAAGAGCTCTCAAGCTTGGCCTCGTCATTTTCACCGGCTGCTTCATAGCACAACAGCTCAGCCTGCGCAAGGGAATCAGCCAGCTCGTTTAAAAGTGCAACATGTTCACTGCAATCCTCAGTTTTCCACTCGGCAGCCTGCACGTTTGCAAGCAAAGCTTGAGAATCATCCGATAGCATTTTTAATCCATCGAGCAATTCGCTCGCATCTGCTTCTCCGCTTATAACCTGTTCACGTATAGTGGCGACAGGTACTGCCAATGCATGATGTGCCTGCACAGCGGCAAGGAACGTCTTCACCTGTTCAAAATCGGCAGCCGCCAGGGCCTCCTGGTCATCAGCCTGAGTCGCATCAACTGGAGGCTGTGCATCTGCATCGGGTGCGGGATTAGCCGCGCAAGCGACAAGGCTCAAGATCATTGCGATTACTGTAATAAGTACTAATAGTTTTTTCATTTTTGTTTTTCTCCTCTTATACTGTGTCTTTATATATAAACCACCCATATTAGTGACTTATATCAATGTGGTTTTGTGGCGCTCAAACGGGAAAACATCGCGTTATAATCGTTGCAAGGTGTCCTTTTCGTTGCCCAATAGACATTACCTCGCTGTTTTTGCATAAGGCGCCGCAAATATCTAAGAGATACAACTGTTGCTTTCAACGAACTATAGAAGATGGAGCTGATTGATACGCTCACCAAGATCAACCTAATTTTGAAAGTACGGATGCATTTGTTACACGATATTTTGCTGTTTAACTTTAGCAAGCTTTGGAAAAAAGCGATAAGATTTTCCTGAAATATATGGGAATTCGACCTCAAATGTAAAAACGACTTGAAAATAAGGGGGATATGTCATAAAATTAAAACGGAATGTTACATATTGTTGGAGGTGATTTTTTGCATATTGCTGTCTGTGATGATGATTTGTTAGAGCTTACTCGGATTTCATCGTTGCTCAATACATACAGGCAAGAGAAAAATGCGTGCCTTACATATAAAACCTACCTAAGCGCTGCGGAGCTGCTTTCTACTATTAAAAACTATCAGTACGATTTGCTTCTGCTGGATATTATGATGCCAGGTTTTACCGGTATTCAGGCGGCCCAAGAAATACGAACATTTGATAAGAGTATTAAAATAATGTTTTTTACTTCATCCCCAGAATACGCTTTGGACGGCTATGAGGTGAAAGCATGGGATTATATTCTCAAGCCGGTTTCAAAGGACAAGCTGTTTTCCGCGTTGGATGAAATATCGGCCGAGGAGCAAAGGTCATTTGAGGGCTTCTCCGTTAAAACGCAAAGCGGTATGGCAAGGATATTATTCTCAAAGCTGGTATTTGTGGAAGTTATGAATAAGTGGCTTTACTTTCATTTGTCGGATGGTGCTGTTCGTGAAGTCCGCGCCTCCCTCTCCGAGTATGAAAAAAAGCTTTTGATCAGGCCGGAGTTTATCAAAGTGCATCGCTCCTACATAGCAAACCTATGGCAGATGGGCGAACTTACTGCAAATGGGTTTACCACGCACGATGGGCAAACCGTACCAATTTCGCGTTTGCTTTATAGCCAGGTGCGCCAAGCGTATATGAAGCATTTGTTCCTAGAAAAGGAGACGGAATGATATGACGGCTGTAGCATCTTCCGCCTTACTAATATTGTTTGGCAGTGTGGTAATCTACCTACTTTTGGATGTTAGGCTACGTGATTTGTCGCGAAGGCGCAGGGCGGTTGTATTGGTGCTTTTTACACTAGTGCTATTGGGCAACATTATTGCCAGGATTTATTTTGGCAACGCAACATATTCGAAGTTTTATCTATTCTTTGTACAGGCGCCACTATTCGTTCTGTTTTGCATGGCCTCGCGGTATAAGGGTGTTAAGGTGCTTTTTGTGCTACTTACAGCCATTGTTTTGACTGCACCAACTATTACGATTGCGATGATTATAAAAAAAGCTTGCGAGCCCACTATTCTGATGATTTTGGCGTCGAATGTCATATCCTATGCCATTGTTATATTCTTGGTTTATCGCTTCTTAAAACCATCCTTTAACTATATGCTGGAGCATGGTGAAAACAGGCTGTTCTGGATGTTTTCTGTGATTCCGATCCTTCATTATCTGTATGCATATGGAACGACCCGATACCAATTTGCAACATTTAACGCAAATGGCAATATCTTCCTCAGCTTGATTCCAGATGCCATTGTATATGCTACGTATTTGCTCCTGATGTATCTATTCAAAGCCATGCGCGAAAAAAACATGCTTCAAAATGAGCAAAGCATGATGGCAGTATTGATCGAGGATGCCGGTCGCCAAATGGATGAAATGGCAAATTTTCAGGAGCAGGCAAAAATCTACCGCCACGATATGCGCCATAGTTTTGCATTGATTGGCAGATATCTTGCCAATGGCGATATATCTGCGGCAATGGAGTATATCGGTGACGCGCAATCAGATATTGATGGCGTAACTCCTGTGCATTATTGCTTAAATAATGAGGTCAATATGATTATTTCTGCTTTTGCGCAAAAGGCGAAGAGGGAGGGCGTTAAGCTACAGGCGGAATTGGATTTGCCGCAAATACTACCATTGTCCGGAACAGAGCTGTGCGTAATCTTTTCAAATGCTTTGGAAAATGCTGTTTCTGCGGCGGCAAAGGCAGATGCGGCAGATAGAAATGTATCCATCAACTGCCATATTAATAAAGGTAACTTGCTCATTTATATTGAAAATCCATACGAGGGTGAGATTATAATGGAATATGGAGTACCCCAAAGTGGCATGGCGGGACATGGGCTTGGTGTAAAGAGCATTGAAATGATAATAAAAAAATATAACGGCTACTGCTCATTCGCAGCAGAGAATAACCGCTTTTCTTTAAAGGCTGTATTGCCGCTTATGAAAACGCCACAAAACCACGATGCTTCAGCGGCGTGCTAGGGATTGCGCATTTCAAAAATATAATTAAACATCAAAAACTCACAATTGGGCTTTGCTAAGCAAATATTAGAATTCAGCCATGCAATACATTGACAACAATCAATGTATTGCATATAATAATGCATAGATGTTTATCTATGTGAGGTGGAAGTATGAACGTAATCGATATTGCGCTGATATGCAAAGCATTGGGGGACAGCAACCGTTTGCAAATCGTGCAGATGCTCTCCGACGGCGAGAAGTGCGCCTGCAAGCTGCTTGAGGCATTTGAAATCACACAGCCAACACTTTCACATCATATGAAGGTGCTATGCGGCTGTGGACTTGTGAATGCGCGCAGGGATGGCAAGTGGAGCCACTATTCGCTCAACTGTGAAGCATTTTATGCCTTTAAAGAGTTTATAGGTAAGCTTTCCTGCTGCAAACATAATGGCGAGGGCTGCTGAGAATGATATGGAATTTTATCCAAAATCAGATTTTGGGCATGAAGTGGCTCAATGAACTCATAGGCAGGGCGTTTTATGCGGTAGGTTTGGACGTAGAAAACAGATGGGTAGCGAGCGCGCAGTTTTTTGTGTACGATGTTATAAAGATTACAGTGCTGCTATGTGTGTTGATTTTTGCAATAAGCTATGTACAAAGTTATTTTCCACCTGAGAGAAGTAAAAAAATACTTGGGCGATTTTCTGGCGTAGGCGCAAACTGTGTAGCGGCCCTGCTTGGTACGGTTACGCCGTTTTGCTCATGCTCGTCAATCCCGCTGTTTATCGGCTTTACTAGTGCGGGGCTGCCGCTGGGTGTAACGTTTTCATTTTTGATTTCCTCTCCGATGGTAGATCTAGGCAGCCTTGTACTGCTTATGAGTATATTTGGCGCAAAGGTCGCTGTTGTGTACGTTGCACTGGGGCTTGCTATCGCCATAATCGGCGGAACACTAATAGGAAAGCTGCACATGGAGTCATATGTGGAGGATTTCATTCACAGCGCTAGCGCGGTGGAGATCGATTTGCCAGCACTGCAACAAAAGGAGCGGTTGACATATGCTAAGGATCAGATGGCAGCCACATTTAAAAGGGTGTTTCCCTATATAATGATAGGCGTGGGCATAGGCGCGGCAATTCACAACTGGATCCCTCAAGGCTGGGTGGAAGCGATCCTGGGCAATAATAATCCGTTTGGCGTAGTTATTGCCACATTGATTGGCGTTCCAATGTATGCGGATATATTTGGAACAATTCCGGTTGCGCAAGCGCTGCTGTCCAAGGGCGCGCAGTTGGGCACTGTTTTAGCGTTTATGATGGCCGTAACTACGCTTTCACTGCCATCGATGATTATGCTCAGAAAAGCCATTAAGCTGAGATTGTTGGGGCTATTTATCGCGATATGTACGGTGGGAATCATCATTGTTGGTTACCTGTTCAATTTATTTGAATATCTGCTGATATAAGGAGGGAGATAGAATGGACGTTTTTACAAAAAACAAGAAGGATATGGAAGAAAAAAAGGAAAGCTCATGCTGTGATGGCAGCTGCGTTTCGAAAAAGTCTGTGCAAGCTGAGTGCGATAAGGCTGTTTCAGGCGTAAAGGTGTTGGGCGGTGGTTGCAAAAAATGCAACGAGCTGGAAAAAGCAACGCTTGAAGCGCTTACGGAGCTTGGTATGGATGCGAGTATCGAGCATGTAACAGATTTTGCGCAGATCGCCGCATACGGAGTAATGACGACGCCGGCGCTTATGGTGGATGGAAGTGTGGTTTCGTATGGTAAGGTATTAAAAAAGAGCGAGATTATAAAACTCTTGCAAAAGAGCAGAGAATAAAAAACTCCCGCAAGCTTAAATGCTTGCGGGAGCGACTTTTTGCAAAGATGCGTGGGAAAGGAGTTGCAATTAAGAATAGATTCAGCTCATGCTACGCTGTTATCTATGCCCGCGGAGGTGTTCCTTCAGCGTTTGCAACAATTGCGTCAATTTGAACCAGAGCATCATTAGGCAATGCTGCTACGCCAACTACTCTGCATGCAGGAACACCGCCTGGGAAGAATGTTGCATAAACCTCGTTAACAGCATCGATATCCGCGATATTTTTAAGGAAGATATTGATTTTAACAACATCATCCATAACATGGTCGACACTTTCTATAATTGCCTTGATATTTTTCAAGCACTGCTTGGTCTGCTCCTTTACACAACCAGCCACCATTTTACCAGTTTTGGGGTCTAAAGGTAATTGGGCGGAAAGATTATTGTAATGAGAAAAAGCTACGGTTTGGGTAGACAGAGGGCTGATTGGCGCATTTGCCGTATTGCTTGCCTCTATGATTAGCCCATGCCTGTCTTCAACAGCCTGAGGCGGGGTGCCATCTCCGTGAGATGCCACGGCTTCAATTTGCACTAAAGCGCCCATAGGCAAGGCTGAAGCTGCAACTATTGTCCGTGCAGGGACATAGGCTACGGCTCTGGCGATAGCCGAGTCTGGGAAAAACGTTGTGTAAACTTCATTCACTGCATCAATATCCGCGAGGTCCTTGAGGAATATAGTGGTTTTAACAATATCGTCAAAAGGGACGTCGATACTTTCTAAAATTGCTTTGATATTCTTTAAGCACTGTATGGTCTGCTCTTTTACGCCACCGGCTATCACCCTGCCGGTTTTAGGATCGATAGGTAATTGCGCTGAAAGATTATTGTAATGGGAAAAAGCTACACTCTGTGTAGAAAGAGGATTTGTTGGCGCATTTGCCGTGTTGTTTGTAAGCTTTATCAGATCCCCTGCTTGTGGCGCGTTTGGAATTGTACCCTCGCCGTTTAAAACAAGTGCCTCAATTTGCACCAAAGCATTCATCGGCAAAGCCGCAACTGCGACTATCGTGCGTGAAGGAACATAGGTTGTAAAGAATGTTTTGTAAACTTCATCTATAGCGTCAACATCTTTGATATTTTTAACGAATACAGTGATTCTAACAATATCGCTCATGACATGCTCGATGCTCTCTACAATTGCCTTGATATTTTTAAAGCACTGTTCAGCCTGCTCCTTTACACCACCAGCTACCAATTTGCCGGTTTTGGGAACAATAGGCAATTGGGCTGAAAGATTATTGTAGTGAGAGAAGGCTACAGTTTGTGAAAACATAGGATTTATTGGTGCATTTTCCGTATTTCTTGGTAGTACTGCGTTGTTGGCGCTCATGATAGTATTCCCCTTTAAAATAAATGTTATTGTGGATTTTTGATATATACTCTTGCGGAGCAATTATAATTCAATCAGTAAGAATTGTCAATCCGCTTTAGCGGAAATAGTGTTGTTCGTTAAATGTGCAATTAAGCGTATGATTTAGTCTGCCAACTGTTGCCATTGTGCGCCATATTTAGATGATAAAGCCGATTTATAAATAAAAATGACCGGAACCACAAAATCAAGCTATCGGCAAATAAAAACCCCCGAAAACGTCTATGTTTTCGGGGGTTTGGCGGAGAAGGAGGGATTTGAACCCTCGCGCCAGTTACCCCAGCCTACTCCCTTAGCAGGGGAGCCCCTTACAGCCACTTGGGTACTTCTCCGTGTGCTACTATATGAATTAGAAAATTCCATTGTTTGGCGGAGAGAGAGGGATTCGAACCCCCGGTGCCTTGCGGCATCACCGGTTTTCAAGACCGGCTCCATAAACCACTCGGACATCTCTCCATAAAACATCGCAATCCAAGTGAATCAACCCTCACATTATAGCAAAACACGGATTGAGTGTCAAGGTCGACTTACTGATAGCGCTGGCATCTACAGGTATTGTATTTTATTGTAGCGTGTATTAAACTATAATGGAATATAGATATAATCATATCAAATAATAACAGCTCGGAGGTATATGCAATGGGAATAATCAAAGCAGCTGTAGGTGCTGTGGGCGGTGCGCTGGCTGATTCTTGGCTGGATGCGATAGAACCGGCTCAGATGGGTGACAATACGGTGTTTGTAAAGGGCGTAAAGCTCCGTGAGAATGATCGACGTTCATCTAACGTGCGCGGCACAGATAACTTGGTGTCAAACGGCTCGATGATCCATGTATACGACAACCAGTTTATGATGCTGGTGGACGGCGGCAAGGTGGTGGATTATACGGCGGAACCGGGCTATTACAAGGTGGATGATTCATCAACGCCATCATTGTTTAACGGCCAGTTTGGAGATAGCCTGAAGGATGCGTGGGAACGTATCAAATTTGGCGGAGGCACACCTAAAAAGCAGGTTGTGTTCTACATCAACCTTCAGGAGATAAAGGGCATAAAATTTGGCACCCATAGCGCGGTAAACTATTTTGACTGCTTCTATAATGCAGAACTGTTTTTGAGGGCGCACGGCTCATATTCCATAAAGATAACCGACCCACTAAAGTTCTACCAGGAGGCGGTTCCACGCAGCGCGGAATCAGTTGATATAAACGATATAAACGAGCAGTATATTTCTGA
Source organism: Clostridia bacterium (assembly GCA_036652795.1). Taxonomy (GTDB): domain Bacteria; phylum Bacillota; class Clostridia; order Christensenellales; family CAG-138; genus JAVVVD01. The sequence continues at coordinate 91,671 of JAVVVD010000004.1, read as the reverse complement.
ATTCCTGCAAGCGCTGCAAGCGGCAATCAACAAGATGTCTGAGGATGGACAGCGCATATCGTTCCTGCCAAGCAAAGGGCCGGAGCTGAGCAAGCATATGGCCGAAACGCTGGACGTAGACTGGAAGCAGATGCGTGGCATGGAGGTGCAATCGGTTGGTATCGCAAGCATCTCGTATGATGAGGAATCCCAGAAGCTGATCAATATGCGCAACCAGGGCGCAATGATGGGAGATCCGAGCATACGCGAAGGCTATGTGCAGAGCGCAATAGCCAGCGGCATTGAGGCCGCCGGATCAAACACGGCAGGTGCAGGTACGGCATTCATGGGCATGGGCTTTGGTATGCAGGCGTCTGGCGGCGCTGCTGCGGCTTTCTCGCAGAGCAATCAGTCACAGATGCAGCAGTCTCAAACGGCCACACAGGGCACTTGGAGCTGCGGATGCGGGGCCGCTGTATCGGCAAACGCTAAATTCTGTCCACAGTGCGGCGCAAAGAAGCCCGATGCGCCAGCCGGTGGATTTTGTCCGGAATGCGGCGCTAAGATAGATCCGGCAGCAAAGTTTTGCCCAGGGTGCGGCAAGAAGCTAGGATAATTTAATTATAATTTTAACGGCGGCCTCATGAGGCCGCCGTTGATGTTTATTGTGTATTTACCTGATATGGAGCCTCCAGCCGCGTTTCAAACCATTCTGTAAGATCGCTGCCGTAGGCATCAGAAAAAGCGCCGATAAGATCCTGCGCCGTGGCTATGCCAAACCTGTGAGCATTATAATAGGTAGCCAATGCGTCATAGAACGCGTTTTCACCCAGCTTATCGAATAGATCGCTGTAAAGCTTTGCGCCATAGCGGTAGACGACCGTGGCATATTCCTCATCATCGGCAAAGTACGGCAGCGCAAGGTCAAGCCTGGCTGTGCGCTTATAGCCGGAAAGTGGCGCGAATTCGTTTTGACATACGGACAGATAAAGCTCTCTCCCGCCGAGCAGACGGTAGAACTCCAATCCCATGAATTCGGTGAGGGATTCATCAAGCCAAGGGGAGCGTATCTGATCGCTGCCTACAACGGCATACCACCACTGATGAGCAGTCTCATGGGCGATAACAAAGCTGCCGGCGTGCTGCGAATCATTATCAAATAGCTGCTTATCCACCATTATTAAGCCGGGGTATTCCATGCCGCCACCACTATCGAATTGCACTACGCATAATCTTTTATATGGATATACGCCAATAGTGGATGAAAACAGCTCCAGCGCATACTTGGCGGTTGTCGCGCCGAATTCTGCTTCGGCGGAGTTGCGCGCAACGCATAGTATCTCAATATCACCGCTCATAAGCGTGGCAACGGATGCGTCCTTGTGCGCTGAAAGCGCAAATTCGCGTACCTGTGGGGCGAATATATAGTATTGGATAAGGCCATTGTGCGTCTGCTGCTCCGTCACACTGCCGGTTGAGGCCAAGGTATAGCCATGTGGCAGCGTTACTACCACCTTATAATCCGCTATTTCGCTATAGAATGAATCTCCTCTGTCGGAATATTTGTCTTTGCGCCACGTGCCGTTATCATCCTGCATAGCGGCGATAGGCAGTGCGTTGCCCAGCAATATTCCGTTCTCGCCATAGCCAAAGCGATTGCCCGTTTTGGGAATGTCTATCGTGTAGTCGATAAACAGCGTAACGCTATCTCCTGCGGAAAGGTCACGATCAAGCGGAACGGTAAGCTGCGCGCCATCATCGCTTAATTGATAATAAACATCGGCACCGGATAGCGTAATGGTGTCAATGCGCATACAGCCGGACGCTACCGCATTGGGAAACAGATTAAGCGCCAGCGTACAAATGGGATTATCGCCACTGTATAGGTAGTTCATCCGCATTCGTCCATGCACCGTCATGGCCGTTGGATCAATATCAAGCAGCACCTCGTATAGGCTGCGCAATAGCTGCGGCTCAGGTGTGGGGGAGGGGGTTATATTTGGCGGCGTAGGCGAGGGTGGTGGGATAGTCTGCGCAGGGGTAGAGAGAATGTCGTCAACGCCGTCCTGCTGCGTTTGATCAAAGGGATTAAATATCAGCAGCACAGCCGCAGTGGCAAGCGCTGCAACTATCAAAAATATGGTTAAAATCAGCTTTGTTTTGCGTTTACGCTTATTCCTTATCATGAGAACATTATAGCATATTACAAGAAAAATATGTCAATGCGCTTAATCAATCTTGTTGGTTTGCATGGCGATGTGTGTGGTATAATCATATAAATTACAATAAAGCGACAATAAAAATAGGAGCCATTAGATGCAATTCAATTTTAAGCGGAATGAGAATCTGCTGCTTACAACGCCAGTAAGCAACCGCTTTTTAGTGGAATATATGCCTGGCGCGCCAGAGAGATATGTTAAGGTATATCTCTATGGGCTTATGTGCTGCTGTGCGCCGGCGCTCAATACGGATATTGCCTCAGCCCTGAGTATGCCTGAAAGTGAGGTTGGCAAGGCCTTTTCATATTGGCAGACGCAGGGACTTATAAGCGTAACCGCCACAACGCCGCCATATATTGAATATGCCGTGATAAAGGATGGCGCAGCCTGCACACTGCGGCACAATGCGCCGCTGGTGGATGCGCTGCAAAATGTGCTTGGCACACGTATGCTATCGGGTGCGGAGCTGCAGCGCATGTATGATTGGATAGATGTGTTTGGCATGGAGGAGGCCGCTGCGATAATGCTGGTGCAATATTGCGTTTCGCTCAAGGGCGCGCGGGTAAGCATGGCGTACATGGATGCGGTGGCCAAAAATTGGGCGGATTCAGGTGTGCTCAGCGCGGAAGCGGCAGAGGAATATATAGCCGGATACGAACAGATGCATAGTGCAGCCCAAAGTATAAAAAAGGGCTGGAGCAAAAAACCGCCTACCAGGGACGAACTGGATATGTACAAGCGTTGGCAGGAATGGGGCTTTGACAACGAGGCGATACTGTCCGCCTGCGCACAGATGGCTGGCATAAACGATCCAAGCTTTAAATATCTAAACAGCATACTGGAAAGCTGGAAGATAAGCGGCCGGTCAAATACAACGCAAATAAATGAATATCTCAAACGCCGCGATGCGGCAGCCGAGCTTGGGCGTATGCTTTTTGCGCGCGCTGGTCTACAGCGCAAGCACACTGAGAGCGAGCTTGAGCAGATAATAAGATGGAAAGATATTTGGCATATGGACACGGAGATTATGCTGCTTGCAGCGGAACAGGCCAAAGACGCGTCCTCGCCATTCCCTGTTTTGCGTAAATATATAGAAGCATGGCATGTGGGTGGCATAGACAGTGTGTCCGCAGCCAAGAAAACATTTGCCCATAAGGAGGCTGCCGGCGCTAAAAAGCCGCGTTCATTGCAATACCCCCAGCGCGGATACAGTGCAGATGAATTAAAAAAACTTGGAATAGACCTGTTGGATGAGGAAAAATAATGCAGCTTACACGTGAGATAAAACGGGAATATGCGCGCAAACGCGCGCTGGCAATTGCCGAATGCGATGAACGCACAAGTGCCGCTTATGCCGCACTGCCCAGACTGCGCGAGATAGCTGAGGATAGGCGCGATACGGCATTTGAGCTGGGAATCGCGCTGCGCACCGCTCAGGACAGGCAGGAGACCATGGATAAGGCGCATCAGCATATAGCACGACTGGATATGGAGCAGACAGAGATACTGAAAAAATATGGTGTGGGTGCGGACTACCTTTTGCCGCGCTGGAGCTGTGCCGCCTGTGAGGATACGGGGTTTGTGGGCGCCGTACACCGCCGCATGTGCATGTGCCTTAAGCAGCGGCTGCTTAGGACCAATTACGCCACTGGCGATATACAGCCCAGCGATAGCTTTTCTGCATTTCGCACAGATATATATAAGGACGAGCGTCAGCGCAGGCTTACGACGCGCGCAAAGGAGATATGTGAGCAATACGCCGACGCATTCCCGAATAACGAGCGCCATAGCCTGCTATTGATAGGTAAAACAGGGCTTGGCAAAACGTTTTTGCTCAATTGCGTGGCGGATCGAATAATTGCGAATGGGCACTCGGTATTAAAGCTGACATCGTATAATATGGTAGATGCTTATCGGTCGAGTATTTTTGCGGGCGCAAAGGAAATAGAATGTATAATGCCGGAGCTGCTTATAATAGATGACCTTGGCAGTGAACCGGTGATACCGAATATCACAATCGAATATCTTTTTTCTGTTATAAATGAGCGACAAAATGCAGGGCTGGCCACAGCCATAGCCACAAATCTTGCACCCACAGATATTTTGGACCGCTATGGTGAACGTCTGTTTTCGCGCCTGATAGCACCGCGACTTTGCACCGTTATTCAACTTGAGGGTGCTGATATGCGTGTGGCGATAAACTGAGCGTTATATTCTGAAAAACATTTTTAATTGGCATATAAAAATATATTCAGAGGTGTGATTTTATGGAAAACATGCAGCCACAAGCCCCTCAGCAGACAATGCTTACAAAAAAACAAAATATGATTCAAATGCTAAAGTTCGTGTTATTTTCAATGTCGGCAGGGGTGATTCAGATCGTGTCGTTTACCTTGCTAAACGAGCTTGCGAGATTTAACTATTGGCCGGCATATCTTATCGCGCTTACCATGTCCGTAATATACAATTTTACAGTTAACCGCAGATTCACGTTTAAATCCGCAAAGAGCGTGCCACTGGCGATGATGCAGGTGATCGGATATTATCTTGTATTTACGCCGTTGTCCACTTGGTGGGGCGAGGCGCTTACACGCATAGGCTGGAATGAGTATGTAGTGCTGCTTGGCACAATGGTGATTAACCTTATTACGGAATTTTCATTTTGCCGCTTTGTTGTGTATCGCAAGGATATGTTTACAAGCGAAGCCGGAAAGCATGAGATGGAAGAAAGCGCAAAGTAGTCAGTCACTTCGCTGTCGTTTTCTTATAATTGCGCCAAACAACCTGTAAACAATTCAGTTGTTGACCCAATTGTGAATGAAATATGTATTAAATGCCAAGACTTTCGCAGGCGGTTGAATTGAGTGTGATACTGCAATATAATCAAGTTGTATAGGCCGATTAGGCCTTTCAGTTTGCTTATGCGGGGGGATAATTATCAATAAATTAGCTTGCGCTATACTAAAACACAGGTGGATAATAATCGTTATAGCCGTTGCTGTAACGTTAATTTCTTTCCTGCTCATGCAACTTGTAAACATCAACTATGATATGTCGGCCTATCTTCCGGATGATGCGCCTACTACGGTTGCACTTACTGCATATGATCAGATATTCGACGAGGAGCCACCCAACCTCAATGTGTACATGCCGGATGTTTCCTTAACTGAGGCATTGGAAACCAAGCAGCGCCTTAGCGAAATAGACGGCGTGCGCGATGTGCTGTGGTTGGATGATATTGCCGATGTTAAAAAACCCATCCAAATGCAGGATAAGGCACTTGTCGAGGCATGGTATAAGGATGACGCCGCACTGTTTATGATGGCAGTGGACGCAACAAAAGCCGTAAGCGTAATCGGCCAGGTTAAAAGCATAGTGGGCGAGGGCGTCGCGCTTTCGGGCGATGCGTATAATCAGTCCGAGGTGCAAAATTCAGGTATGGCGGAAGTAGGCAAGATAATGTACTATGTTCTGCCGCTTGTGTTTATAATACTGCTGCTGTCCACATCATCTTGGCTTGAACCGCTGCTATTCCTTGTTACGATTGGCATTGCCATATTAATAAACGAAGGCACAAACATAGTGATGGGAGAGATATCGTTTATTACCCAGGCTACGGCCGCGCTGTTGCAGCTTGCCGTATCCATGGACTATGCGGTGTTCCTTTTGCATGCTTTCCAGCGCTGGCGTGATACAGGCTTGGATGTTGTAGAGGCAATGAAAAAGGCCATGTGCGAAGCTGCTTCCACCATAGCGGCAAGTGCCACCACCACAATAGCCGGCTTCCTAGTGCTTGCACTAATGAGCTTCAAAATAGGGCCTGACATGGGAATAGTGCTGGCCAAGGGCGTAGTGCTGAGCTATATTGCGGTAATGTTCCTGCTGCCGGTGATGATAGTTACCACATCAAAGCTGCTTGATAAAACACGGCACAGGCCGTTTTTGCCGTCATTTAAACGGTTTGGTAACGGCGTAAGCAAGCTGTTTATACCGTTGTCGATAGTAGTGGCGCTGATTATAGTTCCAAGCTATTTGGCGCAGCGCAGCAACGACTTTAAATATGGTTCCTCCGGTATGCACAGCGAGGATTCCTATGTGCAACAGGAGGCTAATCTAATAAACAAACAGTTTGGCCAGCATCAACAGATGGTGCTGCTGGTTCCATCGGGCGATCCCGTTGCCGAGGAGCAGCTAAGCCATGCGCTCATGGATGTTGAAAACATATCATCAGTGACATCATACGCCACTGCTGTAGGTACGCAGATACCTGACAAGCTTATCCCGAAGGATCAGCTTTCACAGCTGCGCGCCAACGGATACAGCCGTATAATACTGTATGCCACCACCACAGACGAGGGCGAGGAAGCCTTTAAGGTGGTTGAGGATGTGCGCAATACCGCCAAAACATACTATGGCGAAAGCTATCATATGCTTGGACAGAACGCGGTAAACTATGATCTTAAGAGCACAATAATCAGCGACAGCGCGCTTGTTACATGGGCTGCCATACTCTCTATTGGCCTAATATTGCTGCTGACGTTTAAAAACATATCCATACCTATAATACTTGTGCTCACGATAGAGGGTGCTATATGGATAAATCTGGGATTACCGTATTTTGCGGGCAACACGTTAAATTATATCGGTTATCAGATAATCAGCTCAGTGCAGTTGGGCGCTACTGTGGACTATGGGATATTGTTTGCTCAAAAGTACATGGAAAATCGAAAAACAATGACTAAGCTTCCCGCCGTATCCAATGCGGTGAGTAGCACGGCGGCCAGCATACTTACTCCGGTAGCGATACTGGCATGTGCGGGGATTATGCTGGGCGTAGTGTCCAGCAGTCGCGTGATAAGCGAATTGGGCACGATACTTGGCAGGGGCGCTATAATATCTGGCGTAATGGTGATGCTGTTCCTGCCCGCTATGCTGGTGATATTTGATACGATTGTGCAGCGTACCTCGTTTAACTGGCCTAAGCTCAAGCATAGAAAAACTTCAAAAGGTGGTAACTAATATGCGTAAAAGCAGTATGCAAATTATAGCGCTGACACTGGTGGCCGCTATTGTGGCCGGTACGGCGTCGGTATCCTTCGCCACAACGCGCAAGGATGAGGTGGTATATGTTGAGATGGAGAATTCCGGCGCACCAGCAGCGGCATACGTTGTGAATGAATTCTATATGAGTGCGCCCGGCACAATAACAGACTGCGGCGCATACGACAAAGTCACCAATCTTACAAACATGGAAGCCATTTCGCTTGATGGCAGCTCAATTACAGCCAATGCGCAAGCGGGTAGGTTTTATTACCAGGGCGACCTTTCCGGCGGATTGCAGCTACCGTGGCTCATAGTGCTGAACTGGACGCTAAATGGCGCACCAGCGACTACAGAGCAGCTCGTGGGCGCATCTGGCAAGGTAGGGTTAACAATAGATATAACACGCAATGCCGCGTCGGCCACCACGTTTTTTGACAGCTTTGTTTTGCAGGGGACGGTTACGCTGGACGGTGCAAAATGCTCAAACATAATAGCCACTGATGCAACCGTAGCTTCTGCGGGCAGCAACAAGCTGATAACGATTATGTCGTTGCCCAAGAGTGAGTCGCATTACAGCATAACGGCAGATGTTGTGAATTTTTCCATGACACCAATCCAGTTTGCAGGCATACCGCTTAACATGCCTATGGGTGATATAGCCACGGATGAATTTACGGACAGCATAGCCGAATTGCAGGATGGCATTGCGCAGCTTGATGATGGCGCACAGGCACTTGAAAAGGGGATTGGCAAATTCTCATCGGGCGTAGGCGAGCTTAAAGGCGGTGTGGGCGAGCTTAAGGGCGGCATGGATCAGCTTGCCAACAACGGCGGCAAGCTTACCTCCGGCGCAAAGGGACTTGCAGACGGAGTGCTGGCTATGGTGAACGCGCAGCTTGCAGGCAGCGGCGTGCCAACTCTTACATGGAAAAACTATCAATCTGAGCTGGGTAAGCTTGCGGGCGTAACAGACGAGATGCGTGCGCAGGCAAAGCAGGGAATTGCAGCGAGCACAGGTCTTTCGGGTGAAGATCTCAATCTGCTTATATACCTTGCAAACAGTGAGCTGACCTCAAGCAAACCTACAGCGGATGATTGCAATACGGCGCTTAGCAGTGCGGGGGCGCTGTTGCTGGATGCGGGAAAAGCCGGCGCTGCCGGTCAGATGCTGCAAACGGCAGCCGGAGAGCCATGGAGCGTGGCGAGCGTACAACAGGCTTTGAAGATAAACACAGCGGAAGCTTACGGGCAATTCATACAGGGCATAATGGCACAGAACCCATCGCTTACGGCTGAGTCTGCGGCGCTGTTTACGGTGATAGCGGCAAATGAGATGGGAAGCGGCGCGGCGCAGGATGTGGCTTTTGCAAGCGCTGGGCGCATATTAAATAGCGCGGCAAAGGTGCAGTCTGCCGGTACGCCTACGGCCGCCGGTGTGACCGCATTCCTCACAAAGCTTGTGCTGGCAAGCGCGGGGGATTCCATAAAGCAGGCGGCGCAGCTGCTATCGATGCTGACGGGCTTTGATGATTTCCGCTCGGGACTTGGGCAGTACGTTGGCGGAGTGGGTCAGGCATCCGGAGGTATGGATCAACTGCTTGATGGCGTGAACGAGCTTTACAAGGGCTCAAAAGATTTGAAAAGCGGTATGGGTAAGCTGGCTGATGGTACAGGCGAGCTGCGCAATTCAACAGGCGATATGGATGAACAGATCGATACAGCGATAGACAATATACTGGCGGAGTATTCATCGGACGGCGAACTTACCTCATTTGTTGATCCGACTAACGCCAATGTGAACTCGGTGCAGTTTGTGATGATGACCAAGGGCATAGATGCGCCTGCGGCGGATGTAGTGGTAGCGGAAAAAGCCGAAACCACATTCTGGTCACGGCTGCTTGCGCTGTTTGGTATAGGCAAGTAAAATAATTGTACTTTTGATTTAAGCCTGTCAATGTGCGTTGACAGGCTTAAATTTTGTACTGTCCTTAAGATCTGCCATCACTTCATCATAGGTTAATGTGGAGCTAAGCGCGGCAAGCCCATATCCGGTTTTACCGCCAATATAGCGGTACCATTGCTTGCTTTCCGGCTCATAGATCATCTTTGCATTCCAATTAGTGCCACTGCTATCCACTGCAAAGATTACCGTTTTGCCGGTCTGGGGGATTATATACGGCTGAATATAAAGCGAATTATAGCGATCGGTTATACCGTTTTGCGCCGCTATATCCTTTGAGGCACTGACCAACGCAGTGGACGCCTTTGGCCAACTGCCGCCTACCTGCTCGCTGGCAGCTCTGCGGAAAGCATCATTACTTGGCATAATGGTGTTGTTGGATTTCATATATTTCAAATTGAACGCGCGTTTTTGTGCGTCGGTCATTTTTTGCCACTTGTCACGTATTGACTTGATTATCTCCGCAAGGCCGATGGGGGCATACTCGCGCTCGTCGCTGTGCTTCATGCAAAACACCGTAAGCTGATGTTCGCTATCCTCGGATATGGTATAGATAACAGAGGATGGGCATAGGCCGGCATTGAGCGCATCAGGATAAGTTGCAATATAGCTCTCCGGTGTAAGTGCAGGGTTTAGCCGCCGCGCCACAGAATAGTCGCGCATCAGCGTGTGCCTATTGGCTAGGCACACAGCTGCTTCGGCATCATCAATATAGCCGCCAACAAGCGGTATCAATATTGCGGCAAGTATAACCAGTATCGCTATCACTACTATTAACTCCACCAGTGTGAAGCCATGTTTAGCTATAAAATATGCTTTCATATTGCACATTTTATCCTGTTTGTAACAATTTGACAAATATCATTATCTTATGCCTATCCCCATCTCACGTTTTACCTGCGCAAAGCAGTTCACGGCAAAATCGAGATCCTCCTTCGTGTGCGCGGCGGACACCTGCGTACGTATACGCGCCTTGCCCTGTGGAACAACGGGATAGCAGAAGCCAACAACATATACACCCTTTTCCAGCATACGGGTGGCAAATTCCTGTGCGATATTCGCTTCATACAGCATAACGGGTACAATCGGATGTGTGCTTACAGGCACATCGAACCCGAGCTCTGAAAGCGCCGCACGAAAGTATGCGGTATTGGCATGTACACGATCGCGCAAGGTGGTGGAGGCGGTCAGCTTATCTATTACCGCGATGCTTGCGGCGCATATTGCTGGAGCAACCGTATTTGAAAACAGGTATGGGCGGGAACGCTGGCGTAAAAGGTCAACGATTTCATGGCGCGCGGCGGTATATCCGCCGGATGCGCCGCCAAGCGCTTTGCCAAGCGTGCCGGTGATTATATCCACACGATCCGTTACGCCGCAGTATTCGGGGGTGCCCCTGCCGGTTTCACCCATAAAGCCAACTGCGTGTGAATCATCCACCATAACAAGTGCATTGAATTCATCTGCAAGGTCACATATGCCCTTGAGGTTTGCAATAAAGCCATCCATTGAAAACACGCCGTCTGTGGCGATTAGCTTTATGCGCGCGTCGCCCGCCGCGATAAGCTGCAATCGCAGATCCTGCATATCGCTGTTTTTATAGCGGAAGCGCTTAGCTTTGCAAAGGCGCACACCATCGATTATGCTGGCATGGTTTAATTCGTCGCTTATTACTGCGTCCTCCTCGGTGAGAAGAGTTTCAAACAATCCCCCGTTTGCGTCAAAGCAGGAGGAATAGAGTATAGCATCGTCCATGCTCAGAAATTCGGCAAGCTTGCTCTCCAAGCGCTTATGCAGCTGCTGTGTGCCGCATATAAAGCGCACGGAGGAAAGGCCGAAGCCCCATTCATCATAACTAGCCTTGGCGGCGGCGATAAGATCAGGGTCGTTGGAAAGACCAAGGTAGTTGTTGGCGCACATATTGAGCACACCGTGCGTTTTAGTGGTGTCGATACGGGCGCGCTGCGGTGTGGTGATAATGCGCTCATCCTTATATGTACCTGCTGCGCGTATATCCTCAAGCTGCTGTGAAAAAATTGATAATGCTGTTTTCATGGTTGCTCCTTCACTATTTGCTCCAGTCAAGTATTACCTTGCCGGATTCTCCGCTGTTCATGGCCGCAAAGCCAGCCTCAAAATCGGTGTAATGGTAGCGGTGCGTTATTATTGGCGAAAGGTCAAGGCCTGCCTGTATTATGGCCATCATCTTGTACCATGTTTCGTACATCTTGCGGCCGTAGATGCCCTGAAGCGTAAGCCCCTTGAATATTACATCGTCCCAATCTATTATGGTTCCTGCCTTGGCTATGCCAAGCAGGGCTACCTTGCCGCCGTTGCGCATGGATTTAAGCATTTGATTAAGGGCCGCGCCCGCACCGCTCATTTCAAGCCCTACGTCGAAGCCTTCAACCATGTCCTGTTCTTTCATGGTTGTTTCAAGGCTTTGCTTGGTGAGGTTAACAGTGGCGTGCGCGCCCATCTTTTTTGCTATCGCAAGACGGTAATCGTTAACATCCGTTACGATAACGCGGCGAGCACCGTTCTGGCGGCATATCCCGGCGGCCATCATGCCAATGGGTCCCGCACCGGTTATAAGCACATCCTCACCTACCACGTCAAACATTGTAGCGGTATGCGCGGCGTTGCCGTATGCATCGAAAAAGGATACTATTTCCTCGTTCATGCCGGCAGGAATTGATATAACGTTGGTTTCGGGTATGCACAGATACTCTGCAAACGCACCTTCGCGCTCAACGCCCACGCCATAGGTATATTTGCACCAATGCCCATTGCCTGCGCGGCAGTTTCTGCAATGCCCACACACTATGTGTCCTTCGCCTGAAACAAGCTGACCAACAGAGTAATCCGTAACGCCAGAGCCAAGCTCGGCTATCTCGCCAACATATTCATGCCCCACAACAAGTGGCGGATTTATATGTTTTTGACTCCATTGATCCCAGTTGTAAATGTGCACATCTGTGCCACAGATAGCGGTTTTATGGATCTTGATAAGAACCTCGCCTATACCGGGGCGGGGTATTGGTACTTGCTTGAGAATAAGTCCTGGTTCACGCGCTGGCTTTACCAGCGCATCCATCATTGTTTGCATAGCGTGCCTCCTAAAAACACAATTCGTTTTGGTGGCCAATGGTCGCCTATATATTTATACGTATTCTATCACAATTTTTAATAGCAGAAAATAAGGAGCATAAATTCATTATGGATTTTTTGATATATAACGTTGTTGTTACACAGATATGTCGTATGAAAAAAATTTTCATGCAATAAAATGGCGCTTTTATGGGTTATACATATATAACACACAAAGGAGAAACATATATGCAAAACATCAAAAACAAAAGCGGTCTGATGATCGCGGGCATAGCGCTTGTACTGGTATTATTGGTATCGGCGTATGTATTCGTAATAGCTCCAGCTCATCATTTTACCATTGACGTAAACCCAAGCATAAGCATCGAAACAAACCGGCTTGGCAGGGTAGTGAGCGTAACGGGAATAAATGAAGACGCGCAGAAGCTGCTCGAGAATTACAACTATGCGAGCAACGAGCTTGAAAATGTTGTTGAAGATATCTCAGGGCTGCTGATAGCCAATGGGTATCTCATTAACGGAACGGGCGATGTTCTTGTTACTGTAAAGCAGGACGGTGCAGCTGAGGAGAATATTCAAAAGCTGAACGCTTGCATCGCTGAATCGCTGAGCAAAGTGGGCGTTGCTGCAAAAATAAACAGCCGTGTCGCCGAGTATTCAGCAGAGGATGTGGCAATGGCAGAAAAGTATGGCGTGTCTGTAGGCAAGATGCTGGTGCTTGAATACCTTGCCGGCGGCGATGAGGCGCTACTCTCACAGCTTACGCAGATGAGCATAGCTGAGCTGAATGAAATTGCCAAGGCCAAGGGCGTGGATATCGATGAGTTGAGTGAAGAATCCCTTACCGAGCCACTTACACAAGAGGATATAAATGATATGTTCGAGCAGGATCTCGATGAACTTGACGAGCTTGATGACCTAGCAGAGGAAGAAGAGGATAGACTTGAGCAAGAGGCTGAAAGGCTTGAGGAAGAGGCTGACAGGCTTGCTGATGAAGCGGACAGGCTAAAGGATGAGGCCGAAGAAGAAGCCGATAGACTTAAGGAAGAAGCTGATAAGCTTGAGGAAGAAGCGGAAAAGCTGGCGGACGAGGCTGAGGAGCTTGCCGATAGTGCCAAAGATGCAGCCGATACCGATGCAGATGAGACTGATGGTGCGGATGACGCAGAAGATAACGACTAATATAATAGGTAGCTATATATGGGGTGGGTATTTCCCGCCCCATAGCATTGTGTGGGGTAATGCACGTATGGTATATTAAAGCTAAAGGACCCGGAGGGCTAAAAGCAATTGATGATATTCTTTTTGCTAGAGCAACAGGCTGTGTCAAATAGGACGCATGTACATATAGACGACGTCGTTTTTGCCCTTATAGCGCAGGGTGATGCGGACGCCTTTGCTTTATTATATGCACAGACCGAACGCATTATATACTCATATGTACTCTCAATGGTGAGGGATCCGTACGCAACGCAGGATATAGTATCCGATACCTACATTAAAATACGCACCTCCTCGCATCTGTACAAGGGCATGGATAAGCCTCTTGCATGGATGTTTAGCATAGCAAAAAGCATTACGGCGGATCATATGCGCAAATCAGGTGCAGCCACCGCGATGGGGATGGATATTGCACAAAACGATGTGCGTTTTTCATGTATCGATGATCCAACGGAACGGCTTGTGCTATTGAAGGTGCTAAATTCGCTAAATGAGCAGGATCGCCGGATAGTGCTGCTGCATGCGGTGGCCGGACTAAAACACAGGGAAACGGCAGAGCTGCTTGGACTTGCGCTGCCCACAGTCCTTTCAAAATACACACGCGCATTATCCAAGCTTAAACAGATGCTCATACGGGAGGGAGCTTGTATATGAAAAAAATCGAAGCGATGCTAAAGAATGCTGTTGACCAGCTGCCGCATCCCTCACCGGATAAGCTGAAGGATTCACAGCCTGAATGTATAATAATGCCCCTAGAAGGACAGCGCACAAAAATCAAAAATAGCAGCCATAGGCACATATCCGCTGCGATGCGCCATGTGCTTGCCGCATGCGCCACGGTGGTAATGCTCTTTACAGGGATGGGCATTGCGCTTAACTCATACAGCATGGTTGAGCTGGACATGGACGCAGGCTTTCGTATAATATCAGGACCAAACGAAAAGGTAGTCAGCATTAAGGGCCTTGATACCAATGGCGAAAACACCATAACAGGGGTATCGTTTAGCGGTATGCCGCTTGAAGACGCATTGGGCAGTATTGTTGGGTTAATGACAAAAAAAGGTTATTTTGCAGGCCCTGACGGTATAGTTATGCTGTCTGTAAGCAGTGTAACTACCAGCAAGGCAAATGTGCTGAGCAAGGCTATCTCATCAAAACTTAAGACAATGTTGCAATCCACGCAGGGCTGCCCAACGATTGTTTCGCAAAGCCTAAGCTTTAATCCTCGACTTAATCAAAGCGCATTAAGCTTTGGCATGAGCGCAGGGCACATAGCGCTAATTGAACGTATATCTGAGCATGGTGGTGCGCCTGATATGGAGCAGCTGCTTAAACTTACAATTCATGAGTTGATCGAGCTTGCGGATGATCTTGGGATAATGGATGACGATGAAGCAATGTCAATTTACCGTGGCGATGGTGAGTTTGCGCCTACGGAAGATGACGAGGAGCGCGACGAACAGGATGTTGAGGATGACGCCGAGTTGGAGCCTGACGCCGAGATGGAGTCTGACGATATAACGTCAAAGGATGATGCCGATGATGTCGGCGAGAACGAAGAGGGCGAGGATCTTGAGGAAGATCTAGAATCAAAAGCAGATGCCGCAAGGGAAGCTGCCGATAAACTGGCAGACAAGCTTGACAGCGCTACGGACGATGATTAACATATACCTTATATACATCCACTTTTAGATAGGATCGTAGAATGGAAGGGGAAAATTAGGGGTATGTTCAACAAAATCGAATCACCGGTTGTATTAGGCGGCCTCACATTGAAAAACCGCATTGTACTTGCGCCGATGTCAATGGAATTTGGAAGCGAGGAGTACTTACAAACAATCAAACGGATTGCCGATGGTGGCTGTGCTATGATGACCATTGGCGATGTATCAGTTGCAAAAAAGCAATATTCATCCATTTACAACAAAGACGGGGTTGCATACTATCAAAAGCTGATAGCTGCTGCGCATGAAAACGGATGCAAGATTAGCGCACAGCTATATTATCCGGAGCCAACCCCCAAGGGACTGCTCAGATATATCCCTGATATTTTAACCAAGAAGATCACCAAGCAGGAACTTAACCTGCTGCGAAGCGGAAAGGTTCCGCCATATATAAACCTGATTACTAAAAAGAAGATAAATGCCATAACGGCGTCATTTGGCGAGGCTGCGGTGCTTGCCAAGCGCGCGGGGTTCGACATGGTTCAGGTGCATGGAGATAAGCTGTGTGGTCGATTCAGCTCATCCATTTTTAATCAGCGCACCGACGAGTATGGCGGCAGCGCCGTAAAGCGTGCTGGATTTGCTGTGGAGGTAGTTAGTGCCATTCGAAAGGCGCTTGCGGACTTTCCAATTGATTATAAGCTTGCCGTTCGGCAGGAGAACCCCCACTACGGCAATGCGGGTGTGCTGCTTGAGGAGCTGCCGGAATTTATTCCGCTACTCGAAAAGGCGGGGGTTACCAGCTTCCACGTGACGCTGGGCGGCTATGCGGCGCTATCCGATACGCTTCCACCCAAGGATCATCCGTGCTTTTCAGAGGAAGGCTGCTTTTTGCGCTATTGTGATGAGGTGCGCAAATATACATCTCTGCCGATATCGGGGGTGGGCGGGCTTACTACGCCCGGGTTTATTGAAGCGCAGCTTGAATGCGGGCGAATCGAATGCGCAGCCATGGGCCGGCAGCTGGTTGCAGATCCCGAATGGCCAAATAAGGCCTTTAGCGGACGGGAACAGGAGATTAGGCACTGCATCAGGTGCAATCGCACTTGCCTTGCAGACGTGAAGGCACATTGCATATTTGACGATACGGAAAAATAAACGCCATTGCCGCTAGCTTAAAGCTTGATATACCTTGAAATAACAGATTACAAACAAAATACTACCGTCGGTGAAAACTGACGGTAGTATTAATTTAACAGCATAATTCAATAAGCAATGGGCTACATGCTCATTTATTGCATAGGTTGTCACAACCAAGCGTTTCCAATTTTTCCTGCAACAGTATCTCCAACTTACCTACGGCATTCGCCATACGCATCACAGATTTATTCATTGCAGTAAGCTGCTCTGCGCTCATGTCCATTTTAAGCGCTTTTTGCAGCTTCTCTCCCTCCGCATTTAAAATATGGGATAGCGCAGTTTGTTCAAGCGCAGTGGATTCAATTAAATCATTGATCGCCTGTGCCCGCGGAGGCGGTGCCACGGTTGTAGTGGACATAGTGGTGTGCGTGTGCGTATGGGTGGTTGTAGTGGTGGTTGTTGTAGTCGTGGTGGTGGTGGTGGTGGTAGTTGAGGTAGTAAAACTGCAAGTTGTATTTGTGGTGGACGGATCATAAAGATCCGGGAGCGTGCCCATAAAGTCGTTTTTCACGGCGTTTATTTGGCCGGTAAGGTTGTATGACATCAGCGTTCCATATATGGTTCCGGCACTTGTGGCAACAGATGCGAAGGGCGCAAGCAACGAACCATATATATTCGAATGTAGGTTAAGCGTGATGGCATCGGGGAAATTCCATAACACATATGCAGCCTGCGCTTGGGATATAGGTGTGCCGTTGAACTGTGTTGTAAGGCTGGTAAGGGCTACGGTATTGCCGGTAATGCTGATAAGAACAGTGGAATTGACCGGAACAACCAGGTTGATAGTTGAGATAGCGTTTATATTTACCGATGCGGTATTTATTAAAAAAATATTTAAAGATGGATCCGTTCCCGTTAGGGTTAATACTGGGCCAGCATGCAACACTGTGCCGTTTGCCGGCAGACTTGCCCAGCCTACGGAGGATTGATATAAATAATTATAAGCATAAACATCGAAGGGTCTATAAACAAAGCTAAGCGGCTGGTTGGGTACGTTATTATTGTTATGCATCGTGTACAGAGCTACGCTGCCCAATGCATCAATTCCGCTGTTTTGAGAGTAGTTTATGCCACCGCTTACATTCATGCTTCCTAGCACCTGCAAAGCGAACATATATGCGCTAGTAGAAAACGGAAGACTGGAACCGACGTTATAGTTAAAATAGGTTGCCGTTTGACCGACCCATACAGCACCGGTGGCGTTTGCGTTGCTTTGCGTATGATTTGCTATAGTGAATATATTAAATGAGTTTGCCAGCCAAAAATTTATAGCCATATATTTACCTTCTATTATTTTATTGAGGTACGCATGGCATTACCTCGGTATATATTATGATATGCTCATATTAGATGTGATTGGAGTAATTGCATTGAGAATTGCGATTTTAACCATGTTCAACGGATTATCAAATACCTATTCATTGGTGAACGTTGTAAGAGAGCAACTGGAAATGCTGCTTAAGGATAACATGCATGTAAAAATGCTTGTGAGCGAGCACTGCCCTGATAGCGATAGAACAGGGATATTTGCCGACGAGCGAATAGAATGGATAAAAATAGTAAACAGTAAAGACGGAAATAGATTCAACTGGAAAACCTATACAAAAGCCGATGATGAAATTGCCGGCGGCTTTTTTGATGAGGCCGAAATAATATCAAGAGATTTTGTAAAGCATCTTGCGGATGTGGATATATGTATAATGCATGATATTCTGTATCAGGGGGTGCATCTATTGCATAATGTGGCGATAAGAAAAGCCCAGGCACTGTTACCTAGCGTAAAATTTTTATCATTTACGCATTCTGCCCCCGCAAGGCGAATAGATGCGCCGTATCCGATAAACTGCATGTTTTCAACTATGCCAAATACGATGTTTGTTTACCCTACCCAGTGTGGACTTGGAGCCTTGGCGAAGCAATATGGTACGGATATTTCAAATTGTGTATGCGTAAACAACAGCGTAGATATAATGCTGGGCATGGATGATGAAACGGTAGAGATAGGCAGACATATTGATTTCACTCAAAATGAGATAATCATAGTTTACCCGGGAAGGCTGAACATGGCAAAGAGATTTCATGTGATTGCGGAATTTGCGGGTTGCATTAAAAGATACTGTTCAAAAAGCGTGGGCGTTGTATTGTGCGATTTTCCTTCTGCGGATATCAGTCCAGACGTGTATAAATTAATAATAAAGGATGTGGGCGTCAAAAGCGGGCTTGAGAGCAAGGATATAATATTCACATCGGAGTGTGGCTTCAAAAATGGTGTAAAAAGAGAAACGGTATTCAATCTGTTTTCGCTGAGCAATCTGTTTATATGCCCTTCATATTCGGAGTCATTTGGTTTAACCGTGATAGAAGCGGCCAGCAGAGGCAATTATATAATTCTAAATGAGGCGGTCCCTGCGCTTGAGGAATTGGGCGCGAATATACACGCGGATTTCATGCGCTGGTCGGCCAGGAACTTTGATTATGACACCTACGAAAACTACCATCCCTCCGAAAGGGTATATTATATAGATCACGCTCAAAATATCCTTAGCAATATGCGGAATAATCCTGTAATCTGGTCAAAAACGCTATCCAGAACCAGATATTCAAACGAATGGATATATAAAAATCAATTGAAGCCACTGCTTTTGAAAACCTATCTGACATAATACTGAGCCAGCATAATATAGGGCAATTGCACATTTTGAAACATTAGGCATATCATATGGATACGAAAAGCAAGCAAAAGTGAACATAACATATGCGCGTTATGTCCACCTGAGCTGCTAAGGGCTAAAATGCTTATGTTTTGTGGCAATCGACGCAGAGGCAGTCTTCAAACAAGCCGAGCTTTGTTTGGAAGATCATTTCCAGCCTGACTATTGAATCTACCATTGCACGCACGGATTTATTTGTCGCCAAGAGTTGGGCGGGGGTAATGGCAGCCATGCCGATCATGGCTTGCAGCTTCTCACCCTCTGCATTAAGTATGTGGGAAAGAGCAGTCTGCTCAAGGGCGACGGATTCGATTACATCCGTGATGGCCTGGCATCTGGTTGCAGTGCTGGGCGTGATAACGGGCATACTCATAAGAGCTATTCTCCTTTTTTTATTATCGAGTTTTATATTTTATACTCAGTATAAGATATGTAAAAATATGGCGGCACGTGAAAAGTTGTGAATGAAATAATGCAGATATAGAGTATCAATTAAATGAATCGTAATTTGAATCGTGCCACATAAAAAAAGCAGCCTTTACAGGCTGCTTAGGTTAATGCGTATCTTAGCGTATCCCACATCTTCGGGCACGCGGCTTACTAAGTATCTCGCCATAGATAAAGCCCTGCACTACGCTGCTGTGATCAAAACGGAGTATATGCCCCGTAGTGGAGTTTAGCTCTATATCGTAGGCAGCGTCGGCAGCCACAGTAACGGCTTCCGCTGCGGCTGCTGCAAAAGCGGAGGAATTGTCAACCTCACATTCAGTAAAGCCTGTTATAGAGCTTTCGGTATGGGAATGACTGCTTTCGGTAATTGGCTTTACGTCATGGCGCAGATCAGAACCACCGGCAGCAACCATAGTGGAGCGACCAAGTGGGGGGGTTGCCGGATCGGAGGACCCCTCAAATCCAATAGAAGAACCCTCAACAGATGCCGAGACGGCTCTGCCCTCACTGGATTCATAATCCATGCTTCCGCTGTACGCATCGCGCACAGGCGTATAGGTGCGAGACGGAGGCGCTGCATTATTGACGGCGTCCACGCTCGCAGCCACGCGGCGCGCGCGCTCCTGCTGCTCCTTCTGCCTTTTGTTGGCGTTGGAGACGGCAGAAAAAAACACTATGGCGATTATTATGATGGGTATGAATGCGCCCATCTTATTTCTCCTTACCTGCGTGTGGCTCGCCCGCAATCGAATCGCGCATCTTTGTATCTGATATAACATTTTGCATGTTATAGTAGTCCATTACGCCAAGCTTACCATCGCGAAACGCTGCTGCAATCGCCCGTGGCACCTCTGCCTCGGCCTCTATAACGCGTGCGCGCATCCCCTGGACCTCAGCCTTGTTCTCCTGCTCTTGGGCAACAGCCATGGCTCTGCGTTCTTCAGCTTTGGCCTGTGCAATGCGCTTATCTGCTTCTGCCTGATCGATCTGAAGCTGCGCGCCGATGTTTCTACCAACATCTACGTCGGCTATATCTATGGACAGTATTTCAAATGCGGTGCCTGCATCCAGACCCTTGTTTAGCACCGTCTGGGAGATCAGATCAGGATTTTCGAGCACGTCCTTGTGGCTGCGGGATGAGCCAACCGTGGTTACGATGCCTTCACCGATACGGGCAATTATGGTTTCTTCGCCTGCGCCGCCGACCAAACGATCTATGTTTGCGCGCACCGTTACACGTGCCTTGGCGCGAAGCTCTATGCCATCCTTAGCAATGGCTGCAATAACGGGTGTTTCAATTACCTTGGGATTAACGCTCATCTGCACGGCGTTGAGCACATCACGGCCGGCAAGGTCTATTGCGCAGGAACGCTCAAAATCCAGTGGGATTCCGGCGCGCTGAGCCGCAATAAGGGCATTGACGACTCTGTCGATATTACCGCCTGCGAGAAAATGCGCTTCCATCTTGTTTAGCGACAGATCAAGCCCGGCCTTGGTGGCCTTTATCATGGGATTGACTATCCGGCTGGGAACAACCTTCCTTATGCGCATAGCAATAAGCTGGAATATTCCAACCTTTACGCCGGAAGCAGTGGAGCTTATCCATAGACCTATGGGAACAAAACTAAAGAAGAGCGCAAGGAATATTATCGCCGCTACGATAATTACGATAATGAGTACAAAGGGTTCCATATATTTTCTCCTTTCAAATTTAGCTGTTAAACAGCTTTACCAGATATACCAATAGGTAGATGAAGCCAATGAAGGCGGGTATGCCTATCACAAGCTGAATCCATGAGCGCTTGCGTAACCGCCGTGCCTCAGCATCGCTCATTTCGGCTGGAGGAACATCGCACTCCATGCCTCTGGTGGAGCATTTGGGGCACTGGCCATCTTTGGGGTTATAGAGAGTACCACAGGTTTTACAGAACATCGCTTACACTTCCTTGACAAGTATACGAACGCCTTCCACGCGGACCACTTTTATGGAAGCGCCCTTTTTGATAAATGCGCCTTCGCTTACCACATCCAGCTTTTTGCCTGCGATTTCAGCGTTGCCCGATGGGCGTAGTGTGTTAAGGCATACGCCTTGAAACCCGATCAGTGAACGCATATCATCCTGCGAAAGCTCTGTTGAGCCGGAATTAATGGATTCGTGCAGCACGAGCGGGGTTTTTTGAAGTTTTCCCTTTTTTAGCGAGCGCAGCACTACAAATGCTGCCACACCAATGAACACCAGCACAATTACTAGCGTAATAAGTGATGACAACACTGAATTTGCGCGCAGCACGACTGCCGCGATAAGCGATATAGCACCAAGTATGCCGGGTACGCCAATGCCGGGGATAAACATCTCGATAGATACTAGCGCGAGACCAACCAACAGGCATACCAGCGCGGCAACATTCCATCCCATTATGTATTCTGTAAAGGTCATAAACAACCTCCTTTCATGTTAACACAAAAATTCTAAACATCTTATAGTTATAAGTATATCACCCTATTGTAAATTCCATGTGACATGGTGGCAACAAATCAATATAGCTTAAACAGATGGGTGTTAAACCAGCTTGCAAAGCCCATGTCCGCCATAGGCAGTATGCCACGTGTCATCATCATGACCACAAGTATCCATGCAAGTCCTGCCACCACGAGCACCAACGCCATTATAAGCAACACCATGCCTATACCGCCCTTGTGGGCATCCTCGTCTTCCTCGTCTTCAAAAATGTCCTCATCATCAGTATCCTCAAACAGATCTGTGCTGCGCGATGCGGCGACTCCACGCGTGGGCGCAGGCTGCTCCTGCGCGCGCACGGGTGTGATCTGTGTGCGGCGTGGGTTGGATTCGGTCACGGGCTTTTTGCGTGGCTGCGGCTGCTGAGCAGCAGCCGGGGTGGAAATCTCAGGCGGCGTCCAGCTCGATTGCCTTTCTGGCGGCGCCCAGTTGTATGGAAACTCAGGCTCGGTTGCATCTGAAAGTCTGGCGTCAGCGATTTTTCTTACGTCGTACTCCTGTGCGCTATGCCTGTCAACCAACTGCATTATCCATGGCTCTACATCGGATGGGCATACGCCGCGCTCCGCTGCCTGCATAATATCGCTTAGCGTGGCGCGAGTAACCGCCTTAGCTGTGGCGTCGTTGCCGGAGGAGTGCAAAGCACGGTTAAATATGGGTTTTGTATAAAGCGTCAAAAGGTCTTTAAGGGCCTGTTTGTCACCTTGATTTATTCGGTCTATCATGATTCCTCCTATGATGGGTACCAGTGTATATTGCATATTGCGTGCTTATCAACGTATATAGCATACAATGCGCCATGATCCATTATAAATCCTTTTGCAGATCCATTCAATACCAACAGCATCTATGGGGCAATACTTTCATAAATATTAACATTATGAGCTATTATCGTCGTTTTAGTTTGAGGGAAATCAATATAAGCTGGAAAGCGGTTCTTGTATGCTCGCTATGCCTGTGCGTAGCTGTGCTGATGATACGCGGCTGCGCAATGAGCTGTGCGCCAAGGGAAGAGCTAATGCCGACCACGGATGAAGCGCAGTGTGCGGAGCTTACCGTTTTAAATCGTAAAACGGGCAAGGTGATGCATATGGAGCTGGAGGAGTATATTGCGCAGGTTGTGGCCGCAGAGATGCCTGTAAGCTTTGAAATCGAGGCACTAAAGGCACAGGCGGTGGCGGCACGTACATTTGCTGTGCGCCGTATGGCGCAATACGGCGGAACGCCGTGCGGTAAAGCGGACGTATGCACGGATAGCACTTGCTGCCAGGCTTACAGGAGTTTGGAACAGCTGAAGAAAAATTGGGGCACAGCATATGAAACCAATTTTTCCCGTGTGCGTGGGGCAGTGCTTGCAACGGCCGGCAAGGTGGCATTGTATGACGGTATGCCGATAGAGGCGCTGTATCATTCATGCTCAGGTGGATATACGGAGGATGTAGTCAATGTGTTTGCAGCCGCTCTGCCATACCTTGTGAGCGTATCCAGCCCCGGTGAGGAAAGCGCCACGCGATATGAGTCCGAGGTAAGGTTTTCACGCAAAACATTTGCCGCTACAGTCAATTCCACATATCGCACTGCAAAGCTTACCGCAAAGGGGTTAAAAAAACAGATTAAGATAGAAGCCCGCTTTGAAAGCGGAAGGGTAGAACGTATAAGGTTAGGTGGAGCAACGCTCAGCGGAAGGGAGTTGCGCAAGCTGTTTGAACTGGACAGCGCCAATTTCAAGCTGCGCTTTACGGATGAGCACGTATACGTAAATACCGTAGGCTTTGGCCATGGCGTGGGATTGAGTCAATATGGCGCAAACGCCATGGCGAAGGAGGGCGATGGATATGAGGATATACTGGAACATTATTATACAGGGATAACAATATCGGATATGTCGGCTGTGCATAAATGACATGGCTTGAGCATTATTTAGCCGCATATGGGGATATTGAGCGAGTGGAATTTCGGATTATTTATTGTTGCGCTTAACAAATGAAAACATGCGAAGAAGCGAAACAAAGGTTGCGAGTGCCGCCACAACATACGTCATAGCCGCGGCGTTGAGCACCTTTTTGGCGCTGCCTTCCTGATCGACGCCGATGTATCCGCCAGAAATAAGCATTTCTATGCCGCGCCGAGAAGCGTTGAACTCAACCGGCAGGGTTGCAACCTGAAAGAAAAGCACCGCAGCATACAGGCATACGCCTATCATTCCCACATTGAAAGAACCAATTAATAGCCCTACCAATATTATGAGTGGAGCCATTGAGGAACCGATCTGCGCCACGGGCAGGATAAAGTTGCGCAGCTTGATTGGAGCATAGCCTTGTTCGTGTTGGAGCACATGGCCAATTTCGTGCGCCGCCACAGCCAGCGCTGCCACGGAGCGTTGCCCGTATACCGCATCCGAAAGGCCTACAACGTTTGTTTTGGGATTAAAATGATCAGTAAGCATTCCCGGTACCTGCGTGATGGATACGGAGCTGCCGTTATCGCGCAGCAGATGATCCGCCATATCGGCCGCGGTAATACCGCTTGAGGCGGCCAGGCTGGAAAACCGTTTGAAGGTGCGCTGTACGCTGCCCTGAACTATAAAGCTGACGATAAGCATGGCGAACACTGCAAGCAGCCATGGATCATTACCATAATACATATTGTTATACATGCGATTACCTCCAATAAAATTGTAGTTATTATAACACAGACATGCGATTAATAGACAACGTATGAAATGATTTTGCATTGTTGTCAACATGTACAAACACTAAGTTCATATATTATACCATTTTAACAAAGTTATAACATACTTCTGTTATCCTAAACGGCATTGTTGCATTGCTGAGCATATCATATATGCATGTCAATCGACTGAAGGGAGGCCTCATAAATATGGAGGAAGCCTTACGTAATACAATAAATATGGCAAAAATGCTGATACAAGCACAGCGCTTCAACGAGTGTGAAGCGATATTGAGTTCATCCATGATGTCGCATCCACACGATGCGATACCGCACAACCTGATGGGGCTGCTGCTGGAAAAAAAGCAGGAGCATGCCAACGCAATGAAACACTTTAGGGCCGCATACGCGCTTGATCCATCCTATAGACCGGCGGCATGGAACCTTGAATGCTTCGGTGAGTTTTATAAAACCACGATAGAAGCATATTGCATAGATGATTGTATGGGCGATATGCAGGGTGAAAATGGAAAGGCGGTAAATGAATGATGTATATAATAATTGCGGGATGCGGCAGGGTAGGAGCAAACTTGGCCAAAAAGCTTTCACAGGATGGGCACGACGTTGCGATAATTGACCATAACAGCAGCAGCTTTGACCGACTGGGCAATGGGTTTAACGGAATGACGGTAATTGGGATGCCAATTGACGAGGATACGCTTAGGCAGGCGGGTATAGAACATGCGGATGCGCTAGCGGCAGTTACGTCTGACGATAACATGAACATAATGACGTCGCAGATTGCGCGGCAGCTATACCATGTGAAAACGGTTATAACCAGGTCATATGATCCTGAGCGCGAGGAAGTGCTTATCCGTATGGGGCTTGATACAATCTGCCCAACAACGCTTGCGGTGGATATGTTTTCAGATATGCTGACGGGGGGTAGTCAAAAATGAAGATCACAATAGTGGGCGGCGGCAAGGTGGGATATTATCTCGTAAAAACGCTGATGGCGGAAAAACACGAGATCATGCTGATAGAGAGCAATCTAGAGCATTGCGAAAGAATCGCAGCGGAGCTGGGCGGCAAGCATGTGGAGGTTACCCACGGCGATGGTACAGATGTAAACTGCCTGCGCGAATCCGGCATACATCATACTGAGGCGCTTATAGCTGTGACAGGGCATGACCAGACGAATTTTGTTGCCTGCCAGCTGGCAAAGGAGTATTTTGGCGTTTCACGCACCATATCCCGCGTGAACAATCCAAAAAACATCAGGGTGTTTGAAAAGCTGGGTGTGGATTCGGTTATAAGCAGCACGGCGCGTATTGCCGGCATAATCAATCAGGAGCTGGATTGGACGGACGTAAACCGGTTGCTAAAATGCAAAGCCACAGGTGTACGCATACGGGAAGCAACAGTGGAGCCCGGAAGCAGCTTTGCCGAAAAGTGTCTGATGGAGCTGGGGCTGCCCAAGGGAATGATACTAGTTTCGGTAATCCGCGGCGATGAAGCGATAATACCAAGCGGAGACACGCGGCTGCATACGGGGGATAGCGTAATTATAATGGGGCAGGAAAATGAGATAAACGAGGTAGTTTTCCGCTTTAACGGGGTATAAGGGGGGTTGAGAGATGAAAAGGCATTTTGATGGTACTGTAGGGGGCATTTTGCTTGAGATCGTATTTGCACTTGGCACAATAGGCGCCGGTATATGCATAAGTATGCTTTGCCTGTTTTGATGTGAGGTTGTGATATGATCGAAAAATCCGTAAATAAGGTGTTGCCGATATGTTATTTTATCGGCATTATAATGGTGGTGCTTGGCGCTCTCCAACTTTTGCCGGTTTTGACGGCGCTTATTTGCAGCGAGTGGCACATAGCGATGGTGTTTGCCATTACGACATCGATTGCCGTAATAACGGGATGCTCGCTTATGCTGCTTGGCCATAAGCAACGTTCAATGCATCTAAGCTTTGGCGAGGGGATGGTGGTGGCTGCGGGATCATGGTTTTTAGGGATGCTTCTTTGCGCGCTGCCATACTATCTTTCGGGCAACTATCTTTCCTATTTGGATTGCTGCTTCGATGTTATGAGCGGGCTTACCACAACGGGCGTAACGCTGATACAGGATATGGACCATGCATCCAACGGTCTAAACATGTGGCGGCATATTCTTACGTTTGTTGGCGGACAGGGCATGGTGGTGCTGGCGCTGACGTTTTTGACAAAGGATTCCAGCGGTGCCTACAAGATGTATGTGGGCGAGGGCAAGGATGAGAGACTGTTCCCAAATGCTGTGAGCACGGCGCGGCGCATCTGGATAATAAGCCTTATATACCTTGGCGTAGGCACGCTGGTGATGTGGGTTGCGGCTATGTCGGCAGGGGTTCCCGTAGGCCGTGCGTTTTTACACGGTATGTGGATATTCATGTCGGCATGGAGTACGGGCGGTTTTGCGCCAATGTCGCAGAACATGCTGTACTATCACAGCGCGTTTTTTGAACTTGCTACGGTGGTGTTTTTTGTGATAGGCTCATTCAACTTTGCGCTGCATCATGCGGTGCTTTCAGGCAATCACAGGGAGCTGCGCAAAAATATAGAAACGGTTACCTTTGCCACAACCTGCACGTTGCTTGTGCTTATCACTACAATTGGGCTTATGCGTGAAAACGTATATCCCGATGCGGTTGCAATGTTTCGCAAGGGCTTTTATCAGCTTATATCGGGGCATACCACCACAGGCTTCATGACCGTCTATGCCAAGCAGTTTTATCTTGAATGGGGCGATATTGCGCTGTTCGCGATAATTATATCCATGCTGCTGGGCGGTAGCGCCTGCTCTACGGCGGGTGGCTTTAAAGGATTGCGCACAGGCATAATATTTACCACCTTTAAAACCGAAATACGCCGCATGATGCTGCCGGAATCCCGCGTGAGCGAGCAAAAGATACATCATATCAGGGATGTGGTGCTTAGCGATGCGGTGGTAAGGAGCGCGTTTTTGATTGTGACCGCCTATGTTGTCACGTTTTCGCTGGGGACTCTTGCCGGTATGCTGGCGGGGTATCCGTTTGGTATGGCGGCGTTTGAATCGGCCTCTGTTACGGGCAACGTTGGGTTAAGCATAGGCGTGACATCGAGCGTGATGCCTGCCTTCCTTAAGATTACATACATAATCATAATGTGGCTTGCACGCCTTGAGTTCATGTCCGTATTGGCGCTTGGGGCATACTGCGTCAGAAAGGCTAGAAGAAAATGCGATTAAAATATTATGCGATGGCCGCTTTGCTGCTGCTGTTTCCGGTTACTGCGCAGGCGGCGGATGCGAGTGTTTCAAGCACGCAGCTTATAGAAAACGCAAAGGCGCTTGATGAGAGCATGGTATCATATACAGGCGAAGTGGTGGGCGATATCCTGCTGCGCGGGGAATCGGCGTGGGTGAGTATAACGGATGGAAATAACACCATCAGCGTATATGCGCCAACAGAAGCCACAAATGCCATAACCCATATGGGAAAATACGGACAAAAGGGCGATGTAGTGGCGGTGGATGGTATATTCCACCGTGCCTGCGCCCAACATGGCGGCGACATGGATATCCATGCTGATGGGTTGAATATCATTCAAAAAGGATATGCCGAGCAGCACGAATACTCGCAGCTTTATTTGGTTTTTACATGTGTACTTGTTATTGGGGCGGCGGCAATGGTTGTACTCGTAATCAGAAAGTATAGGTGATATAATTAAAACAAAAGGCGTTGTGCTATGGAAGCAGTGGGTAGAATGAAAGAACATATATTGGTGTGCCTGTCGCCATCGCCGTCAAATAACAAGGTTGTTCTGGCGGCATACAAGATGGCGCACGCCTTTGACGCAGAGCTTACCGCGCTGTATGTAGAAACGCCTGCGGCGCAGACCAACCACGAAATCAAGGATTGGCTAAACAAAAGTATCCGTGCGGCCGAAAAATATGGCGCGCATATCGCGTCGGTATATGGTGACGACATACCGACGCAGATATCGGAATATGCAAAGGCTGCCGGGATTACAAAGATCGTTATCGGCCGCTCCAACCACAAGCGCAGATTGCTGTTTAATAAACCCACCCTTACTGAACACCTTATATTGCTTGTGCCGGAGCTTGAAGTGTATATAATACCGGATGCGCTGCCACCATACACGGATCAAAATGAAAAGCTGGTGCAAAAAAAGCCTTTTTCATGGAGATCCGCCATAATGGTAGCCGCACTGCTCATAATCGCCACGCTGATCGGATTAACGCTTAAAAAGCTTGGATTCACAGACGCAAATATCATTACGGTATATATTCTTTCTGTGTTGTTCGCCGCATATCTGACGGATGGCACGGGGTATGGTGTTGCATCCTCGGTATTGAGCGTTATCGTGTTTAACTACCTGTTCACCGAGCCGAGATTTACCTTGCAGGCATATGGTACAGGCTATCCGCTCACGTTTATAATCATGTTTATTGCCGCCATACTCACAAGCTCAATTACCGCTAAGGCAAAGCAGCAAGCAAAAAGCAGTGCGCAAAAGGCTTACCGCACAGAGGTGCTTCTTACAGCCAGCCGCAACCTTCAGCAGGCGCAGAGCATAGATGAAATA
Organism: Clostridia bacterium; assembly: GCA_036652795.1. Taxonomy (GTDB): domain Bacteria; phylum Bacillota; class Clostridia; order Christensenellales; family CAG-138; genus JAVVVD01. The sequence goes on along the minus strand of JAVVVD010000004.1, from coordinate 62,293 downwards.
CTTGCAGAAACAGCCAAGCAGCTCAACAAGCTGCTTGATCGTGTTGTGCTTATATATCCAGCTTCACATGAGCAGCTAGGCACTCCGCTGCTCTTTGGTGCGGATGGCGTATCCGCAGATAAGCTTGAGGATCTTTCGGCTCAAAAAGAAATGGACGCTGCCATGTGGGTGCTTAAAAACAATAGACATGCCGGCAAAACCACAAAAACCTATCCTGATGCGTGCTGCCTGTATTTTGCCGTTCGCGGCCATACAACCGTCCATGCAGTCGCAGGCATTATGATGGAAACAGACGATACGCTGGAGGCGTTCGATAAAAGCCTGCTGCTTGCCCTTCTTGGCGAGTGTGGGCTTGCGCTTGAAAAACAAAAGCTGGATGAAGCAAAGAATGCGCTTATGCTCACCGCTCAACAGGAGCAGCTGCGGGCGAATTTGCTCAGATCGATATCGCATGATCTGCGCACACCGCTCACAAGCATATCCGGGAATGCAGATATGCTGCTAAATGCAGATATTTCGCTGGGCAACAAGCAAAAACGGGCATTGTATTTGGACATATATGACGACTCTATATGGCTTATCAACCTTGTGGAAAACCTTTTGTCCATAACGCGCATGGACGATAGCTCGCTAAAACTGCACATGAAGCCTGAGATGGTGTTTGATGTTATGGAGGAGGCCGTATCACATCTGGGTAGAAAGGGCACAGCTTACCATATAACCATTGAACAGGGGGAGGAGCTTTTGATGGCGCGCATGGATGCGCCGCTTATAATTCAGGTGTTGGTAAATCTGATAGATAATGCGATAAAGTATACGCCGGCAGGGTCAAACATAGTTCTTTCCGGCAAGTGTGAGGGTGATAACGTGCTTATATCGGTTGCGGACGATGGCGGTGGCGTTTCAGACGAAAGCAAGGATAGCATTTTTGACATGTTCTCCACCGGCAACAGCCATAGGGGCGATGGCAGACGCGGCTTGGGACTGGGCTTGGCACTGTGCCGCTCTATCGTAAGGGCACATGGTGGCGATATATGGGTATACAACAACGTCCCGCACGGAGCGGTTTTCACATTTTCACTTATACGCGAGGAGGTATCCATAGATGAATAAACCACTTGTTCTTGTTGTGGAGGATGATAAGCCAGTGCGCAATCTTATTACGCTTACGCTGGATTCTCAGGGATACCGCTATCAGTCGGCAGAAACGGGGAATGCCGCCATACTTGCATCTGTATCGCATCAACCGGATCTTATGATATTGGATCTGGGGCTTCCTGACATGGATGGACTTGAGGTTATTAAAAAAACGCGTTCATGGTCTAATATGCCAATTATAATAGTAAGCTCCAGAAGCGATGATACGGATAAGATTGCGGCGCTTGACGCTGGCGCGGATGATTACCTGACCAAACCATTCAGCGTGGACGAACTGCTTGCCAGGCTGCGCGTGGCGCTCAGACGCTTGCAGTATATGCGTGATTTTTCACCCGCAGATGAAGCGGTGTTCACAAATGGGCGGCTTAGGGTGGATTATGCCGCGGGTTGCACATATATAGACGATGAAGAGCTGCATCTTACGCCTGTGGAATATAAACTATTGTGCCTTATGGCGCGCAATGTGGGTAAGGTGCTGACGCACAATTGCTTTATCAAAGAGGTTTGGCAGAATACGCTGCCGGAGGATACGCCATCGCTGCGCGTATACATGGCAACGCTGCGTAAAAAGGTTGAAATACCGCTGGGACAAAAGCTGATACAAACCCACGTCGGGATAGGCTACCGTATGCTTAGGCTTACTGGCGATAAGGTGATATCGGAATAGTCCGGATACGCGATGGGGTAACAGCGCAGTGCAAAATGACAATTATACAGCGTGCGGCTCAGATTGTGATAGCCCATTCGATGAACTAATATAATGTTTACTTGAGCGCGTATTTTCAATTTATATGATACAAAAAGACCAGATATAATCTGGTCTTTTTCGTGTGCCGGGTGCGCTGAAAAAAGCTCTTGAAAAGCTAAAAACGGATAGCGGCGAATCAAAAAATATATAAAAAAGAAAACCGGGGACGGCGTTACACCTTCCCCGGTATTTCTATGACAAATCCGAACACGTTCTTCACAAAGAAGAAATAGTTCGTATTTGCACTGTTTGGTGGAGCATAGGAGACTCGAACTCCTGGCCTCTGCATTGCGAACGCAGCGCTATACCAACTTAGCTAATGCCCCGCGAATGTGAATACTATACACTAAGCTGTACAAAAAATCAACAGCAATTTTGGATGCGTTGGCATGAATTGCTTGACATTCGATGTCTGATGCGCTACAATAGCAAAGCATGAAAAGCGTATCCGCAACTTGTCATATATGATGTACTGGTTGCGAATGTGGGTATTTCAGCAGTGTGCGCCCATGGCTCAGCTGGATAGAGCGTTTGGCTACGGACCAGAAGGTCGGGGGTTCGAATCCCTCTGGGCGCGCCAGGATAAAGACCTGTTTTCCGTCAAGTGAAAATGGGTCTTTTTCTATGTTAAAAAAGTGCTTGAGGATTTAGCTGTTGCCATTGATAAGTTTATGAAATAGGGGGAGCAGATGAAATCAAAACAAAGCATAGCAATATTTTATGCCATTTTGGCAGCGGCATTGTATGCAATAAACTCACCTTTTTCAAAGCTGCTGTTAAGAAAAATTCCTCCAACTATGATGGCCGCACTTTTATATCTGGGTGCCGGAATTGGTCTTTTCATAATTGGCCTTATTCAAAAAAAAGCAGGCAATCAACCCAAGGAAGTATCTCTTACCAAAAAAGATTTACCATTTATAATCGGAATGGTGGTACTGGATATTGCCGCACCAATTTTCTTAATGATAGGACTTTCTATGACAACAGCGGCAAATGCATCATTGCTCAACAACTTTGAAATTGTAGCAACTGGTGTCATTGCGCTATTCATATTCAAGGAGTCTATATCAAAAAGGCTTTGGCTTGCCATTGTACTTGTTACCATCTCCAGCATTTTGCTGTCAATTGAAGACATGAGCAGTTTTTCTTTTTCCTATGGCTCAATCTTTGTTCTTTTAGCTTGTGTTTGCTGGGGATTTGAAAACAATTGTACACGCATGATTTCTGCAAAAAATCCATTGCAAATTGTGGTTATCAAAGGTTTTTTCTCCGGACTTGGTTCTTTGCTAATTGCTTTTATACTTGGAGAAACAACAACAAACATATGGTATATTCTCGCCACATTATTACTGGGGTTTGTGGCATATGGATTAAGCATTTTCTTCTATATCCACGCCCAACGAGAGCTTGGCGCAGCGAAAACAAGTGCATATTATGCTGTTGCTCCATTCATAGGGGTGGCACTTTCACTTGTTATATTCGGAGAATTGCCGAGCGTTACCTTTGTTGTTGCGCTTGTGATTATGATTACAGGAACTTATTTCGCAACAACAGACAGCAAGTGAGGTTATGTAGCATAACGCGCGCCAAAGTGCAACAGCCATTTTTCTACCATTATCATAAAAAGTAAACCAATCCAATTGACTGAAGCAGTCTCTTTATATGGTTCAAAGAGGCGCTGACTAAATAAGTAGCTTCATCACAAAATAAAATACAGAATATTGCTGAAAAGCGAATGAGCTTTTGCACGGCTCAATCGAAAAATATGGTCTTAAATACTTAAGCTACTGTGGGCAATATGCGGGTGGAATGTGATATTTTAAATTATTTGTATGCACGCTGATGCTGCAAATGATAGACGATATTATATAATGCATAGCATGCTTTCATTTATGTTTTTAATGTGATATTCTAATACAGAATTCTTACATAATTTAGGAAGAGATGGCATTATGTGGCATATTGATGCGGAAATAATATCATTGGCATTCATGCTTGTAATTATGGCCGACATTATCAAGACGAATACAGTTAAAGTTCTTAAGGACAAGCTGTTCGTTGCCATAGCGGCAGTAACAATATGTGCGATAATATCAGACATTATTTCCAGTGCAGCAATGGTCAGCTATCATACGGCATCGTGGTGGTTTACACAAATCACATTGCTGCTGTATTTTGTTTTAACGCCTATGCTCTCTATGCTATGGCAATTATATGCGATCGCCGTCGTAAACAGAGCCGCCAGAATTAAAACCAGTTATTTGCTTATCAACGTGATACCTTATATTGCTTATTTGATGGTAGTATTATCCAATCCATATACAGGCTGGATGTTTCAGCTTTCCGCGGTCAATGAATATGCGCGAGGTGCGCTATTCAACGTTATTTTCATTGTGTTTTATGGATACAGCTTAGCAACATTGATTCTGGCTTGCGTAAATTTCAAAAAAACGGAGCGAACCACAAGCATTGTACTGTCAACTTTCCCGATTATCGCTGGACTTGGGGTTATAATGCAGGAGCTTTGGAGTGGATATCTGATTACCGGGTCGGCGTTTACTCTAATACTATTAATCACCTATATGTTCCTGCAAAATCGCAAAGCAACAAGGGATAACTTAACGGGGCTTAACAACAGGATGTCATTCTCCATTGCCGTTGAAAGACTTACAAAAGGAAGAGAGCATGGTTATATTCTGGTTGCTGCATTGGACGATTTTAAGCTGTTCAATCAGATATTTGGACAAAAAACAGGAGATATGTTGCTTTGCAAAATCGCGGAGTATTTCATAAGCATTTCGCCTAGCAAGACTGCCTATCGATATGGCGGCGATATATTTACGTTAATTTTAAGAAGAGCTGACGAACAAGCAGCGCTAAAGCTTGCAAATACGATTATGGATCGGTTCAAAGAATCGTTTTATATTGAAAACATAGAGTATACGGTTTCGACCTGTCTTGGTGTGGTGGAATATCAGGATAAGGCGACGGATAAAAATGATTCGATTATTTCAGCAATGGACTTCGCAATTTATCAGGCGAAAAAACGCGAGAGGGGTCAGATCACGTTTTTTAACGAAGCGCTGGTAAATCAATTTAAACGCCGGCATGAGATAGTGAGCGCGCTGACAAGTGCAATAGAAAACCAATCATTTGAGGTTTACATACAGCCAATTTATCACATCGAAAAAAGACAATTCCTATTTGGTGAAGCGCTTTTGCGGTTGAACGACCCGGCATTAGGGAATATACCTGCTGCCGAATTCGTTCCAATTGCGGAGGAAACAGGCCAAATTGTTGAGATTACCTATTGTGTGCTTGAGAAGGTGTGCGCGTTTTTAAAGGAAAATCGCAAAATTATGCAGGACAAGGTTTCAATCTCAGTCAATTTTTCTGTGATACAATTTATGCAAAATGATATGGTCGAAAAGGTTAAAACCATAATAGAAAACTATGGGGTGTCACCCAAGCTTATTAAAATTGAAATTACTGAAAGTATAATTGCCGATTCGTTCGACGATATAAAGACGGCGATGAAAGGGCTTAATGAGTATGGTATCACATTTGCACTTGATGATTATGGGCAGGGATATTCCAACATATCATATTTGATAAATCTGCCATTTACATTTGTAAAGCTGGATAAGAGCATAATCGATAATGTGGTTGCCGATAGTACGTTTATAAGCGCGCTGATCCCCATGTTCAAAAGCCTTAATAAAACAATTATTTCTGAAGGCGTTGAGGAAAAAGCTCAGGCCGATATATTAACCAAGCTTTCATGCGATGCGATACAAGGCTATTACTTTGCAAGGCCCATGCCAATGGGGGAGTCCTTGGCGCTGTTTGAAGACTGTATGTAAAAAACAAGGCTGGTTGAGTGTGCAATTCATCAATGTCAATATAGCCGTGCGGCACAGCGAAAGAATTTTTTTAAAGGCTGTTGCTTTATCCGCATATCTGATGATACTATGTACTGCATGAATATTGCAAAAAAAAGCCTAATAGGCGAGATGTTCCGCGATAAACCGTTTATGCGCCGTATGCTCGTAATCAGCATACCCATAATGCTGCAACAACTTATCACGACTGCCATGTATATGGTGGATACGGTTATGATAGGCGGATTGGGCGATATACAGCTTGCCGGTGTGGGTGCGGCAAACCAGCTGGCATATTTGCTGGATATCGTACTTTTTGGTGTAATGAGCGGCGGCGGCGTATATATGTCGCAATACTTTGGCAAGGGCGACACGAAGGGATTGCGCAGCACCCTGGGCCTTTCCACTATACTGTGCCTGGGCTTTAGCGTGCTGTTTGTGATAATCGCAAGCGTATTTGGCCGCCTTATTGTGGGGCTGTATAGTACGGAAGCGGCAGTGATAGACAGCGGGGTTGAATACCTTTCGATTGCCTGCATAGGGTATCTGTTTAAAGCGATAATCTATCCTTACGGAATGGCACATAAGTCAAGCGGCAATGCAAAACTGCCTATGATAAGCGGCGCGATTGCGCTATCCGTAAATATATTTTTCAACTATTGCTTCATATTCGGCAACCTTGGCTTTCCCAAGCTTGGCGTTGCGGGCGCGGCATACGCCACACTTATCGGCTCTGCTTGTGATGCGGGGGCGCTGCTGTTTTTTAGTTATATAAAAGAAACAGTGGCCAAAGCAAGGCTGCGCGAGCTGCTTGCTCAAACATGGAATGGTGTAAAGGAATTTATCTCAATCAGTATGCCGGCGTTCCTCAACGATGCGCTGTGGGCGATAGGCATGTTGGTGATAAACTATATATACGGCAGGATGGGCACTGATACATTTGCTGCCATGATGATCGTTAACACGGTTGACAAGCTTACAATGGTTGGACTTATGGGCGTAGGCAGCGCTGCGGCAGTTGTGCTGGGCAATACGCTGGGCGAAGGCGATCCGGACAGGGCGTATCTATATGGTAAGCGGTATGTCGTATTGTCTGTGATGGTAGGCATTATATTTGGCGTTATATGCAGCACTGTGGGCACGCTTATGCCGCTGATGTATCAGAACACCTCCATGCATGTGCAGGCGTTATCCGCGCGCACAATATTCGTAATGGGATTCTTCATGCCGATTTATGCGGTGAACTTCACCATTGTCTGTGGTATATTGCGCAGTGGCGGGGATACGCGTGCTGCCGCATGGATAGACCTTATACCGCTTTGGTTGCTGGCGCTGCCAATCACGGCGGTAGCTGGATTGTATTTTAAGCTGCCGCTGGATATTGTATTTTTATGCGTATTTCCAAACAATGTAGTAAGGATGATAATGACTACTACGCGCCTAAGGAGCAAATATTGGCTGCGTTCGCTTGTGTAACGCTTGAGCGCATACGGTGAATAATTCAAGATTTGTTCAATAATTCATTAAATGCATGTAATCTTTTTCCACCAGTATAATGGTATTATATAGGATAAGGCAAAGGTGGAAGGAGACGGTTTTTATGGAAAATTATACATCACAATCTGTAAAGGAGCCTGAGGATAAGGTCAGGCAGATGATTGCAAATACGCCGCTTACGCGCTGGCTTGTGCTCATATGCGCCGTGCTGGGTACGGTATTCGCGTTGGTTATTGTGACGGCGATGGATAAAGGCGATGGGTGGGTGAGCTGGGCGCCTGCGTACGCGCTATTTTGGGGATTGTATGTTGCGGGTTTTTATGTGATGACGTGGCAGCGTGCAAAAGGTAATGTTGACGCGTGGCTTGTGCTGGGCGCTGCTGCGCTGCTATTTGTACACTATGCGTTCTATAAATCCGAATCAATAGGCGCACTTAATTATCTGGCAATTCCAATGCTGCTCATGTTGCACTCTGTGCTGGTTACACGCGATGTAAAGAAGGGGCAGGAGGGCAAATATATACGGCCATATTTTATGGGTTGGTTTGCGTATCCGTTCATGAATATCGGCCGCTTTTTTACTGCACTAGGCACACTTTTTAAAAAAGACGGCAATCCTACCAAACGTGCCGCGCTGCTTGGTTTGCTTTTTGGCATACCGGTGGTAGTGGTGGTGGCGTCGCTGCTAATGAATGCCGACTCTGTAATGGGCTATTATGGTAAGCAGCTGCTTGCCGGAATTTCAGTGGGACTTATTATAAGCCGCACATTAATCGGGCTTGCAGTGGCGGTGCTGTTCTATTCATTCATATTCACTACCGTTTATAAGCCAACGCAGATCAAAGAGGGTGAGGCGCAACGGAATGTTGAGGCTGCCAGCATGATAGTAGTGATATCTCTGCTGCTGGTGGTATATGCGGTGTTTGCATATTTTCAGTTTGCTTATCTTACGGGCATAAAGGGGTTACCTCTAGACCTTACATATTCTGAATACGCCGTAAGCGGCTTTACGCAGCTGCTATTTGTTGCGGCTATCAACCTTGGTGTGTTTGCGTTTACTGTGTCACTGTGTAAGCAGCACCGTGCACTAAAGCCGCTGCTGCTGGCACTGCTTGCGGCAACACTGGTGGTGCTATATAGCGGCATAATGCGCCTATCGATGTACATTGGCGCATATGGGCTTACATTTGCAAGGATATTGCCAATGTGGTTTATGATGTTCCTTACGGCGGCGGTGCTGCTGTGCAGTGTAAAACTGTTTGTTAAGCGGCTGTGCCTGCTTAGAGCCTGCGCATGCATACTTATTGTGTGGTACCTGGTGCTAAATGCCATAAACATCGATGCGGTGGTGGCAAATAGCATTATAGCTCGCGCAGATGCGCGCGGATATATGGTGGAGCAAGACAAAAGCTATATGCGCCATTATCTATCCAAGGATGCAAAGGCTGTAATAGATGCGAGCGCCTATGCTGAGGAGATTGAGAAAACCAATTGAGAATCAAACCGATATATCGGCATATTCCAAACATCAATAGCTGGATAATTAGAAGCCACAGGATACTGAAGTATCCTGTGGCTTAATTAATATCGTTATGTTAGGTGGCTCGCGCAAGGGCTAACGTGCCTTGTATAGTTTATGCGGGAGGGTTACCCTTAGCTACAAAGTCACTGCGGATAAAGCCTTCCTTATCGCCTATCTTAACACGATACCAGCCATTCTTTTCCTCAAGTATTATAAGGGCGGTATTAAGCTTTTGCTTGCCAAGCGCTTCGGAATCAGAGTTGGGCTCGCTGCGCATATTAACGTCATCCGCGCTGACGTAACCGGCTTGGCCATCAGTTACCGGCGCACTAGGCGCATCAGGGGCTGCGGGATCTACAGGAGCGGTCGGATCTACAGGAGCGGTCGGATCTACAGGTGGGGTTTGGTCGCCAGGCATGGAGGTGCCGCCGCCGTCTGTAAAGCTGAGATAGCCGTTGAGCAGATCGTTGGCGCTCTGGCTAACACCGGTAATGGATGTAATGCAGGTGGTAAGGGCGTCCTTAGCTTCTTTAAAGTAGGTTTGCAGGGTTTTAAGCTCGGAATCCTTATCAATGGTGTTATCCTTGAGATAGGAGAAGCCGGTTGTATATTTGGTCTTTGCGGTTTCCAACTGGCCGTTAAGCACGCTTGCGTCTGTTGCAAGCTCGCCAATCATGAAGGAGTTCTGGGTGAATGCCAGCATGTTATCAATGCCGGTGGTGAGCTGATCCATATAGCCGCTGATGGCGTTTGTGTCGAAGGTGGTTTTGGAGCCGGATTTCTTGGCCGCCGCTATCGCCTTTTCAATATTGTCAAGCTGCGTTGTCATAACGGTCGAATAGCCGTTAAGCTCGGTCATGTCATCGTTCAACATTTGTGCATAGGTGGATATCTTAGTATCCAGCAACTGCTTTTTAGCAAGCAGTCCAGTGGTATCGATGTCGGGGCTTGCGCTGCCGGGCTGCTGTGCTCGTGCAGCCAACGCACTGTATTGCGCGATTTCGGCATCGAGACTGACCTTTGTGATATCCTCAGCTACGGCAAAGGCAGCGATATCCTCATTTAATACTATAACGGGTTCATTATCGGCGCGGCACTGGGCAAGCAGTGCCTCAGCGCGTGTAAGCGCTTCAACCCCAACAAGCGATTGCTCTGCGGGGGAGAGTGTGTCGATTACGCTGCGTGCCGCCGTAGCCATTGCAAGCGCGGCGGGATATTCGGGTACTGTAACACCCTGCTGGGGAAGTGCAGCTACTGTAGTGTAAAGCTCTTGAAGTGTGGCGCTGCGAGTTTCAGCATCAGTAAGCGCTGCAACATCGATTTTGGCCTTGACTTCCTCATTGAGCGCTTCGTACTTGGCACGCACATCGTTTACCTTAACGGCATACTGATCCACGCTTTCAAATGAGTCCATCTGGGATAGCTTTGCAATCTGACTATTGGTAAGATATTCATTCAGCATATCACCAAGGAAGAAATAGTATGCCGCGCCAAGCGCCAGCAATACGACTACTACTATTATCAATGCTGTGATGCCGTTTTTCTTCTTTTTCTTTTTGCGCTTTCTATCTTCGCGCAGCTTAGAAGCATCGTTGGTTTTATTTTCCTCAAAGAGGTTGATATCCGTTTCCATGTGTGCTTGTCTCACTTTCGTATTCATAATTTTCCATACTGGATATATACTTTTCCGACTGCTACGATACCACTTTTATGTTGAAAAGTAAATATATGTGTTGGTAACAATACGTTAACAATCAAAGCAAAAAGAGCCGCAAGGCTCTTTTAACGCATTAATTCTTAGTTTTCGTCATCCAGCGTACACACTACCAGCACGCGCTCGGATGAGGTTCCGGCGCTGTGGTTAAACGTACCGGTGCAGCTGATAAGCGTGATGCGCGGTTTGCCGCCAAAGTCAAGCTCAAGGGCTTGCGCGGGTACGGAGTCGTATGGATAAAAGTCAATGCTCTGGGTGGTAAAGCTGCGGGTGGAGCCGTCTACATATTCTATTACGACCTTTTCACCGACCTTCATATCAGGCAGCACGGAAAACGTGCCCGCAACGCCCTTCCAGCGTACGTGTCCGTTAATAAGCGAATTGCCTGCCTCGCCCGGTATGGGGCCTGGTTCGTACCACGCAGCAAGCTCAGGAGAATCCAGTGTATCCATCTTGCCGGCCTTATCGCCCTCTGTGATTATGCCGACGGGCTGCATTTCACACATTACCTCGCGGTCGGTAAAATACATCTCAGCTGGATATGGCATATCAAATGGGGTAGGCTGCGGCGTGGCGGTAGGCACGGGCGCAAGGGTTGGCTGAAGCGTGGCGGCGGGAGGCGGCACGTATGAGCCGGGAATAAACACATATTGGCGAAGCGTCAAAAAAACGCCGACAACCAGCAATACGCCCGCTACCGAGAGCAGGAGTGTATCTATAACCTTTTTCTTTTTATTTTTTTCACTATTATTATTTTCCATAGCGCTAGTTTAGCATACAATTATGGCTCAAACAAGTTAACATTTTTTATATTGTGTGATATAATTACCTTTCATTATGGTAATGGGAGAGTAAATATGGATCATAAACTCGAGCTGGCAAACGCTATCGGCACGCAGACGGGAATTCCCGCGGCGGAGCTGGTGGATTATATCGAAATACCACCCAATCCTGAGATGGGTGATTACGCATTCCCCTGCTTCCGCCTTGCAAAATCGCTTAAAAAAGCGCCGGCAGCAATAGCCGCGCAGCTAAAGGATGAGGTGCAATTGCCTGGTGGCATCGCCCGTGTAGAAGCGGCGGGCGGCTATCTTAATTTTTTTGCGAATAAGGATGAATATACCAAGGCGGTGCTGGATGCTGTGCTTTCGGCCGATCGTTATGGCGCAACACAACAGGGCGAAAACAAAAATGTATGCATCGAGTTTTCTTCAATTAATATAGCTAAGCCTGTGCATATAGGACACCTTTCGAGCACGGCGATTGGCAATTCGCTGTGCCGTATATACGGATACCTGGGCTACAATACCATTGCCATAAACCACCTTGGCGACTGGGGAACACAGTTTGGCAAGATGATAGTGGCATATCAAAAATGGGGCAGCCGCGAAATGGTCGAAAAGGAGTCCGTGCGTGGGCTGGTTAAGCTGTATGTGCGCTTCCATGAAGAAGCCGAAAAGGATGAATCGCTCAACGATGAGGCGCGCGCGTGGTTTCGGAAGATAGAACTTGGCGACCCGGATGCGCTGGAGCTGTTCAATTGGTTTAAAGAGATCTCCTTAAAGGAGGTTATGCAGATATACGAACTGCTTGACGTACACTTTGACAGCTATGCCGGCGAGAGCTTCTTCGAGGATAAGATGAAGCCAATAATAGACGAGCTGGGCGCAAAGGGCCTTCTTAAGGTGGATAACGGCGCTACGCTTGTGGAGCTTGAGGAATATGGTATGCCGCCCTGCATAATATTGCGCAGCGATGGTGCTACGCTGTATGCTACGCGCGACCTTGCCGCAGCAAGATACAGAAAGGCCACATACAATTTTGTAAAATCGCTGTATGTTGTGGCATATCAACAGAACCTGCACTTTCAACAATTCTTTAAGGTGTTGGAGCTGTTGGGCGATGATTGGGTGAAGGATATGGAGCATGTCAACTTCGGCATGGTATCCATGGAGGAAGGAACACTTTCCACCCGTCACGGCAATGTTGTATACCTTGAGGATGTGCTCAAGGCAGCAATAGATAAGACGCTGGATATAATAAAAGAAAAAAGTCCGGATCTTGAGGATAAACAGAGCGCGGCGCGCGCGGTGGGCGTTGGAGCTGTGGTGTGGGGAGTGTTGTACAATTCCCGCATAAAGGACATAACGTTCTCATGGGGCAAGGTACTTAATTTTGACGGCGAAACAGGACCATATGCACAATATACCCATGCGCGATGCTGCTCCGTGCTCAATAAGGCTGGCGGATATGATGCTAACGCCGTAGATTATAGCAAACTGGACGATCCGGCTGTGGCTGCACTGGTAAAGACAATTGCGGTATTCCCAGATGCCATACAGACCGCCGCATCCAAGAATGAGCCGTATATTGTTGCCAGAGCCACAATAGATATTTGTGCCACGTTTAATAGGTTCTATTACGATAACCGCATAATGGATGATGATGCGGCCATTCGCAATGCACGATTGGCTATCACGGATGCAGCGCGCAAGGTTATAGCCACAGGCTTGTATTTGGTGGGCCTTAAAGCACCAGAGCGCATGTGATTTAAACTGCTGGATCAGCTTTTTCGGAGGATTAGAATATGCTGGATATTAAGTTCATCCGCACAAATGCCCAACAGGTGCGGGAAAATATAAAAAAGAAGTTTCAGGATGAAAAGCTTCCACTGGTCGGTGAGGTGCTAGAACTCGACAAACAAAAGCGTGAGGCTCAAACCAGAAACGACGAGCTGCGCAATAAGCGTAACGTTATCAGCAAGCAGATAGGCGCGCTGATGGGTCAGGGTAAGCGTGACGAGGCCGAGGAATCAAAGCGGCTGGTTACGTCCATGGCAGACGAGATGGCGGCGCTTACCGCACGCGTGGGCGAGCTTGACGACGAGATAAAAAAGCGCATGATGGTAATACCTAATATAATCGATCCGGTAGTGCCTATAGGCCGTGATGATTCGCAGAATGTGGAGCTTGAGCGCTTTGGCGATCCGGTGGTGCCTGATTTTGAGGTGCCGTACCATGTGGACATAATGGAGCGCATGAACGGAATTGATCTTGATGGTGCGCGAAACATAAGCGGCAATGGCTTTTACTATCTTTGCGGCGATATCGCGCGGCTGCACAGCGCAATACTGTCATACGCGCGCGATTTTATGATTGAGCGTGGCTTTACCTATTGCGTGCCACCATACATGATACGCTCCGGCGTGGTGGATGGCGTTATGAGCTTTAGTGAGATGCAAAATATGATGTATAAAATAGAGGGTGAAGACCTTTATTTGATAGGTACAAGCGAGCATTCCATGATAGGTAAATTCATCGATTCCTTCATAGAAGAAAGCGAGCTGCCTAAAAAATACACCAGCTATTCGCCATGCTTTCGCAAGGAAGTGGGTGCGCATGGCATAGAGGAGCGCGGAGTATACCGCATCCATCAGTTTGAAAAACAAGAAATGATAATCGTGTGCAAACCTGAGGAGAGCGCGGATTGGTTCAACAGGCTTTGGAAGCACTCAGTTGCATTTTTCCGCTCTTTGGATATTCCGGTGCGCACGCTGGAGTGCTGCTCGGGCGACCTTGCTGACCTTAAGGTTAGGAGTATAGATGTTGAGGCGTGGTCGCCGCGGCAAAAGAAGTATTTCGAGGTAGGCAGTTGCAGCAACCTTGGAGATGCGCAGGCGCGCAGACTGGGAATCCGTGTGCGTAACAAGGAAACGGGCAACTATTTTGCGCATACGCTCAACAACACCGTGGTTGCGCCGCCGCGGATGCTGATAGCCTTCTTGGAAAATAACCTTACGACAGACGGCAGCGTGCGTATACCTGCACCGCTGAGGATGTATATGGGCGGCAAGGAGTACATAAAATGAAGCTGGCCGTGGCTGTAATAGCGCTAGTTCTGAGTGTGCTTATATTTGTGCTAATGTGTGGCTGCGCGGCAATGCCAGCGCCACAACCTGAAGCTACCACAGTGGTCTCATCTACCGTTGAACCGGTTATAACCCAGCCTACGCCGATAGAATTGCTGGCGGCGCACAGCTGGGTGGATATGTATGATTCCAACTTTGTGCTTACATTTGACGCAAAATCAGGCACGCTAACGGAGGTAAATGATATCGCAGGTAGCCGTGCATCGATGGATATTATAGCTACAGACTCAGAGCTTAGGGTAATATCCGACACGGGCGACGTCTCCGCCACTCTGCCGTATACGTTGGAAAACGACAAACTATCAATCGATTTTGGTGGAACGCTGGGTGTGCTGGTATATACGTCTGCCAAGTAGCATCGCATACACCTGAAGGGCCTGATATAGGCTGAGGTGGTGTTGATAAGAGTGCTTTTTAAAGCGGTAATCACAGAGCTGTGGTTACCGCTTAAGTGTTGCATCATAAAGCAGCGTGTTGATTGTGCTTGAAGAAAAAGTCAGTTTACTGTAATCTGGCACATTCGCATTGTGGTAAGCGCCGCATTGTGGCTCTGCTGGGTGACCCCAGCGCAGGCGGCAGAATCCACCACAATTTCATTGCCCGGGAAATGAGCGCGCAGCAGCAGAGCATTGGATACAACGCATATATCGGTGCATAGCCCGCACAGCTCTATTACGGTGTCTTGTGTTATCAGCCCATGCAGCCGTTCGGCAAGCTCGGTTGAGCCAAAGGTGGGCTTGTCGATTATTATATCGGCAGCGGTCACGTTAAGCTGTGGCACTATTGCATGCCCCGGCGTTCCGGCAACGCAGTGTGTAATTGGTAGGTGGGCGCCCTCAAAGGTTTGAAGGTAATTTTCGGGGTGCGTGTCACGAGTAAATATCACAGGCGTGTTTTGGGCATGGGCTTCGTTTACCTTAGCGGATACGCCAGGCAGTATTGCGGCGGCGTCCGCACTGCCTAGCGAGCCGGTTACAAAGTCCATCTGCATATCAATAACGATAAGAAGCTTTTTCATGATGATACCCTTTCGATTGCTTTAATATTGGCTGATCAAATGTTGACCTATACAAAATCGCATCTAAAAAATAAAATGCAATATTTAACGTATGCGGTACTTAGTACACGGGATATCCGGCTACGAACATGGCAAGATATCCGATTTGCAGCGCGACAAGCAGCGTTGTCGCCGCTATGTCGGCAAAGCGCCCGCGGATAAGCATTGGCAGTGCAAGTGCAAGCGGCAGTGCAGCGGTAAGGTAACGCGGGGCGGACAGCAGCCACGTGGCGCCAATGGAAAACACATAATAAGCGAGAAAGTATGCCGTATGCGAAGGACGAAGCCGCTTTGCAGCCGCCGCAACGATTGCAAGCGCACCAAATGAACAAAGCAGGTTTGGAAAAAACAGACCCCATAGCGTACGCATGTTGCCATCAGCAATAGCGGTTCTGAGGTAGTCAAGCTGATAGGCGGCGGTATCCCAGAACAGGCCCAGCCCTTGACTCCAATGCTCATGTTGATATTGCATGAATTTAAATGCATCGCCCGTAACAGCGTAGTTTACACCCAGATAAGCGATGAGACCAAGCGGCACTATGCACAGGCAGGCTATATAAACGCATATTTTCGAGCCTGATTTTTCCGCTGCGCGATGGCGGCGGCACAGCTCGTTAACGCACTCTATCGCGATAGGCAGCGCCAGCAGCGCACCTACTGAGCGCGTAAATGCAGCGAAGGCGGCAAGTATACATGCAACGAGAATATGCTTTTTCTGTGCAAAGTATAGTGTTGCGGCGGAAAGCAGTATGAACAGGCTTTCTGTCATTGGTGCGCAAAAGAAGAATGCGGCGGGCAGCACAAACAGGTACTTGACGGCGCGCAGCGCATCATCGCGCGATAGTGAAAGCGCGGCAAGCTCGTAAAAAAATACGCCGGCAGCCGCTGCACACAGACAGGATGTTATTATGGCGGCGGCAAAAATGTTGCCTGTTATAAAGCTTATCGCGCGAATTACAATAGGGTAAAATGGCAAAAACACGATGTGAAAGCGCGGATCGCCATCGGCTACATACCAATTTTGCGCTATGCCAAGGTAGCTGTTTGCATCGCTGCGAACCCAGATGCCGCGCATGGTGTCAAGTATGCCGCCGGAATAGCCGTTTATTGCGCTGGAGAGTGCATAGGCAACAATAAGCACTGCCACGCGTGAAAGCAGCACAAGCAGCGCTATCTGTAGCCATGGATGTCTGAAGCTGCGGCGCAGACTGCGCGGGCCAAGCAGCATATCAGGCGAGGGGTCTTCACCGTACGCAAATACATTCATAGCTCGCGTTATAAACCTTACCACACATACACCAAACAGCCCAACTGACAGTAACGCCGATAGTAGGTTTAGCGGATTGAGGTTTTCTTTCCCGAATGCCCATAAAGCAAACAGGCCACACAGCAGTGAAAGCGAGATTAGGGTGGCTATACGTATGGCTCTGTGCATTCGGCTCTCCTTGCAAGTAATGATTTAGATAATTTTCAAACGCGAAACTTTCAATTAATTATATGGTAATGATTATACCACGGCCTATATAAACAAAAAAGAGGTGGGCTAACATATACTGGAAGGCTTCTTGATTTTTTTTGCTAACAAGTATAGAATATATGAAAGTGCAGCTCAATAATTGAGGGCACAATCTTATTTAATATGGGGGTATCTTATTATGGTTGCTATGATTCTTGGCATTGTTGCTATCGCATGTTGCATCATTAGCTGGTTCGATGTAAGCTGGCTTGCTTTTCCGGGATTTATTATAGGTATTATCGCATGGATACTTGGCAGCAAAAACGCTAAGGCTAATCCCGATGACAAGCAGGCTAAGGCAGGCAAAATCATGGGTATGATCTCTACAATCATCGGAATCGTCTCCATTGTTATCGCCATCATCGCTATCGTCGCAGTTGGCGGAATGGTTGCTGGCGCTGCTGGTGCTGTCAGCTGAGTACACAGTACATAAAGCGTATGCAAAAGGCGGCAGAAACATCTGCCGCCTTTTGCTTTTCAACCCTTGGTAAAAATGTCATTGCCTGTTTTGTATCATGTCCTTTGTTTTCATCAACCGCGTGAGGTTGCCGCGCTCGTTTTCATCCAGCTTCATTGTGATGGAGCGTATAGCGGTATCGAATTGGGGAATCATTACATATTCCAATGCATTGACCCTGCGGCGGGTCTTTTCAATTTCATCAGCAAGGCGGTTACATATTTTTTCCACCTCGGCAAGCTCTATAAGCAGCGGCAGCAGCTCTGAAAAGGAGCGAACAGCGCCGTCAAGCTCTGCACTGGTGGTAACAAAACCATAGGGGTACTCAAAATCTCCGGTTGTTTCAAGCGTAAGCTTTGGCACCTGGATGGAAAGCACGTGCTGTGCGCCAACAGTGATGCTTGCGGGTCGTGCGGGATAGCACAGCGCTTCCTCAATCTGCTCGCTGCCCATAGATGCGCGTGCCAACACAAATTCACCCATAGCGGCGGCCAGCTTGGTTTCCACCAATTCGCGCAGTTCGCGGTTGCGCCTTACATAGATTATGAAACGGCGCACCATCTCGTCGCGCTTATCCTTCATAAGCTTATGTCCGCGTACCGCGACTTTTTTTTTCTTTTTAAGGTTTGAAAGCTCCATCCTGGTTGGCTTTACTTCTAACGTAACCATAATACCTCCAAACGCAGCTTAGCATGAAAAAGCGCGTTATTCGCTGATGAGCGCAGCCATCAGGCTGAACAGATGCGGCTATGCCTTAGCCTTATTGTTTTTCCTCCTGCTTGGGGAGGTATTGATCCAAATAGGCATCCTTTATGCGCTTTAATTCAGCGCGCGGCAGTATTGACAGCAGTCGCCAGCCGATGTCAAGCGTTTCCTCTATGGAACGGTTGGTGTAGTAGCCTTGCGACACATATTCCTTTTCAAATGCATCCGCAAATTGCGCATAAAGCTTATCCACGTCAGATAGCGCCGCATCACCAAGTATTACAGCAAGCTCCTTTGCATCCTTTCCGCGCGAATATGCGGCAAACAGCTGATTCATAGTATCAGCATGATCTTCACGGGTTTTTCCAGCGCCTATGCCCTTGTCCTTAAGACGGGAAAGCGAGGGCAACACGTTTATGGGCGGGGTAATGCCTTTTCTATGCAGCTCGCGGGAAAGAATTATCTGTCCCTCTGTAATATAGCCGGTAAGGTCGGGGATGGGGTGGGTTATATCATCTTCGGGCATGGAGAGTATGGGTATAAATGTGATAGAACCCTTGTTGCCCTTAATGCGGCCGGCGCGCTCATACATGGTTGCAAGGTCGGTATACAGATAGCCTGGATAGCCTCTGCGCCCCGGAACCTCCTTGCGTGCGGCGGATACCTCGCGCAGGGCTTCGGCATAGTTGGTAATATCGGTAACTATAACCAGCACGTGCATACCAAGATCATAAGATAGATATTCGGCGGCCGTTAACGCCATACGCGGGGTAGCGATACGCTCTATGGCAGGATCGTTGGCGAGGTTAACAAAGGTAACCGTGCGCTCAATGGCGCCAGTCGCTCGAAAATCGCTGATGAAAAAATCGGCTTCTTCAAACGTTATGCCTACTGCGGCAAACACCACGGCAAAGCTTTCATTCTGGCCGCGTACACGCGCCTGACGCGCAATCTGTGCTGCAAGTTGGGCGTGCGGCAGACCTGAGCCTGAGAATACGGGCAGCTTTTGGCCGCGAACGAGTGTATTTAGTCCGTCTATGGCGGAGATGCCGGTCTGTATAAATTCTGATGGGTAGTCGCGCGCGGTGGGGTTTATGGGCGCGCCGTTAATGTTCATCATTTTTTCAGGTATCAGCTGTGCGCCGCCGTCCTTGGGACGGCCCATGCCGTCAAAAACGCGGCCAAGCATATCGGGTGCAACAGGCAGCTCTATCGAACGCCCTAGAAATCGCGCCTTGGAATCGGATATTCTAAGCCCTTGGCTGCCCTCAAACAGTTGCAGCAGCGCACGGTCATGGTCGACCTCAAGCACCCTGCCGCGGCGGATTTCGCCGTTGGCCTGTTCAATCTCAACCAGCTCGTCATACTTTACACCCTCTACGTTTTCAACCATCATAAGCGGTCCTACGACCTCCTTGATGGTGCGGTATTCTTTACGCATCTTCATTACCTCCCTCGGTCAGCTCGCGGATCTCGCTGTCAAGCTGCGCCATGATCTCGTTATAACGCGCCTCGCAGTCCGCTTCAGGCACATACTTGAAGCGGCCGATGGCCTCCTTTACGGGCAATGAAGCAAGCTTTGCAAAGGATGCATCCTCATTAAGCGCACAAACGCCTTTATTGTAATACTCCAAAATGGTTTTAAGCATCATATATTGTTTTTTGGGCGACGTATAGGTATCAACCTCGTGGTAGGCATTTTGATGCAGATAGTCCTCACGGATGGAGCGCGTCGCTTCAAGCGTAAGCCTGTCTGTAAAGCTCAATGCATCTATACCAACCAAACGGACTATCTCATCAAGCTCGCTTTCCTCCTGAAGCAGACTCATAGTTTTGCTAACCATGGCGCTCCATTCATCGGATACGTTTTTATTGAACCAGCTTTCAAGGCGGTCAAGATACAGCGAATAGCTTTGCAGCCAATCGATAGCAGGAAAATGGCGTGCATACGCCAGCTTGCTGGAAAGTCCCCAGTATACCTTAACTATCCGCAGCGTGGCCTGCGACACGGGTTCGCTTATATCGCCGCCGGGCGGCGATACGGCGCCTATCGCTGTAATGGCACCAATGCGCTCATCAGTGCCCAGGGTTTTGACTATGCCGGCGCGCTCGTAGAATTCGGCAAGCCGGCTGGAGAGGTAGGCCGGATAGCCTTCTTCACCAGGCATTTCCTCAAGGCGGCCGCTCATTTCACGCAATGCCTCAGCCCAGCGGGAGGTGGAGTCGGCCATTATGGCAACTTTATAGCCCATATCACGGAAGTATTCCGCGATTGTTATTCCAGTATAAATTGATGCTTCACGCGCCGCCACCGGCATATCCGAGGTGTTGGCGATAAGCACCGTGCGCTTCATAAGACTAAGCCCCGTGCGCGGATCCTTAAGCTCGGGGAACTCCATAAGCACATCGGTCATTTCATTGCCGCGCTCACCACAGCCCACATATACTATTATGTCCGCATCCGCCCACTTGGCAAGCTGATGCTGAACAACGGTTTTGCCGCTGCCAAAGGGGCCGGGAACTGCGGCCACGCCGCCCTTTGCCACGGGAAATAGCGTGTCGATTACGCGCTGACCTGTGACCATTGGCTCTGTAGGCGCAAGCTTTTCGCGGTAAGGACGCCCACGGCGCACCGGCCATTTTTGAAGCATTGGCAATTCTATTTCGCCTGATGCGGTTTTAAGCTTGGCTATAGGCATTATCACGTTTGCCTGACCGGAATATATCCATGTCAACGTGCCGGAAATACCGGGGGGTACCATCACGCGATGCTCAACGGCTTGAGTTTCCTGCACGCTGCCCAATATGTCGCCTGCAACAAGCGCATCGCCAACCTTGGCAATCGGTACGAAATCCCACAGCTTTTCGTGGTCGATAGAATCCACCACGATACCACGGGCTATACGGTCGCCGGATTGAGCCCTAATCAGACTTAGTGGGCGCTGGATACCATCATAGATGGCCTGAATAAGCCCGGGCGCAAGCTCAACACAGAGCGGCGCATCTGTTGATTCAACAGGCTCGCCAACGCCTATGCCGCCGGTTTCCTCATATACCTGTATTGAGGCCATATCCCTGCGAAGCTCTATCACCTCGCCTATCAGCTTCTTCTCGGAAACGCGCACCACATCATACATCTGCACGTCAGCCATGCCGCTGGCTACGATAAGGGGGCCAGATACCTTAACAATAGTGCCTTTTGTCGCCATCACTTATTATCCTCCGAAAATAGAATGTCCGCGCCTATAGCTTTCTCTACGTTAGCCTTTATCTGGGCCATTGCCACACCGCTTGATCCATGCGAATCGGGTATGGGGATTATGGCAGGAAAGGTTTCGGACTTGTATTTTGAGATCGCTTCGCTGCATTGTGCATACACCGGTTCAGTCAGAAATATTACCTTAGTGCCCTCGCGCGCCAAATAGTGTATGAGCTTTGACGCTTTTTCGGGGTTTGTTTCATCAAAAACAGTCAGGCCAACCGCCTTGGCCAGCAGTACGGAATCCCTGTCACCTATTATGGCGATGTCCGCTCTGTTATCAGCCATACAACTCACGCAGCCTTTCTGCAATTATATTTTCCGGCAGTCCGTTGCGTTTTGATGTAATTACAAGTCTAACGCAGCGAGCTTCTTGCTCACGGGCAAGCAGGTACCCAATTATTGGCGCTATGGATTCGGGTTCGTCCTTACCGGCGCGCGCAAGCCCAATAAGATAATTATCCCGCGCTTTTTCCAGTGCGCTTATGTGGCCTGTACGAATAACCTCGTCCAGCCCGGCGATAATGGCGTTGCGGGCAGAACCGGCAACTATTGCGCGGCCGATATTTTCAAGCGGCATATCCAGCGCGGATACGAGCTTTTCTCGTGGAATATCGCCTGCATCCAGCAGTACGCGGCGCAGCTTTTCGGCGTCAGCGCCAGTGGCCTTAAGCCGCAGCAACGCCAACAGATTATCAAAATCCGCCTGTGCGCTAAAATAGGCTTTTGTAAATGCGTTGCCGTTTGCAAGCGCATATTTGATATATGCGTTATCCAGCCGTACCGATACCTCAATTGGGTCTATACGGATAAGGAAGCCTGCTTCAAGGGAGTCGAGTGCATTGCGCAACAGCTCAGGCAGCGCCGAATAGTCAGCTTCACGCACCATCTGCGAAAGTGCAGCCGTGGAGTATACACCGCCTTGCATTAGCGCAGGCTCATCATTGCTGCCAGTAAGGCGCAGTTTCAAAAGCAGCTTAAGATTATGTATATCCGCCTTCATAAGGAATATATCAGTGATGGCAGGGCAGGGAGAAACCTCGCTAACGAGTTCACGCGCAGCGGTAAGCTCGCGGCTTATCATCTGCTCGGTATCGGCAAGCTTTGCATCCGGCATACCGCCGTAGCCTGCATCTATAAGCTGGCGCAGCGCATCTTCCGCGCTTGCGTCGGCAATACGCGCCATGCGGTCGCGCCCTAACAGCTCTTTTTCATGGCAGCGCACACGCGCAACGCCGTATAGGGTACTTTGCTGTGGCATAACTACCACCTCTCTAAAGTTTTATCCGAATAGGATATTTGCAACGCTGCTCTCCTCATGCTCGCGCATTTCGCGTAGCATGGCGGCAAACGAGCAATTTTTTTCGTAGTCGCGCGAGCGGAGTATGAAGCCTGCGTCAAAGGTGCCGCTTGCACTCAGCAGCGTAAGCGCTGATTTGCCATTAGAGGCAAGCGTGGCATTTATTCCGTCAAGCAGACGGGAAAGGGCGGCTTCATCCGCCAATGACGGGATTATAGCTTCTCCGCCATCCGCTTCAGCAAGTATGCAGGTGGTTAAAAGCGCATCACGCTCGGCACCGGAAAGGGCGCACATCTGTTCGTATGCTGTGGAAAACACATGCTCAACAACACCGCGCTTTGCGGCCAGCATATACTTGCGGGAATCCAGCTCCGCATTGGTGCGGCTGCGCTCAAGTATGTCATCACGCAGACGCTTTGAGCGTATCTGTGCTTCGCTTAAAATCTCCCAAACATCATGTCCGGCAAGCTCTTTGACCTGTTGTATGCTCTCTTGCGCCTCCTGCGCGGTGTGCTCGGCCTCTTCATGTGCATCCGCAAGGATACGCTCTATGAGCTTGTCCGCATTGTTCAAATCGTTTGCCATATCAATTCTCCCATCTGTGCTCAAATAACCACGCCGTTTACCAGCAGGAAGGATATGAGCAGCGAGAGCACAGCATATGTTTCAACCATTACGGTCAGAATTATCGCCTTGCCGGATTCTTCACCGCGCTTGGCTACCAGCGCCATGCCGGCGGAAGCAACCTTTCCCTGATGGATTGCGGAAAGCAGACCACCAAACGCAATAGGCATTGCCGCAAACAGCAATGAAAGACCCTGCGTAAGCGTTACGTCAACGCCGCCGCCAAGCAGACCTGCCTTGGAAGCTATGACAAACGCGATAAGCAGGCCGTATATGCCCTGTGTGCCGGGAAGCAGCTGAAGAACTAGCACGGAACCGAATTTTTCGGGCTCCTCGCTGATAACGCCGGCGCCTGCCTGACCCGCTTTGCCAACGCCTATAGCGGAGCCGATGCCTGCAAGTGTGGCGGCGAGCACAGCGCCTATTGCCGCAAGAACTACGCCTATATTGTCGATACCGAGAAAGCCTTCCATTTTCAAATCCTCCTAAAATACTTGTTAGTCAGTATGTTTTTTTATATTGAAATATCGTATATCGCTTTAAAGCCTCAGATACAAGGAAATCCTACTGCGCTTTTATGCGCACATTGCGTGTGGAGTAGCCCAAGGGAGTGAAATTCTTGCCGCCGGCGTCATAGAATCTGCCATAAAACTCCACATATTGCAGCCTTGCGCAGTGCACAAAACAGCCTAAAACGTTTATGCCAAGGCTAAACAGATGCAATGCCACAAGCAGTGCGGCGGTAAGCAGAAAACCTATGCCCTGCATCAACAGGCCATTTTGAAACGCATTGTTAAACATGGAGCCCAAGGTGTTTAACACCTGACCTATCACGCCTGTGGATAGGCCAAGCGCAAATACGCGCGCGTAGGAGAGCATGTCCGAAAGGTAGCCTGTTATGTCGTATAGCTTGCCTGCGCCGGATAGCGCCCGGCTTGCCAGCTTTTTGCCGCGTCCGGCAAAAATAAGTATCAATGCCGCGCCGGCGATGGCCATTATCAGGCCTATTTTGCTGACAACAGCCGGTATGCCTGATATCAGGCTGGGTGAGGCAAATATAAGGATGCCTATAACGATCATTAACCAAGAGACATTATCAAATATCGCAGCGGCCCAATCCCTGGCCTTTATGCAGCGGTAGACCTTTATACTTACGCCAAACAGCATGTGTGCAAGCCCAAGGCCAAAGCACAGATACAGCATACTCATAGGTTCGATCATGGGATCAAACAGCAGCGGGAATGTGCCACTTGGCGTGCCGAATACCGTGTTCCAATCCATGCCGAAAAACGTGCCTATGAAAAAGCCGCACACCACCGTGGAGATGCCGCCAAGGAATAGCACCTCCGCTATGCCGCGCATCATGCCGGACGGCTTCATAAATTTAAGGAATGCAAGGCAGCCAAGAAGCAGCACAAGCCCATATCCCGTATCCGAAAGCATCATACCGAAAAAAACAAAATAGAATGGCGCCATAAGCGGCGTGCCGTCTATCCCGCGCGGGTCAGGCTTGGAATAAAGGTTGGTTACAGATTCAAACGGCGTTATAAGCCGGTTGTTTTTTACTACGCTTGGCGGTATCTCATCATCGGCAGGGTCACGCAATTCGATGTAGCAGTCCCCTGTAATCGATCTGATCGCATTGCGAACAGTATCCTCCTCATCGCTGCGTATCCAGCCGTCAAGCACAAAGGCTGTGGCAGTGGCACCCAGCGCGCATTTGCCGTTTTCACGGTCGCGCTCTATGACGGAAGCGTCCAATGCGCGCGCAATCTCGTTGCGGTGCGTAGCGTATTGGGTAATAGAGGTGATTAGCGATTGCTCTTTATCGGCAAACTCTGCAAGCTCAGCCGTTAATGACGCTATGTTTGCGGCAGGTGTTCCGGTAAGCTTGGGAAAACTAAACTCGTTAAAGGAAACGCTTTTGAGCGCCGCCTGTATATTTTCAGCATCATCGGTTCGACAGGCAATGAGCAGCGCGCGCTCACGACCATCGCCAAATACCTCTATTGCGGCATTGATATCACTAAGCATGTCCACCGCATCAGCATCAAGCATACCGGTAAAGTAACGTACTGTGCGGGTGGAATGGATATCCTCAATGCTGGATGAAAGCTCTTGCCATGGGGTAAGGGCGGCGATGAGCGCACGGTGCTTGTCCATATCGGCACGCACCGCCGTAAGCGAGCGCTCAAGCTCTTCAATATGTTCGCATAGGGTAATAGAAGATGGGAGAAGTGCAGCAAGCTCGGCCGCAGTGCATTCAGGCTTGGGCCCCAGCTTTGATTTTTCGGCATAAGGGCGCAACACTGAAAACGCTGATTTAAGACGCTGCACACGGGATTCTGCCGCATCAAGTGCCGCAGAATCGGCACATTCCTCGCCCGAGGCGATGATCTGCACCGCTTCTATGTCCTGAAGCGCGTGCATCAGCTTTTCCTCATCCTGCTTCATAGCAATGAGTGTTAGCCGCTTCATAGGGACTATCATGCCTTTGTCACCCTTTCAAGTATATATGCCACCGCTTTTGACGTATTTTTTTGAGCGCTTTCACATAGCGCGTCGGCTTTAGTCGCATTTTCGGCTGTGATCTGTGCAGCAAGGCATTTGCCTTCAGCCTCGGCGCTTTCTGCGGCGGCGGCAAGCGTTTCGCGGCTTTCATCGCGTGCGGCAACGGTGCGCTTAACACGCTCCTGTTCTGCTGCGGCGATTCTCTCACGAGCCTCAAGTATGGCCTGCTTTTTGAGCTGCGCAGCGTTATCTTCAGTTTGCGATATCTTATCTATTATGGATGGCAAAATGACTTACCTCCTCAGAACGGATGTTAAACTATATTTTACCTCATACCGGTTCGCAGAGCAAGGGATAAACTGTAACAAAATAGCAACGGAATATTGATTTATCTTATTAATTTTTGATGTGGCAAAAAAATTACAAAAGGGCCGTATACATTGTTGCATACGGCTCTTAACGGGGCAATATTTATTTTGTTCCAAACAGGCGATCACCGGCATCGCCAAGGCCTGGCACGATATAGCCGTGGTCGTTGAGGTGGCTATCTATATTGGCGATGAATATATCAACATCCGGATGCAAGGCCGTTAAGGTCTTTAGCCCCTCGGGTGCGGCGATCAGGCACACGAGCTTGATGTTTTTGCATCCGGCTTTTTTAACTATATCTATACCAGCGGCGGCAGAGCCGCCTGTGGCCAGCATGGGGTCAACGATTATTATGTCGCGCTCGCTTACGTCTGGCGGCAGCTTGGAATAATAATCAACGGGATGCAGCGTTACAGGATCACGATACAGACCGATATGGCCAACGCGTGCGGCGGGAATCAGGTTCATCATTCCATCCACCATGCCAAGGCCTGCCCTGAGTATTGGAACAATGGCAAGTTTTTTGCCGGCAAGCACCTTTGTTGTGGCGATGGCGACAGGAGTTTCAACTGTGGTTTCAGTAAGTGTAAGATCGCGCGTGGCCTCGTAGGCCAGCAGCATCGCAAGCTCTTCGACCAGCTCACGAAATTCCTTTGTGCCGGTATTTTTGTCTCTGAGCAGCGAAAGTTTATGCTGCACAAGAGGGTGGTCTATAACATGCACTCTATCCATTTTGTTTATTGCCCCCTTAGAAATTATTTATTTTCATAATTGGAAAGCTTGTCTATGCGGCGCGCGTGCCGCTGTTCACCAGAAAATTGTGTGGAGAGCCATACGCGGACTATCTCCTTTGCAAGCTCGGCGCCGATTATCCGTCCGCCAAGTGCAAGCATATTGGTGTCGTTATGCTCTCGTGTTAGTCGAGCCATAAGCGGGTCTGTACATAGCGCACAGCGTATTGTGCGCACCTTGTTTGCGGCAATGCTCATGCCTATGCCGGTGCTGCATATAACAATGCCGCGGTCACATTCGCCCTTTGCCACCGCTTCACCAGCGATAAAACCAAAGTCCGAATAGTCCACGGCAGAATCGTCATAACAACCAAAATCAATGATGGTATGCCCCATTTGTTCAATGAACGGTATGAGCATTCGTTTATACTCAAATCCGCCATGGTCGCTCGCAAGTGCGATTTTCATAGTAGTTCACCTCGTTAAAAAATCCTATTATATCGTGGTAAAGCCCGATGCCCGCAACAGCCTGTTCATATAGGCAAGACCCATATCATCGGTCTCAAGTGCCTCGGCAAATATCGTGTCGGCGCCGTCATATTCGCGTAGCATCGCAAATAGATTAGCGCACATTGACGCAGGCTGATTTCTGCTGCCTATTATAACACACCTGCGCGCATGGTAAAAGCTTCGAGTTTGCTCAGATGCAAAAATAATACATCGCTTGCCTGTACTCTCGCGCAGGTCATATTCATGGCATATCCTGTTTGCCGCCGCCCGTGCGTCGCCTGTAGCAACTATAACCTCGGCGTTTGGCGCATAATGCTTGTATTTCATGCCGGGTGAGGCTGCAACTTCATTTTGGCCAAGGGGTTCCAATATGCTGTGGTTCAAGCGCACATCGCCTATCACGGCGGAAAGCATTTCGCGCGTTATGCCGCCCGGGCGCAATATTGTGGGCGGCCCTACAAGCGAAAGCACTGTGGATTCTACACCAACGCGGCAAGGGCCACCATCTATTATTATATCCACCTTTGCGTCCATATCGTGGCGCACATGCTCAAGGCAGGTGGGGCTGGGCCGGCCGGATATGTTGGCAGAAGGAGCGGCGATGGGTACGCCGGATGCGCGTATCAGCGCAAGCGCCGTCTTGTGCTCAGGCATTCGCACAGCTACGCTCGAAAGGCCTGCCGTTACCTCACAGGGTATTTTATCGCTCTTTAAATATACAAGCGTAAGCGGACCGGGCCAAAATGTATCCATAAGCAGCCGTGCGTTGTCAGGGACCTGCTTCCACAGCTCCTTTACATCGCTCTTTCGGGCAACATGCAATATCAGCGGATTATCGCATGGCCTGCCCTTTGCCTGGAATATTTTGCTTACAGCCTCGCCGCAAAGCCCGTTGGCGCCAAGGCCGTAAACCGTTTCGGTGGGGAATACCACAAGCCCGCCGGCGCGTATTACGCTGCCCGCCAAACGCGAACCGTTTTCAGGCTGGTTGATGGCATTGAAGTACTGAGTCTGCATTGATATCCCCCCTTTGTATCCTATAGGTTCACTATAGCAAGCTATGGTCGCCGCT
Source organism: Clostridia bacterium (assembly GCA_036652795.1). GTDB lineage: Bacteria > Bacillota > Clostridia > Christensenellales > CAG-138 > JAVVVD01. Next base: position 33,734 of record JAVVVD010000004.1, on the reverse strand, counting down.
AAACATCGTATCAGTTGCCGGATAGCTGGGCAGCGCGCTCAGCTAGTATCAGCGCATCAATAAGCTCATCCATATCGCCGTCCATAAAGCTTTCCAGCCGGTACAACGTAAGGTTGATGCGGTGGTCTGTAACGCGCGCCTGCGGGAAGTTATAGGTGCGGATGCGTTCACTGCGATCTCCGCTGCCCACCATGGATTTGCGCTCCTGTGCCTCGCGCCCGGCCTGCTCATGCGCATACAGCTCGTATAGGCGGCTCTTGAGCACGCGCATAGCCTTATCCTTATTTTTGTGCTGGCTGCGCTCATCCTGGCATTGCACCACAAGCCCCGTGGGCAAATGGGTTATACGGATGGCGCTTTCAGTTTTATTTACATGCTGGCCGCCGGCGCCGCCGCTGCGGTAGGTGTCTATCTGAAGATCCTTAGCATCTATCACCACATCTACGTCCTCGGCCTCGGGCAGCACCGCAACAGTGGCCGCGCTGGTGTGGATACGTCCCTGGGATTCGGTTTCGGGTACGCGCTGTACACGGTGTACGCCACTTTCGTATTTCATGCGGCAGTATGCACCACGCCCGCATAGCGATAACGCAACTTCTTTTACGCCGCCCATCTCAGTGAGGTTCTCGTTAAGAAATTCCATTTTATAGCCATGCCGCTCGGCATAACGCTGATACATACGCAATAGATCCGCGCCAAAGAGCGCGGCTTCATCGCCGCCTGTGCCGGCTCGTATCTCTATGATAACGTTTTTATCGTCGTTGGGGTCCTTGGGAAGCAGCATAAACTTTAGCTTATCATTGAGCGAATCGCATTTTGCTTCCAGCACAGCAAGCTCCTCGCGCACAAGTTCGCGCATATCGGTATCCTGAGTTTCAAATAGCATTGACTTGCATTCGGCGGCGGCGGACATTGCCAGGGTATACTCGTCGTATACGGCAACTATCTCGCCAAGCTGTGAATGCTCGCGAGAAAGGTCGCGCCACGCTGCCGGATCGCTCATCGCGTCCGGGCGGGAGAGCAGCGCCGTAATTTCATCATATCGTGCTTTTAATCCCTGGAGCTTATTAAGCATGGGCTACCTCGCAAAAAATTATTCGACATATTATATACGAATCATACAACATCATGCAACAACCACAACGCGCTCTATGCCGTTTATGTCACATATAGTATGGCCTTTGCCAAATATTGCTATAACGTCGGGCGCTTGATTAATGCCGACCTCCATTAGCAGGGCGCCGCCGGCATTTAGATGAAGTGCATATACTGCCGCAAGTCTGCGGTATATATTCAATCCATCCGTTCCGCCACACAATGCCAGTGCAGGCTCATGCCGCACCTCGCGCTGAAGAGAGGGCATATCATGCGCGGGGATATACGGCGGGTTGCACACTATGAGATCGAACGTACCATGTATGCTATCAAATAGGTCGCTCTGCACGAGTGCCGCGTTTAAACCGTGACTTTTGGCATTCTGCTCGGCAAGCGATATGCACTCTAAGCTGATATCCGCAAGCGTAATGCTGATGCCGCAAAGCGCGGCAAGGCTTATCCCTATGCAGCCGCTGCCGCAGCACATATCCAACGCGCTATTGTAAGCGTTAAGGCGTATCAATTCCAACGCATGCTCGCACAGCGTTTCCGTATCCTGACGCGGTATAAGTACGCCTGGGCGCACTTGAAACGTAAGCCCCATAAAATCCCATTCGCCAAGTATATATTGCAGCGGCTCGCCAGCAAGCCTGCGCGCTAACGCCTGATCAAGCGCATCCGTGCGATCCTGCGGAAACAGCTGTAACATGTTTTTAACGAGTGTGGACGCATCCGAAAAGCCCAGCACATGGCAGAGCAAAAGCCGCGACTGCTGCGCGGCTTCCTCAGCTGCAACGGGGCGCAGCATGGCTGTAATGCGCTTGAGCGTTTCGGCTATACTGCTTTGATTTTGAGCAATCATTCGGCAGACTGTGGTGTGGCTGCGTGCGATTCGGGCGGATTCATCGCCAGATTGAAGGCGGCTACAGCCACCTCTATCATATCCGGATCAGGTTCGCGTGTGGTTATATATTGCAGTGCCATTCCGGGCGCACGGATTATTTTAGTAAGTATATTATCGTATTTTGCCGCAAATCGGAGCACCTCGTAGGAAAGTCCTGCCACAATAGGCAAAAACACAAGGCGGGTAGCAAGGCGCAAAAGGAAGTTTTCACTCCAGCCGACCATAGCAAAAAACAATATTGACACCGCCATAACCAGAAACAGATAGTTTGTGCCGCAGCGCGGATGAAGCCTGCTGTGCTTCATGGCATTTTCGGGCGTAAGCGCCTCCTCAGCCTCATAACAGGCGATGGTCTTGTGTTCCGCGCCATGATACATATATACGCGGCGAATATCCTTGAGGGACGAGCAGAATAACAGGTAACATATGAATATGATCAGGCGCACGCCACCCTCGGTAAGGCTTTTCCATATTGGGGCGATTGCGTCGGCCTTGCCGAATATAAGGGAGCTTATAAGCGTGGGCAACACAAAGAAAAGGCCAATTGACAATCCAATGGCCAGCACAACCGCAAGGCCCATTACCACTTTTTCGATGCTTTTGCCGAACACCTTGGAAAGCCAATTTTCGAATTTAGTCGGTTCCTCCGTCGATCCATCCTCCGAAAGCTCTGCGCTGCGTGATATTGTAGAAACGCCGATAGTCAGCGATTCTACAAACGCAACCACGCCGCGCACAATCGGCCAGCCTAAAAACGTACCCTTTTGCGCCTTGCTCTTTTGTTGCTTATATTCGGTAACGATGCTGCCGTCAGCCTTGCGCACCGCCATTGCGATGCCGTCTGGGGATTTCATCATAACACCCTCCATAACGGCTTGGCCGCCCACCGTGCATTTCTTTGCCATCTATATCTCCTCATAGTCGGCGCCGTGTACCGATCCGCCGACAATTCTATACTAATTCAAGTTATTATAGCACAAAAGCAGTGCCATGAAAGGGCTACATTGTGAAAAAAGATTGAAAACCGCTCTTTGTGGGAAAAATAAAGTCGCAACAAAAAATCCGAAAGAGGTGGATATATGGATAAACATGACAGAGCCGAAAAGCTAAGTGCCATCAAGCTAAAGGCGATCCGTTTGATGCGGGAGAAGGGTATTTATCTGGTGCTGATAGCGTGTCTGGCACTTGTGGGCGTATCGGCATTCTTTGCGCTTATGCCGCAAAAGCAGGAGGATAAGCTGCCTGCAAAGGATGTTTCGCAGTCTGAAGATGAGCGGCTCAATCAAGTGATTAGGCCCAGTGCAACACCTACATCGATAACAACGCCAACGCCAATACCGGATTTTACGCAAGCACCAGCCAAGCCGTCGCCAACGCCGGAAAGTTCCGTAGCGCCGGTACAGGGCGAAATAATATGGAGGTTTGCGGCAAACGAGCTTATCTATTCCGCCACGCTGGATCAGTGGATGACGCACAGAGGCGCGGATGTTGCCGCGAAGAAGGGCGATGAGGTCTACGCCGCCTATGCGGGCAATGTTGAAAGCATATTTAAGGACGATGCATTGGGTGTATGCGTGCTGCTTTCACACTCGGGCGAGCGCAAAACGCTTTATGGCAATCTCAAGGAAAAGCCACCAATAAAGGAGGGACAAAGCATTGCCGCTCGCACGGTCATAGGCTATATAGGGGATACTGCCGTATCCGAGTGCGCCCAGAAAAGTCATCTGCATTTTGAACTGTATGTAAAGGGCGTGGCGGTGGATCCCGCCAAATACTTTACCTTCCAATCCAGCCAGAAATAGGCGCACACTATAGCGCAATACTCTCGCCTGTGCCAAGGAAATGGATATATTTGTGAGCAACAGGCTGCCCCGTAAGCTGTGTGAGCGCCATGGCATATAGCTCAAGCTGACGCCTATGGCGCTGCGCTGCTTGCTCCGCACCGCCAGAGACCACAAAATCAGTTTTATAATCTATCAGCGTCCAGCCGTTTTCTTCGAGGAAGCAGCAGTCTATAACGCCTTGAAGCAGCACCGTTTCGTCTGTCGGCGCACCAAGCAGCACGCGCGCGCTCAAACGCACGTTAAACTCAAGCTCGCGCTCCACCCGCTTTGCACAAATCAGCCTTTGGCCAAGTGCCGAAGCAAAGAAGCGCACTATTGCGGGTGCATACACCGCGGCCGCTTGCTCCTTTGTCATTATGCCCGAACCGGTAAGTATACCAAGCTGATCGCGCACGCTTTGAACGCTGTGCGCGGCAAGCGTTATGTGCTGCATGAGAATGTGCGCCGCAGTGCCGCTGTCGGCGGCGTGCAGTGGGGCGATTATAAAATCAGGGTGCTCGCACATATCTATAGCGTTGCCAAGCAGGCGGGATACGGACAGCTTACCTGGTATCAGCGTATCCTCAATGAAGGGATACTCCCATTTAAATTCGTCCGCATAGCCGCTTTGTACAATTGCGGCGCTGCTTGTAAACGCTCGATATTGGCGCTCCGGTATATGCGGGCAAAACAGGTCTGTCGCCGTTGCCGCGCATATGTTTATGGGTACGGCAAGCGGCGTATTTCTTGCGCCGAGTTTAAGCTCTGCACGAAGCGCATTGCCGCTTTGCGTATCCATGAGGGCAAGCAACACAAGCTCCAGCGGAGAATTTGAGCGGGTAATCAGCGCGGGGGTGGGCGGCAGGGCGCAGCGGCGCACAAGATTTGCAACATCCCTTGACGAGCCTATCATTATAAGCCTGTTTTGCGCGCGAGTCATGCCGACATATAATACGCGCATCTCCTCGGCAAGATCTTCCATTTGCTTTTTATACAGTATTGCATCGCGAAACAGCGTGCCTATATTGCGATTCTCCAATGTGTGCCGCGCGCCTATGCCAAGGGAATCCGTCAACAGGCTCTGCTTTGCATCCTCGCGATTGAAGCGTTTCCCAAGGCCTGCCAGCAGCACAACGGGGAATTCAAGGCCCTTGCTGCGATGTATGGATAGTATGCGTACCACATCCGCACCGGCGGTTTGTGCGCTGCCAAGTGTGTCGGTATTCTTTATCCTTTCCATAAAGCCTATGAAGCCGTGCAGCCCCATAACGCCGCTCTCATAGCTGCGGGCACGCTCAACAAACGCGTCCAGATTTGCTCTGCGCGCACTTCCAGGAAGCGCCGATACATATTCATAATAGCCTGTTTCATCGATAATGTTGCATATGAGCTGCTCAATGCTGATAAGGCAGGAGGCTTCCTGCCATTCATCCAGCCGCGCCAGGATGCGCTTGACCTTTGCCCCAAGCGGGGTATCTTTTTGCGCCGCAGCTGTAAGCGAATCGAAAAAATCCGCATCGGTGCCGCTGCGCAGGGCTATAAGCTCGTCCGTATCCAGACCGCCTATGGGCGAGCGCAGTACCGCCGCAAGCGGTATGTCCTGACGGCGGTTGTCTATTATGCGCAAAATATCCATAAGCAATCGAATTTCCACCGCGGAAAAATAACCGCCCGTTATATCGGCATATGCGGGGATACCGCATAGCGATAGCGTCCGCGCCCACCTTTCGGCTACGGCTTTTACAGAACGGCCAAGTATCGCAAAATCACAATAGCGGTAGGGGCGCATTTCCCCCGTGGATGGATCTGCGCACAAGGAGCCATCCATAAGCTCATGTATGCGCTGTGCTGCAAGCATGGCCTCGGCCTCAGCATCCTCAAATATGGTTGTGTCCTCCTCATCGCTCGATGCGTTAGAACCACCTATTATATTAAGCTCAACTCCGCCCTTCACGCCGCGTCCCGCCGTAAGCGCGGCGGCGTCATCGTAATCCAGCTCGCCCGCTTCGCGGCTCATTATGCGCGAAAACACCGCGTTAACTGCCTCTATCACCTCATCCGTACTGCGGAAGTTGGCATTGAGGTCAATGCGTGTGCCGTTTGTGCCATCGTAAGCATGATATTTTTCAAGGAAAAGCCCCGGTTCCGCCATGCGGAAGCGGTATATCGACTGCTTGACGTCGCCTACCAGAAACAGGTTGTCGTTGCGCTTAATAAGCGATAGGATGCGCTCCTGTACGCGGTTGGCGTCCTGATATTCATCCACAAATATATGTTCAAAGCGCTCGCGGTACTCTGCCGCTATTGAGGGATCATTCAGCAGGCGCAGCGTCATATGCTCCATATCTTGATAATCTATAACTGATGCGGCGCGCTTGAGCATGTCGTAGCGCGCTACGAAATCCCGCATTACATCGGCAAGCTCCAGCATGTGAGGATACATATCCGCAAGCTGCGCGGCCTCCTGAGCAAGCGTGCGGGCAAAGGCGGATTGCTGCTGCCTAACAAGCTTTTTAAGTCTGTCGCGTGGGTCGGCTACCACGGCCTTGCATTCATCCGGCGTACCCCTTGGGAACGTAAGGCGCTTAAACTCCACGCTTTCCAGCGCCGCGCCATAGTCGGCATAGCTTTGCCGGATACAAACCGCCCTAAGCTGTGCAGCATCGTCATCCATCACTGCGGCAGCCGTAGGATAAGCATCAGCAATCTCATCGCGTATGGCGCGGTAAGCGTCCAGCAGCGCGCAGAGCTGCGTTTTTGCAGAGCGCACAAGCAACTCTACCTCGGGCGAGCGGGCAAGTCCATCAGCATCAAGTGTATAGCGCTGCACGGCATACTCAAGCCAGGCAAAAGGCTGCTCCTGTGCAAACATAAAATTAAATAATCCATTTATAATATTACCAAAACGCTCATCATCGCCTGTGCGCTGCACAAGCTCAGCAAAGGCCGGGTCGCTGGAGTAACGATCCTCCATCAGCTCGTTTAGCGCATCCTCGCGCAGCAGTTCGCCCTGTGCCTCATCGCATATGCGAAAGGCCGGATCAAGCCCCGCCTCATGGAAGTGGCGGCGCAGCACCTGCGCGCAGAAGGAGTGCAGGGTGGATATGTTGGCGCGGCCAACCTCACAAGCGGCAGCACACAGCTGCGGCGCGTGAAGCTCGTCCGCTTGGGCAGCTTCGGCAAGGCGCTTTGCTATGCGCTTTTTCATTTCGGCCGCCGCAGCCTTTGTGTATGTTACAACCAGAAGGCGCGATATGCTGGTTCCGTCCCGCACAAGGCGAACAATACGCTCCGTCAGCACCGCCGTTTTGCCACTGCCGGCAGCGGCGGATATCAATAGGTTGCCGCGATCCTCAATGGCGCGCTGTTGCTGCTGTGTCCAATTCATGACTGTTCCTCCTTTTTGGTTGCGGAAAAAAACGCATCGGCGTTCATGGGCGCAGTCACGTTATAGGTGCAGCCGGGCAGCTGCGGATCAAAGCGGCATACGGATGCGTAATCACAGTATTTGCAGGCTGTGGTCTTTGTGCGCTTATCATATATAGGCGCGGTCTCGGCGTGACCCTCCATCACGCATTGCAGTGTGGTGCGCGCTCGGGAAGCGGCGTAATCCACCACAGCGTCGAGCTGGTCAGTACTCACCATACCGCTGCGGGCGGTTATTGCGGCAAGCTCCGCATCGTCTCCGCGCGTGGCGGCCACTACCCGCGGGTCGTTTAGCGTAAGCCCCCTTAAGCGGAACTGCTTATACAGCTCTGCACTTAGCTTTTCTTCGGGCGTATCCTCATTTATGGCAGGATCTTTTATGGGCAGATAGTACATGCCTGCCGCATGCGCCGCCGAATCGGCCGCACCGGCCGCCGCGATATATAGCGGCAGCTGAAGGCTTAACCCGTGATACAGCTGAGCGTAATCGAATGTGCGCTCGCCGGACTTATAATCCACCACGCGGTAATACGATTCACCATCGATATTTGCCGTATCCAATCTATCTATACGGCCGCTTAGGCGGTATTCACGGTTGCCCTCAATGATGTGCAGCGCAGGAAGCGGCTTTCCATCACCAAACTCCACCTCAGTGCCCGCTACGCGGAAACCGCCGCTGGCTAGCTGCTGCGTAAGCGCCCACGCCGTGGTTTTTATGCGGCGTATAAGCAGCGCACAACGTGCGCGATTTCTTGCGGTATCAAGGAATATGCCGTTGTTGTGGCTTTCAATAAGCTTTGGCAGTATTTTGTCCAATATGGCGCACACCTGTTCGTTATCGAGGGCCGCCATATCCATTTCGCGTGCTTTTTCAACAAATGTGGCCAGCGCCTCATGGCAAAAGCTGCCCTCATCCGGCTTGCGCTCGGTGAATTCGCGGCGGGGCAATGCACGCAGTCCATAGCGCACGAAGTGCTTGAAGGGGCAGGCGTTATATAACTCCAACCTGGATGCGGATCCATAGCCTATGTTGCGGTATAACTCAAGTGCCAGCTCCATGCCAAATGGCTCGGGCGAGGCGCTGTCATACAGTGCGCTCTCTACCAGCGCAAGTCGCTCCTTATAGCGCGGATCATGAGCGTAATATGAATATAACGGTGCAAGCTGAGCATCCGGCTTACCGGTTTCGCAGAATTCGCGCAGGCTGGATATCAGCTCCGTAAAGCCGCCCTCAGCATCAACAGGCGCTGTGTGGGCGGCTAGATCTGTTTGCACACTCAGGGTAGGAAATAGCGCGCGTATGCGGTCTACCACGGCGGCGGGCAGACAGGCTTCACCATCTGTGCGTAGCGGATATGATATGTAAAGATATTCGGATGGCTTGGTAAGCGCACTGTAGGTATTTACAAGCTCTACACTGCATTTGTCCGCGCTGCTGTCCCATGGAGTCAGTCCAATCTCATGCAGCTTGCTTAGCTCGGCATCGTCAATAACATCATCGTCTGGGTAAAAATGGGGGAATAATCCTTCCGCCGCGCCTATGATAAACATCGCCTTGACACTGCGCGCGCGCGTGCGCCCAACGCTGCCAAAGAGCACCTGATCCGCAGTGGTTGGGATTGCGCCCACATCGTAGGCATCCAGCCCTTCGGTGAATATTTCTATGTAGCGTGCTGAGGATACGCGCGCATCCCCGATTATGGCGTGCAGCTGCGAAAGCAGCTCCATCAGCTTGTTGTAAACCTGCGCATTTTCCTCCATAAGTTCAAGCTTGCCTGCTGTGCGCAAAGCACAGGTGAGGGAATATAGCTGTGTGCGGATATCCACTTCCTGCATGTAGGCATAGAGTGCCTCCGTTTTTTTGTTTATCGTGTCGCCCGCGCCAAGCGCCTCCTTAAGGCGGATAAGCGGCGGCATAATAAGGCTTCGCGCAGCTTCGGCCCGTGGGGGTACCTGCCCTCTGTCAAAGGGTCGGGTTAGCGCGTTTCCATGCAAGCCATATTGTAGCAAATAGTTTTCGAAAATTTCGGCGTCGCCGCGGTCTGCTCCGCAAAGACCCGTGCGCAGTAATGAGATTATGTCAGATTGAGCAAACCCGCGGGAGGCGGCGCGCAGCGCAAAAACCGCAAGGCGTGGTGCGGCGAATATGCTAAGCTTATGCTTTGCGTCTGTAAAAAACGGTATGCCGTGTGCGCACAACGCGCGCGAAACAGGGCTTAAGTATGCGGCCATATCGGCGGCCACCACCGCCATATCGCGGTAGCGTATGCCGCGTTTGGCCGCGCGTACAACGGCGTTTGTAAGTGCCTCAGCTTCAGCCATACGGTCCGTGCCGGCGAATAGCTCTATGCCATGCGGTTCGCCTGCATATACGCTGAATGGGTAGGCGAAGGCCTCGTGCTCAATATGCGAGAGAGCAGGATTTACATAGCGTGCCACAGTGGCGTTAGAATCCGGCAGACGTACGCTGGAAACGGCGCAGCCTGCATCCTGCGCAAGCGCACGCAGACGGGTATACGCCTTGCGCTCGGCGGCGAACACCGCTGCATCGCGCACACCGTCATCCATGCGAACGGATATCATAAGTGTGTCAGCCAACTGCATCAGAGAGCCTATAACGCTGTATATCTGCTCAGTAAGCAGATCAAATCCATCTATTACAATATGCTTTCCACATAGGGATGAAGACGGAAGGCGGAGCTTAAGCGCGCTGAACGCATCCTCGCTATCCATGTAATGACCCTCAAGCTGGGCGCAGGTGGCGCTGTATAGCAGCGAAAGATCCGTTAGCTTGCGGCGCAGCGGCCCGTCTTCAAGTTTTTCGGCCGCCATAACGAGTGAAGGCGGGTCTATCTCAAAGCGCTTGAAAAGCGAAAACATCTCATCGCATTTTTCTGCAAAGCCGGGGCGGGTGCATACTTGAGCGAACGCCATAAGCTTGGGCTCCGCTTCGCCCGCCGCCTTACGTATCATCATTCGGCGGCCCTGCTTTGACAAAAACACCGTCCTATCGCCGCACTCGCCAAGCACTTTGCGCGCAAGCGTAGTAAATGAATAGACGGAAATATTCATTAGGCCCGGCAGCTCCGCGGCAAGCTCGCGCTCAGTTTCAAATGTAAATTGCTCCGGCACGATGACTGCTACGGTCTCGCCGCGCGCATCAAGTTCGGCAATACGCGTATGCAGATAACGGCTTTTGCCGCTGCCGGCGCGCCCTAAAACAAAGGTAAGCTTTGCAGGCATAATAATTTCCTCCCGGCGTTAAAACCTTTGCCTGTGTACGGGTATGTAGACTATTCTGCCGTTTTCCTTGCGGCTTTCAAAGAGCACGATTGAATCCACTGTCATTGATGCATTGGGTGAAAGACGGAGCATGGCCTCCTGCGCGGCCATGTCATGTTCAACGCTGCGCCCTAGCGTAATGTGTGGGGTTAATCCCTTGCGCTCACGCGAAAAACCCGCATCAAACAAGGTGCATTGCAGCGCTTCATGTAATATGGAAAGCTCGCTAAGCTCGCCTAGCACCTTAATAAATGAAGTGCGGCTGCCGCGTAAAAAGCTATCATATTCTCCAAGGTGCAGCGTAAACGGGCGTATGCCTCGCACGGCCTCCGCCATAGCTGAGGCCGCTTCGCTCAGCGCATTGCTTTCGCCTATGAAATGCAGTGTTATATGAAAGCTGCTTTCGGGTACGAAGCGTCCGCCTGTACTGACCGCTTTAAGCTCGCGCTGTAAGCGGCTCAGCTCGGCCTTAAAGGATTTGGGCAGATCAATCGCAATAAATAACCGCATCAGCTTTTCCCCATAAGCGCGGCGACATAGGCAAGCGCCGCGGCAGTGATATCGTCATAGGCGCCTGAATCCACCAACGATTGCTTTAGTATACCTGTGGATATGCCAAATGCCACCGCACCAGCTTTGCGGAATGCGCAAATATTATCCGGCGTAACACCGCCTACCGCGGCAAGCGGTATGTGCGCTAGAGGTGCGCGCAGCGCGGAAAAATAGCCTAATCCCATTTGCCCTGCTGGAAATATCTTGACAACATCCGCACCCAGAGCATGCGCATTGACAATTTCACTAGGGGTAAGCGCGCCGGGCATGGATAAAAGTCCGGCAGCCTTTGTGGCGCACACAACGTCGGGATCGGTGTTGGGTGAGATTATGTATTTTGCACCGGCTTGCTTTGCAGCCTTAAGCTGAGCTATATTCATAACAGTGCCGGCGCCTATGCACAGCGCATCGCCGAATTCATCTATAAGCGTGCGTATGCTTTCAGCCGTATCATCCATTTCGCCCAGTTGGTCGAAGGTGACCTCAACAAGGCGTATGCCGCCCCTTATCAGCGCGTTTGCGGCGCGAAGAAGCTTGCTCTTTGGCAGGTTGCGCATAATCAGTATTATGCTGTGTTCCTTTATCAATGAAAAAGTATCCATTGCGCCCTCCAGTGTAATATACAGGATTGTAATTTATTCATAATATTGTATCATTTTATGAAAGGATGAACAATGTGCTAAAAAAATGCCCCGCAAAAGCGGGGCATTGGGGATAAACTGGATTTTATGGGGCTGGGGTGGTCATCGGAGTAACGACGCCGTCTGAGGTTACGCACAGATCCTTGTTGCCATCCACGGCAGCCTCAAGGATAACGTGATAGATCTGCTTATTCTCATAGGTCTCCATCGTGATGCTCTTTATCTTGGCGTCCTTGTACTTGGCTTTCACGGCCTTTTCAACCTCGGGCACGTCTTTAGCCTTAACGACCTTACCCTCTTCAAAGCCCTTGATCGTGGATTCTACAGTGGTACCTGGGGATGCCGCGGGCGATACTACCGGAGGAACTACGCTCGATGGCTCGGGCGGCGGTGTGGGAAGCGGCGCGGATGGCTTTGGCGTAACCGCGATCACAGGCGATGGGGAGGGTGCCGTGGGTTTCGGTTTGCAGCCGGCGGCGGTCAGCAGCGCAGCAAACAATACCGCTGTCAAAATGATTGACCATGCTCTTTTCATGATTGTTTTGCCTCCTTAAAGCGATGCCGGCTTCTGCCGGCCATTTTCTTGGCTTATTATTGCCATGTATGATAAAAAATATCCATGCACGGCGGTTTTACAGGCGTTTAAAAAAGGAAGTTTATGGTATAATCCAAAAAAACATACCGACGCAATGGAGACGAACGCATATGGAAAGCATACTTACGGATGATTTTAGCCGGATATTTACGCAAACAGACGGTGCGGTTTGCTGCTTCGCGCCGGGTCGCATCAACTTGATTGGCGAGCATATCGATTATAGCGGAGGGCATGTGCTGCCGTGCGCGCTATCGATGGGAACATATTGCGTGGCGCGCAGACGGAGCGACCGTAAGCTGCGCTTTTTTTCAAAGAACTTTCCGGATGCGGGTATGATCGAATGCGACCTGGATGCGCTGCGCCTAAATAGGACGAACGGATGGGCCAACTATGCACTGGGTGTGCTATGGGCGCTTGAACAGCAGGGCATGGCGCTGATGTCAGGGATGGATATGTATGTTTGCGGCAATATACCAAACGGAGCCGGGCTATCATCCTCAGCCTCGCTGGAGGTGCTTACGGGGTTTGCAGCAAAGGAATTATTCGGGTTTCCTATTGATATGCGGCAGCTTGCGGTGATTTCGCAGCGCGCCGAAAACAGCTTTGTAGGTGTAAAGTGTGGAATAATGGATCAGATGGCAATAGCTATGGGCCGAAGCGGATGCGCGTTGTTTATAAATACCGCCACGCTCAACTGCGAATATATTCCAATGCGGCTTGAGGGATATGGGATACTAATAATGAATACCCGCAAGCGGCGTGAGCTTGTGGATTCAAAATATAATCAGCGCCGCGCACAGTGCGCACATGCGTTGGCACAGCTTAGGGCTAAGATTGATATCGCTTCGCTGTGTGAGCTTTCGCCCGAAGGGTTTCAAGAGTATAAGAGCCTTATTACAGATCCGATTGAGCGCAAAAGGGTAAAGCACGCGGTATATGAGAACATGCGCGCTTCACTATCGTGCGTATTGCTGCAAAACGGCGATACTATGGGGTTTGGCAAGCTTATGAATGAATCGCACATATCGCTGAGGGATGATTACGATGTGACGGGAACAGAGCTGGATACGCTGGTCGAATGCGCGTGGGAACAGCAGGGCGTTGCCGGAGCGCGTATGACGGGCGGCGGCTTTGGAGGTTGTGCTTTGGCAATAGCGCAAACAAGCCAGATGGAGCGCATCAGCGCGCGCATAGGCGAGGAATATCTAAGGCGCATAGGCTATGCTGCGGAATTCTATACAGGTATAGCTGGCGATGGACCAAGGCGAATCTTGTAGTAAAGTACATTAATTGGATTCCATCAAGTATATTTCCTGCATACGTTTGTCTATCGAAGCAAGGTCTGTGGCGCACTCTCGCAATTCATCCGCAATCTGTGTAGGCAGCAGTTTTTCTGATTTATATTTAAGCTCATGCTCAAGGCTTGCCCACATATCCATAGCAATTGTGCGAAGCTGTATCTCAACGGGAATGTTCAAAGGCTTTTTAGAGGTAAAAACAGGCACGGTTACAATAAGGTGAAGGCTGCGATAGCCGTTTTCCTTGGGATGCGCGATATAATCCTTGCGGTTGATCAATGTAATATCATCCTGCTGCTGTATCATATCCGCCAGCGAATAGAGGTCGTTGATATAGTTGCAGACCACGCGTATACCTGCAATATCCATCACATGCTCGCACATGTTTTCGGTGCTGAACTCAAAGCCCTTGCGGATTAATTTGTCGCGCACACTCTGAAAGGATTTCATGCGGCTTTCCATATGGTGGATGGGGTTGTGCTCAAACATATACTGGAATTCATCGTCCAGTATCTCAAGCTTGGTGCTTACCTCTTTAATTGCGCCGCGATACAGATGCCCCAACTTGACGAAATCCTTTAGCTTTTCATAGCCGTCGATCCCATCAAGTTGCTTCTTATTTAAGGTGTTGTTTTTTTCCATTATCACAGATCAAACCCTCCACAGTGCTGCCACACGAGTAGTAGGCGAATAATCAATTATGACGCCTGCTCGAATTGACTGTTATATAGCTCCGCATAGAAGCCGCCGCGCGCAAGTAGCTCCTCGTGAGCACCGCTTTCAATTATATCGCCATCCTTCATAACAAGTATAAGGTCGGCATTTTTTATGGTGGATAGCCTATGGGCTATTACGAAAGAGGTTTTGCCAACGGATAGCTTATCCATCGCGCGCTGAACTTGGGCTTCCGTGCGTGTATCCACGGAGCTGGTGGCCTCGTCAAGTATCAATAACGGCGCATTTTCCACCATGGCGCGCGCTATCGTCAAAAGCTGTTTCTGCCCAGCAGACAGGTTGGCCCTGTCGTTGAGCACAGTATCATAACCGTGGGACAGTGTGCGGATGAAGTGGTGCATACCCACAGCCTTACAGGCAGCGGTTACCTCCGCATCGGTGACGCCCTGCTTTCCGTATATCACATTCTCCTTTATTGTGCCTTCAAACAGCCATGTGTCCTGAAGCACCATGCAAAACAGCGCATGTACGTTTTCACGCGTGAGGGAGCTTAACGGAGTGCCGTCTATCAGTATTTCGCCTCCGCCCAGCTCGTAAAAGCGCATCAGCAGATTTACAATTGTGGTTTTGCCGGCGCCGGTTGGCCCAACTATGGCTATCTTTTGTCCAGCCTCAATATGCGCGGAAAAATCATTGATTATGGTGCGCTCGGGGGTGTAGCCAAAGCTTACATGATTGAATGTAACATCGCCCTTTGCGGTTTCCAGACGTACCGTCTTGCCGCTTTCATCCTCAAGCTCAGGCTCGTCGAGGAATTCAAACACACGCTCGCTGGCCGCCGCAGTGGATTGCATACTTGTGGCCGCCTGCGCGATCTGGGAGAGTGGCTGGGTAAACAGACGCACATATACCATGAACGCCACGATAACACCAAACGATATATGGCCGCTCATTGCCAGCATGGCGCCTGTAACGCATACCGCCACGTAGCCGAAATGCCCTATAAACGCCATTATGGGTTGCATCAGGCCGGAAAAAAACTGGGATTTCCATGCGCTTTGGTATAGCTCATCATTTATTTGGTTAAAGCGTGTTTTAGCTTCGCGCTCACCGTTGTATGCTTTTACTATATTATGGCCGGCATAGATTTCCTCAATATGGCCGTTCATCTCGCCAAGGTGCTGCTGGCGGCGTATAAAATACTTTTGAGAGCGCTTCATGATTAGCGACATCCCAACAAAGCCTAGCAGCGCGGCTATTACTGCGGCTGCGGTAAGGGCAAGATTGGTAAGCAGCATCATCAGCAGCGAGCCTAGCAGCATGGCGAGCGAAAGCACCAGCCCGCCGATACTTTGATTTAGCGTTTGGCCGATCATATCCACATCGTTTGTAACGCGGCTTAGCACGTCGCCATAGCTGACAGAATCAAAATACTTAAGCGGCAGCCTGTTGATTTTTTGAGATATGGAGGTGCGCAGCCCCTTGGAGAGCCGTTGCGTCACCGTGGCCATAATGTAACCCTGGGCGAAGGAAAGCAGCGCGCCCACACAATACAGCACAGCTAGGGTTATGCTTATGCTAAGCACCGCATTGATGTCTATACCGGTGCTAAAGCCGGCAAGTATTATGTCGGTTATTTTGCTAAGCTGCCCCGGCCCAACGAGCGTAAAAACTGTTCCCGCAATTGCGCACAGCAGCGCAATAACGGTTGCGGGTATATACGGCTTTGAATATATAAGAAGCTTGCGCCAAGAGCCGCCAAAATCCTTTGCCTTGCGCCCATCCCCCATGCCGCCATGCCTACCGCCCATGGGCCCGCGCGGTGTGTTGGCGGTGGACTGACCGAGTGTATATTCGTTTTTGCTCATGCGTCCAATTCCTCCTTTGAAAGCTGTGAATAGGCGATTTCACGATACACCTCGCATTGCTTCATAAGCTCTTCGTGGGTGCCTGCACCAACCTGTTTGCCTTCGTCGAGCACTATAATGCGGTCCGCATCCTTTATCGTGCCTATGCGCTGGGCAACGATAAGGCTTGTGACGCCGGCGGTTTCGCGCTTGAGTGCGGAGCGAAGGATTCGGTCTGTGCGGTAGTCCAGCGCGGAGAAGGAATCGTCGAATATATATATTTCGGGCTTTCTGCATACTGCTCTGGCTATCGACAGCCGCTGCTTCTGCCCACCGGATACGTTTGCGCCGCCCTGAGCGATGGGCGCTTGGTAGGCGCCATCCATTTTTTCAACAAAGTCCTGCGATTGAGCTATTGCGAGCGCATGTGCAACATCCTCCTGTGTGGGGCTTGCAGCACCGGTGTCGCCATAAGTAACGTTTGAGCTGACCGTTCCGGAAAAGAGCACGGCTCGCTGCGGAACATAACCAAGCTTACTGCGCAGGGCATGTTGGGTATAATCGCGCACATCGACGCCGTCTATCAGTATCTGTCCGTCCGTTACGTCAAAAAAGCGGGGGATAAGATTGATGAGCGTGCTTTTGCCGCTGCCGGTTGAGCCTATGAAGGCGACGGTTTCACCCTTATGAGCGCAAAAACTGATATCCTCCAGCACATATTCTTCAGCATCCGGATATTTGAAGCTGACGCTGCGGAATTCTACCTCGCCTATTATATTTTCAGGTGCATGCGTCACGGCGCCGTCTAATATGCTTGACTCCGTGTCCAGCACCTCGTTTATACGGCGTGCCGATACCGAAGCGCGCGGCAGCATAATGAATATCATCGTGAGCATCATAAAGCTCATAACCACCTGCATGGCGTAGGCTGAAAACACCACCATATCAGAAAATAGGGATATTTTATTCACCATGTCAGCAGCGTTTATAAGGTATGCACCCACCCAGTATATGCCAAGAGATAGCCCGTTCATAACGATGCGCATACCGGGGTTTAGTATGCTCATTATGCGGTTGGCAAAAAGGCTGTTGTCCGTAAGGGCCGCGTTTGCGTTTTCAAACTTACTCTCTTGAAAACTTTCCGCATTATAGGCGCGCACCACGCGTAAGCCGGTGAGGTTTTCGCGTGTAACGCGGTTGAGATCATCAATCAGCTGCTGTATTTTTTTAAAGCGCGGCAGCACGAACGTCATTATAACAAGCAGCATCATCATCAGCAGCAATACGGCTCCGCCCGTGACCGCCGTCCATTGCCAACTTTTGCCTGCTATTTTAAGTATTGCCCATACGGCCATTATCGGGGCCTTTATCATTACCTGAAGCCCCATAACGATAATCATCTGCACCTGCGTGATATCGTTGGTGGAGCGAGTGATAAGGCTGGCAGTGGAAAAGCCGTTAATTTCCTGCATCGAAAAATCCTCAACCTTATCAAACAGGCTGCTTCTGAGGCGCATACCGAACGCTGCGGCTATGCGCGCCGCAAAAAAGCCGACGATGACGGACGCCAGCACACTGCCAAGCGCGCATAGCAGCATATAGCCGCCTGAACGCAAAATTTCGCTCATTGCGCTGCCTTCGGTTTGAACTAATTGCGTTATATAAGACATAAAGTCGGGTAGCTTAAGATCCAGATATACCTGGGCCACAATAAATACCAAGCTTATACCAGCCATGAGCCATTCTTTAATGCTTAAATGCTTGAATATTTTAATCATCCGATATCCTCCAATTTTGCTAGATATTAGTATACTACCGGGTTGCGGACATTCTATGCCGATTATGTGAAACGAGCATGAACTTTTGCTACACAGGTATTTGCCATCATACTGTTTTAGATGTTATACTGCATACGGTACATGTACCCTATAAGACGGTATTAAATTTTCTGGAGGAGTTCACATATGAAAAGGGATGTTGTAATCATAGGAGCGGGTCCGGCGGGAATATTCACCGCGCTTGAAATGCTCAGAAACGGCAGTAAAAAGAAGATCACGATAGTTGAGAAGGGCAGAGCTATAGAGGAACGGCGCTGTCCCAAGCTAAAAACAAAGCAATGCATTAACTGCAAGCCATATTGCCATATTACTACCGGATTTTCCGGTGCGGGCGCATTTTCGGACGGCAAGTTGTCGTTAAGCTGCGAGGTGGGTGGAGATCTGCCAACGCTGATAGGCGAGGAGCTTGCACAGAATACAATAGAATATACAGACGGAATATACCTGGAGTTTGGTGCGGATTCGCACATAGAGGGAATAAACAATACTCAGGAGGTAAGGGATATACGCAAGCGCGCCATACAGGCAGGACTAAGACTTGTGGATTGCCCAATCCGCCATATGGGCACCGAAAAAGCGCAGCAGATATATCTGTCCATTCAAAATTACCTTGCCGAACACGGTGTGGAGCTGTTGTTTGGCTACGAATGCACAAACCTTTTGCTGGATGGCGAAAAGTGCGAGGGCGTTTGTATTACGGACGGACATGCTGAGCTTTCAGTGTATGCTGAGCATATCGTAGTTGCCACGGGGCGCAGGGGCGCGGACTGGCTGGAGAAGCTTTGCATGGAATATAGCATAGCGCACCAGCCCGGCACGGTGGATATAGGCGTGCGCGTGGAAGTGAGAAACGAGGTAATCGAGAAGATAAACGATGTGCTGTACGAATCCAAGCTGATAGGATATCCCAAGCCGTTTAAAAACAAGGTTCGCACCTTCTGCCAGAACCCCGGCGGCTTTGTGAGCCAAGAAAATTACGATAACGACCTTGCCGTGGTAAATGGACATTCCTATAAGGAGCTTAAATCCCCCAACACAAACCTGGCAATATTGTGTTCGCATAATTTCAACCAGCCGTTTAACCAGCCTATCGCCTATGCACAAAAGATCGGCGAGCTTACCAACATGCTGGGCGCGGGGCATATACTTGTGCAGCGATTTGGAGATATACTTGATGGCAAACGCACATGGCCTAAGGAGCTTGCCCAGTCAAATATCAAGCCAACGTTGCCGGATGCGGTGGCAGGCGATATTACGGCGGCCATGCCGTACCGTGCGATGGTAAATATTATCAATTTTATACAGGCGATGGATCAGGTTGTACCCGGATTTGCATCGATAGAAACGCTGCTCTATTCACCTGAACTTAAATTTTACAGCAACCGCATCAAGATGGACAGCGACTTTAATACCAATATACAGGGGCTGTATTGCCTTGGAGATTCAAGCGGGTGGACGCGCGGACTAATGATGGCGTCAATTATGGGCGTTTTAATGGGAAGAAAGCTCATATAAGCTTAATATAGCAATTTAATAATACGGCGCGCAGAGTATATAGCCCTGCGCGCCGTATTATTGTTAAGTGCGTTTTATGGTAAATCGTTTTATCATTCCACTGTTACGGATTTGGCCAGATTACGGGGTTTATCTATATCACAACCCTTTAGCAGCGCCACGGAATAGGCAAACAGCTGAAGCGGAACTATAGATAGCGAAGGCAGCGTAAGCATACTGCTGCGCGGGATATATATAACGTGGTCGGCAGTCTCCTCCACAAGCGGAGTACCTTCCTGCGCGATGGCTATAACAACGGCGCCGCGTGCCTTCACCTCGCGGATGTTGCTTATCATTTTTTCGGTAAGCGGTGCATATGTGCACAGCGCGACCACCAACGTACCCTGCTCAATAAGCGATATCGTGCCGTGTTTTAGCTCACCTGCCGCATATGCCTCAGAATGGATATAGGATATCTCCTTAAGCTTGAGCGAGCCTTCAAGCGCCAAAGCATGATCAAGATGCCTGCCAATAAAGAAGATATCGTGGCAGTTGAAATACAGCGAGGCCAGGTATTGCGTTTCTTCGCGTTTATTCAGCAGGCCGGCTACAAGATCGGGCAGCATGTTGAGATCCGCTATTGCGTTGGAGAGCTCATCTTGAGAAAGCTTATTTTTAAGCTCGCCAAGCTTGAGCGCTATAAGATATATCACCGTAAGCTGTGCGCTGTATGCCTTTGTGGTTGCTACGGCGATCTCGGGCCCGGCATGGGTGTATAAAACATCATCGCTTTCCACAGCGATTGTGGAGCCAACAACGTTGACTATGGAAAGCAGCTTTGATCCCATTTTCTTGGCCTCGCGCATAGCGAAAAGGGTATCCAGCGTTTCGCCGGACTGGCTTATTATTACAGTGAGTGTATTTGGGGTTATTATGGGGTTAATATAGCGAAACTCGCTGGCCAACTCAACCGTCACCGGTATGCGGGCATACTTTTCGATGTAGACCTTGCCCACAACGCCAACATGGTATGCGCTGCCGCAAGCCACGATGTATATCCTGTCTACGGCGGCAAGGTCGGCGTCGGAAAGATGAGTAAGCTCAAGATCGACATATCCCTTGTGTATACGTGGGCCAATGGTATTCTTTATGACCACGGGCTGTTCGAGTATTTCCTTTATCATAAAGTGCGGATATCCGCCCTTTTCGGCTGCCGCCGCATCCCATGTTATGTGTTCAACCGTTTTTTCAACGCGATTGCCAAACCGATCGAACACGGTAACGCCGCCGATATCAAGCACCGCAAGCTCCTGCTCGTCAAGGCGGATAACATCGCGGGTATGGGTGAGTATGGCTGGTATGTCCGAGGCTAAAAAGTTTTCATTTTCGCCAAGGCCAACTATCATGGGGCTATCCTTGCGTACGCCTATTATGGTGCGCGGATAATCAGCAAACACTATTGCTAGCGCATATGAGCCGGTGATTAGGTTTACTGTTTCGCGCACTGCGTTTACAGGATCTCCGTGATAGTTGAAATCCAGCAGCTGCGCAACGATTTCGGTATCGGTATCGGATATAAAATCATATCCGTGCTGCGTAAGAAACTCGCGCAGCTCAACGTAATTTTCTATTATGCCGTTATGCACGAGTGCCACACGGCCGCTGCGGCTCATATGCGGATGCGAATTCACGTCACTTGGTTCGCCATGGGTAGCCCAGCGGGTATGGCCTATGCCGGTGGTTTGGGTAAGATTTTTGCCGCCGTCTATCATATCGGCCAACACATGCAGCCGTCCCATAGCTTTTTTAACAAAAAGGCCATCGTTGCTAACAAGCGCAATGCCGGAGGAGTCATAGCCGCGGTACTCAAGCTTGGATAACGCGTCAAGCAGCAGCGGGGCCGCCGCGTTGGCGCCAACATAACCAACTATTCCACACATGATAAATTTTTCTCCTTAGCTTCAGTTTCTTTTAATTAGACTTCCCAGGGCTGCGGGAATTGTGAAGCGGCGCAGCACATCGCTGAACTTTTCGCCGCTGAAAGTTGGGATGTTTTGCAGTGCGGGTGTTAGGCGGCGGAAGAAGGCTGCCTTGGAATAACCGACAAGCTCAAACAACATTTCCACGCACGCATCCAACGCCGGATATTCATAAAAGGTTACGCTTAGCTTTTCGTTTTTAAGCTCCAGGAAGATCACGCGGGTATTGGGCGTTTCTATGAATGAGGCAAATATGGCAAGCTGTATGCCTGCCGCTGTGAGCCGCCATTCGCCGCGTGTGGCTACGCATTGCTGTTCGCCGTGCATGCAGACCGTTTGCTCAACATATGAGCCGTCCTGGCGCACGGTTATGGTATTTCGCTGCGTCCCCTCATACATGGTGAGGGTAAGGCCGTGTTGCGTTATTTCAAATCGCAGCAGATCGGCGCCGGGGGTATAATTGCCGTGCACTGCCTGTAGCCCGAGCGGGAAAAGCCCGCCGGTGTTGTTGCTAAGCCGGTATTCGCGCCCGCAAAGCAGATCGCATATATGCAGAAACTCTTTGCTGTCAGCCTCCAGATTATTGTGTGCAAAGCCCGATGGATGGCGCAGCATGGCCAGCTTGCGTTCAAGCGATGCAAGGGCCGATGGGTTGGGAGCAAGCGCATCCCCCGCGCTGAAAAAGCATGCACGCACAAGCGAATTAAGCGTACCCTCGGCAAATAATTTTGCACTGCCGGAAAACAATGCGATCACCGCATCGTAGCGTGGCATCACAATAACATACTGGCCGAACGCGCCGTTGAACTGATATGCGTCTTTGCCGTTTAGCCATATCTGATAGCCATAGCCATCCTTGCATTCACCGCAGGGTGTGGCTATTTGAGATCGGATTGCTTCCTTCACCCATTCACGGCTAACGAGCTGCTTGCCATCCCATTCCCCGTTTTGCAGGTAGAGTTGGCCTATTTTTGCAGCGTCCTCTATTTTAAGTGAAAGACCCCACCCGCCCTTTTCTATGCCGCGCGGACAGGTCTCCCAGGTGTATTCTTCTATGTGAAGCGGATCGAACAGGCGAGGCTTAAGGTAATTCACAAGACTCTTGCCGCTTTTGCGTACCAGCGCAGCCGCCAGCATATAGGTGTTCATTGAATTATAATCAAATGCCGTACCGGCATCGAACTTGGGAAGGGTTTCCATAAACATCCTTGCCCAGTTGGCCTCCAGCATGGAGCCAATCTCGTTGAAGCGGCTGCCGGTGCTCATCGTGAGCAGATGCCGTATTGTAAGGTTTTTGAGGGTTTTTGAGGCGATTGCACCAGTAACGTCGCTGAATATGTCTATAAGTTTATCCTCAAGCGACATAAGTCCTTCGTCTATAGCCATACCTATGGCTGTGCCCGTAATGCTTTTGCTCATGGAATAGAGCATGTGCGGCATATCCGTGCGGTATGGAGCAAAACCGCCCTCGGCTATTACCTTGCCGTGACGCAGCAGCATAAGGCAGTGCGGCGCAAGCGCGGATGAACTTTCAAGCTCACTAAATAACCGTTCCACAGCCGTGGAGCTTACGCCTTGCGCTTCCGGCGTACTTCGCGGCAGCGGCTTGGGGTTGATAGCTCTTGGAGTTGGCGGCTTTTGCAGGGTATAGCCATAGGCGGGAATATCCGCAATGTCATGCCGTGCAAGCTTGACGAGCAGATCTATACTGCGCATCTGAATTGAAAGATCCAATATTATCCCTCCTGAAAAAAGGCAAGCCGCAGCATGCTTGCGCGGCCTGCCCGGTCAATGTTACGCAGCATTGAGGGGGATACCCTGGCCGCTGCGGTCAAGGTAGAAAGCGGCTTCGGAGGCATACCTGTACGGATTAAGCCATAAAAGACCGATGCCGAAAGTGAATATGCTAAGTATGATCCATCCTGCGAAGCTGATGTGCAGGCAAAACAGCCTGCCCTTGTGGCCAGCCATAAGCGATTTGCTCATATTTACCGCTTCACGTATGCCAAGCTCGGGGTTTTGTGCCATAAGGTAAGGAGCCATGGTATAGCGGTACGCGGCGACTATGCCGGGAACAAACAACAGTAGAGCCCATAGGAATACGAACAATCCCATGAACAGTTTAAGCCCCACAGATTTCCAAAATATACGGAAGCGGGAAAAAAGCACCTGAAACCTTGGTGACTGATTGCTGCAAAGCTGGGTATAATAGCTGCAATGGCCAAGCAGCGTAGGTGCGCCGATAAGCGCAAGCGCTATACCTATGATGATACCTATTGTAACAAAGCTGACAAGCATGGATACAATGAACGGATTTTGCGTAAGCTGGTCAACGATCGTATCCGCGCCCGAGAGCATTCCATCAAGCGCAGGAGCGCTTGCAGCCCCATCAATCGCTGAGGAGCCAACAACTGACGATGAAACGGACGAGCCTGAGGAAACGCTTGAGCCTCCGCTGCCGCCAAATGCGCCCATTATACCTGCAATCAATGTTACCGCAAGGGACACTCCCCAATGCCCTTGCAGCTTATCACGACCTATGCGGCGAAAATCGCTCGCATGAAACTGAGTATATGATTCCACTACCCTGAAACCACCTTTCACTTTTTGATTTAAACTCCAAAAGGGCGAACTGTCGCCCTTTTTTGAGGTTTATGATGTTGCGCTGAAAATGAATTATTTTTCCTCGTGACAACCACATTCGCAACCGCCATCGCACGAACAAGTGCCTTCGCACTCATCGTCGCAATCGCAATCGCAATCGCAATCACATTCGGCAAGACGCTTCTCAACGATTGCAGCGAGTGCCTCCATCTTGTCGTCGTCGGCAGGCAAGAATTCTTCGGAATCGCCATCCACAACTATTTTCATGATATACACATCCTGCTCGTCTTCACAGGTGCACGCATCGTCTTCACCTTCATCAAGCTCAGACAGATCCATGAGCACGGCGTATTCCTGATCCTCATAATCGAAGTAATCTATGACATCCAGCTCAAACTCGTTACCGTCATCATCGGTAAACACAACAAAATCTCTTTCTTCTTCCATTTTGGACCGCCTTTCACAGCATACTTTACAATTGATATTTTACAGCATACCGACCTTACAGGCAATAGCTATAATATGCTGTTTACATTATTCTCAAAGCGCGGTAAGATATTCTTATGTTTAAAGCGATATGGAGCTTAGGGCTCAATAAATTCGAATATGCCCGCGCTGTGCGGGAAGCGGTATTCGTGCAAGAACGCGGTATAGCCGAGCAAGAGGAATTCGATTGGTTCGATGGCATAGCTGCACATCTGTACGTTTCTGACGAAGCGGACACTCCGATCGCCGCGGGACGGCTGTATCCGGATGGCGAGTTGACGCGGCTTGACCGAATAGCCGTGATGCCGGATTTTCGCGGTTTGCCATATGACGACCTTGTATTGCGTACGATGCTGTACAAGGCGCAGCAGCTTGGCGGTGACGTTATAGCTACGCAGGTATTGGCTGATGAGGTTGCGATGTATCTGCCGTTTGGCTTTACACAAACAGCTACAAAGCTGATGCGCGGTGGCGAATATGCTGAGCTTACAGTGATGCGGGATTGTGTCAAATGGGACAGCGCCTGCAAACACGACAATAAGTAAGCGGCACTATTTTGGCTTTTTTGAAAAAGACCTTGCATTAAGCGTATTTATTGGCTATAATATTCATCGGTTCGCAATAGTATTTATTATATCGATAATATGCTAAATAGCTCAGTTGGCAGAGCGCATCATCGGTAATAATATGTTCGGAAATTTGAAAAATGCATAATGCTGATATAGCTCAGTTGGTAGAGCGCGTCATTGGTAATGACGAGGTCCCCGGTCCGAATCCGGGTATCAGCTCCATAAAAAGTGACTCGTATTAGGATATGGGTCATTTTTTATTCTTTTGGCGGGGAAATGGGCTGAGTTTATGCTGCCAATATCCGTTGCGGGCATAGAACGCACGTGTATGTTGTGATATAATTTTGCGATAGCCGATTTTAAAAAGCCGCACCATATTCGGCATTTAAATTCCATGGGCAAGCAGGGGTAACAATGAACGAAAATGCGCCGTTACATGTGATCGCACGGATACGCAGCGATTTCACAACTAAGTTTGGCATACCGCGCCAGAGCTGCCTTGTTGAAATGCAAAAGGCAATTATCATATTTGAACCTGAATACCGCGACATAAACGCGCTGCGCGGCTTGGATGGGTTTTCGTACATATGGTTGATTTGGGGATTTTCGCAGACCGCGCGCGATACATGGTCGCCAATGGTAAAGCCGCCAAGGTTGGGTGGAAAAATGCGGATGGGCGTATTTGCGACTCGCTCTCCGTTTAGACCCAACTCAATCGGACTCTCCTCAGTACGCCTTGAGGGTATGGAACCGCGCGGCAATCTTGGCACAGTGTTGCACATTTCCGGAGCGGACCTGATGGATGGCACGCCGATATATGATATTAAACCGTATCTCTCGTTTACGGATAGCCATCCGGACGCTGTGAACGGGTTTGCCGGCGATTGCTGTGAGCGCGCGCTGGAGGTGGTATTTGACGATAAATGGCTGCGTTTGATACCGCTAGATAAGCAGGAGGCGCTGATCGCATCGCTAAAGCAGGATCCGCGTCCCGCCTATCAGAACGATCCTGATATGCCATATGGGTTTGAATTTGCAGGCTTTGACGTAAGGTTTAAGGTAAATGGTGCGGTGTTGACGGTATATGAAGTGGTTGTGCTGTAACAGACGCGCAGCCAAGGATAATCAAAGTTATGCCGGTGGCATATAATTTTCAGCTGTTATAAAGGAATCGGACGTATTATTTTTGATTTTTGCGGGGTGATGAAAAAATGGAGAATTTCGTCAACAGCAATGGGATAAAGCTATGGACGGATATACGCGGAAACAACGTGAAAGGATACGTTATGCTCTGCAACGGCGGCCCGGGCTGCTGCGATTATATGCTTGATGTTTCGCAGATGATGGAGGATGGATATAGCGTAATCCGCTTTGAACAGCGCGGCTGCGGCCGATCAGATGCGGACGAAAACTATGATATCGGGACGGCGCTGATGGACTTGGAGACAATCCGAGCCTTCTACCATATAGACAAATGGATAATCGGCGGACACTCATGGGGCGCGAATCTGGCGCTTTTTTATGCGCTGGAATACCCGCAATTTGTTGAGTCGGTTTTGTATATTGCGGGCAATGGGCTTCAGCGTAACCGCGAATGGTCTGCCGCATATCATGTAAGGCGCGAAGAATTCGGCGATGAAATCCAGCCAGAGCAAATCGAGCTAAATGGCGAGGCAAACAGGCAGGGTAATCAATCATATCGGCAGTATATTCAGCGGCCAACCATATACAAAGATATTTCAAAGCTCACTATGCGTATGCTGTTTATGTGCGCTGAAAATGATCTTCGTCCCAATTGGCCGGCAGAGCAGATATTTAACCTGGTAAGCAACGGCAAGATGGTATATATAAAAGGCGCGGGGCACTATATTTGGCTGAGCCAAAAAGCGGAGATGGAGCGGCAGCTGCGCTCGTTTTTGGGATTGAAAACTGCAAGGCTGAATTAAAATGATACACATATACTGCGTGATAATATAGCCATTGTGCCTCAAACGCCCATGCTGCTTTCGGGCGCTGTAGCGGAGAATATATGGCAATCAGCCGGATGGGCGTAACTGCGCAGGAAAACATCTGCTGCAGAAATCACCAAAGTGCGCTTGACAGCTGGGTTATTGCGCTCCAAGCGTGCAGCCGAAAATAGATATGTTCACTGCCGATATTGTGATACAATTTATGTAATGATAACAATTGGAGGGATAAGATAAAATGATGAAAACAAAACGATTGGTTTTAGCTGCGTTATGCGTTGCGCTTGGCGTAGTGCTGCCAATGGCGCTTCATCCAATTGTGAATGCGGGCAGCGTGTTGCTTCCAATGCATATACCGGTGCTTTTATGCGGGCTGATATGCGGATGGCAGTATGGGCTTGCGTGCGGTATATTGGCTCCGCTGCTTTCAAGCGTTATATCCGGAATGCCGCCTGTGGCCTATCTTCCCAGCATGATATGCGAGCTTAGCGTATACGGACTTATGTGTGGGTTGATGATGAGACATGTGCGTACGGGCAGACTCCTGGGGGATATATATATATCCCTTATTACATCGATGCTCATAGGCAGGATTATCTATGGCGCGACCAATGCGCTGATATTCAATGCGGGTGAATATTCAATGAATATTTGGATTTCCGCGGCGTTTATAACGAGCTTGCCGGGAATCGCAATCCAGCTTGTGCTGATCCCACTAATAGTGATGGCGCTTGAAAAAACGGGTATGATAGGCCGTAGGTACCGCCGCAGCGCCGTATGCAAATGAAAAAACGCATTATATTGTAAATGTAACTTGATTGAAGAATGAATAACCGTATAATATCATGCCAGCGGCAAAAGGCCGAGCTATCGATGCATTCTAAAGTGAGGAGGTAAGCGGTGGAAAAGCGAATATTCCTGTCTTCCCCTACTATGCATGGTGAAGAATTGAATTTCATCCAGGAGGCGTTTGACACCAATTGGATCGCCCCCTTGGGTGCAAATGTGGACGGTTTCGAGCGTGAGATGGCCGAATATATAGGCATAGGCTACGGTGCGGCGTTATCTGCAGGCACAGCGGCGCTACACATGGCTGTTAAACTTGCGGGCGTGCAGCAGGACGATGTTGTGCTATGCTCGGATTTAACATTTTCAGCTACAGTCAACCCCGTATCGTATGAAAAAGGGGTTCAGGTGTTCATTGACAGCGAAGCGGATACGTGGAACATGGATCCAAGGGCATTGGAAAAGGCGTTTGCGTCATACCCACAATGCAAGTGCGTCATCTGTGCAAATCTCTACGGCATCCCTGCACGGCTTGACGAAATCCGCACAATCTGCGACGCCCACGGCGCAACGCTTATTGAGGACGCGGCCGAGAGCCTGTCCGCCACCTATAAGGGCAGACAAACAGGCACGTTTGGCCAATACAACGCCATTTCATTCAACGGTAATAAATTGATTACAACATCGGGCGGCGGCATGCTGCTATCTGATGATGAAGAAGCTGTAAAAAAAACGCGCTTTTGGGCGACTCAGTCGCGTGAGCACTTCCCCTGGTACGAGCATAAGGAAATCGGTTACAACTATCGCATGAGCAATGTTGTTGCCGGCATAGGACGGGGTCAGCTTTTGCATATTGACGAGCATCGTGCGCTTAAGAAAAAAATCTATGAAGCCTATCGGTCAGCTTTTGCAGACATTGATTCTGTATCTATGAATCCGTATCTGCCTTGCAGCGAGCCGAATTTCTGGCTATCCTGCATGTCGATTGATCCAGATAAGAGCAGCGTTGTCCCTGCGCAGGTAATGGCGGCGCTGAGCGCGGAAAATATCGAGTGCCGTCCGGTATGGAAACCCATGCATATGCAGCCCGTGTTTGCGGATCGTGATTTTATCACGCTGCGAGAAAACGGAACATCGGTGGGCGGGGATATATTTGATACGTCCCTGTGCCTGCCTAGCGATATAAAAAACACCGCGCAAGACATGGAGCGAATTATCAAAGTCGTTAGAAGCCTGTTTGGAGGGTGAAATACTATGTATCGAAAATACTTTAAACGATTTTTAGATATTATTTGCGCGTTGGTAGCTATGATTGCATTCTGCTGGCTATACGCTATAGTTGCTGTATTGGTGCGCATAAAGCTGGGCAGTCCGGTGATATTCAAACAGGAGCGGCCGGGCTTGCACGAAAAAATATTTACGCTCTATAAATTCCGCACCATGGCAAACGATACGGATGCGCACGGGAACCTTCTGCCGGATGAGGTGCGGCTGACCAAGTTTGGTAAATTGCTTAGGAGCACTAGCCTTGACGAGCTGCCGGAAACGTGGAATATCCTCAAAGGTGATATGAGCGTGGTAGGACCCAGGCCGCTGCTGGTGGAGTATTTGCCACTTTACAACGAAAAACAGCATCACCGCCACGATGTCCGTCCCGGACTTTCCGGTTGGGCACAGGTAAATGGCCGCAATACACTGTCTTGGGAAGATAAGTTCGACTTGGATGTAGAGTATGTATCCCGGATGACATTTTTAGGCGATGTACGCGTTATTATCGCCACAGTAAAAAAAGTTGTATGCCGTGAAGGTATTGCACAAGCAGGAGAGGCGACCATGGAGCCGTTTCGAGGAACGCAGGTGTCTGAGCATGAATAAAGACGTCATTATTTTAGGCGCCGGAGGGCATGGAAAGGTGATTATGGACATCATCAAAAAAAATGGTGATGCCGTTGTTGGGTTTCTGGATGATAACCCACAAGATGGCTTTCTGTGTGGACTCCCGGTATTGGGGCCGATTTGCGCAATTGAAAACTATCGTGAACAAGCCACATTTGTGCTTGCCGTTGGAAGCAATGAAACACGCAAATTACTGGCCGAAACATTTGCCGCACGGTGGTATACAGCAATTCATCCATCAGCACAAATTTCAGAGGATGTTAAAATTGGGGCAGGAACTGTAGTTATGGCAAACGCGGTGATAAATGCGTCTAGCATTATTGGCAAACACTGCATTATCAATACAGGCGCAATCGTAGAACACGATAATACGGTTGGCGATTATGTCCATCTTTCTCCACAAGCAGTTCTGTGCGGAACAGTACAAGTTGGAGCGCTATCCCACATCGGAGCCGGTGCAGTAGTTATCAACAACATTACAATTGGCGAAAGAGTAACACTGGGAGCTGGAGCTGTGGTGGTGCGAAATATATGTGAACCGGGGACATATGTAGGGGTACCTGCAAGGAGAATTAGTTGATGTGGCGTAAATTTAAAATGGCCGCATGTTTCAGTTGAAAAGGTTTTGTTCGTATCATAATAAAGGGAGCGATTTTTCCGCAGGGGTTTATAACAAGTTGCGTTCTGAGTGAACCGATTTTCTGAAAGAAAGTTTTCCATCGTTATAGGGCGAAATAAAGCAATCTAAGGAGATTGGCAGATTGAAGATTTTATATGTAACAACAATTGCTGCCACAATGGGTTTTTTCTCAGAGCATATCAAACTGCTGCAATCACAGGGACACACTGTGGAGCTTGCCTGTCGGCTGCAAGACCCACTCCCGAAAAAAATTCTGGCGCTGGGCTGTGCAGTCCATCCCCTGCCATTTTCACGAAGCCCGCTAAATCCGGATAACCTCAAGGCGTATTTAGCGCTCAAGCGGCTGCTGCGCAAGGAACGGTATGATCTTATCCACACACATACACCCAATGCCTCGGCATACGTCCGCCTGGCTGCGCGCAAGCTGCGCCGCGCGGGCACAAAGGTGATATATACAGCCCACGGCTTGCATTTTTACAAGGGCGCGCCGCTTAAAAACTGGCTGCTTTTTTATCCCGTGGAATGGCTGTGCGCCCACTGGACGGATGTGCTAATTACGATCAATCAAGAGGACTATGCACTGGCAAAGCGAAATCTGCATGCAAAGAAGGTCGTATATGTTCCTGGGGTTGGCATGGACTATAAAAAATTTGCACTTGAATCGGTGGAGTGTGGCGCTGTTCGCAAGTCGCTATCTATACCTATTTCCGCCTGCATGTGCCTTTCGGTGGGCGAACTAAATAAAAATAAAAATTTCAGCGTAGTTATGCGTGCGCTTGCACAACTGCATGATACCAATCTTCATTATTGTATTGCCGGCACAGGCCGTTTATCGGCAAAGCTGCATGAGGAAATTTTGACGCTCGGGCTGGAGAAACAGGTACATCTGCTGGGATATCGCTCAGATGTACATCTGCTATGCGGGGCTGCGGACATATATTGTCATCCATCATTTCGGGAAGGCTTGCCTGTATCGCTGATGGAAGCCATGGCGGCAGGGCTTGCGTGCGTGGTATCCAATATAAGGGGCAATACGGATTTAATTGAGGAAGGGAAGGGCGGTTATCTGCTAGCGCCGGATGATGCCGGCGGCTTTGCGCGCGCGATTACTGCGCTTGCGGATAATGCGCAGCTTAGGCGGCAAATGGGCGCATATAATGCCAA
Organism: Clostridia bacterium; assembly: GCA_036652795.1. Lineage (GTDB taxonomy): Bacteria > Bacillota > Clostridia > Christensenellales > CAG-138 > JAVVVD01. Next base: position 2,173 of record JAVVVD010000004.1, on the reverse strand, counting down.
AATAATTGAAAGATTTGATACGGCGCATGTGAATGATGCGATGCTCAAAGTTTATCAAGAGGTGCTCAACGCGTAAATCTATGCGAAAGAATTGTTGCCGTGCCAACGTAGGCAAACGGCGAGCAGACGGCTGACACTAAAAATCTGTTGCGCATACTAAATTCAACACATTGTATTTGATGAATATGGATGCTTTTTTAGCAGATGTACACATGAATTTATTCAGTAAGGCATCAAGTAATTGGACACATGCCGGAAAGCCTGCGGACTGTGCGCGCCCAATCAGGTGACACGGGGCAGCGTGCTGCGCAGGCGGCGTCACAGCAATGTTGACACCGGCAAAGCAAGAGCAATGCTGGATTATCAGCGGCCTTATAGACTTGATAACGGTATCCGGCGGCAATTGCATTAAATAAGGGGAATTATTATGGAACCAATACGTATTCTTCAGGTGGTGAACAGTATGAGCCGCGGCGGAGCGGAAACTATGATTATGAATCTGTATCGCCAAATAGACCGCAAACAGATTCAATTCGATTTTTTGGTTCATACGCAAGATGCCTGTGACTATGATGATGAGATTAAAGCGTTGGGCGGCAAGGTGTTTTGTGCGCCTCGCTATAAAATTTTTAACCACATTACATATTGCAGGTGGCTCAATCGCTTTTTTGCCGCTCACCCAACGTACCATATAATCCATGGGCATCAGTACAGTACTGCTTCAATCTATCTATCTATTGCAAAAAAGCATGGACTGACCACCATTGCCCACAGTCATAGCACCTCTAATGGGATTGGGCTGTCAGCAATGGTTAAGGATTGGGTGCAGCGACCGCTTTATAGAATTGCAGATTACCGGTTTGCCTGCTCTGAAGCGGCAGGAAAGTGGTTATACCGCAATAAAGCGGATTTTCGTGTTTTGCAAAATGCTATCGATACCGATCTCTTTCGTTTTTCTCCCAGATTGCGTGCAAAGATGCGTGATGAACTGAATATTGCGCCTGACGCACTTGTGATAGGTCATGTGGGGCGCTTTTGTGAAGTCAAGAATCATGTAATGCTATTGGATGTTTTTGCGCAGCTCCATGCTCAATGCCATACGAGCAAGCTGTTGCTGGTTGGGGACGGGCCGCTTCGTGAGGAGCTAGAGCAAAAAGCAGCGCGGCTTGGGCTAACGGATGAGATAATTTTTATGGGCATTCGCACCGATGTAGCCGATTTGATGCAGGCGATGGACGTATTTGTTCTACCTTCATTGTACGAGGGCTTGCCGGTTACGGTAGTTGAGGCCCAGGCCGCCGGTTTGCCATGCATAATTGCCGATACCATCACGCAGGAGGTGTGTCTATCTGATTTGGTGCAGCGAGAAGCGCTGTCAGATGATGTAAAAACATGGGCTGATACCGCCATCGCGGCGGCATCCACAACTGCACGAGAGAATATGCAGGAAGTAATCCGTGGGGCGGGCTATGATATCCGCCATAGCGCAGCAACCCTCACAAGCTTTTATCAAAGCCTTTAAGGAGATGTTCTGTGAAAAACCTACTGATTCTTGTGCCCAATCTGCAACTTGGCGGGCAGGAGCGTGTGGCGGTGAACACGGCGGAAATAATGGCCGACACATGCAATATCACTTTTGTAGTATTCGATGGCAGGGATGCCGTATACGCACCACCCTGCGCGCTAATAGACCTTGCCATACCGGCCGTGCCAGGCAAGTTTGCCAAGATGAAGAACGCTGTGCGCCGCGCAGGGGAGTTTTCATTTGATGCGTATAGGATAAGCCTGCAAACGATGAAATATCCGATTGCTGTTTATATGGACGATAGTTGCCCATGCGATGGATTATGATAAGTTCTTGAAATACAGGTCAATGTTTGATACCATTTCGATAAGGTCTCTTTTAGACATTGGGGACGGCGATATTTTAGCTTTAAACGAGCCTAGCTTGGTTGCTTCGTTTTAGCACTAAGGAGTGAGATTGTGATAAGCATTATTGTGCCAGTCTACAAGGCGGAGGCGTTTCTTTCCCAATGCGTGGACTCCATCTTACAGCAAACATATGGGCAGTACGAGCTGATTCTGGTGGACGATGGCTCTGCGGATAATTGCCCTGCAATGTGCGATGAAGCGCTTGCTCCGGATAAGGAGATGTTTTGTGAGCAAATCAAAC